>DATAFH010000023.1:0-58053 GCA_036257565.1 Solirubrobacteraceae bacterium | reverse complement strand
CGCGCCGTCCCGCATCACGGTGACGGTATCGCAGAGCTCGAACACCTCTTCGAGGCGATGCGAGATGAAGAGCACCGCCGAGCCCTGCTCGCGCAGCGTGCGCACCACTCCGAACAGCCGCTCGACCTCGTGCCCGGACAGCGCGCCGAGCGGGTGATAGCCCATGACGACGTTCTCCGCGACGCTGAGGTCGGGGAAGAGGGTGGGCTCCTGGTAGATGACCGCAATGCCGGCGTCTCGGGCCTCGTGCGGCGAGTGGAAGTCGACGCTCGTGCCCTCGACCAGCATGTCGCCGGAGTCCCGGCGGATGACGCCGCCCAGCACCTTGACGAGCGTCGACTTGCCCGCGCCGTTCTCACCCATCAACGCCCGAACCTCGCCGGCGCGGAGGCTCAGGTTCGCATCGCGCAGCGCCCGCACGGCGCCATACGACTTGGCGGCATCGCGTAGTTCGATCAAGGGGTCTCCTCCGAACCGACCGAAAACGATCGAATCAGAACGTGCGAGTTGTGTCAAGTGCTTGACAGACCCGAGATACCGTGGGTACCGTCGCCATATCGAACAGAAACGAACAAGTAAGGTACTTGGGGAGGCGAGGCGGCTCGAGATCGTCGAGACGCTGCGTGGCACCGGCGTCGTCACGGTCGCCGAGGTCGAGGAGCGCTTCGATGTGTCCGCCATGACTGCGCGCCGCGACCTCGATGAGCTGGAGCGGCGCGGCCTCGTCCGGCGGACGCACGGCGGGGCGGTGCTCCCGTCCACGGCGGCGCACGAGGACTCGTTCGCGCGCCGTCTCAACACCGCGACCGAAGAGAAGCGGAGGCTCGCCGAGGCGGCCGTCGCCAGGCTGTCGCCGCGCGAGACGGTCTTCCTCGACTCGTCGACGACGAGCTACTTCGTCGCTCGCCGGGTGATCGAGACGGGTATCGCCGCCACGGTCCTCACCAACTCGCTCCCGGTGATGGAGCTCGTCTTCAACGAGGGAAGCTCCGATCTCGAGCTGATCGGGATCGGCGGGACGCTGCGGCGCCTGACGCGCTCGTTCGTCGGCCCGTTCGCCGTCCGCACGGTGCAGGGGCACTTCGCGGACCGGCTGTTCCTGAGCGTCAAGGGCGTGACCGAGACCGGCATGCTGACCGATGCGGACCCGCTCGAGGCCGAGGTCAAGCGCGCGATGATCGCCCAGGCAGGCGAGTCGACGCTGCTGGTCGACGAGTCGAAGCTCGTCGCCCGCGGACTGAGCGTCGTCGCCGCGGTCTCCGATGTCACCGGCGTCCTCGCGGACGGCCTGTCTCCGTCTCAGGCGGCTCCGCTGATTGTCGCCGGCGCCACGCTCCTGCCGCTCGGGCCGGTCCGGTAGCGGCCGGAATGCGCGGCGCCTGAACGGCGTCTTTGACCGTATGCGCCACCGCCCGACCGTCATCCAGCTGCGACCGCTGCGCGACCCGCACGCGCCGCCGCGCCCCCGCAAGCGCCGCTACACGCTGCGCGCGTTCATCTTCCCGCGCGCGTAGGCCTCCGCCAGCAGCGCCTCCCAGCGGGGCCCGATCGCCTCCTCCATCGTGAACTCCCGAGCCGTCTCGCGGGCCGCTGCGGCGCAACGGCGCCGCAGCCGCTCGTCGGCCATCATCTCCGCCAGCGCGGCGGCCAGCGCCTCGACGTCGCCGTCGGGGACGAGCAGCCCGTTGCGGTGGTCGTCGATGATGTCGGCCGGCCCCGTGCGGCAGTCGAAGGCGAGAGGGGCGAGGCCCTTGCTCATCGCCTCGAGCAGGATCAGCGGGAAGCCCTCGGAGCGCGAGCTGAGCACGAAGATCGACGCCTGGGCCATCGCCTCGCCCATGTCCTTCACCGCGCCGGCGAGCTCGACCCTGCCGGCCAGCCCCGCCGCGCGGATCCGCTTGCCGAGCGCCTCGCGCTGCTCGCCGGCCCCGCAGATCCGCGCGGTCCACGCCGGGTGCTCGTCCGCGATTCGCGCGAACGCATCGATCAGCCGGTCGAAGCCCTTCTGGCGGGTGAGACGGCCGGCGGCGACCACGACAGGCGCGGCGAGGTCGGGCTCCTGCCCGCCGAGCGCGGAGACCGAGTTGGGGATGCGCTCGGTGCGCACCGCCCCGCCCGTGACCTGCTGGTACCGCGCCCGGTCGCCCTCGGTGAGCGCGACGAGCACGTCGAGCCGCGGGTAGGCCGCGACCATCGCCCGCCGCAGCCGCGGGGGCCAGATGTCGTGGCTCATGTGCTCCTGCCCGACGCGCACGAGGCCCGGCAGCCGCAGGTCGGCCGAGATGAGGTTGAGCACCGGGCGGGTGGTGATCAGGAAGCCGGTCCGGCGTCGCAGGCGGCGCACGAGCTGCACGTCGACCCAGAGGTTCCAGCGCGGCCCCGCGTCGGCGGGGTGCGCCAGCGCGCTCGGCAGGCGCCGCAGCGCCGAGCGCAGCAGCGATCGCGGCGCGCGCGGCCGCAGGTCGTCGAGCGCGGTGACCCGCACGCCGGGCGGGAACGCGAAGAACGGCTGCCGGCGGGAGCGGAAGACGCTCAGGATCTCGACGTCATAGCCGCGGCCCGCCAGGTGGCCGGCGAGGTTGTGGACGGTGCGGATCGTACCGCCCATCCCCCAGGCGCTCCCGAGCACGATCGTCACACGGCGCTCGGACCCGGTCCAGTCCTCCGGGCGGGGCCGGGCGCGCGCGTACGCCGCCAGTATGCGGCGCACGGGCCACAGGGCGGCATGCAGGGCCTGGGCGAGCACGGCCCGCCAGGATGATGCATGAGGCCGGCGTCGCCGCCGGCCCCATGCGCGCGCTCGAGGCTCCAGTCGGTCGGGCTGCCCTCGGTGAACACCCCGTCGACCCCGTCGGCGCCGGCGTCGCGGGCGCGGACTGGATCACGTCGTCGTCATACGGGACCTCGTACGTGCCGTCCGTCTCTGGCCTTCGCGTCGGGCAGCGGGCCCGCGGCGCTTCCGTCCCTGGCGACCACTCACTCCGGCTCGTTGGTGACGTCGTCTGGCACTTTCGCGCTCCCGGGATTTGACGCCGAAGCTGGGTGGCTAGCGGCCGGGGTTCACGAGCTGGAGCTCGCGGTCCGGGACGTCGCCCGGCGTGCTCACCAGCGAGCGCTCGACGCGGCGATTGCGCAGGCCGGCATTGAACTCGCCGCCGATGAGGATCGCGATGCTCGCCAGGTAGGCCCACAACACGGTGGCCACCACGGCGTTGACAGACTGCCCGATGAGGATCATCGAGGGATCGTTGGCCGCGACGCCGCTCGCCGAGCGCATCCCGATCTCGGCCGAGACGCGGAAGGCCACGGCGGCCAGGATCCACAGGGCGGCGCCGATCACTGCGCCGGGCACGCACTCGCGCCAGGTGTGCCGCATGTTGGGGCTGAAGCGGTAGAGCGAGACGAGGAAGCCGACGATCACGGCAAGCAGCAGCGCCAAGCGGAGGGGGGCCCAGCCGACCGCGACGGTCATCTCGACCGTGAGGGCGACGAGCGCCACGGACCCGAGCGCGAAGCCGAGCGCGAGGACCTTCTGCGCGGGGGTGGCCCGCGCGCTCTTGACGCCGTAGGCCACGTCGAGCGCGGTGCCCGTCGCCTCGAACAGCCGCATCGAGCACCACCACGCGATCAGCAGGGCGCCGAGCGCCACGCCGCCGCGAGGCTGGGAGAGCTGCAGGTGCACGAAGGGCGTGATCACCGAGTCCGCCAGCTCAGGTCCCATGAGCGCGCGGATCGCGCCGATCGCCGCGTTCTCGGCCTCGAACACGAGCCGCTCCCCGACCAGGTTCTTCGAGAGCCCGAGCGCGGAGCCGACCGCCACCGTCGAGGGGACGAGCGTGACGACCGCGAAGAACGCCATCTCCGCCGCGTGGCCCTGGGTGCGGTGACGCCTCGAGCTGCGGAGCACGCGGAGCACGAACCGCCAGGGCGGCTCGTGACCGGCGTCGAAGGTTGGCGTACGCGCGCGGACGAAACGCATGTGCTTGGGATACGTCGGGTCTCGTGCCGAAGGGTACAAGCCCGCGTGACGCCGGGCGAGGGCTTGCCGCGCCCGAACGGCACCGAACGGCCACCTCGTATCGTGCACGGCCGTGACGGCCACCGAGCGATCCTCCGCCGAGCTGCTGCGCATCGCGACGGCGGGCTCGGTCGACGACGGCAAGAGCACGCTGATCGGGCGGCTGCTCTACGACGCGCGGGCGCTGATGGCCGACGAGATGGCGCGCGCGGACGTGGACCTCGCGCACCTGATCGACGGTCTGCGCGCGGAGCGCGAGCAGGGCATCACGATCGACGTCGCGTACCGCTTCTTCGCCACTCCGCTGCGCTCGTTCATCATCGCCGACACGCCGGGCCACGTCCGCTACACGCGAAACATGGTCACCGGCGCCTCGACGGCGGACGCCGCGCTCGTGCTGGTCGACGCGCGGGCCGGGATCGTCGAGCAGTCGCGGCGGCACGCGTACCTCGCCTCGCTGCTCGGCATCCGCCACCTCGTCGCGTGCGTGAACAAGATGGACCTCGTCGATTGGGACGAGGGGCGCTTCCGCGAGATCGAGGCGGGCTTCGTCGCGATGGCCGAGCGCCTGGGCGTGCCGGACACGCGCGTGATCCCCGTGTCCGCCCTCCATGGCGACAACGTCGTCGACCCCTCGCCGAAGACGCCGTGGTTCACCGAGCCGACGCTGCTCTCGCAGCTCGAGCGCCTCGAGGTCAGCGCGGACGAGCAGCCTCAGGAGTCGCGCTTCCCCGTCCAGCTCACGGTGCGCGCGCCCGACTACCGCGGCTACGCCGGCCGCGTCGCGGGAGGCGTGCTGCGGCAGGGCGACGAGGTCGTCGTGCTGCCGCGCGGCGAGTACTCGCGCATCGCGCGCATCGAGACGCCGGATGGCGTCGTGGAGAGCACGCGGCCGCCGATGTCCGTCACCGTGCTGCTCGAGCACGACGTCGACGTCGGCCGCGGCGACATGCTGTGCGGGGCCGCGTCACCGCCGCCGGTCGCCCGCCACCTCGAAGCGACGGTGTGCTGGATGGCCGAGCGCCCGCTCAAGGCCGGCACCCGCTATGAGCTCAAGCACACGACGCGCCACGTGCGCGCGACGATCGAGGAGATCCGCTCGCGGGTGGACATGGAGACGCTCGGCGATGTCGCCCGTCCCGACGAGCTCGCGCTCAACGACATCGGGCGCGTGCGCCTGCGGACGAGTGCGCCGGTGATCGCCGACCCGTATTCGCGCAACCGCACGACCGGGGCGTTCATCCTCGTCGACGAGGCCACCCACGACACCGTCGCGGCGGGCATGATCGTCAGCGCCACCGAGGAGGCGGGCGCGCCGGTCGGCCCGCACAGCCCGGACGTCGTGTGGCACGAGCCGCCGCTCCCGCGCCGCGAGCGCTGGGGGATCCTCCGCGTCCGCGGCGCGACCGTCTGGCTCACCGGGCTCCCGGGCGCCGGCAAGTCGACGATCGGCGAGGAGCTCGAGCGGCGCCTGATCGCCGCCGGGCGGCCCGCCTACCTGCTGGATGGCGAGAACCTGCGCCACGGCCTGAGCGGCGATCTCGGCTTCTCACGCGCCGACCGCCACGAGCACGCGCGCCGGGTGGCGAGCCTCGCCCGGATCGTGGCCGACACCGGCAACGTGGCGATCGTGGCGCTCGTGTCACCCATGGCCGCGGACCGGGCGTGGGCGCGCGAGCTGCACGAGCAGGCCGACCTCGACTTCGTGGAGGCATGGGTCGACACCCCGCTGGAGGTGTGCGAGACCCGCGATCCGGCCGGTCTCTACGCCCGCGCCCGCGCCGGCGAGCTGCCCGGCTTCACGGGCGTCGACGCACCCTACGAGTCGCCGGGGGCGCCCGACGTCCGGCTCCACGCGGCGGAGGAGCCGGTCGAGCGGTCGGTCGAGCGCGTGCTCGAGGCGCTCGACCAGCGCGCCTCGGGGCGCGCGAGGCGCCCCGAGGCGTAACCCCCGCCTACGGCGTCGGATCCGACGTGTAGACCGTCGGGTCGCCCTGCACGAGCCAGATCTCCGGGTGGTCGAGCGGCACGAACGAGCGGTCGCCGCCCGGCTCGCGGGTCGACGGGATCGAGTCGCCGCTCGGCCGGTGCATGATGAAGTTCACCGGCTTCGTGTCGTCCTTGAGCGGGATCTCGTAGATCGCCTCGCCGTTCTCGACCCGGTCCCGCTGGCGCGGAGCGGCCCAGTCGGTCGCCACCCCGTCGGCGATCGCGTCGCCCCATAGGTGCAGGCCCCAGTCCGCGTAGTCGCCCGCGGGCCGGAAGTAGTGCACCACCGCCGTGGTGACCGGCGTCTGCACCACCGTGACCGTGCGTGGCGCGCTCGTGACCGTCCGCCCATCGGCGTAGGTCAGGACCGCCCGGTAGCTCACGGTCGCGAGATCCGGCAGGCTGCCGGTGTCGTCGAACGCCGTGTAGACCGGCGAGGAGGTGTCCGGCGCACCGACGTCGGTCCAGGCGCCGCCGTTCACCGAGCGCTGGAACTGGACCTCGTACCACGGGTGCTCGGGCACCGTGATCGCGCGGATCTCGACCTCGCCGCGCACGCGCCCGCCGTCGACGGGCGCCTCCAGCGTGATCGCGGGCTCCGCGATCGTCGAGGTGCCGACGGAGCTCTTGCGGGTGTGCCCGGCGTTGTCGAGCACGACGGCCTTGTACCGGATCGTGGTGCCCGGGTCGTAGTCGGCCACGTCGTGGAACACCCGGTACGGCGCGTTGTCGTCCGTGCCGATGCTCTTCCACGACCCGCGCCCGACCTTCGCGTAGAACGTCACCTCGGCGAAGGCGTCGGAGCCGAGGTCCGCGCCCACCTCGAGCCGGTCGCGCCCCTCGGCCGGCACGTCGAGCGCGATCGACGGCGCGGCCTTGCTGCGCGGCACGTGCTTGTTCGCCCGGTACACGACCGTCGACAGCGGCGCGAGCGTGACGTCGAGGTGCCGGTCGCCGCCGCTGAGCAGGCGCGCCGGGCCGCGGCCGTGGACCTTCTTCCAGCGGCTGTTGCGCACGTAGGTCGGGATGGAGGCCGACGCGGCGGTCTCGGCGTTGTTGAGCGCGACGACGTACTCGTGCCGGTCGCGGCGGTCGAGGCGCGAGAACGCGTACACGCCCGCGGCGGGTGACGAGTACCGGTGCTGCTGCGCGCCGTCACGGAGCGCCGGGTGACGCTTGGTCACCTTGGCGAGCCGCTTGAGCTGGCGGTACAGCGGGTGCCCGGTGTCGAAGTTGTCGTCGATCGGCGTCTCGTCGGAGCCGATGTTGTCGTTGTTGCCGGTTCCGTCGTCGCCAGCGAGCCTCGATCCGTCGGGATTGAAGTCGTCCTTGTTGTTGTACTGCGGCGACTGCGACGGGAACATGTCCTGCCGCGCGTCCTGGTCGCCGCCGGCGCCTGTGAAGCCCTGCTCGTCGCCGTAGTAGACGACCGGGTTGCCGCGCGAGAAGTACATGAGCGCGTGCGCGAGGCGGTCGCGCCGCAGGAGCTCGGCCTCGGCCGCCCCCTGGTTGGCGTTGCGGATGAACATGCCGATCCGCCCGCGGTCGTGGTTCCCGAGGAAGGTCGGCAGGTTGTAGACGTTCGAGTCGCCGTCCGTGTACCAGTCGTCCTTGACGAAGAAGTCGCGCAGGCTGTCGGTCGGGAGCGACTTGGCGGCGAAGTCCACGGACGCCATCTGGAACAGGAAGTCGAGGACGCCTTGGACGTCGTCGTGGACGGGGTAGTGCGAGATCAGCTCGTGGCTGAAGTCCTCCGCCACCTCGCCGAACATGTAGAAGTCGCGGATCCCGATCGACTTCGCGTAGTTCTCGATCGTCGGCGCGAACCGCTGCCAGAACGCGTCGTCGACGTGCTTCATGGTGTCCATCCGGAAGCCGTCGACGCGGAACTCGCGGATCCAGAACTTGTAGATGTCGATCATCCCGTCGACGACACGCGGGTCCTCGGTGAACAGGTCGTCGAGCCCGAAGAAGTCGCCGTACTGGGAGTTCTCGCCGACGAACGTCGTGTTCCCGCGGTTGTGGTAGACGCTCACGTCGTTGAGCCACGCGGGGACCTTGACGTCCTGCTCGTCGAGGGGGTACTCAGGGGTCGTCCCGTCCGGCACGCATGGGTGGTACGGGAAGCTCTGGAGCGGGGTTGGAGGCGTGCCGGCAGGCGGGCACGGGGGCTGGCCGTCGGGCGCCAGGTCCGGGAAGCGGTTGGTGCCGGCGAAGTCGCGGTCGTCGAACGGATTGCCCGCGGCGTCGCGGTAGGCGTAGCGGTCCTTCGAGATGTAGACGGGAGCCGCGCCCTCCTGATAGCGGATGACGTCGGCCGTGTGATTCGTGATCACGTCGAAGTAGACCTTGATGCCGAGCCGGTGGGCGTCGCGGATGAGCAGCCGCAGGTCGTCGTTGCTGCCCAGGTGCGGGTCGATCTGCGTGAAGTCGGTGATCCAGTAGCCGTGGTAGCCGGCGGAGGGGAAGCCGTTGTTGTCCTGGACCGCCTTGTTCTTGAAGCTCGGTGTCAGCCAGATCGCGGTCGTGCCGAGGCGCTTGATGTAGGCGAGCCGGTCTCCCGCAGGCCCTGGAGGTCGCCGCCGTGGTACCAGCCCTTGCCCGTCGGGTCGAAGCCCGACTGGCCCTCGTTCTTACCCGGTGGCAGGCCGCCGTGGTCGTTGGCCGTGGTGCCGTTCCAGAACCGGTCTGCCATGACGAAGTAGAAGTTCTGGTCGGTGACCGGTTGGCGCAGGCTGTGCTGCGCCTGTCCGTGATGATGCCCGCGTTTCTTGTGCGCCTCGGCGACCGATGCCGTGGCGAGGCAGGCGAGCAGCCCGCAGAGCGTGGCAAGGAAACGCATTGTCCCGACTCCCCCTTCGGTCCCCTGGAACCGATTCCATAACTCCAATCGGTTGGGAGTCTTTCACCTCCGTCAAGCGCCGGCGCGCCGGACTTCAGCCCAGCTGGAGCACCGTCTCGGTGGCCCACTCGACGGCGTCGTAGTACATGTCGCTGAGGCCGGTGACGTCCTGGTCGTCGAAGCGGCCGCGCTCGTAGGCGAGCACCGTGCGCAGGATCCGGCCCTCGGGGCCGACGTGGTCGAGCAGGGCCTCGGTGGTGCGCTCGTCGAAGGGCATCTCCTGCAGCAGCTCGGGCATCGAGGTCTGCAGCAGCGCGTCGGCGACCGAGAAGAGCCCGACGGTGAACGCGCGGTCGGGCTCGGAGTTCGCGTCGCGGTGCGCGCGCATCTCGCACAGGCCGGCGCGGACGAGCGCGGTGACGAGCAGCTCGTGCGAGTGCCCGCGGGTCTCGGAGAGGACGAACAGCGTCGCCCAGCGGCGGACGGTGCGCCCGCCGAGCATCGCCAGCGCGTGGCGGATCGAGCGGATCCGGCTGCGCGGGGCGACGTGCGCGGAGTTGGCAAGGCGCAGCAGCTTGTAGCTGAGGCCGGCGTCGTGACCGATCAGGTACTCGAGCGCGTCGAGGTCGTCGTCCTCCGTGGAGATCAGCTCGGCGAGCGCCCGCAGGCGGAAGGTGGGGGTGGGGCGGCCGGAGACGATCGCCGGGCGCTCGAAGAAGAAGCCCTGGAACCCGTCGACGCCGAGCCGGCGGCAGTGCTGGAGCTCCTCGCGGGTCTCGACCTTCTCGGCGATCACGGTCAGGCCTCGCTCGCGCAGGCGGCGGACGTGGTCGGCCTGCCGCTCGCGGTCGAGCGCCTGGATGTCGAGCTTGGCGACCGAGGCGAGCGCGAGCAGCGGCTCGAGCTCCGGCCGGTAGTCGAAGTTGTCGAGCGCGAGCGTGAAGCCGTCCTCGACCAGCTCGCCGAGCACGCCGAGCAGCTCGTCGTCGAGCAGCTGGTCCTCGACCAGCTCGAGCACGACCCGGTCGGCCGGCAGCGGGAGCGGGCGGAACGCAAGCAGGAATTCGCGGTTGACGTTCAGGTACGCGCGCTGGGAGCCCACGAGGCGCCCGAGCCCGACATCGGTCAGCGCGCCGACGAGCACCGTGGCGGTCGCGCGGTCGCCGGCCAGCGAGCGGCCGTCGGCGCCGACCGCGCGGTAAAGCAGCTCGAAGGCCTCGAGCCGCAGGTCCGCGTCGAAGATCGGCTGGCGCGCCATGACGACGTCGGCCGCCGTGAAGGTCTCGAGAACGTCCCCCATGACACCCGGGTCATCGGCGCAGGACGCCTCAGCTGTAGCGGATGACGTCGTCCTCCGGGTAGTGGTCGCTGACCGACTCGGCGTCCGGGCTTCCGGGCAGCGCGAGCGAGTCGCCGGTCCACAGCCGCGAGGAGACCGGCTCGAAGCCGGAGGTCAGCACGTAGTCGATGTTCTCCTTCCCCGGCAGCGGCTCGCTCGTACCGACGTCGCGCAGGCGCGCGAGGAGGGCGGCGGCCTCGACGTCGCGCCCGCGCGGGTGGCGCTTGGGCACGTTGAAGTCGCCGGCGAGGATGACCGGTCCGCGGGCGGCGGCGGCCAGCGCTCGCTCGACGCTCGCGCGCGTCTGGGGCACCTTCAGGCTGCCGTCGGCGGAGACGTGCGTGGTCAGCACCGTGAGCTCGCGCCGGGCGGCGCGGTCGCGCAGCCGAGCCTCGATCCACATCCTCAGCTCGAGGTACTGGCGCCAGTTCCGTTGGCCGGTGCGCAGCCCGTCGAGGATGCCCCGCAGCTGGGGCACGACGTAGTAGCCCCAGCGGTGCGAGAGCACCTCGTAGCGATCGGGCACGACGAGCGCGTTCCCCTGCTTCGGCCGGCGCGCCTGGAGCACCCGGGCGGACGACTCGGCCGCGCCGCGACGCAGCGCCCGCGCCTGCGCGTCACCGACCTCCTGGAGCGCGAGCAGCGGGGCCTCCGGCCCGCCGTCGAGCGCCTCGCGGTAGAACGGCAGCCGCAAGAAGTCCTCCTGCCGCGTCTTGATCCGCGGGTTCCCGACCGCGGTGTTGAAGGTGATGACGCGGACGTCGGACACCGCGGGAGCCTCGCACGTCGGCCGAGGTAAGGAATCCCGAGCGACGCGCGCCAATGGGGTGTGACCCAAGCACTCGCCCATCTACGCCCGGTCGCCGGGCTCGACGTCGACCTCGCCGCGGCCGAAACGGCGGCCCACGAGCTGTTGCGGGCGCTCGGCGTCGATCTGGCCGAGGAGGGCCTGCGCGACACGCCACGGCGGATCGCTCGCATGTACGCCGAGCTGCTGGCGCCCACGCCCTTCACGCCGACGACGTTCCCGAACGACGCCGGCTACGACGAGCTCGTCGTCGCCACGGGGATCCCGTTCCACTCGCTCTGCGAGCACCACCTGCTGCCGTTCGTGGGCGTCGCGCACGTCGGGTACCTGCCGGGCGAGCGCATCATCGGGCTCTCGAAGCTGGCGCGCGTAATCGAGCACTTCACGCGGTCGCTGCAGGTGCAGGAGCGGCTGACCACGCAGGTCGCCGGCTGGCTCGACGACCAGCTCGCCCCCAAGGGCGCCGGGGTCGTGATCGAGGCCGAGCACCTGTGCATGTCGCTGCGCGGGGTCCGGAAGCCGGGGGCGCGCACCGTCACCTCGGCGCTGCGGGGCCGCCTCCGCAACGACGTGCGCACCCGCCAGGAGTTCCTGTCCCTGACTGGAGGAAGCCGTGTCTGATCGCATGACGTTCGTGATGGTGGGCGGCGGCCTGGCCGGCGCCAAGGCCGCCGAGACGCTGCGCGACGAGGGGTTCGACGGGCGCGTCGTGATCGTCGGCGCCGAGCCGCAGCTGCCGTACGAGCGTCCGCCGCTCTCGAAGAGCTACCTCGCCGGCGACAGCACGCTCGCCGAGGCGCAGGTCCACGACGACGCCTTCTACGCGACCCGCGACATCGAGCTGCTGACGGGCGTGGAGGCGACGGCGCTCGACCCGGGCGCGCACCGGCTGCGACTCACGGACGGCGGGGAGCTGCGCTACGACCGGCTGCTGATCGCGACCGGCGCGGTGCCCCGGCGACCGCCGATCGCGGGGCACGTCCTCCGTTCGGTCGCCGACGCCGATGTGCTGCGCGCGGCGATCGAGAAGGGAGGACGCCTGGTGGTGATCGGGGCGGGCTGGATCGGCTGCGAGGTGGCCGCCACCGCTCGCGGCCTGGGCGCGGAGGTCACGGTGGTCGAGCAGGGGGCGACACCGCTCGAGCGCGTGCTCGGAGCCCGGCTCGGCACGTTCTTCGCCGACCTCCATCGCGGGCACGGTGTCGACCTGCGCCTCAACGCCGGCGTCGCCGCCGTCGAGGACCGTACCGTGCGGCTCACCGACGGCCGCGAGCTCACCGCCGACGCGGTGCTGCTGGCCGTCGGCGTGAAGCCGGCGACGGGTCTCGCCGAGGCGGCCGGGCTCGAGGTTGGCGATGGCATCGTGGCGGACCAGCACCTGCGCACGAGCGCGCCCGACGTGTTCGCCGCGGGCGATGTCGCCTCGGCGCTGCACCCCCGCTATGGCCGGCGCATCCGCGTCGAGCACTGGGACAACGCGCAGGAGCAGGGTGTCGCCGCGGCGCGCTCGATGCTGGACGCGCCCGAGCCGTACGACAAGGTTCCGTACTTCTTCTCCGACCAGTACGACCTCGGGCTCGAGTACGTCGGCCTGCATGACCCGGGCGACGAGCTCGTGATCCGCGGCAGCATCGACGAGCGGCACTTCCAGGCGTTCTGGATCGGCGCCGACGGGACCGTGAGCGCGGGCATGCACGTCAACGACTGGGACTCGATCGGTCCGATCCGCGCAGTCGTCGAGAGCCGCGGGCGGCTCGAGAGCATCGTCTCGTGACCGCGATTGCGCTGCCCGCCTATCCTCGGCGGCGCATGCGGGCCGAGACGAGAGTGAGCGATCCGGAGGCGCTGCTCGACGGGCTGCGGCAGCCGGGGCCGGCGCGCGAGGCGGCCATGGCCGAGCTCCACCGGCTCCTGCTGCGCGCGGCGAACCACGAGCTCGGGCGCCGGCGCGACCAGCTCGCGCACATCCCGGCCGGCGAGCTCGGCGACCTGGCCACGCAGGCGGCCGACGACGCCCTGGCGGCGATCCTCGCCAAGCTCCACACGTTTCGCGGCGCGAGCCGCTTCACGACCTGGGCGTACAAGTTCGCGCTGCTCGAGGCCGGCGTGAAGGCCCGGCGCCGCGCGTGGCAGGGGAGGGAGATCGGGCTCGAGGACGAGTCCTGGCGCCGGCTCGCCGACCCGGGGCCGAGCGCCCAGCAGGCGGTCGAGGATGCCGAGCTGCTGCGCGCGATCGCCGCCGCGGTCGAAGCCGAGCTCACCCCGCATCAGCGCCAGGTGTTCTGCGCGCTCGCGCTCGACGGTGTCCCGATCGACGTGCTCGCCGAGCGGCTCGGGAGCACGCGCGGCGCGCTCTACAAGACCCTCCACGACGCGCGGCGCAAGCTGCGCGCCGCGCTGTCCGGCCACATCGGAGGTGAGACGTGAGCCATCATCGAGACCTGATGAACCGCCTCCTCGGACCCGACGGGCCCGAGGTCAGCTGCGACCGATGCTTCGAGCTGCTCGACGAGTACGTGGACCTCGAGCTGGCCGGCGAGGACGCGGACGCGCGCCTTCCCGGCATGCGCGCGCACCTGCAAGGCTGCCCCGCGTGCCGGGAGGATCACGAGAGCCTGCGCGACCTCGCCGCCGGTTCCTAGACGAACTGCAGCGTCGCCTTCACCCCGCGGAACGCGAAGGCCTCCGGGAAGCCGTCGGGGGCCACGCGCAGGCCGATCAGGCGCTCGAGCGCGTCCGGCCACCGCTCGCGCATAGCCACGAGGTCGCGCACGCCGGCGTCCCAGTCGCGGCGGTGCGCATTGACGCTGCCGAGCAGGACGCGGTTCTCGATCACGAAGTCGACGCCGAGCAGCGTGCCGTCGATGGTGACCGGGTGCGCGTGGGCGTCGAGGCCGAGCAGGCAGACGACGCCGTTGCGGCGCAGCAGGCTCGCCCCGGCCACCATGAGCTCGGCGCTGCCGGCCGCCTCGATCACGAGGTCGAAGGCGCCGGTGTCCTCGAGGCGCGTCTCGGCGGTCGACAGGTACTCGGCGCCCGCGGCGGCGGCGAGCGCGGCCTTCTCGCTGTCCGTTGCGCTGCGCGCGGCGACCACCACCTCGCGGTTGGCGAGGCGCAGCATGTAGGCCGCGAGCATGCCGATGGCGCCCGCCCCGATCACAAGTGCGCGTCGGGCCTCCCACGGCTGACGCGCGCCGACCGTCAGCGCATGACGGAGACCGCGGGCGCAGATCGAGGCCGGCTCGGCCAGCACGCCGAGACGGCCGAGCGCGCGGGGGACGGCGACGATGTGCTCGGGCCATTCGACGACCGCCTCGGCGGCGAAGCCGTGCAGCGCGGTGATCCCGCGCTCGGCGTAGTCGCCGGTCGCGCAGGCGTCCGGCGAGCCCTCCAGGCACGGCGCGCAGCGCTCGCACGACCGGCGCACGGTGGCGCTGACCAGGTCGCCCTTGTCGAAGCCGTGACCGTCCGCGGCCACCTCGCCGAGCAGCTCGTGGCCGAGGATGAGCGTCTCGTCTCCGGGCGGGGCGGTGCCGAACTCGCCGGCCACGATCTCGCGGTCGGTCCCGCAGACGCCGACCTCGAGCACGCGGATCGGCACGCCGCCGGCTGGGAGGGTCGGAGCCGGCGTCTCGGCCACGGTCGCGGAGCCGGGCCGTCCCGGCAGCGTGGTCAGCGCCTGCACCCAGGCAACGTTATCCTCGCGCCGTGCCCCCGGTCGTGACCTGGCTCGGACAGGCAGGGTTCCGTTTCGAGGCCGGCGGCCGGCGGATCCTCGTCGACCCGTTCTTCTCCGACGCAGACGGCCGCCGGTACCCACCCCCGGCCGCGGACGAGCGCGGCGCCGGCATCGACTGGCTGCTCGTCACGCACGAGCACCTCGACCATCTCGACCCGGCGTCGCTGCGGGCGGTGGCCGAGCGGAGCGAGGGGCTGACGATCGTGGCGCCGGCCCCGCTCGAGGCGATGGTGCGCGACGCCTGCGCGGACGCCGAGTTCGTCGGGGTGGCGCGTGGCGATCGGGTGCCGCTCGGCGCCGCCGGGGTCGCCACCGCAGTGCCGGCCGTGCACGCCGTCCACCCGCGCGACGGCTACGCCGACGACCCGCGGTTCGTCGGCTACGTGCTCGAGCTCGAGGGCGTCGCCTTCTACCACGCGGGCGACACTCTGGTGACCGATGCGGTCGTGGCGGCGCTCGAGCCGCTGTCCGTCGACGTCGCGCTGCTCCCGATCAACGGGCGCACGTACTTCCGCGAGCAGGCCGACCTGGCCGGCAACATGGACGTGCGCGACGCGGTCGCGCTGGCCGCCCGCATCGGCGCCTCCGTGCTGGTGCCGATCCACTGGGACCTGTTCGAGGGCAACACCGAGCACCCCGGCCGCGCGGCCGACGAGGCTGCCGAGACCGGCGCGCCGCTGCACGTGCTCACCCTGATGCGCGGCCTCCCGTGGACGGCGGCCTGACGCGACCGTCCGCCAGCAGCGCCCGGAAGCGCTCGATGCCGTCGGCGATGCCGGCCTCGACCGGCCGCATCACGGGCTCGCCGACCAGCTCGAGCCACGACGCGTGGTCGACCTCGGCCGGGAACGGCAGCGGATCGCTGGCCGCGGTGAGCAGCCGCTCCGCCTCCGGCACGCTCCGGGCGATCAGCTCGAGCAGCTCGGGCATCGACACGACCGGGCCGTCGAGGTTGTGGACCGACGCGCCGCGGTACTCGAGCTCGCCGGCGCGCGCGAACGCCTCGCCGACGTCGGGGGTGTACTGCATCTGCACGCTGCCGCCGAACGGGATGTGGAACCGCACCCCCGCGGCGGCCGCCACCATCGCCGTGGTGGGCGCGGACGTGAGGCCCTGGTCGCGGCCGGGGCCGTAGACGGTGTGCGGCCGCAGGCCCATCGACGAGACGCCGTAGTCCTCGAAGTAGCGCTCGGCGGTGCCCTCGTTGGCCCACTTGAAGACCCCGTACAGCGTGCTCGGGTGCGCGGCCTCGCCGAGCGCCGCGATCGAGGACGCATAGACGACCGGCGCGATGCGGTCGCGGCGGCGGCGCACCGCCTCGAACACGTTGACGGTGCCCAGCACGTCCACCGCTGCCCCGAGCGGCGGGTTGGCGCGCACGAACGGGACCTGCAACGCGGCGAGGTGGATCACGTGCGTGACCGCGTGCTCGTCGAGCACCCGCTCGACGAGCTGGAGGTCGGTGATGTCGCCGCGCACGCGGACGACGCGCTCGGCCTGCTCCGGCTCGAGCGCGATCGCCAGGCGCGGCGCCTGCTCGCCGAGGTCGAGGGCGATCGTCTCGTGTCCCCGGTCGAGCAGCGCGCGCAGCGTCCAGGCGCCGATCGCGCCGTAGGCGCCGGTGACGAGGTAGCGGCTCATGACAGCGTCGCCCCATCCGAGGCCGAGCCCACGAGCCGGCAGTAGCGCCCGAGCACGCCGCGCGTGAAGGCGGGCGGCGGCGGCGCGTAGCCCGCCAGGCGGCGCGCGATCTCCGCCGCGTCGACGTCAACGTGCAGCACGCGCTCGTCGAGGTCGACGGTCACCCGCTCTCCCTCCCGCACGGCCGCGATCGCGCCGCCGCGCACCGACTCGGGGCTGACGTGGCCGACCATCAGCCCGCGGGTGGCGCCCGAGAAGCGCCCGTCGGTGACCAGCGTGATCGACTCGCCGAGGCCGGCGCCGACGACCGCGGACGTGACGCCGAGCAGCTCGCGCATCCCCGGCCCGCCGGCCGGCCCCTCGTTGCGGATGACCAGCACGTCGCCGGCCATCACGGCGCCCGCGTTGATGGCCGCCAGGCACGCCTCCTCGGAGTCGAAGACGCGCGCCGGCCCGCTGTGGCGGCGGCGCTCGGTGCCCGCCAGCTTGACGACGGCGCCTTGCGGTGCGAGGTTGCCGCGCAACGCGAGCAGCCCCCCGGCCGCCTTGTACGGCGCCTCAGCGGGGTGGACGACGTCGCCATCCGGCGGCGGCGCATCGGCCACGCGCTCGGCCAGCGTGCCGCCCTCCACGGCCGGCGCCTCACTGTCGATCAGTCCCGCGCGGATCAGCTCGGCGAGCACGGCCGGCGCGCCGCCCACACGGTGCAGGTCGGTGGCGAGGTAGCGGCCGGAGGGGGCGAGGCTGGCGATCACCGGCGTCTGCGCGGCGATGGCCGCGAGCTCGTCGAGGTCGAGGTCGACGCCCGCCTCGCGCGCGATCGCGAGCAGGTGCAGGACCCCGTTGGTGGAGCCGCCGGTGGCCGAGATGCCGACCATCGCGTTGCGCAGCGCGCGGCGGTCGAGGAACGCGCGAGCCGTGTGCCCGCCGGCCGGCAGCCGCGCGGCGAGCTCGCCGCACCGCTGCGCCGCGGCCGCCCGCTCGGCGGCCGCGTCGGCAGGCGCCATCGCGTGTCCGAGCGGCGAGATGCCGAGGAACTCGAGCGCCAGCCCCATCGTGTTGGCGGTGAACTGGCCCGCGCACGTCCCCTGGCCCGGGCAGGCGGCACGCTCGAGCTCGTCGAGATCGGCGCGCCCCAGGAGGCCCGCGTGGAAGGCGCCGAGCTGCTCCCACACCTCCTGGATCGTCGCCGGCTGCCCGCGCCACGTACCGGCGCGCATCGGGCCGCTGTAGAGCACGACCGCGGGCTTGTCGACGCGGGCGAGCGCCATCAGCGCGGCGGGCACCGTCTTGTCGCAGCCGACGATGCAGACCAGCGCGTCGAAGTCGTGGGCGATGTCGAGCAGCTCGATCGAGTCGGCGATCAGCTCGCGTGAGACCAGCGAGGCGCGCATGCCGGGCGTGGCCTGCGTCTGGTTGTCGGAGACTGCGATCGTGTTGAAGGGCAGCGGGACGCCGCCCGCCGCCGCCACGCCGCGCCCGACCGCGTCCGCAAGGTCGCGGTGGTTGAGGTTGCACGGCATCGTCCCCGTCCAGGTCGAGGCGATGCCGACGATCGGCCCGGCCAGCCGCTCGGGGTCGATGCCCATGGCCCGGAAGTGGGACCGCGCGCCGACGCGGTCCGCTCCCGCCGCCAGCTCGGCTCGCGCTCGGCGGCGGGCGGCTAGATCGTCTCGCGCAGCCATGCCGTCGCGGCCGGGATGTGATCGGGGTCGATGTGATGCCCGGCGTCGGACTCGTGGTACTCGACGGGCAGGCCGCCGGCCTCGACCACGTCGCGCGCGCGGCTCGCGAAGTCGACCTGCATGACCGGGTCGTTGCGTCCGTGGGCGATGAACACGCGCGTGGCCGCGCGCGACGCGAGGTCCGGCTCCCAGCCGGTGACGGTCGGGATGAAGCCGGAGAACGCGAGAATCCCGGCGGGCGCGGGCCGGTCGGGCCCGAGGCCGAGCGCGTAGCTCATCACCGAGCCCATCGAGAAGCCGCCGAACACCGTCTGCTCGGGCGTCAAGCCGGTGCGCTCCCACAGCGCGTCGTGGAACGTTGAGAGCTTGCGGTAGGCGGCATGGAACGTGTCGGGATCGGGATAGCCGACGCGCGGGACGACGTACCAATGGTGTCCCGGCCAGCCCGGCAGCTGCAGCGGGGCGCGTGGGGTGACGACGTGCAGCCGCCGCTCCGGGTCCAGGACGTCGCCGAGGCCGAGCAGGTCGTTCTCGTCGGCGCCGCGGCCGTGATGCAGGACGAGCAGGCCGGCGGCATCGCCCGCCGCGGGGCGCTCGCGGTGGACGAGGTCGCTGGTGCGCATCCCGGGAATCCTCACAGGAAGCCGGGAGAGGCGTCATGATGCGGCGCGTGGCCGGCGGGAAGCGCCGAAACGGGATGCTCTTCGCGCTCGCGGCGCTGCTGCTCGTGCCGGCCGCCCGGGCGTCGGCCCTGCCGCCGACCCCCGAGCCGCGGCTCATCGCCTGGGGCGGGGTGGGGGAGGCGCAGCGATGGGCGCGGGAGCGGGACGGCTCGGTGTCCTTCGCCGTGGTCGACGGGCGGCGCATCCGCGGGCGCGCCGTCGACCGCCGCTATCCGTCGGCGAGCGTCGTCAAGGCGATGCTCGCGCTCGCCGTGGTGCGCGACGCCCGCGGCCGGGAGCTGACGTCGGGCGAGCGGGCGCTGCTCGGGCCGATGATCCGGGTCTCCGACAACGCGGCCGCGAGCACCGTGTACCGGCGGATCGGCGGCGACGGCCTGCGCCGCGTGGCCGCGGTGGCGCGCATGACGCGCTTCGCCGACGTCGGCAACTGGGCCGACGCCCAGCTCACGGCCGCCGATCAGGCGAAGCTCTTCCTGCGCATCGACCGGCTCGCCCCGCGCCGGCACCGCGCCTACCTGCGCCACCTGCTCGCGTCGATCGTCCCGTCGCAGCGGTGGGGGATCGCTCCGGTCGCCTCCGAGCGCGGCTTCACGATCATGTTCAAGGGTGGCTGGCGGACACGGATCGCCCACCAGGTCGCGCTGCTCGAGCGCGACGGGCGGCGGATCGCGCTGGCCGTCCTCACCAGCGGTACCGGAGACGGCTACGGCCGGGCGACCCAGGCGGGCATTGCGGCGCGCGTGCTCGCCGAGCGGCCGCCGCGACGCTGACTCTCAGGCGATGACGGCGTGTGTGCCGTCGTCGTGGACGACGACGCCGCCGTGGGGCAGCCAGGCGATCGCGCGGTCCGGGCCGGCGAGGATCGCCGCCTTGGCGTGGACCTCGGCCTCGAGGGCCGTCGGGGCGAGGGCGCCACGATCGCGGCCATCGTCGCGAGCGAGAGCGCCTCGTGCGCCGCGCGCAGGTCGACGCCGCGGCGCGCGACCATCCGGCCGCCGATCATCAGTCCGAGGCTCACCCCGGCGGTGGCGAGCAGGAGCGCGAGGATTCCGGCCGCGCGGCTCGTGATCCAGAACAGGTGCTCTCCGGTCATGCGACGAACGTACGGCCGGAGTGTCGGCGCGGGGTAAGAGCTCCCTGGGAGGATCCTGAGTCCCAGGAAGCTCTCAGGAAACTCAAAGGTGCTGCCAAGCCGGCGCGCCGAGACTGGCCCGATGAACGCCACTCGACCCCACCGCGTCCTCGTCGTCGACGACGAGCCGAACATCGTCGACGTCATCACGATGGCCCTGGATTTCCAGGGTTTCGAGGTCGATGGCGCCGGGACGGGTGCGGATGCGCTGTCCGCCGTGTCCACCTTCCGTCCCGACCTCATCCTGCTCGACGTGATGCTCCCTGACATGGAGGGCTTCGACGTCGCCCAGCGGCTCGGGGCGCAGCGCAACCGCGTGCCGATCATCTTCCTCACCGCGCGCGACGCGACCGACGACAAGATCCGTGGGCTCACGCTCGGCGGCGACGACTACGTGACCAAGCCGTTCAGCCTCGAGGAGCTCGTCGCCCGTATCCGCACGATCCTGCGGCGCGCCGGGCTGGCCGAGCCGGAGTCGAGCCGCCTGACGTTCGAGGACCTCGAGCTCGACGAGGACGCGCGCGAGGTCACGCGCTCCGGCGCGCCGGTCGACCTGACCGCGACCGAGTACCGCCTGCTGCGGTACCTGCTGCTCAACCCGCGCCGCGTGCTGACCCGCGCCCAGCTGCTCGAGCACGTCTGGGACTACGACTTCGGCGGCGACGCGCGGGTGCTCGAGACGTACGTGAGCTACCTCCGCAAGAAGCTCGACGCCCACGGCCCGCCGCTCATCCAGACCGTGCGCGGCGTCGGCTACGCGCTCCGCCCGCCGCGCACCTGATGGCATCCCTGCGCTCCCGGCTCCTCGCTGCGCTGCTCGCGCTGACGGCCGTGGGGCTGCTGGTGCTCGGTGGGCTCACGTACTTCGGGCAGCGCTCCTATCTGCAGGACCGCCTCGACGACCAGCTGCGCACCGCGCCGCCTGCCGCGGCACGCGAGCTGGAGGAGCGGGGCATCGAGGGCGCCGAGCACGGTCCGCGCGGCGGGCGGGGCGGACCGCCGCCGGGTCTGCCGCTCGGCACGTACTTCGAGCGCCGCGACGGCTCCGGACGCTTGATCGGGCGCAGCGACTTCGCGTTCGGCGACCGCGCGACGGCCTACCCGGCCCTGCCGCGCGACATCCCACTCCAGCGGCCGTTCACCGTGTCGGGGGAGAACGGCGACGGCACCCGCTACCGCGTGTACGCGCAGGCCGACCCGTTCGGAAGCGGCGTGACGGTCGTCGCCGCGCCGATGACCGAGATCGACGAGGCGATGAGTCGCCTGCTGGTCCAGGAGGCGCTCGTCATCGCGCTCGTGCTGCTCGTGCTCGGGGCCGTCGCCTGGGCCGTCGTGCGGGTCGGTCTGCTGCCGCTCGACCGCATGGGCCACACGGCGGGGGCGATCGCGGGCGGCGACCTCTCCCGCCGAGTGGAGTCGACCGACCGGCGGACCGAGGTCGGGCGGCTCGGCATCGCCCTGAACGCGATGCTCGACCGGCTCGAGCGGGCGTTCTCCGAACGCCAGGCGAGCGAGGACCGGTTGCGCCGGTTCCTGGCCGACGCCTCGCACGAGCTGCGCACGCCGCTCGCCTCGATCCGCGGCTACGCCGAGCTGTTCCGCATGGGCGCCGCTCGCGAGCCCGAGGAGGTCTCGAAGGCGATGCGCCGGATCGAGGACGAGGCCGCGCGCATGGGGGTGCTCGTCGAGGACCTCCTGATGCTGGCGCGGCTCGACGAGATCGCCGAGACCCCGCACGCCGAGGTGCGGCTCGACACGCTGGCCGGCGACGCGGTCGACGACGCCCGCGCCACGGCACCGGAGCGGTCGATCGACCTGGTCGAGGACGGCGAGGCGGTCGTCATGGGCGATGCCCACCAGCTGCGCCAGGTCCTCGGCAACCTGCTGCGCAACGCGCTGGTGCACACGCCGCCGGGGACGCAGATCGAGGTCTCGGTGTCTGCCGACGACTCGGCCGTCCGGGTCGCGGTGCGCGACCACGGCCCGGGCCTGCCCTCGGAGGACTCGGATGCGCTGTTCGAGCGCTTCTGGCGGTCTGAGGGTGGGCGGGAGCGCGGCAAGGCTGGAGCGGGCTTGGGGCTCGCCATCGTCGCCGCGATCGTGGATGCGCACGGGGGAGAGGTGGACGCGGCGAACGCCCTGGGGGGCGGTGCGGTGTTCACGGTGCGGCTCCCCGTGGCGGGCGTGGGGCGCCGGAGAACGTCAAAGGCGGCTGGGTAGGGAGGGTGGGGAGCCGTCGCGGCGGCGAGGCAGCATTTCGTCGACTTCGACATGCCGACGCTCGCGACGTCGACGAAATGCTGGCTATTCGGGAATACCGTCGACCTCGCGCGCGGGAACGTCGCGGGGTCGACGAAATGCTGTCTGATCGCGAACCCGGCCCCTGCCGCCTCCTCAGCCGGTGTTGACGTTCGCCGGCGTCCCAGAGAACTCCCAGCCGCGTCCCAGCCGCCTCTCGGCACCCCGACCGAAGGTGGTCGGCATGTCGACCCCCTCTCTCCCGCTTCCCGCCGCGCGCCAGCGCCTGCGGCCGCTTGCCATCTCCTTCCCCCGCCCGGAGCTCGCCGTGCTGCTCGTCGCGGCGGGCGTGCTCTACCTGTGGGCGCTCGACCGCAACGGCTTCGCCAACGAGTACTACAGCGCCGCCGTGCGCTCGATGAGCACGAGCTGGCACGCGTTCCTCTACGGCTCCTTCGACACGGCTGGAGTCATGACCGTGGACAAGCCGCCGCTCGCGCTGTGGGTGCAGGCGCTGTCGGTGCGGGTGTTCGGCTTCAACTCGTGGAGCCTGCTCGTCCCGCAGGCGCTGATGGGCGTCGCCACGGTGGCGCTCGTCTATGACCTGACGCGGCGGCGCTTCGGTCGCGTGGCGGGCTTCGTCGCCGGCCTCGCGCTCGTGCTGACGCCGGTGACCGTGGCGATCGCGCGGCATAACAACCCCGACGCGCTGCTCGTGCTGTGCTGCACCGCGGCGCTGTG
This sequence comes from Solirubrobacteraceae bacterium, assembly GCA_036257565.1. Lineage (GTDB taxonomy): Bacteria > Actinomycetota > Thermoleophilia > Solirubrobacterales > Solirubrobacteraceae > DASSUW01. Next base: position 35,198 of record DATAFH010000023.1, on the reverse strand, counting down.
GGCGGTCGTCCGCGGGCTCGACGACGGGCGAACGCGGTGGGTCGTGCTGGCCGGCGTCGCCGTGGGCCTCGGCTTCGAGGCGAAGATGGGCGCCGCGCTGCTGGTCGTGCCGGCGCTGGCGGTCGCGTGGCTGTGGGTCGCTCCCCGCGGGCGCGCCGCGGCGGTGCGCTCGCTGGCCGCGGGCGGGGCGGCGATGACGGCCGTCGGGCTCGCCTGGCCGGTGCTCGTGTGGCTCACGCCGGCGGCCGACCGCCCCTGGATCTCGGGCACGAGCGACAACAGCGTGTGGTCGCTGATCCTCGGCTATAACGGCCTCGGCCGCATCCTCGGCCAGGACGGCGGCCCCGGCGGCGCCGGCGGCGCCGGCGGTCCGGGCGGCGGCGGCCCCTTCGGCGGCGACCCCGGCGCCATGCGGCTGCTCAACGAGGCGCTCGGCGGCGAGGCCGGCTGGCTCCTGGGCGCGGCGGTGGCGGCCGGGATCGGCGTGATCGCCATCACGCGCCTCCGCCGCTCCGATCCGCGCACCGGCTGGCTGCTCGCGGTCGGCGGCGCCGGCCTCACGACCGCCGTCGCCTTCAGCCAGGCGGAGGGGATCTTCCATCCGTACTACGTGTCCCAGCTCGCGCCGATGATCGCCGCGCTGGCCGGCGCCGGCGTGGCCGTGATCCTCCGCGGCGGCACGCCGGCGCGCGTGCTCGGTCCCGCGTTCGTGCTCGCCGGGGTGGCCACGGAGTGGATCGTGCTGCGCAACGTCTCCGACCTCACCTGGCTGCCCCCGCTCCTGGTGGCCGCGGGCGCCGGCGCTGCGGTCCTGCTCGCGGCCGACGTCATGGGGACGCGCGGGCGGGCCGCCGTCGTGGCCGGCGCCATCGCCGCGCTGCTCTTCGCGCCCGCCTCGTGGTCGCTGCAGACGCTCGGCTACGCGACCAGCGGGACCTTCCCGGCCGGCGGCCCGGCGGCGAGCGCGCTCGCCGGCGGTCCCGGCGGCGGGGCCGGACGCTTCGGCGGCGGCGCAGCACCGCCCGCGCTCGGCGGCATCGCCCCGCCCGCCCTCGGCGGCACCGCACCCGGCGGCGGCGGCGCGACGCCGTTCGGCGGAGACACCTCCTCCCTCTCCGCCGCCGTCGCGTACGCCGAGAGCAACGGCGGCGGCACGATCGTGGTCGCGAGCCAGTCGGGCGCCGCCGGATCGCTCATCACCTCGGGCGCCGAGGTCGCGGCGATCGGCGGCTTCTCGGGCCGCGAGAGCCAGGTCAGCACCGCGTGGCTGGCGGACGCGGTCGAGTCGGGGCAGATCCGCTACGTCCTCACCTCGGCGGCCGGCGGGATGGGCAACGACGACCGGGTCGGCGCCTCCGACGTCATGGCCGCGGTCGAGGCGGTCGGGACGCCGGTGAGCGGCGTCGACGGCCTCTACGACATGCAGGGCACGGCCGACGCGCTGCGCGCCTTTAGACGCTGATCAGCAGGCCGGTCGCGAACATGAGTCCGAGGCCGGCCAGCAGGCCCGAGACGGCGACGGGGTGCAGCGTGCGGCCCCCGTCGTCGCGCAGGGTTGGCGCCAGCTGCACGATGACCTGGACGATCGCGCCCGCGCCGAAGCCGAAAAGGAATGCGGCGGCGCTCGGGTTGAACGCTGCGGCCCCGATCCAGGCTCCGAGCACGGCGGGGGCGCCGGCGATCAGCCCGAGCAGCGCCAGCCGGCCGAGCGACGGGCGCAGCCGCGCGACCGGCGCCACGATCGCGAGCCCCTCGGTCGTGTTGTGCAGCGCGAAGCCGACGACAAGAAAGGCGCCCAGCGCCAGCGCGCCGGCCGAGTACGCGGCCCCGATCGCCACGCCCTCGCCGAGGTTGTGGAGCCCGATGCCGACGGCCACGAGCAGCGCCAGCGTCCCGCCTGAGGCGCCGGCCCGCCGCCCGGCCAGCCACTCGGAGATGCCGGTCAGCCCGAGGAACGCCACGATCGCCCCGAGCAGCACCAGTCCTGCGCCCCCGAGCGCCTGCGAGCCCTCGCCCGCCAGCTCGAGCCCTTCGAGCGTCGCGTCGACGGCCAGGAACGCGAGCAGGCCGATCGTCAGCGCCATCACCGCCTGCAGCCACCGCGCCGGGATGCTGCGGACCCAGGGCAGCCAGAGCATCCCCAGCGCGACCGGGATCACGCCGACGTACACGCCCAGCAGCGCCATCAGCCCGAAGAACGACAGGTCGGCATCGGGCGTCTCGACCGCCACCGGGATCTCGTGCGCGATCGTCCCTCCGGACGACGTGAGCAGCACGACCTCGTACGCCTCGCCCTCCACCCACGGCTGCGACACCCGCACCGTCGTGCTCTCGAGCCGCCCCACCGGCTCGTCGCCGCCGGAGAACTGCGCGAACGCGTCGTTGACCGTCGCCTGGGCGATCGTCACGGCGTCCGGCCCGTCGTTGCGGACCGTGAGCTCGATCGTCCCCGGCTCGAGCACCGTGCGCTCGACCACCAGCTCCTCGACCGGCGGCCCCCGCCGCTCGGCGAGCCCTGGCCCGTCGAGCAGCGCGAACGCCGCCACCGCGGCGGCGATCAGCAGCAGCGGCACGAGGCCCAGTACCCACACCGGCACGCGGGAGGAGCCGAGCTCGACGGTCGCGCTGCGGCCCTCCATCACGAGACCTCGAAGAAGCCCTGCCAGCCGAGCTCGGTGAACTCGGACTGGTGCGCGTGGAACATGAACTTCCCCCGGTGCTGGAAGCGCCACTCGAGGATCCCCCGCTGGCCCTGGCAGAGCATCACGGTGTCCGTGAGCTCCGACGGGGTCTTCGACGTCCCGGTCGGGAAGTAGTCGAACAGGTTCCCGTGCAGGTGGAACGAGTTGATGAGGTCGTACTCCAGAACGTTGACGAGGTAGATCCGCACGAGGTCCTCGCGCCGCACGGCGAGCGGCCGGTGCATGTAGGCGAACGGGATCGTGTTCGCCGCATAGACCTCATTGGCACGGTCGAAGTTCGTGTCGAACCCGTTCATGACCATCACGAGCTCGTCGGCCTCCTCGCGGCCGTCGGCGGGGTCGACGATGAACGCGCCGTAGAGCCCCTTGGCGATGTGCTCGGCCAGCGGCCGCACGTGGCAGTGGTAGAGGTGCAGGCCGGCGGGCAGTGCGTCGAACTCGTAGACCGTGCGCCCGCGCGGCTTGATCTGCCCCGCGCCGACGCCCGGCACCCCGTCCATCTCGGCCGGGTGGATGCCGTGGAAGTGGATCGTGTGCGGGTGCTGGGAGCCGTTGACGAACGTGATCCGCAGGCGCTCGCCCTCGCGGCAGCGCAGCGTCGGGCCGGGGATGCGCTGGTTGTACGTCCAAGCCGCGAAGCGCACGCCGGGAGCGACCTCGACATCGCGATCGACCGCGTACAGCTCCCACTCGCGCATCACGCGGCCGCTGGCGAGCCGCCGCGTCGTGCCCCAGTCGAAGTCGCGGGCGACCTCGTGCGGGTCGAACCCGTTCGCCGAGTGGTCCACCGTACGGCCGTCGCGGAAGCTCGCGTGGCCGTCGAGATCGTGCCCGGCGTGTTCGGGCTGCGAGGCCTGGGCATCCCAGGGATGGCTGTGTGGCACAGTCCCGTGCAGCAGTGCCGCTCCGCCGATCGCGGGCACCGAGCCCGCGAGCAGTCCACGGCGAGTCAGTCTGGCCACGGATGAGATTGTGGCATGCCTAAACCTGATTGTCGAGAGAACAACATCGTCATCGTCGGCAGCGGGTTCAGCGGCCTCGGCATGGCGATCCGCCTCAAGCAGGCCGGCATCCACGACTTCGCCGTCCTCGAGCGCGCGGGCGACGTCGGTGGCACCTGGCAGGCCAACACCTATCCCGGCTGCGCGTGCGACGTTCCCTCGCACCTGTACTCGTTCTCCTTCGCGCCCAACCCCGACTGGTCCGAGACGTACTCGCGGCAGCCCGAGATCTGGGACTACCTGCAACGCTGCGCGGACGACTTCGGCGTGCGGCCGCACGTGCGGCTCGACTGCGAGGTCCGATCCACGACCTGGCTCGACGACGAGCGCGTGTGGGCGCTCGACACGTCACAGGGCCCTCACCGCGCGAAGGTCCTGATCGCGGGCCTCGGCTACCTCGCCGAGCCCCGCATCCCCGACCTCCCGGGCCTCGACACGTTCGAGGGCCCGGTCTTCCACTCGGCCCGCTGGGACCACGGCGCGGAGCTCGCGAGCCGGCGCGTCGCGTCGATCGGCACGGGTGCCTCGGCGATCCAGTACGTCCCAGCGATCCAGCCCGAGGTCGAGCGCCTGTACGTGTTCCAGCGCACGCCGCCGTGGGTGGTCCCGCACACCGCGCGGCCGATCTCTCAACTCGAGCACCGGCTCTTCCGCCGCGTTCCCGCGACGCAGCGCCTCGTGCGCGGCGGCATCTATGCGAGCCGCGAGGCGCTCGTGCTCGGCTTCGCGAAGGAGCCGCGGCTCATGAAGGTCGCCGAGCGGGTCGCGCGCCGCCACATGGAGCGCCAGCTCGCCGACCCGGCGCTGCGCGAGAAGGCGACGCCCCACTACACGATGGGCTGCAAGCGGATCCTGCCCTCGAACCGCTGGTACGCCGCGCTCGCCCAGCCGAACGTCGAGCTCGTGACCGACGGCGTGGCCCAGGTGCGGCCGCGCTCGATCGTCGACGCGGCGGGCGTCGAGCGCGAGGTCGACGCGATCGTCTTCGGCACCGGGTTCCGGGCCACCGACCACCCGGCCGCCCAGAGCATCCGCGGCCGTGGCGGCCGCCTGCTCGCCGACCGGTGGAACGGCAGCCCGAGAGCGCACCTCGGCACGACCGTGGCCGGCTTCCCCAACCTCTTCTTCCTGCTCGGCCCGAACACCGGGCTGGGCCACAGCTCGATGGTCTACATGGTCGAGTCGCAGGTGGCCCACGTGCTGCGCGCGCTCGAGCTGATGCACGAGCAGGGCGCGGACACGATCGAGGTGCGTCCGGAGGCGCTCGAGCGCTACAACGCCGCCCTCGACCGCCGCCTCGACCGCTCGGTGTGGAACACAGGCTGCGCGAGCTGGTACCTCGATGCGAACGGCCGCAACGCGGCGCTGTGGCCGGACTGGACCTGGCGCTTCCGCCGCCGCGTGGCCCGCCTCGACCCCGCCGAGTACGCGGTCAGAACGGCTTCGTGACCATCAGGAACACGGCGACGACGAGCAGCACGCCGGTGAGCGCGCCGATCGCGCCCTCCCTCCGCGCCAGGCGCTGGTACTCGTCGGAGAGCCGGATCTCGCCATCGCCCGCGGCCGCGATCTCGCGCTCGACCATCGGGCCGAGCTTGCGGTCGGCGGGGATGAAGTAGCCGCCGAGCAGACCGCCGATGACGATCAGGATCACGAACGTGGCGCTGATCCAGCCCTCGCCCCAGTCCCAGCGCTCGGACGTCTGGTAGATGCCGGTGACGAGGATCACCACCATCGCCGGCGTGGCGAGCCGCAGGTTGATCGCCAGCTGCAGCCTGTGCACGTACGGCAGGTACCGCACCCCCGCGTTCATGGCCACGGGGAACATCACCGCCTCGGCGAATGTCGCCCCGAAGCCGACCATCACGGCGGTCACGTGGAGGAAGACAGAGAGGTCGTAGAGCTCGATGTCGGCGAACGTCATGGCGTGAAGACGATCTTGCCAAAGACATCGCCCGCGGCCATCGCCTCCAGGCCGGCGCGCGCCTCGGCGAGCGGGAGCACGCGGTCGATGTGCGGCCGCAGGCCGGTCGCCTCGCACAGGCGCGCGACCCGCTCGAGCTCGTCGCGCGTGCCCATCGTCGAGCCGATCACGCTGAGCTGGAGGAAGAACACCCGCTGCAGCTCGGCCGACGGCGCGGGCCCGCTCGTGGACCCGGACACCACGAGCGTGCCGCCCGGTCGCAGCGCGCGCAACGAGTGCTTCCAGGTCGCCTCGCCGACCGTCTCCATCACCGCGTCCACGCGCTCGGGCAGCCGCGAGCCGCTCTCGAACGCCTCGTGGGCCCCGAGCTCGACCGCCTTCGCGCGCTTGGCCTCGTCGCGGCTCGTGACCCAGACGCGCATGCCGGCCTGCCGGCCGAGCGCGATCAGCGCGCTCGCCACGCCCCCGCCGGCTCCCTGTACGAGCACGGTCTCGCCCGGCTGCACGCCGCCGCGCACGAACAGCATGCGGTAGGCGGTCAGCCACGACGTGGGCAGGCAGGCCGCCTCCTCGAAGGAGGGCGCCGCCGGCTTGGGGACGAGGTTGCGGCGCGGCACCACGACCCGCTCGGCCAGCGTGCCCTGGTGCAGCTCGGACAGCAGCGTGCGCTTGGGGTCGAGCGTCTCGTCGCCCCGCCAGCCGTCGCTGGCGATCACCGAGTGCACGATCACCTCGTTGCCGTCCTCGTCGACCCCGGCGGCATCGCAGCCGAGCGTCATGGGCAGGCGGTCGTCGGGCAGCCCGACGCCGCGCAGCGACCACAGGTCGTGGTGGTTGAGCGACGCCGCGCGCACGTCGACGACCGTCCAGCCGTCGTCGGGCGGCTCGGGCTCGGGCCGCTCGCCGAGCTGGAGCGCGGCGAGCGGGTCGTCGGCGTCGGTCTTCTCGACGTACGCGGCCAGCATGACGTTGCCCCTACCCGTCGTAGAGCGCGCTGAACGCGTCCGCGTAGCGCGTCTCGACCACGTTGCGCTTGACCTTCATGGTCGGCGTGAGCTCCCCGGCGGCCTGCGAGAGGTCCGTGTCAAGGACGGCGAAGCGCTTGATCTGCTCGATCCGCGCGAAGCGGGAGTTCGCGGCGTCGACGTCGCGCTGGAGGACCTCGCGGACCCTGGGATGCGCGGCCATCTCGCCCACGTCGGCCGGCACGCCGAGCTCTGCGGCCAGGGCCGGCACCTCGTCGGCGTCGAGCGTGAGCAGCGCCACGAGGTACGAGCGGTTGTCCCCGTGGACGATCGCCTGCGAGACCCACCGCGACTCCCGCAGCGCGTTCTCGATGTTCGTGGGAGTGATGTTCTTGCCGCTCGAGGTGATGATGAGGTCCTTCTTCCGGCCCGTGATGCGCAGGTTGCCCTCGGCGTCGAGCTCGCCGAGGTCGCCGGTCCGCACGGCCTCGCCCTCGAACGCCTCGCTCGTGGCGTCCTCGTCGCGGTGATAGCCCTTGAACACGTTCGGTCCGCCGAGCAGGATCTCGCCGTCCTCAACGATCTCGACGGTCGTGCCCTCGAGCGCCGGGCCGACGGTGCCGTAGCGCGGCGACTCCGGGGTGTTGAGCGTGGCGGCCGCGCAGGTCTCGGTCATCCCGTAGCCCTCGAGCACGGTGATGCCGCAGGCGTCGAGGAACTCGAGCACCTCGAGCGGGATCGGCGCCGCGCCCGTGAGCGCGAGCTCGAGCCGCCCGCCGAAGAGGTCGCGGATCCGGGAGAGCACGAGCCGGTCGGCGAGCGCGTGCTGGGCGCGCAGCGCGGGTGAGAGCCGCCCTTCGCGTGCCGCGGGGCGCGCCTTGCGACCCGTCACCACGGCCCACGCGAACAGCCGCTGCTTGACCGCGCTGCCCTCCCGCCCGCGCGCGAGCGCACGCGCGTGGATCTTCTCGAACACACGCGGGACCGACGGGAAGTGGGTCGGCCGGGCGGCGGCGACGTCCTCGACGAGCTTGCGCGAGTCGCCGCTCCAGAACGCGAGCGTCCCGCCGACATCGAGCGACACCATCTCCACCACGCGCGCGAGCGCGTGCGCGAGCGGCAGGAACATGAACAGCGTCGCCGGCGGGCGCAGGTGCACGCGCTTGACGTACGCCTCCATCGTGAAGAGCACGTTCCGGTGGGTGAGCATGCAGCCCTTCGGCGGGCCGGTCGTGCCCGACGTGTAGACGATCGTGGCGATGTCGTCAGGCCGCACGCGCTCGAGCCGCTGCTCGAGCTTCTCGGCGGGCACCTCGCGGGCGCGCGACCGGAGGTCGTCGACGGTCGGGGTGCGCCCGGTGTCGGTCATGCTGACGATGTGCTCGAGGCCTGCCAGCCGGTCGCGGACCGCCTCGATCTTCTCGAGCTGGGCGGCGTCCTCGACCACGATCGCGCGGGCGCCCGAGTGGTCCACCACGTAGCGGCACTCCTCGGGCGAGTTCGTGTGGTAGACGGGCACCACCACGCAGCCGGCGGCCAGCAGCGCCGCGTCGGCCAGCGTCCACTCCGGACGGGTCTCGCCCAGCAGGGCGACGCGGTCGCCGGGCTCGATGCCGAGCGCCGCGAAGCCGCGGGCCAGGTCGCGCACGGCGGTGCCCAGCTCGGAGAACGACCACTCGTGCCAGCTGCCGTCACGCGGAAAGCGGATCGCCGCCCCGCCGTGCCGCTCCGTCGCGTCCAGCACCATCCGTCCCAGCGAGTTCGCGCTCATGGGCCGCGATGCTGCCATAGCCTGCGCCTTCGATGACGAACCAGGCGGAATCGGATGAGGATGCGCTGCGGTGCTGGAGGCGTTCGGCGAGCCTCCCCTAGCTAGAGGGGACGCTCGCCGACGTGCGCCGGGACGCGCTCGAGGTCGTTGACGAATCCGGGCGTCGCCTCGACGCGGTCGAACCAGCCGGCGACGTGCGGGTGCTCACGCGGGTCGGCACCTGCGTCGGCGCCGCAGTGGCCGTAGCCGTAGAGCGCGATGTCGGCCACCGTGTAGGCGTCGCCGGCCAGGAACGGCCGGCCGTCGGCCAGCCCGCGGTCGAGTGCCGCGAGCGCGTCGCGGCCGCGCTCGAGGCGCTGCGCGAACGCCTCGGGCAGCGTTGCATCGCGGCCCGCGAGCCTCATGAAGCGCGCGACGGCCAGATCGGCCTCGATCCGGTTCTGCTCGAAGAACATCCACTGGTGCACGCGCGTGCGCTCGAGCGTCCCCGGCGCCGGGAGGAACGGCGTGCCCTCGGCCAGGTGCAGCAGGATCGCGCCCGACTCGGAGATCGTCTCGCCGTCGTCGGTCTCGAGCACGGGGATGCGGCCGTCCGGGTTGCGCGCGAAGTGCTCCGCCGTGCGGGTCTCGCCATGGAAGAGGTCGACGGTGACCGACTCGTAGTCGAGCCCGAGCTGGCGCAGGAGGATGCGGCACTTGAGGCAGTTGCCGGAGGAGGCGTGCTCGTAGAGCTTCATGGAGGCGCCACGATACGGGAGCCGCGTGATTGGATCACCGCGTGGCGCGGCTGCACCGAGGGATCCTGCGAACGCTGCTCGTGCGCATCGCCGCCGGGGACCCGCCCGCCGGCTCGAGGCTGCCCAAAGAGGTCGACCTCGCCGCCGAGCTGGGCGCGAGCCGCGGCGTGCTGCGGGAGTGCATGCGCGCACTCGAGGAGCGCGGCGTCGTGCGCGTCACGCACGGCCACGGTGCGTGGGTCGAGCCGCCGCGCGCGTGGGACGTGCTCGACCCCGAGGTACTCGCCGCGCTCGGCGGCCGCCTGGCGGCCGAGGCGGTCGAGGCGCGCGCGATCGTCCAGGGGGAGCTGGCGGCACTGGCGGCCGCGCGCTCAGGCCCGCCGGCCGTGCTCGGGGGCGAGCTCGCGCGGCGGGCCGCCGAACGGCCCGCCCCCGAGCTCGACCGCCTGGCAGCCGCCGTCGAGGCGGTCGAGGCCGAGCCGGACGACGAGGCCCGCCGGGCGTTCGACGAGGCGCTGGCCGAGGCGGCCGGCAACCGCCCGCTGGCGCGGGTGGCCGGCGAGCTGGCCGCCGCGCTCGGCGGCCCGGCGCCGGCGCGCGCCGACCGCTACCGCCGCGTGCTCGATGCGGTGCGCGCGGGCGACCCGGCCGCCGCCCGCGCGGCGATGGCGGCGGTCAGCAGCGCCCGTCCGCGATGATCTGACGCCGTGGATCGCCGGTCGGGCATCGAGGCCGCGCTCGACCTCGTCGAGTCGTGGGAGGCGCGCTGGGGCGAGCGGCCGGAGCCGCCAGCGGTCGATCCGGCGCGCTGGGAGGCGGCCTGGGACGAGTTCGAGCGCCGCATGGGGGGCAACTTCCCGTTCTTCCACCCGCGCTTCGCCGGCCAGATGCTCAAGCCGCCGCACGCCGCAGCGGCGGCCGGCTACGTGGCCGCCATGCTCGTGAACCCGAACAACCACGCGCTCGACGGCGGGCCCGTGACCAGCGAGATGGAGAAGGAGGCGGTCGAGGAGCTGGCGCGCATCCTCGGGCTCTCCCCGCCCACGCTCGGCCACCTGACGGCGAGCGGGACGATCGCCAACCTCGAGGCACTGTGGGTCGCGCGTGAGCTGCATCCCGACAAGGGCGTCGTGCACGGCGCCAACGCCCATTACACGCACGCGCGCATGTGCCAGGTGCTGCGCATGCCGGCGCGCGAGGTTCCGGCGACGCCGCACGGCCGCATCGACCTCGACGCGCTCGACGCCGAGTGCGCGAAGGGCGACGTCGGAACCGTCGTCCTCACCGGCGGAACGACGGGCGTGGGAGCGGTCGACCCGATCGACGCGGCGCTCGCCCTGCGCGAGCGGTACGGCGTCCGCATCCACGTCGACGCCGCCTACGGCGGCTTCTTCGCGCTGCTCGACGACGCGCCCGCGGGCCTGCGGGCGATGGGCGCCGCGGATTCGATCGTCGTCGACCCCCACAAGCACGGGCTGCAGCCGTACGGCTGCGGCGCGGTCCTGTTCGCCGACCCGTCGATTGGTCGCCTGTATGCGCACGACTCGCCGTACACGTACTTCACGTCCGGCGACCTGCACCTGGGGGAGATCAGCCTCGAGTGCTCGCGCGCGGGGGCGGCGGCCGCGGCGCTGTGGCTCACGCTGCGCGCGGTCGAGCTCGCGCCGGTGCTGGCCGCCGCCCGCCGCGCCGCGCTCGCGCTCGCCGCCCGCCTGCGGGAGTCCGGCGCGCTGCGGCTGCTGCTCGAGCCCGAGCTCGACATCGTCACCTACCTCCCGCGGCGCACGCGGCTGTCGGAGGTCGACGCCGCCTCGGCGGCGATCCTGCGGGCCGGCATGGAGGACCCGGACGACCCGGTGTTCCTGAGCACCCTGCAGGTGACCGCCCCCCACCTGACGGCGCTGCATCCGGGCCTCGAGGCCGACGCCCCCGGCGCGCGCGTCCTGCGCAGCGTGCTCATGAAGCCCGAGCACGAGGCGACCGCCGGCCGGCTGGCTACGCGGCTCGAGGTGCTGTCGCGAGCCACTCCCTGAGCTGCTCGTGCACGTCGGGGTGGTTGAGCAGCGCCAGGTGGTGGGCCGCGCCGACGTGCAGCGACTCCTGCGCGCGATGGCTCGCGCTGCCCTCCAGCACGAGCCAGTCGCCAACCGCGCGCGCGACGGGATGGCGCGGGCTGCTGGTGACCGTCGCCGCCACGTAGCAGTGGGTCGCGCCGTCGAGCAGCGGCAGCTCGCGGCTGCCGTGCCGCATGTCGCGGATGCCGGCGCTGCGGCGCCGCAGGCCGCGCCCGAGCGGCTGCGTCTCCGGCGCGACGCCGAGCGCCGCGGCGGCGTGATGGACGGCCGACTCGAGCGGGGCGCCGGTGTGCGGCGACCCGAGCGCGACGACGTGCGTCACGTGCCGCACCCATGCGTCGCCGCGCTCTGCGCCGATGTGGCAGGCACTGCGCGCCACGAGCCCGCCCATCGAGTGCCCAACGAGCACCACCCGCTCGAGCGGCTGCGGCCAGGCCGCCAGCAGGTCGGCGAGCGAGCGCCCGTTGTCGGACACGCGGCGGCCGCTGTTGTAGCGGACGTACACCGGCGCCAGACCGCGGTCCGCCTCCAGCCGCTCGCCGTAGGTCTTCCTACCGCCGTAGCGCCACGCGTGCTCGGTCTCGAACAGCCCGTGCACGAAGACCGCGAGCCGCGTCGCCCCGGCGTCGCCGTCCAGCGTCATCGGCAGCGCCAGCGGACTGCCCTCGCGCTCGAGCACGTCGCCCCGCAGCCCGTTGAGGACGGCGAGCGCGGCGGCGCCCCTCGGCGTGCCCGAGAGCGCGCGGGCCTCGCGCCGGGACAGCGCCGCGTCGGCAGCCCAGCCCGCGAGCACCGCGCCGCCGCGCACCGCGCCGTACGCCGCGGCCGCGATCCCATCGTGCAACGCCTTCGACACGCCGCCACCCACCCACGCGCGGTCGGCGATCGCCCGGTGGACCGCGCCGATCCCGCCCGTCGCCTCGCGCAGCTCGTCCACGGCCAGCCGGGTGAGCGCGCTCAGTTCGTCCGTCACGCTGGTCCTACCACCCGTCCATCGCGGGGGTTACGGGCGCTCCACCAGCGTCGACAGCGCGACCATCGTGCGCGTGCGCATCACCTTGGGGTCGCGGCGGAGCTGCTCGATCGTGCGCTCGAGCTCCTCGATGCCCTCGACGCGCACGCGCACCACGGCGTCGGCGTCGCCCGCGACGGTGTGGGCGGCGATGACGGCGGGGAGGCCGGCCACCGCCTCCAGCAGATCGCCGGGCGCGACGCTGTCGGCGCAATAGAGCTCGACGAACGCCTCGAGCCGGTCGCCGAGCGCCTGCGGGTCGACGATCGCCGCGTAGCCGACGATCACCCCGCTCTCGTGCAGCCGGTCCACACGCCGCTTGACGGCCGAGGCGGAGAGGCCCACGGCGTCGCCGACGTCGGCGAGCGTCGCGCGGCCGTCGCGTTCGAGGTGATCAAGGATCTTGCGATCGAGGTCGTCGAGACGGACCCTTGCTTGCACTGCGAGCGCACTCTATGCGGTCTTGATTGCGTCCACCACTCGTCAGCGGTACACCTCAGGAGAGATACCGAGAGGGGAAGACGCAGTGTTCGAGGAAGCACAGCTGTACTCGCCGGTCAAGGCCAACGAGGACGGCACGGTCGACGTGCAGCTCGCCAAGGACCACCCGGGCGCCAGCGACCCCGTGTACCGCGAGCGCCGCAACGTGATCGCCGCCGAGGCGCTGGCCTGGGAGCCCGGCCAGCCGATCCCGCACGTCGACTACACCGAGGACGAGCACGAGGTGTGGCGCATCGTGTGCCGCGAGCTCGCGCCGAAGCACGAGAAGTACGCCTGCCGCGACTTCCGCGAGGCGGCGGCCGCGCTCGCCCTCCCCACCGACCACATCCCGCAGCTCGATGACGTGACCGCGGGCCTCGAGCCGCTCACCGGCTTCCGCTACCTCCCCGCGGCCGGCCTCGTGCCGCTGCGCGAGTTCTACGGCGCGCTGGGTGACGACACCTTCTACTCGACCCAGTACATCCGCCACGGGGCGATGCCGCTCTACACGCCGGAGCCCGACCTCATCCACGAGGTCGTCGGCCACGGCAACCTGCTCGCCAGCCCGCGCTTCGCCGAGATCAAGCGCCACGCCGGCCTGGCCGCCCAGCGCGTGGCGACCGACGACGCGCTCCAGTTCCTCGCCGACGTCTTCTGGTTCACGCTCGAGTTCGGGGTCCTGCGCGAGGACGGCGACGTGCGCGCCTACGGCGCCGGGATCCTCTCCTCGTACGGCGAGATCGAGGAGTTCCGGGGCGCGGACCTGCGGCCGCTCGACCTGCTCGAGATGGCGACGCTCGAGTACGACATCACGAAGTACCAGCCCGTCCTCTTCTGCGCCGACGGCATGGGAGAGCTCGAAAACGTCGTCGGCGGCTTCTTCGCGGAGTTCGACGACGACACGCCCGAGCGCCTGCGGCGCGATGCCGGACTCGCCCTGCATCGCTGACCGCTCGGACCGGGTACGGTAGCCCGGTGGACTACCAGATCGACCACGATCCGATCGAGCGCGGCCACCTCGTGGTGGCCAAGGGCGAGCTCGACCTCTCGGCCACGCCCCGCCTCTCGACGGTGCTGGCGATGGCGTCGGCCAGCCGGGGTGGCCGTCTCGTGCTCGACCTGAGCGAGGTCACGTTCATCGACTCCACCGCGCTGGGGACGATCCTCAAGGCGGCGTCTCAGCTCGAGGAGAGCCGCACGAACCTCGCCGTGGTAGTGCCCGAGGGGCCCGTGCGGCGGCTGCTCGAGATGACCAACCTCACACAGCGGTTCCGGCTCTTCGCCACGCGCGCCGACGCGCTCGAAGCCGACAACGCGACTGCCTGAGCTACGCGGCTTCGCGCAGCGCGACCATCTCCCGCCGCAGGGCAAGGTCCTCGAGCGCGCGCCGCTCGAGCCGCTGCACCTCGGACGGTCGCAGCTCCAGGCGGCGGCCGGTCTCGCGCACCGAGACGGGGTCGCGATCGCCGTTGAGGCCGAAGCGCATCTGGATGACCTTGCGCTCGCGGTCGGGCAGTGAGGCCACGACCTCGCGCACCGCTTCGTCGCGCAGCGTGACCTCGATCTCCTCCTCGGGCGGCGGCTCGCGGCCCGGGAGCAGGTCCCCGAGCTCGCTCTCGCCGTCGTCCCCGAGCGGGCGCTCGAGGCTGGTGACCTTGCGGGCCAGCTCGCGCATCTCCCGCACCTGCGCGGGCGTGACCTCGGCCTTCTCGGCGATCTCCTCGAGCGTCGGCGCGCGTGCGAGCCGGGTGTTGAGGTCGCGCTCGGCGTTCGCGATCTTGCGCTCGCGCTGGGCCACGTTGATCGGCAGCCGGATCGTGCGGCCGCGCTCGTCGAGCGCGCGCCCGATCGCCTGGCGGATCCACAGCGTGGCGTAGGTGGAGAAGCGGAAGCCGCGGCGCCAGTCGAACTTCTCGGCGGCGCGGATCAGCCCGAACATCCCCTCCTGGATCAGGTCGAGCAACGACAGCTCCCCGACGCCCTGGTACTTGCGGGCGATCGAGACGACCAGCCGCAGGTTCGAGGTCACGAGGCGGTCCTTGGCCTCGAGGTCGCCGCGCTCGATCCGCTTGGCGAGCTCGATCTCCTCGTCAGGGCGCAGGAGCCGGTGGCGGCCCGCCTCGTTGAGGAAGATCTGCAGCGAGTCGGTCGTGTAGCCGGCCATGTCGTCGTTGCGGACGGCCGTCGGCGGAGTGTCGCGGTGGCCGCAGTCGTCGTTGATCTCCACGTTCTCGCCGTGCAGGCGCTCCACGATCTCCTCGACCTGGTCCTGGTCGAGGTCGAGCTCCTCGACGGCGCGCGAGAGGCTCTCGTCGCTCACGCAGCCATCCTCGCGGCCGGCCTCGAGCAGCGCGGCGAGCTGCGGCGCGTCCCAGGGCACCTGCACACCGGGGGCGCCCGCGCGGTCTCCCTGCTCGCTCATCGCCGCGCCCGCGCGGTCTCCCGGTCGTTGTGCTTGCGCAGCGCGTCGGCGAGCTCGGCCTTGGACATGTTCGAGCGGCCGTCGATGCCCGCCTTCTTGGCGTCCTCGTAGAGCGCCGTCCTCGACTTGCCGGCGTCCACGCCGCCGTAGCTCTTGCCGTCGCCGCGACGCGCCGCGGCGCCGCCGCGGGCGGCCTGCGGATCCGACGGGCCCTTGCGGTCCTTGGGCTCCCAGTGGTCGCCCTTCTTCTCGGCGACGTGCTTGACGGCCGCGAACGCGGTGCGGTGCGCGCGCTCCTCGCTGTCGTACTGCTCGTGCGCGCTGTCGAGCGTCTCGGCGTAGGTGCGCTGGACCTTTTTCGGCGAGCGCGCGATCGTGCTCGGGAGGTCTTCCTTCTTGGTCGGCATGGGATACGTCTACCCCGAGGCGCGGCGCCGAACCCGGCCCCAAGCGAAGCGCGCGAGCAGCTCGAGCCAGTCGGCCACGCCGGCCGCCAGGTGGCCGAGCGGTCCCGTGTAGAGCCAGGCGAGCATCCCTGGTTTGTATCGTGGAGCGCCGCCATGGCGACCGAGGTCCAGACCACCGTCACCGAACTGCCCGAGTCGCGCGTGCGCGTGCAGGCGGAGGTCACGCCGCAGGAGGTCGAGCGCCGCGTCGCCCAGGCTGCGCGCAGGCTCGGCAAGGGCCTCCGCGTGCCCGGCTTCCGGGCCGGCAAGGCGCCCGCGCCGGTGATCCTGCAGCGCATGGGCCGCGACGCGGTGCTCGACGAGGCGATCCGCGAGTCGATCGCCGCGTGGTACACGGCCGCCATCGACGATGCGCACGTCGTCCCTGTCGGCGAGCCGCAGCTCGACCTCTCCGACCCGCCGGCGCAGGGCGAGCCGCTGCGCTTCTCGATCGAGATCGGCGTCCGCCCGACGGCGACGCTCGGGGACTACAAGGGGCTCGAGGTCGGCCGCCGGGAGCCGCAGGCGTCCGACGAGCGCATCGACGCCGAGCTCGACGCCCTGCGCGAGCGCTCTGCCCGGCTGGACACCGTGGACCGCGCGGCCGCATCCGGCGACTTCATCGTCATGGACTACGCCGGCACGCTGGACGGCGAGCCGTTCCCGGGCGGCGAGGGGCGCGACCAGATGGTCGAGCTGGGCTCCGGCCGCCTCGTGCCGGGCTTCGAGGAGCAGCTCGAGGGCGCGTCCGCCGGCGACGAGCGCACCGTGACCGTCACCTTCCCGGGCGACTATCCCGCCACCGAGCTCGCGGGGCGCGAGGCGCACTTCGCCGTCTCCGTGAAGGAGGTAAAGGCCAAGCAGCTGCCCGAGCTCGACGACGACCTCGCGGCCGAGGCCGGCTTCGACACGCTCGACGAGTTGCGCGAGGACATCCGCAGCCGGCTCACCGACGCCGACCGGACGCAGATCGACGCCGAGTTCCGCGAGGCCGCGCTCGACTCCGCGGTCCAGGCCGCCACGATCGACGTGCCGGAGGCCCTGGTCGACGCCCGAGCCCGCGAGCAGTGGGATCAGATGCTGCACTCGCTCGCGCACCAGGGCATCTCGCGCGATGCGTATCTGCGGATCGCGGGCCGCGGCGAGGACGAGATCGTCGAGCAGGCCAAGCCCGACGCCGAGCAGGCGCTGCGGCGCGAGGCGGTGCTCGCCGCGATCATTGAGGCCGAGGGGATCGAGCCCACCGAGGACGAAGTGCTCGAGACCGTCTCGCAGGCGGCCCAGGAGGGCCAGAGCCGCACGTCGCCCAAGCAGCTGCTCGAGCGTCTGAAGTCGGCGGGGCGGCTCGATGCCCTCAAGGAGGATCTGGCGCAGCGCAAGGCGCTGGACGTGGTGGTCGACTCGGCGAAGCCGATCTCGATCGAGCAGGCGCAGGCTCGCGACCGGCTGTGGACGCCGGGCGAGTCTGAGCGCGCCAAGTCAGGTTCATCCGGCCAACTCTGGACCCCGGGCGGGCGGGCCGAGTCCTAGCCGCAAGTGCGGTCGGAGCGGCGCCGGACGATTGCTAGTCTGGCGCCGAGAGCTGAGCAGGACTCGAGCGCCCGAAGCGAAACCGAAGCGAGGACCGTGAGCCCACTCGTACCGATGGTCGTCGAACAGACCTCCCGTGGGGAGCGCGCGTTCGACATCTACTCCCGCCTGCTGAACGAGCGCATCGTGTTCCTCGGCACGCCGGTGGACGACCAGATCGCGAACCTGATCGTCGCTCAGCTTCTGCACCTGGAGGCCGAGGACCCCGACAAGGACATCTCGCTCTACATCAACTCGCCAGGCGGGTCGGTGTACGCGGGCCTCGCGATCTACGACACGATGCAGTTCATCAAGCCGGACGTGCAGACGATCTGCGTCGGGATCGCGATGTCGATGGGCGCGCTGCTCCTCGCGGGCGGCGCGAAGGGAAAGCGAATGGCGCTGCCGAACGCGAAGATCCTCATCCACCAGGTGTCATCCGGCTTCCAAGGTCAGGCAACCGACATCGAGATCCACGCGCGCGAGGTCATCGATCTGCGCCGCCGGCTCGACGAGATCATCGCCGACCACACGGGCCAGTCGATCGAGAAGGTCAAACAGGACACCGAGCGCGACTACTTCATGAGCTCGGAAGAGGCCACGGAGTACGGGATCATCGACCGGGTGATCTCCGAGCACTAGGAGCGGAACGAGATGGCCCGGCCGACCGACTCCAACGAACAGCTCCTCTGCAGCTTCTGCGGAAAGTCCCAGCGGCAGGTCAAGAAGCTGATCGCGGGGCCGGGCGTCTACATCTGCGACGAGTGCATCGATCTCTGCAACGAGATCATCGACGAGGAGCTGACCGCTCCGCCGTCGTTCGACATCGACAACCTGCCCAAGCCGCGCGAGATCTACGGCGTGCTCAACGAGTACGTCGTCGGGCAGGAGCAGGCCAAGCGCACGCTCTCCGTGGCGGTCTACAACCACTACAAGCGCGTGCAGATGATGCAGTCCGACGACGCCGACATCGAGCTGCAGAAGTCCAACATCCTGCTACTTGGGCCCACGGGGTGCGGGAAGACGCTGCTCGCGCAGACGCTGGCGCGGATCCTCAACGTGCCGTTCGCGATCGCCGACGCCACCGCGCTGACCGAGGCGGGCTACGTCGGCGAGGACGTCGAGAACATCCTGCTCAAGCTCATCCAGGCCGCGGACTACGACGTCAAGAAGGCCGAGACGGGCATCATCTACATCGACGAGGTCGACAAGATCGCCCGCAAGGCCGACAACCCGTCGATCACGCGCGACGTGTCGGGCGAGGGCGTTCAGCAGGCGCTGCTGAAGATCCTCGAGGGGACGACGGCGAGCGTGCCGCCGCAGGGTGGGCGCAAGCACCCGCACCAGGAGTTCCTCACGATCGACACGACGAACATCCTGTTCATCTGCGGCGGGGCGTTCGCGCAGCTCGACAAGGTGATCGAGCGGCGGATCGGGCACAAGGGCGTGGGCTTCGGCGCGAACATCGAATCCAAGCTGCAACGGGACACAGGCGCGCTGTTCGAGAAGGTCCTGCCCGAGGACCTCATGCAGTACGGGCTGATCCCGGAGTTCATCGGCCGCCTGCCGGTGTGCTCGGCCGTGCACCAGCTCTCGCGCGACGACCTGATCACGATCCTCACCGAGCCCCGCAATGCGATCGTCAAGCAGTTCCAGCGCTTCTTCGCGTTCGACGGCATCGAGCTCGTCTTCGCGTCTGACGCGCAGACGGCGGTCGCCGACAAGGCGCTGGAGCGCGAGACCGGCGCCCGCGGCCTGCGCTCGATCATCGAGGACATCCTGCTCGACGTGCAGTTCGAGCTGCCCTCCCGGCGCGACGTCAAGAAGTGCGTGGTGACCAAGGACACGGTCGAGCGGGGCGTCAAGCCGACGCTCGTCACCGAGGCCCCGGACGACGAGTCGCCCGAGGCCAAGTCCGCCTGAGCTAGTCGAGCCTTACCTTCGGCGCGCGGTCGTCGTCCGCGATGCCGGTCCACAGCGAGCGCACGACGGCGCCGGACTCGAGGTCGGCGTCCTCGGGGCGCAGGGTGACTGCCCAGCGGGCGACGCCGTCGCTGCAGCGCCCGCGGACGTCGACGCCGCGGACCAGGAGGCGGCCGCCGCGGGAGCGGATCACCACGGTGCGCCTGCGGAGGGTCGCCGGGCAGCTGTCCATGCGCATGACCAGCCGAGGCCGGGCGCGCTTGAGGCGCACGCCGCCGTCCTCGAGGGCGACGTGGTGGGTCGTCAGGCAGCTGCGCCAGCCCGCCTCGGGAGGCTCGCACGGCTTGGCCGCGGCGGCCGGATCGGCCCCGGCGGCCGCCCCGAGGGCGAGAGCGAGGAGCGCGCCGGCGGCGCGCCGCGCGATGGCGTGCATCTGCGAAACCCTTGCCCATCGCGCGGACGCTCCGCCACCGCCGGACGGCCAGGCCTTCAGATCTCTGACGCTAGGCCGGCACGAGGTCGGGCACGGCGGCCAACACCGCCTCCCGCCACTCCGGGACGAGGCCGGCGCGCGTTCGCCGGTCGGCGAGGTCCTCGCGCGTGAGGGCGAGCTCGTGCCGCGCCGCCCACAGCAGCTCGGCGCCGCACACCGGCACGCCGGGCGCGACCGGCTCCAGCAGCTCGGGGCGGCCGTCGGCGAGCGCCACCACCGCGGACGCCTCGGTCCCGTAGCGCCGCACGAGCCGCTCGGGAGCGGCGACCGCCCGCAGGCGGTCGCGCGGCGCCGCGCCGACGAGCGGCAGCCGCCGGGTCCGGCACGGCCGGTCGGTCAGCCGGTCGACCACGTCCTGCGCCATCCGGCGGTACGTCGTCAGCTTGCCGCCCACGATCGCCACCGCACCCGTCTCCGGGTCCTCCGCGACCACGTGCCGCCGCGAGAGGTCGGCCGTCGCGCCGACGGAGCCGGCCTCGCCGGCGAGCGCGAGCGGCCGCAGGCCGGCGTAGCGGCCGGCGATGTCGTCGGCGGTGAGCGGGACCTCGAGGGCCGCGGAGGCGCGCGCCAGGAGGCCGGCCTCCTCGGCGGGGTCGGGCCGTGGATCGTCGACCGGGCCGGGCGCCGGGACGTCGGTGAGGCCGATGGCGACGAGCCCGTCCGGCCGGGGCACGGCGAAGACCCAGCGGCCGCGCTCGCCGGGCACCGGGACGTTGACGGTGGCCCGCGGGTTGCCGATCCGCTCGGCGCGCACGAGCACGTGCGAGCCGCGGCTCGGGCGCAGCGAGACGGCGCTGGTCAGCGCGCCGCTCCAGACGCCGGCGGCCAGCACGACGTGGCGGCCGCGCACCGCGAAGCTCGCGCCGGTCAGCCCGTCGACCGCGTCCACGCCGCCGGCCCGGACGCCGGTGACCTCGGAATACGTGAGGATGCGCGCGCCGTGGCTGGCGGCCGTGCGGGCCACGGCGACCACGAGCCGGGCGTCGTCCTCGAGCTGGCCGTCCCAGCTCAACAGCGCCCCGCGCAGTCCGGGCTCCCGCAGCGCGGGAGCGAGCCGCCGGGCCTCGAGCGCGCTCACTCGGCGAGCTCGCGGGAGTGCGCGGCGGCTCGTGCCGGCCGCGCCGCGCAGCGCGTCGCCCGCCCATAGCCCGGCGAGCGTGACGGTCGCGGCGCCGTGGCCCATCGCGGCGTCGAGCGGGATCAGGTGGGGGAGGGGCCGGACCAGGTGCGGCGCGATCGTGCGCATCAGCGCGGCGCGCTCGACCGCGCACTCCCACGCGAGGCCGACGTCCCCGTGCGCCAGGTACCGCAGCCCGCCGTGCACGAGCTTCGAGCTCCAGCGGCTTGTGCCGTGCGCCAGGTCGCGCCGCTCGAGCAGCGCGACGGACAGGCCGCGGCTCGCGGCGTCGAGCGCGACGCCCGCACCGGTGATCCCGCCGCCCACGACCACCACGTCGACCGGCTCGCCCGCGGCCAGCGCCTCGACCTCAGCGGACCGGCGCGCCGCGTTGAGGGAAGCGCTCATGGCCGCAGGTAGCCGTCGACGGCACGACCGAGCTCGGCCCACGGATCGAGGCCGAGCTCGCCATGCGACGCGAGCACGAAGCCGCGCGCGATCAGCTCGACGCCCGCGGACAGGGCCTCGGGCGGCGCGTCCGTTCGCACCGACCCGTCCGCATCCGCAAGCGCCGCCGCCCCGGCCGCGACCGCGATCTTCTGCATGCCTCCGAGCCGCCGGGTCACGTACGGCAGCAGCAGCTCGGGATCCACGTCGAGCAGCCGGGCGAAGAGCGGATCCTCCGCCAGCGCCCGCGCACCGTGGACCACCATCGTCACGACGCGCTCGCGGGTGGCAGGCGCGGCTGCGGCGTCGCTCGCCTGGGACACCAGCCGGCCGAATTCCCGGGTCATGAGCGCGGCGAAGATCGCCTCGAGGTCGGGGTAGCGGCGATAGAGCGTCATGCGGCTCACCCCGGCACGGCGGGCGACGTCCGTCAGCGTGGTGCGGCGGAAGCCGACGTCGAGGACGCACGCGCGCGCGGCGTCGAGGATCCCCCCGTCGTCGTCGTCGTGACGCTGTGACATCACACGTCGAACTGTAACGGAGTCGCGCGAAATACACTGCGGCGACCCCATGGCCTCCGCCGACCTCGAGACCCGCACCCGCTACGACCCCGCCGAGACGGAGCCGCGGGTG
Source organism: Solirubrobacteraceae bacterium (assembly GCA_036257565.1). Lineage (GTDB taxonomy): Bacteria > Actinomycetota > Thermoleophilia > Solirubrobacterales > Solirubrobacteraceae > DASSUW01. Next base: position 13,481 of record DATAFH010000023.1, on the reverse strand, counting down.
TTCGCCCGCTGGGAGGGGTCCGGCCTGTTCGCCCCCGAGCCGGAGGGCGCCGCGGCCGACAACTACTCGATCGCGATCCCGCCGCCCAACGTCACCGGCGCGCTGCACATGGGCCACGCTCTCAACGGGGCGATCCAGGACGCGCTGATCCGCCTCGCGCGCATGCGGGGGCAGCGCGCGCGCTGGATCCTCGGCACCGACCACGCGGGCATCGGGACGCAGACGCAGGTCGAGCGGCTCCTGCGCTCGGAGGGCACGAGCCGCGAGGAGCTCGGCCGCGAGGGGTTCCTCGAGCGCGTGTGGCAGTTCCGCCAGGAGTACGGCGGCCAGATCATCCAGCAGTACAAGCGCCTCGGCGCGTCCGCCGACTACGACCACGAGCGCTTCACGCTCGACGAGGGCTACGCGCGCGCCGTTCTCGAGGTCTTCGTCGCCCTCTACGAGAAGGGCCTGATCTACCGCGACAACTACATGGTCAACTGGGACCCGGGGACGCGGTCGGCGATCTCCGACCTCGAGGTCGACGAGCGGCGGGTGATCGACACCCTCTACTACGTCGACTACCCGCTGGCCAGCGGCAACGGCTCGATCACCGTGGCGACGGTGCGGCCGGAGACGATGCTCGCGGACACCGCGATCGCGGTCCACCCGGACGACGCCCGCTACACGCGGCTGATCGGGGAGAGCGCGCTGCTGCCGCTCGTCGGCCGGCGCCTGAAGATCATCGCCGACGACTACGTGAAGCCCGAGTTCGGCACCGGCGCGCTGAAGATCACCCCCGGCCACGACCCGAACGACTTCGAGATCGGCCGCAAGCATGGCCTCGAGGAGATCACTGTGATCGGCGAGGACGGGCTCATGACCGACGCGGCCGGCGAGTTCGCCGGGATGCCGGTGGCCGCAGCCCACGAGGCGGTCGTCGAGCGGCTCCGGGCGGAGCGTCGCATCGTGCGCAGCGAGCAGTACGAGCACGAGGTTCCGTTCTCCCACCGCTCGGGCGAGCGCATCGAGCCGCTGATCTCGCTCCAGTGGTTCATGGCCATGGACGAGCTCGCCCGGCCGGCGATCGACGTCGTGCGCGACGGCCGCGTGCGCATCCACCCCGAGGGCCAGGCGGGCCGCTACTTCGACTGGATGGAGAAGATCCGCCCCTGGTGCATCTCGCGCCAGCTGTGGTGGGGCCACCAGATCCCCGTCTGGTACCGCGGCGACGAGCGTTACGCCGGCGTCGACCCGCCGACCGGCGACGGCTGGGTCCAGGACCCCGACGTGCTCGATACCTGGTTCTCCTCCGGCCTGTGGCCGTTCGCCACGCTCGGCTGGCCCGAGGACACGGCCGAGCTGCGCGCGTGGTACCCGACCGACGTGCTGCTCACCGCGCGCGACATCCTGTTCCTCTGGGTCGCGCGCATGATCATGTTCGGCCTCGAGTTCACGGGCGACGTGCCGTTCGAGGACGTCTACGTGCACTCGATCATCCAGGCGCCCGACAAGCGCCGGATGTCCAAGTCGCTCGGCACCGGGATCGACCCGCTCGATTTGATCGACGGCGGCCCGCGCCCGCCGGTCTTCCAGGAGGGTGGCAGCTTCCCCGCGTACGGAGCCGACGCCGTGCGCTTCGGGCTGCTGGCGATGTCGTCGAGCCAGGACGTGCGCTTCAACGAGGAGAAGATCGCCCAGGGCCGCCAGCTCGCGAACAAGCTCTGGAACGCGGCCCGGCTCGTGCTCCTGCGCGTGCCGGCGGACGTCGAGGTGCGCCGGCGCCCGCCCGCGCCGCGCACCGTCGAGGACCGCTGGATCCTCTCCCGCCTGCAGGCCGCGAAGGCCGACATGGAGCGGGCGATCGACGAGTTCGAGTTCCACCACGCGGCGCTCGGCCTCTATGACTTCGTGTACAGCGAGCTCGCCGACTGGTATCTCGAGATGATCAAGCCGCGCCTCTACGCCGAGGACAACCGCGAGGTCGCCGAGGTCGCGCTGCACGTGCTGTCGGAAACGGTGGCCATCGCCCATCCGATCATCCCCTTCGTGACCGAGGAGATCTGGTCGCACCTGCCCGGCGCGAGCGTAAGCGGTGACGAGCGCTCTGCGCGAGGCAGTGGGCTGCTGATGGCCCACCGCTGGCCGGGGCCCGATCCCGCCCTGCGCGACGAGGCGGCGGAGGCCGACGTCCGGCGCGCGATCGCCGCGACCCAGGAGCTGCGCGGCTGGCGCGACCGCGTCGGCGCCCCGGCCGGGCGCGTCGTCCCCGCGCGCCTGGACGCGGCCGGGTACGACAGCACCGCCGCCCACGTGGCCCGGCTGGCGCGTGTCGAGTGGTCGGAGAACGGCGGCGAGCCGGTCGCGAGCGTCGGCGTCCCCGGTGGCAGCGTGGCGATGCTCGCCTCCGACGACGTCGACCACGACGCCGCTGCGCGGCGCGCCGAGGCCCGCCGCGCAGAGCTCGAGAGGGAGATCGCGCGCGCGGAGGGCAAGCTCGCCAACCAAGGCTTCGTCTCCAAGGCGCCCGCCGCGGTCGTCGACGCCGAGCGTGCCAAGCTCGAACAGCTGCGCGAGGAGCTGGAGGATCTCTAGATGACCGCATGGCGTCTCGAGGACGCCGAGGCGCACCTGCTCTCGCTCGAGCTGTTCGGCATGCGGTTCGGGCTCGACCGCATGCGCCGCCTGCTGACCGTGCTGGCCAGCCCGCAGGAGCGCTACCCGGCGATCCACGTGGTGGGCACGAACGGCAAGTCGTCGACCGTCCGCATGTGCGCCGCGCTGCTCGAGGCCCACGGGCTGCGCACCGGCGCCTTCCTCTCCCCGCACCTGACGAGCTTCGCCGAGCGGATCCGGATCGGCGACGAGGACGTCGCCCCGGAGGCGTTCGCGGCAGCCGTGCAGCGCGCCGCCGCGGCGGCGACCAAGGTGGACCGCACGCTCGAGCCGGGCGACCGCGTGACCCAGTTCGAGCTGGTGACCGCCGCCGCGCTCGACGAGCTCGCCCGCCGTGAGGTCGACGTCGCGGTGGTCGAGGCGGGGCTGGGCGGCCGGCACGACGCCACCAACGTGCTCGGCGCCCAGGTCGTCGTGCTGACCAACGTCGGGCTCGAGCACACCCGCTGGCTCGGGCCGACCGTGCCCGACATCGCCCGCGAGAAGCTGGCGGTCGTGCGGCGCGGCGCCACGCTCGTGCTCGGGCCGGTCGATCACGAGGTCGCGGCGCTCGCCCGCGAGACCGGCGCGCGGATCGTGCGGCCCGAGCCGCTCGTGGCGCTCGCGGGCTACCAGCGCACCAACTTCTCCGTGGCCGCGGCCGCGGCCCGTGCGCACCTGGGCGCGCTCGACCCGGCAGTCGTGGCGCAGGTTGCCGCCCGCGTGACGGTGCCCGGGCGCATGCAGGTCGTCGACGAGCGCCCGCTGACGATCTACGACGGCGCCCACAACCCGTCGGGCGTGCGGGCGCTGGCCGCCGCGCTGCCGGAGGCGACGCGCGGCCGATCGCTCGTCGCGGTGGTGTCAATCCTCGATGACAAGGACGCCGCCGGCATGCTCCGCGCACTGGCCGGGAAGACGTCGGGGGCCGTGTTCACGTGCTCCAGCAACCCGCGCGCGCTCTCGCCCGCCACGCTCGCCTCGCTGTGGGGGCAGGTCGGCGGTGGGGCGGCCGAGATCGCCGCCGACCCGCGCGATGCGGTGGCCCGCGCGAAGGCGCTCGCGGGACCTGACGGGGCCGTGCTCGCCACCGGGTCGATCTACCTCGTGGCCGACCTGCTGGCCGCCCCCGGGCGCCGGAGGGCGTCGGCGCTGTGAACGAGCGCGGACCGAGCGTGCTGGCGATGGTGGCCGTCGTGGCGGTCGTCGTGGCGCTCGTGATCCTCGTGTTCTTCGCGATCGGCTACGCGATCGGCCGGGCTTTCCTGTAACCCCTGCCCCTAAGCTATTCCGTCCATGGTCCTCCTCGGCATCTTCGGGATCACGAACGACAGCCTGAACACGGCCGTCAACGTGCTCCTGCTCGTCCTCGTCGTCGTCTACTTCGCGCTCATCTTCTGGACGTTCGCGGATGCCCGGCGGCGGATCGAGGACCCCATGCTCGTGGCGTGCGCGACGGCCGCGTCGCTGTTCCCGTTCGTCGGCACGATCGTCTACCTGATCGTCCGCCCGCCGGAGTTCGTGGACGACGTGCGCCTGCGCGAGCTGGAGATGACCGCCGCGGAGGCCCGGCTCGCGCAGCTCGACTACCAGCTGTGCCCGCACTGCGACTACGAGATCAAGGCGGACTACCTGCGCTGCCCGAGCTGCGCCCGCAAGCTCAAGGAGCGCTGCTACTCGTGCGGCAAGCCGGTCGACCCGTCGTGGCAGCTGTGCCCGTACTGCGAGGCCGAGGTGCACGCGACCCCGCCGCCGCCCGCCACCCGCCGTCGCCGCCGGTCGAGCACTACCGACCAGCCGACGGTGGCCGCCGAAGTCGCTCGCACCGACGGCGACCCTGAGCCTGAGCGGACCCGAGAACGTCCGCGGCGATAGGTAACGTCGTTCGGAGGTCCGAGCTTGCGAGGACCGCAGAACGAAACCCTCTGATAAGGAACCCCCAACGTGGACCGGACGCTGATCCTGGTCAAGCCCGACGCGTTCGCGCGCGGCTTGACGGGCGAGATCATCTCGCGATTCGAGGACAAAGGCCTGAAGATCGTTGCCCTCAAGCACATGGTGGTCACCGAGGACCTGGCCAAGGAGCACTACGCCGAGCACGAGGGCAAGCCGTTCTTCGGCGAGCTGGTCGAGTTCATCACCTCGGGGCCGATCGTCGCCATGGTGCTCGAGGGCGAGCAGGCGATCGTCGCGGCCCGCCAGGTCATCGGCGCCACGAACCCGCTCGAGGCGGCGTCCGGCTCCATCCGGGGCGACTACGCGATCGCGGTCGGCCAGAACATGGTCCACGGCTCGGATGCCCCGGAGTCCGGCAAGCGCGAGGTGGCGCTGTTCTTCCCGGACCTGGGGGTCTGATCAAGAACCCCGCCACGTCCAGGACAGCCGTGGGCACTTCGCCGGATCACCACCCGAACCCTCGGAAATCCTGGACGGATTCCCTTCGGGTTCGTGCGGCGCCCGGCTCGGTCCACGACCGCCCTCGCCGGGCCGGATCTACTTGATCAGACCCCTAGTCCTTGCCAGTGCGTCCCCGCAGCGGCGGGCGATCCTCGAGGACGCGGGGTTCGAGTTCACCGTGCTGCCGGCCAACGTGGAGGAGGAGACGCACGGCGAACCGGCCGAGGTGGCCGAGCTCAACGCCCGCCGCAAGGCCACCGCGATCCCTGGCTCGCTCGTGCTCGGCGCCGACACGGTCGTCGCGCTCGATGGCGACATCCTCGGCAAGCCGGCCGACGAGGCCGCCGCGCGTGAGTACCTCAGGCGCCTCAACGGGCGCACCCACGAGGTCGTGGGGGCGATCGCGCTCGCCCAGGACGGGGAGGTCACGGCGACCGCCGTCGAGGTCACGCGCGTGGCGTTCACCCGGCACACCGACGAGGAGATCGACGCCTACGTGGCCACCGGCGAGTGGGTGGGGCGGGCCGGCGGCTATGCCATCCAGGAGTCCGGCGGATCCCGGCTCGTCGAGTGGGTCGACGGCGATTACCTGAACGTGGTCGGGCTGCCGCTGGCACGCCTCGAGGAGCTGCTCGCCTCCCGCTGAGGGTGGCTTTGCAGGCCCCTTTGGGCGCCGAGGCCTTCGATACACTCGACGCCCGGCGCGGGCTCGTAAGCGTTCCGCTTCGCGCCCTTCCTCATGGGCTTCTTCTCGTACCTCACCGGCTTCGGTGGCCGTGACATGGCCGTCGACCTCGGGACCGCGAACACCCTGGTCTACGTGCGTGGCCGCGGGATCGTGCTCTCCGAGCCCTCGGTGGTGGCGATCGACTCGCGCTCAGGCGAGGTCCACGCCGTCGGAATCGAGGCCAAGCGGATGCTTGGCCGCACCCCCGGCACGATCTCCGCCATCCGGCCGCTGAAGGACGGCGTGATCGCCGACTTCGACGTCACGGAGGAGATGCTCCGGCACTTCATCCAGAAGGTCCACCAGAACCGCTGGGCGCACCCGCGCGTGGTCGTCTGTGTCCCTTCAGGGGTGACCGGCGTCGAGAAGCGCGCCGTCGAGGAGGCCTGCCTGTCGGCCGGCGCGCGTCAGGCGTACCTGATCGAGGAGCCGATGGCGGCGGCGATCGGCGCCGGCCTGCCGGTGGGGGAGCCGACCGGGAACATGATCGTCGACATCGGCGGCGGCACCTCGGAGGTGGCCGTCATCTCGCTCGGCGGCATCGTCGTGAGCCAGTCCGTGCGCGTGGGCGGCGACGAGCTCGACGAGGCGATCATCAACTACGTCAAGCGCGAGTACAAGCTGCTGATCGGCCAGCAGACGGCCGAGGAGGTCAAGCTCGAGATCGGCAGCGCGTACCCGCTCGACGAGGAGGTGCAGGCCGAGATCCGTGGGCGCGACCTGGTCTCCGGGCTCCCGAAGACCGTCGTGCTCACCTCCGAGGAGGTGCGGGCCGCGCTCGAGGAGCCGCTCGTGCAGATCATCGACGCGATCAAGGAGACGCTCGACCGCACGCCGCCCGAGCTGGCCTCGGACATCATGGACCGCGGCATCATGCTGGCCGGCGGCGGCTCGCTGCTCCAGGGACTGGACGAGCGCCTCAGGGACGAGACGCAGATGCCCGCCCATCGCGCCGACTCGCCGCTGACCTGCGTGGCGGTCGGCTCCGGCCGCTCGCTCGAGGAGTTCGAGGCCATCCACCGCAGCAACCGCAACCACAACCGCAACCGCAACCGCGCCCGCCGATGAGCGACAAGGTCGTGCGACGCCGCCGGGCGGTCCTGGCCGTGCTGGTGCTGATCTCGCTGTGCCTGCTGACGGCGTACTTCGGAGAGTCCTCGAGCGGCTCGCTGCACTCCGTCCAGCGAGGCGCGATGGAGGTCTTCGCCCCGATCCAGGAGGGCGCCAACCGCGCGCTCAAGCCCTTCCGCGACCTGTTCGGCTGGTTCGGCGACACGCTCGACGCCAAGGAGGAGCGCGACAAGCTGCGGGCGGAGCGCGACGCCCTGCGCAAGGACGTCGCCCGCGTCACGCTCGAGAACCGCGAGCTCGAGCAGATCAAGGGGCTGCAGGCGCAGAACAGCGCCGGTGGGCTCGACGACTACGAGCCCGTTCAGGCGCGCGTGATCGCCCGCTCGCCGAGCTCCTGGTTCCAGAGCTTCCAGATCAACAAGGGCTCGAGCGACGGCGTGCGCGTCGACCAGCCTGTGGTCAACAGCGCCGGCCTGGTGGGCAAGGTCAAGGAGGTCTCCGACGGCAACGCGGTCGTCATGCTGCTCACCGACCCCGAGTTCGGCGTCTCCGCACAGACGCTCGAGAGCGGTGAGCCGGGCAGCGTCGGGCCCGCGGTGGGCGACGCCGGGGACCTGCGCTTCGAGCTCGTGCCCAACGCCAAGGAGGTCCGCCGCGGTGAGCGGATCATCACGGCCGGCACCAGCACGTCGGCCAAGGTCACCCAGCTCTCTTCGCTGTACCCGCGCGGGATCCTGATCGGCACGGTGAGCCGGATCGAGACCGGCGAAGGCGAGCTCGACCGCGTGATCCACGTCGAGCCGGTCGCGGACCTGCGCTCGCTCGACCTCGTCGAGGTCCTCACCCAACCCGACGCCGACCTGAGGGCGCAGGCCCCGTGACGATGACGCCACAAGCCGCCGGGCGCCTCGCCCTGCTCGGCCTGCTGGGAGGCATCTTCCAGCTTACGACCGTGTCCCAGGTGGCCATCTTCGGCGTGCCGGCCGACCTGTCGCCGCTGCTCGTGGCGTCCGTCGGCTTCCTCTGCGGCTCGATCCCGGGCGCCGTCTTCGGCTTCAGCCTCGGCCTGTTCGTGGACACCGTGCTGCTGCAGACCCTGGGCGTCAACTCGCTCGTGCTCACCGCGGTCGGCTACGGCGCCGGGCGGGTGCGCGAGCTGCGCGACCCGGCGCACACCCTGGCGCCCGTGCTGGTTGGCGCCGTGGCCACCGCCGTGGCCGCCGTCGGCTTCTCGCTGCTGCAGTTCCTGCTCGGCGTCGAGGCGCCGATCTCGCTCTCGCTCCTGCGCGCGATCCTGATGACGATCGCGCTCAACACGCTGCTTGCCCTGCCCGTGTACGCCGTCTGCCGTCGGGTACTGCTCCCGTACCTGCCCGACGATCCGCGCCGCCGCCGCCGCCGCGCGTACACGACCGGCGGGCTCAGCCCCCTCTCCCGTGCCTAACCCCGTCGAGGAGCGCCGCCCGCCGATCACGCCGCAGCTCGCGATGCGCGTGGCCGTGCTCGGCGGCATCGCGTTCGTGCTGTTCGCGATCGTCTTCTTCCGGCTGTGGTTCCTGCAGGTCCTCTCCGGCGAGGACTACGTCTCCCAGGCGCGCGACAACCGTGTGCGGAAAGTGCGGATCGAGGCGCCGCGCGGCGACATCGTCGACCGCCACGGCACCGTGCTCGTCAAGACGCGGGTGGCGGCCGTCGTGCAGATCGCGCCGGGCTCGCTGCCCGACGCGGTGCTCGACCAGGCCGACGCGTTCCGCAAGGCCCGCAGCGCCGCCGAGCAGGACCGGCTCCAGGCGGCCGCGCGGCTGCGCTCGCTCGAGCGCGACATCCGCGAGCGCCGTCGCGGCGCCTCGCGCAAGCAGCGCCGCGAGCGCCGCGCCCTGTCGCGTGAAGCGCGCCGGGCCGCGCCGGTGACGGTTCCGCGCCTGCCGGCGTCGGAGACCGAGCAGCGGCGGCTCTACCGTCGGCTCGGCAAGGTGATCGACGTCCGCCCGCGAGTCATCCACGAGCGCGTGATCGAGGGGATCGCCGAGCTTCCCTACTCGAACGTCACGATCCGCACCGCGGTCCCGCGCGATGCCTTCAACTACATCCGCGAGCGCAAGGAGCAGTTCCCCGGCGTCGACGTCGAGAAGCGATACCTGCGCGAGTACCCACACGAGGAGCTGGGTGCGCAGCTGTTCGGCACCACGCGCGAGATCTCCCCCGAGGAGCTCGAGATGAAGCGCTACCGGGGCGTGGCGGCCGGGACGCGCATCGGCGCCGACGGCATCGAGGAGAGCTACGACGACTACCTGCGCGGCACCGACGGCTTCACGCGCGTGATCATCAACGCGCTCGGCAGCCGCGACGACCGCCGCCGGATGGCCCGCCGCGAGCCGCGCCAGGGCCAGCGCCTGCGGCTGACGCTCGACCTCAAGCTCCAGCGCGCCGCCAACGACGCGATCCGGCGCGGCGTGGAGGCCGCGAGCCAGAACGGTGCCAAGGCCGGCGCCTTCGTCGCCATGGACCCCCGCAACGGGGAGATCCTCGCGCTCGGCTCCTACCCGAGCTTCGACGCCAACGAGTTCGCCAGGCCGATCTCCCAGAAGCGCTACGACGAGCTGTCCTCCGAGGAGCTCGGGGCGCCGCTCTTCAACCGAGCGATCGCCGCCACCTATCCGACCGGCTCGACGTTCAAGCCGATCACCGCCATGGCCGCGCTCGAGGAGGGCGTGATCACGCCGACGAGCACGATCGTCGACGACGGCGAGTTCGAGCTCGGCGACCGCGTGCTCAAGAACGCCAAGGACGCCTCCTACGGCGCGCTGCAGCTCCCCGGCGCCCTCACGGTGTCCTCCGACATCTTCTTCTACGAGCTCGGCCTGCAGATGAACGGGCAGGGGCCGGTGCTGCAGGACTGGGCGCGGCGGCTCGGCGTGGGCCGGCGGACCGGCATCGACATCCCCGGCGAGTTCGGCGGCCTGATCCCGGACGCCGACTGGCGCAACAAGGGCTACGAGGAGTACCTCAAGTGCGCGAAGAAGGCCAAGGTCGAGGTGGGGACGACCGCGGCGCTGTTCGCGTGCGGCGGCATCGAGCGGCCGTGGACGGCGGGTGACAACGTCAACCTCGCGGTCGGCCAGGGCGACCTGCAGGCCACGCCGCTCCAGCTCGCGACCGGCTACGCGACGATCGCCAACGGCGGGCGCGTGGTGCGGCCGCACCTCGGCCAGCAGGTCGAGGACGGCCAGGGCCGGCTGGTAGAGGAGATCCGCACGCCGCTCCGCCGCCGCGTCCAGTTCGATCCCGCTCACCGGGATGCCATCATGACCGGGCTCCATGGAGCCGCGACGGCGGCGAACGGCACGTCGAGCGACGTGTTCGCGGACTTCCGATACCGCGACGTGCTGTACGGCAAGACCGGTACCGCGGAGCGCCAGCCCAACCCCGACCAGTCCTGGTATGCCTGCTACGTCGACCACCCGACACGCCCGATCGTCGTCGTGACGACGATCGAGCGCGGCGGCTTCGGCGCGGAAACTGCGGCACCCGCGGCGCGCCTGATCCTCAACGAGTGGTTCGATCTGCAGGACGACGAGTTCAAGGCCGGCTCCGACCAGTCCAATTGAGCACCCACCCGATCCAGCCCGCTTCCGAGCCGCCGCCTCCGCTCGTGCCCCGCGAGTGGCGCCTGCGACTCGATCCCCTGCTGCTGCTGGCGACGCTCGGCCTCGTCGCCGGCTCGCTGATCGCGCTCAACAGCGCGACGGCCAACGACATCCCCGGGCAGCCCGACTACTACGTCCTGAGGCAGGGCATCTACGCCGGGGTCGGCCTCGTGCTCATGTACGGCGCCTCGCGGCTCGACTACTCGCGCCTGCGCGAGCTGCGCTACCCGGTCTACGGCCTGCTGCTCGCGCTGATCCTGATGGTGCTGGCGGTCGCGGGCGTCACGCGCGGCTCGCGCTCGTGGATCGAGCTGCCGTTCTTCAACTTCCAGCCTTCAGAGCTCGGCAAGGTGCTGCTCATCGTGGCCCTGGCGGGCTTCCTCGTGGACCGCATGCGCCGCATGGGGCGGGACACGACGGCCCGCATCATGGTCCTCGGCCTCGTTCCGACGATGCTCGTGATGGCCGAGCCGGACCTCGGGTCGGCGATGGTGTACGTGGCGGGCACGCTGGCGCTGCTGTTCGTGGCGGGCGCGCCGTGGAGGCACCTCGCGGCGCTCAGCGCCCTGTTCGCGGTGGCCGTCACGCTGGTGCTCGTGGCGGCGCCGATGGCGGGGGTCGAGGTGCTCAAGCCGTATCAGGTAGACCGCCTGACCTCGTTCCTGGCGCCGTCGGCCGATCCGGGCGACGAGGGCTACCAGCAGCACCAGGCGCTGATCGCCATGGGCTCGGGGGAGAAGACCGGGCGCGGGGTCGAGAACGCGACGCAGACGTCGCTCAACTTCCTGCCCGAGCACCACACCGATTTCATCTTCGCCGTGGTCGGCGAGACCTACGGTTTCGCCGGTTGCGCGCTCATCCTGTCGCTCTACGCGCTACTTATATGGAGAGGTTTGCACATCCTGACCGTCGCGAAGAACCTGTACGGCGCGCTGCTCGCCGGTGGCATCACCGTGATGCTGCTCTTCCAGCTCTTCGTGAACATCGGGATGAACGTGGGGATCATGCCCATCACGGGCGTGACCGCCCCGCTCCTGAGCTTCGGCGGCTCGTCGATGCTCGCAACGTTCCTGGCCCTCGGCCTGCTCCACTCCGTCCACGCGCAGGCGCGCGAGACGGCCGAGCTGAAGGGGAGGGCCCCAATCTTCCAATGAGGATTCTCAGTGAAAAAGCAAGTGCTGGTAACGGTCGACCGGGGAGAGACCCGGGTCGCCATGCTGGAGGCCGCCGGGGACCCGTCGGCGGCGCCGAAGTCCGGCTCGCGCCGGCGTAAGAAGAAGCCCGAGGTTCCCGCGGGGTACCGCGTCGCCGAGGTCTACTTCGAGCGCCGCGGGGGCCGCTCGATCGTCGGCAACATCTACAAGGGCAAGGTCGACAACGTCCTGCCCGGCCTCGAGGCCGCCTTCGTCGACATCGGGCTCGAGAAGAACGGGTTCCTTCACGTCGACGAGATCGTGATCCCGGGCCAGGAGCAGGCCCGCCGCGGGCGCGGCTCGGGGCCGCGGATCACCGACCTGCTGGCGCCCGGGCAGGAGATCGTCGTCCAGGTCGTCAAGGACCCGCTCAAGACCAAGGGCGCGCGGCTGTCGATGGAGCTCACGATCGCGGGCCGCTACATGGTTTACGCGCCGACCGGCGAGGGCGTCGGGGTATCGCGCCGGCTGGAGGACTCCGAGCGCGACCGGCTGCGCAAGGAGGCAAAGCAGCTCGACCTCGGCGGCGGCGGCGCGATCATCCGCACGGCCGCCCACGGCGCGACGCGCGCCGACTTCGAGCGCGAGCTGCAGTACCTGTTCAAGCTCAACGAGGTGCTCGAGAAGCGCGTGCGCGAGGCCGAGGCTCCCGCGCTCGTCTTCCAGGAGGCCGACCTGTCGGTGCGCGTCGTGCGCGACATCTTTTCGGCGCACTTCGAGCGCGCCGTGGTCGACGACCCGCAGCAGCACCACCGGCTCGTCTCCTTCTTCACGCGCACGGCGCCGGAGCTCGTGGATCGCGTCGAGCTGTGGGAGGACAAGGACCCGCTGTTCGAGGCCTTCGGCGTCGAGCCCGTGATCGAGGGCATGCTCAACCGTCGCGTGGACCTGCCGAGCGGCGGCTACCTGATGATCGACTACGCCGAGGCGCTGACGGTGATCGACGTCAACACCGGCTCGTTCACGGGCAAGGGCAAGAGCGCCCGGCTCGAGGACACGATCACCAAGACGAACCTCGAGGCCGCCGAGGAGGTCGTGCGCCAGCTGCGGCTGCGCGACATCGGCGGGATCATCGTCATCGACTTCATCGACATGGCGCGGGCGCGCAACCGCGACGCGGTGCTCAAGGTGCTGCGCAAGTCCCTCGACGAGGACCGCACGAAGACCTTCGTCGTCGAGATCTCGCCGCTCGGCCTGGTCGAGATGACGCGCCAGAACGTCACCGACGGCGTGCGCGAGATCATGACCAAGACCTGCCCGGTCTGCGGCGGCGAGGGCGTCGTGAAGTCCGAGGAGACGATGGCCATCCACGCCGCCCGGCACCTGCGCGAGATGGTCCGCCAGGCCGGCAAGGACGGCCCCGAGGCCTACCTCGTGCGGCTCAACTCGCGGGTCACGGCCTGGTTCACGGCCGACGGCGCGCGCGAGCTGCAGGCGCTCGAGGAGGACACGGGCCGCTTCTTCCACTTCACGGGCTCCGAGGGGCTCCCGCTCGACCACTTCTCGGTCGTGATGGAGGGCACCCGCGACGAGGTCGCCGAGGAGGCCGTGCCGTTCCGCGGCGGCGAGGAGGTCCACGTCGACATCGTCGAGCCGCACATGTACAACCCCGACGACGCGGTGGCCAAGGTCGACGGCTACGTGATCACGGTGACCAACGGCGTCGCCTTCGTCGGCGAGAAGAAGCTCGTCCGGATCGACGAGGCCCGCCGCACCACGGCCACGGCCACCCTGACCGGCGCGGACGCCGAGGCGGCCGAGCAGGCGGCGGCCGAGCGCGCCAAGGAGCGCGAGAAGGCCGAGCAGCGCGCC
>DATAFH010000022.1:0-15371 GCA_036257565.1 Solirubrobacteraceae bacterium | reverse complement strand
CGCGAGGTCGCTTCGCGACGTAAGGAGAAGGTCGTGCTCGCCCACGTTGCGTGGCTCCAGGGTGGCGGTGAAGTTGGCGTTCGGGATTGGGAAGCCGACGCTCACGTAGCCGCGGCCGTCGTGCCGGAAGCTCGTGTAGATGCCGACGTAGATCGGCTTGCCCGAGTCCGCGAAGGTCCGGATCCAGCCGCGGATGTCGATCTCCTCGCCCTCGAGCGAGATCGTGTCGATCGTGCTGACCATCCCGCGCTGGGCCTCTTCGATGTTCGACGGGATCGCGGCCTGGCCGAGCGGCTCGGCGACCAGCCGCTTGAAGACCTCGTATCCGGGCTTCATCCAGCGTCGCCATTCGGGGACGATCGAGAGCTTGAAGCGGCTGGTGTGCTCGTAGAACTCGCGGATCAGCGGGTGCACGCGGCCGGCGTCGAACGCCGGCCCGGCGAGGCTGTCGAGTGAGGCGAGGATCCCGACGTCGGGCGGGTTCCGTCGGAAGGTCCCGCCCCGGACCCTGGCGAGCTGCTCGACGTAGTCGGCGCCGACGTACCGCGAGCGCGCCTCGAACGGCACGACGTAGCGCAGCTCCGACGCCGGCACCTCCTCGGCCATGACCCGCACGAGCGGCCGGTTGCGGTAGGCGACCGCGGCGATCACGCGATAGACGATCGCCACCGCCGCCGCCACCAGCGCCGGCGCAACGTCCGTGTCGAGCGCCTGGAACAGCACGCCCACCACCGTGCCGACGACCAGCCCCAGGACGAGCTTCAGCGGGCGCAGTCCAAGCACACCGAGGAGAGCACCGCTGATGATCGCTGTCACCAGGGGTCCGTCGACGCCGATCAGATCCAGCAGTGAGCCGAAAAGCGCCATCAGCAGCGCGCTGCTGAGGATGCGCTGCCAGAGGGGCTTGACGTCGGCGGTGCCGCGACGGAGGCTGGTGACCGCTTCGGCCGGTGCGTAGAGCAGCACGCCGATCAGCGCGCCGACGACCGCCCCGACCCCGTCGATGGCAGCCCCGAGCACCGCGCCGGCTGACGCGCCGAGCGCCGTGCCCCACACCAGCGCGTCCAGCAGCCGGCCAGAACGGCTTCGTCTGCGGCGGTCCGGAGTGCCCATGGTCCGGGGAGTATCCCGGCACCACGCCCGTGCCGATCGACCGATGTGCGATGCGGCGCGCGCGGCTCAGAAGTCAATTCGCATCACGACCCGGCGCACGGTCGGGTGGCTGACCTCGACGAGGCCGGCGGCGGCGAAGACGCTGCGGGTGCCGACGTGGATCTCGTCCCAGGTGATCTTCGCTCCGCCGACCATCGGGTAGCCCTCGAGCGCGCGAGCACCGCGCCGGCGCGCGAAGGCGACGGCGGCTCGCACGAGCGCGTATGCGATGCCGCGGCGCCGGTATCCCGCGCGGCTGAACACGCAGGTGACGGCCCATACGCCGTCGTCGTCCCTGTCCTCCGCCCGGCCCTCCCAGGGGACGCGGTTGTTGCGCAGCAGGCCTTCATAGGCGGTGCGCGGCTCCACTGCGCACCAGCCGACCGGCTCGCCGTCGAGGTACGCGACGAGGCCGCTCGTCGTCTGCGCGTCCGGGTCGCCGCAGCCCGTCTGCTCATGGAGCCGGAGCGCGCGTTCCTCGGCCGGGAACGAGCGAAACGACTCCCGCCGCCGCAGCTTGTACCGCTGGCACTGGCACGTGGCTGCCGGACCTCGCGTGCCGAACACGGTCTGGAGATCCTCCCAACTCGCCTCGTTGGCCGGGACGATCGCGAGCTCGGACGACATCGGCGGCAGCCTAGGACGTGACCGCCGGCCGTGGGTAGCGCCGCGCGTGCCAGCCGAAGGCGACGAGTCCGAGCGGCAGCGGCAGCCAGTAGGAGAACAGGCGGTACGCGAAGGTGGCGAGCACCGCGGCGCCGGCCCCGACGCCGGCGAGCGTGAGGGTCGCGGTGAGGCCGGCCTCGACGAAGCCGAGGCCGCCCGGCGTGAGCGGGATCTGGGCGAGGAGCTGGGCGGCGCAGAACGCGAGCAGGACGAGCCCGGGACGCGCCTCCGAGCCGATCGCGGCGAGCGCCGCGAGCAGAGTCGCGTAGTCGAACGCCCAGCGGCCGCAGGTCGCGGCCAGCGCCCGCTTCCAGTGCGGCCCGAGGATGCCGATCATCTTCGCGCGCTCCTCGAGGAGTCGCTGCGGCAGCTTCCGGAGCGGCTCCGCGTTGCGCCGCAGCCGATTGCGGACCCGCTGCACGACGCGCCCCACCCAGGCGAGCGGCCCGTCGAAGGCCACGAGGACGGCGCCGACCGCGAACAGGGCGATCAGCACGGCGACGCCGACGACGGCGGCTTCCAGCAGCTCGCGGCTGACGCCTCCGCGCAGGATCGCGGGGACCGCCAGCACGGGCAGGGCGAGCACGACGGCTAACGTCAGGAGGTTGGTCGCCGTGAGGCCCGCGACGGCACGGTCGGCGCGCAGCCCGGCCTGGACGAGCATGCGGTACTGGAGAGCGGCGCCCACGGCGCCGCCGCCGGGCGCGATCTTGGCCAGCGCGTTCCCCGCCAGCTGCGAGCTGACGACGGCCGGCCATGACGATCCGCGGAGCGCGACGTGCTGCAGGGCCCAGAGGCACGCGACCGTGAGCCCCTGGAGACCGGCCATGGCGGCGAGCCAGCCCGGCGCGAGCTTGTCGAGGTCGTCCCACGAGCCGAAGACGTCGACGAGACTCGGGAACACGAGATACAGCGAGACGCAGGTCAGACCGAGCCAGAACGCGGTCCGGCGCAGCCGGCCGCGTGCGGGCGTCGCCGCCTCGCCCCGCTCGATCTCATGCTCGACGTCCGCCCGGTGCTCGATCGCCTGCTCGACGCGCTCGCCGATCCCGCTCATGTCGCGGCTGCTACGCGGAAACGGCCGTCCTCGGCGTTTCCTCGCCGCGGGCACCGCGAAGGCGGAACGCGAGGAACACCATGAAAGCCCCGCGCACGAGGAGCGAGATCGCGAACAGCACGGCGAGCGTCACGAGGCTCAGCTTGGGGAGCGAGAGGATGAGCACGCCGAGGATGACGTCGATGATGCCGAGGGCCATCTGGGCGGCGCGGGTCTCGAGCTCCGAGAAGGAGCGGATGAAGCGGACGATCCCGGCCACGACGAGGTAGACGCCAAGCACCACGACGAGCGCCAGCAGGCTCTCGCCCGGCCGCCGGAGGCAGATCAGGCCCGCGATGATGGCCAGCACGCCGACGATCGCGCTCAGCGTTCGTCCCTCCGACGAGCCGGCGATCGCCTCGGCGACCTCGAGCGCCCCGGCGAACAGCAGCCCGACGCCCACGAAGATCCCGAGCGCGAGCAGCGTGATGTCGGGATAGACGATCGCCAGGATGCCGGCCAGCAGCGAGATCACGCCGACGACGAGGAACATCCACCAGTTGCGGGTGATCGGAGCGACTTCGGTGGCGACCGGCATCGGCCACACGGTCGCGCGCCGTGGGGTGAGTCGGCATCACCCGCGGTGGGTGAGCGCTACCGCTCGAGGATCTGCTTCAGGCGGTCGAGGTCCCTGCTCATGGCGCGCCGCATCGCCGCGGCCATCATCGGCGCGCCGACCTTGGCGAAGCCGGCCGGCTCGCCGCAGTTGCGCAGCGTCATGCGCGTCCTGCCGTCGCCGGCGTCGTGCCACGTGTACGTCGTCTCCATCGGAAACGGCCCCTCCGCCGTTCGCATGACGAACCGCTCACCGGGTGCGTGCTCGACCACCTCGTACGTGTAGGCGAGGCGGCGTCCGAGGAACGTGGCGACGAAGCGGAGCCGGGAGCCGAGGGCGACCGGCGGCGACGAGTCCCACTCGACCGCCTTGATGTTCGCGTACCACTCCGTCGTGCGATCGGGATCGCAGGCGTACGCGGCGACCTCGGTCCGCGGCCGCGCGATGTCGATCTCGCACCGGACGTCGATCGGCGGCATCGCTGACCATCGTACGGACTTGACAGGAGCCCCGCTCTGTAACGTATTAGTTATATAACCGTGTTGTTAGCAAGCGAGCGCCTCACCGAGACCTTCGCCGCGCTGGGCGACCCGACGCGGCTGGCGATCGTGGCTCGCCTGGCCGAGGGCGAAGCGACCGTCAAGGAGCTGGCCGAGCCGTTCGCGGTCAGCCAGCCGGCGATCTCGCGCCACCTCAAGGTCCTCGAGCGTGCCGGCCTGGTCACGCGCGGCCGTGCCGCTCAGTCGCGGCCGCGCAGGCTGCGCGTCGAGGCGCTCACGGAGGCGGTGACGTGGATGGACGCCCGGCGAGAGCTGTGGGAGGGCCGCATGGGACCGGCTCGACCGGCACCTGAAGACGATCCAGGAGGACGCCCGACGATGACCGACATGCCCACCGCCCAGGACCAGCGGGTCCTCATCACGCGCGTCTTCGATGCGTCGCGCGAGCTCGTGTTCCGCGCGTGGACCGATCCCGACCACGTGGCCCAGTGGTTCGGACCTGAGCACTTCGACACGCCGCGGGAGACCGTCGAGATCGACCTCCGCATCGGCGGCCGGTTCGAGCTCACGATGGTCCAGCGCGAGGGCGGCGCGCGCTTCCCGGTGCGCTACGAGATCGTCGAGCTCGACCCGCCGCGGCTGCTCGTGCTGAGGTCGGACCCGATGCCCGAGGTCGGCATTCACGAGGCGACGTTCACCCGCGTCGAGCTGCATGATCACGGCGACAGGATGCGCATGACGCTGAGCGACGGGCCGTACGCCGAGGCCGGGCCCGCCGAGGACGGCTGGCACGCCGCGTTCGCCAAGCTCGCCGCGCTGCTCGCCGCCGTGTAACGAACCGCCGGGCGCCCGGACTTGCCCCGCGTGACCCTCATGGACGCGCTGCAACCGAACATCGAGCACGGGACGATCGAGGGCTTCGACGCCGTCACGCTGGCGGCCGGTCCGCTCGAGGCGAGCTTCGTCCCGCGGCTCGGCATGGCCGGGGCGTCGCTCCGTCACACGGGCGCCGAGCTGCTCGACCGGCGCGCCGGGCTGGCGGCCTATCGCGACCGCGGCGCGGTGATGGGCGTGCCGCTCCTGCATCCGTGGGCGAACCGGCTCGCTCGCGACGAGCTCGTCGTACACGGACGCCGGGTCCGGCTCCCGGGGCCGCCGCTCGTGCGGCGCGACGAACATGGACTGCCGATCCACGGCATGCTCGGCGCCCACCCGGCCTGGTCGGTGCACGAGGTCGATGCCGACGGGCATGCCGCCAGGCTCATCGCCCGCTTCGACTTCGCGGACGACCCGCGGCTGGTGGCCGCCTTCCCGTTCCCCCACGAGCTGGCCGTCGAAGCGAGCCTCTCCCCGCGGGCGCTCCGCATCGCGACCACCGTGCGCGCCACGGGCGATGTCGCGGTGCCGATCGCGTTCGGCTACCACCCGTACTTGCGGATCCCAGGGGCCGAGCGCGCCGACTGGGAGGTCCGGCTGCCGCCGCGCCGCCACCTGGCGCTCGACGCCTCCGGGCTGCCCACGGGTGCCCGCACGCCCGAGGACGCGGCGCAGCTGCGGCTCGGCGACCTCGGCTTCGACGACGGCTACGACGGCGTCGCGGACGGCGCCCGCTTCTCCGTGACCGGCGGCGGCCGGGAGATCGTCGTGACATTCGAACGCGGCTACCCGGCTGCGCAGGTGTTCTCGCCACCGGGCGCGCCGTTCGTCTGCTTCGAGCCGATGACCGCCCCCACGAACGCACTATCCAGCGGCGACGGCCTCCGCGCGGTCCTGCCCGGCCGCGCGTACACGGCGGCGTTCTCGATCGGGGTCCTGACCTAGAGCGCCAGGCGCTCGGCGAGCCAGTCGGCCTGGCGCGCCCGCTCGGCCGTGTAGGCGTCCGGCCCCGAGAGCTCCTCGGCGATGCGCGCGGCGACGAAGCCGAGCAGTGCCGGGCCCTCGGGCACCGACGGCTCGATCACCGCCTCCCAACCTTCGAGCGAGGCGCCGCGCGCGAGCTCGTGCGCGCGATCGGCGCACATGCGCGTGTACCGGTCACGGAACGCGTCGTCCCACGCCTCGATCCTCCGCAGCAGGCGCCCATGCGAGGCCACGACCTTCGTCGCCTGCTCGAGGATCTCGCCGTCGAGCTCGATCTCGTACAACCGGCGGCCGGCCCAGAGCGGCAGGTCGCCGCGGCGGCAGGCGTGGATGCGTGTCCGGCACGGGTCCACCTCGGCGCCGACCCAGGCGCCCGCGCCGCCGCTCGGCAGCGGCCACGGGAACTGCGCGAAGACGCTCGTGCCGTCGGCCCGCAGGAACTTGTAGGCGATCACGGGCGCCTCCAGTCCCGGAAGGCGGTCAGGAGGCGATCGCGCACGTCGGGCGGCACCTCCTCGGGCTCGATCCGCGGCTTCGGCTCTTCATTCCCGTCTTCTTCGTAGCCAAGCACCATCTCGACCTCGCCCTCGACGCTGCGCAGCACCTCGTGCGGGGCGTCGAGGCCGAGGTCGTGGCCGCGCTGGCCCTCGGCCGCGCCCATCGCGTCGACCAGGCGCACGGTCCCGGTGTCGGTCGTGAACGTCGTCTCGACGATCATCGTGCCGGGCAGGTAGCGGCGCTCGCTGGTGAACGCGCCGGCCGGTCGGATCGACCAGTGGCCCGCATCGGAGCCGAGGATGCGCGCGAAGATCGCGGTGCTGTCGTAGCGGGGCAGGCACAGCCAGTCGATCGAGCCGGCCCGGTCGACGAGCGCGGCGGAGTTGCAGTCGGCCCGCAGGCCGTACTCGGCGATCGGCGTCGACGCGGGCGCCGAGACGGGGGCGAGGAGGGCGGTCGTGTCGGTCATGCCGCTTAGTCGGGCGATCGCGCGGCCCGTTACAGGCGGCGTAACGGCAGCGGCGCTGCGACGACTGGTACGGCATGACCTCCACCGAGCGCGGCACGCCGATCGCGGTCAGGCTCCTCGCCGCCCCCGCCACCGCCGCGATCGTCCTCAGCGGCCTATGGGTCGCGGGCGGCGCGATCACCGACGACTTCGCCGTCGCCATGTGGCTGACCGCCGCGTGGATGGGAGTCGCCGGCCTGGCCGCAGCGATCGTGGCGCTTCGCAGCCGCGCGTTCCGCTGGCCGGTCCTCGGCGGCTACGTCGTGACCGCGGCGGTGGCCGGCGCCTACCTCGGATCGTCGGTCCTGCTCGACGACGTCGTGCACGAACCGGTCGCCACGGCGCCCGCCTTCCCCGCCCCGGCGGACCGCCAGAGCACGCGGGCGGCGGCGCCGCGCAACGTGCGCCTGCGCAGCGGGCGGTTCGAGTCGGTGCGCCACCCGGCCACCGGCGTCGCGACCGCGATCCGCCTCGCCCGCGGCGGGCGCGTGCTCACGCTCACCGGCTTCGAGGTCGACAACGGGCCTGACCTGCGGCTCTACCTCGTGGCGGGAGCCGCTCGCAGCGAGGACGCGGTGCGGGACTACGTCGACCTCGGCGCGCTCAAGGGGAACCGCGGCGACCAGCAGTACGAGCTCCCGGCCGCCCTCGACCTCAACCGCTACTCGACCGCCGTCGTCTGGTCCGGGCGTTCTCGGTCCTGTTCGCGCGCGCGCCGACGCGAGCCTGACGTCGGCTCAGGACGCCCGCCTCCAGTCGCGGAGCACCTCGAGGAGCGCGGCGACCTCGGGCCGCTCGCCGAGCTGCGCGCCGGCGCGGGCAAGCGCGATCGTCGTCCGCATCTGCTCGACGTAGGCCTCGCAGGCGGGACAGCCGGCCACGTGCGCGTCGAAGCGAGCGCGGTCACGCGGCGTGAGCGTGCCCTCGAGGTACTCGGTGACCAGCTCGACGAGCTCCTTGCAGGCGAGGTCGTCCACACGAACCAGTCTGACCGCCCGACCGTTCGTTACGTCAGATTGACCCGCTCAGCGCCGGACGGGCTCGGGTGCGTTGGCGTACGTCTCGTACTTGTCCAGGCGGCGTCAGAGACCGGTCTCGACGGGGATCCGGCCCGACTCCGCCGCCGCCTCGAGGGCGCGGAAGTCGCGCTCGTTCTGCTCGGCGTACGCCTGCGAGAAGCCCAGAAGCGCCTGGTCGAAGCGATCGCTGCCTCCGAGGTACGCGGCGATCGCGACGCGATCGCCGGTGCGGGCATGGGCGCGGGCCAGCGTCCAGGCGCAGATGCGCCCGTAGACGGCCAGGCCCTCGGGCAGCATCTGGTCGATCTCCGCCGACGCCTTCCAGTCCTTGAGCTGCCGGCCGTAGTAGTCGCGCGGCTCGCCGCCGTTCGCGCCCGCGCGCAGCCACCCGAGGAAGATGTCGCTGCTGGCCTGCATCAGCCGCTGGCCGACGACGACGCGCTCGCCCTCGTTGGGGAACTCGCTCGGACCCGCGTGGTCCTCGAGCACCGACGGCTGCGCCTCCTTGATCTGGAGGAACAAGGGCTCGTCGCCGACCGGGCCGAGCAGGAGCGCGATCCAGCTCCGCGTCCCCACGCTGCCGACGCCGACGACCTTGCGCGCGAAGTCGGCAAGCCGGAACTGGTCGAACAGCGGCCTGCGCTCGGCGGGGAGCGAGTCGCGATAGGCGTCGAGGATCCGTCGCAGCTCGGCCAGCATCCGACCACGCTCCCGGCCGCGCGCCAGCCGGTCGATCGGGACGATGAGCGGCGGGTCGTCCACGATCCGCAGCTCGCCGTCGACCACACGCGTGAGCTTCGACAGCGCCGACATGCTGTCTCTGGTGCGCGCCTTGGCGACGGCCTTCCGGGTCCGCTTCAGACCGCGCGGATTCAGCTGCTCGCCGTACTGCGCGAGCAGGCTCTCGATCTCGAAGCGCGAATACCAGACCGCGAGGTTGCTCATCGTCGCGAAGCTCGCCATCGCGCGCCGGTAGTCGGCGACGCACTCGAGGACCACGCGCCGCTGGTCGCGCTTGCGGAAGCCGTTGCTCTGCGCCGCGATCAGCATGCTCACGGCCAGCCGCTTGAGATCCCACTCCCACGGCCCGGCGAGCGTTTCGTCGAAGTCGTTGAGGTCGAAGACGAGGCGTCGGTCGGGCGAGCCGAAGACGCCGAAGTTGGACAGGTGCGCGTCGCCGCAGCACTGCACGAGGAGCCCCGACCGCGGGGTCGACGCGAGGTCCTCGGCCATGATCGCCGCCGCGCCGCGGTAGAACGCGAACGGCGAGGTGAGCATCCGGCCATGGCGGATCGGGACGAGCTCGGGCACGCGCGTGCGCGCCTGGCGCTCGAGCAGCTCGACCGGGTCGCTCCGGTCCGCCGCCGGCTCGAACACGGCGTGGCTCCCACGCGGCGCGGCACGCCGCGCCGCCCGTCCCAGTGACGCGCTGTCGAGGTCCATGGAGGCCGCGTTCAAGGCCTCACCCCGCGAACTCGTCGCTCCGCGTCAGCAGGCGATAGAGGACGAGGAGGTCGACCGTGACGACCGAGCGCCCACAGCGGGAAGACGAACATAAACACGGTCATCATCGCGCTGAATACGGCGATGCCGATGCCGAGGCCGACCCCCCAGGAGCTGCGCTGGAGGATGTAGCCGCCGGCCACCAGCGCTGCAACGCCGGCGAACGTGATCCAGCCTGAGCGATTCAAGGCACTGTCCGACATCGGGCCCTCTCCTCTGAGTAGATTCGTCCGGGGTCCGGCTCGAATGACGTGACCCACTGCTGGGTGCTGTCCAGCTCGTCCATGCCGAAGGCCTAGACCTCGCCGGGCATGATCCAGCCGCGGCCGCCGATGGCGCGGCGGAGCCAGTCGGCGTCGCCCACCACCGCCACGCGCTCCCACGTGCCCAGGTGCCCGAGGCCGAGCTTCGTGTCCTCCCACGCCGCGCCAGCCGTGCAGCCGGGGAACTCGTGGCCGAGCACGTACAGGAGCCTCATCTTGCCGTCGCCGGACTTTGCGCCGGCCGCCTCGACGGCCGGGACCAGCACCTGTTCGTAGTCCTCCGAGGTCACCTTGCCACGAGCCGCGACGCCGACGACGCCCTCCGGCAGATCCTCGATGAGCGTGAGCACGGCGACCATCACCGGCGAGCGGCCACTGCGTCGCGGTAGGAACCGGCCAGCACGTACAGCGTGTCGCACATGATCTGCCTCTCTCGCCATCGGATTCGCCGCGAGCATCGCGGGCCGCGGCCCGCGGCTCGCTGAAACACCTAAACGCCGCCCGAGTTTACTTAGTTTGTATGCTCGGGCGGCATGACCTACGTCATCGTCGGCAGCTGCATCAAGGACGACTCGTGCATCGAGGTCTGTCCCGTGGACTGCATCCACCCGAAGCCGGGAGCGCACGACTTCGAGGTCGCGGAGCAGCTCTACATCGACCCTGAGGTGTGCATCGACTGCGACGCCTGCGTGGAGGCCTGCCCAGTCGACGCGATCTTCCCCGACTTCGAGCTGCCGGAGAAGTACGACTACGCGCTCGAGCTCAACGCGGAGTTCTTCGCGCAGTCCGACAGCACCGCCGAGCGCACGGCCGCCTGATGGCGGCGCCGCGGATCGCCATCGTCGGCGCCGGGCCGGCCGGGGCGTTCGCCGCCGCCTGCCTGAAGCGGGCGCGGGGCGACGTCGAGATCGACCTGCTCGAGCGGCTGCCCACGCCCTGGGGGCTGCTCCGCGCGGGCGTCGCGCCCGACCACCAGGAGATCAAGCGCCTCGACGACACGTTCGACCGGCAGACGCTCCGGCGAGGCTGCCGATTCCTCGGCAACGTGGAGGTGGGCACGGACGTCTCGCACGCCGAGCTGATGCGCCACTACACGGCCGTCGTCTATGCGACCGGCGCCCAGACCGACAAGTCGCTGCGGGTACCCGGCGAGAGCCTGACGGGAAGCTGGGCGGCCACCGAGTTCGTGGCGTGGTACAACGGCCACCCCGACTTCCGCGGGCTCGAGTTCGACCTGTCCGCCGAGCGCGCCGTGGTGATCGGCAACGGCAACGTCGCCGCCGACGTGACGCGGATGCTCACCCTCGGCCCCGACGAGCTCGAGCGTACGGACGTGGCCGGCCACGCGCTCGAGGCCCTTCGCGCGAGCCGCATCCGGGAGGTGGTCGTGCTGGGCCGGCGGGGGCCTGCCCAGGCCGCGTTCACGAGCGCCGAACTGCGCGAGCTGGGCCACCTTCGCGGGGTCGACCTCGAGGTCGGCGAGGTCGAGCTCGACGCGGCCTCGGAGCGGTGGCTGGCCGAGGAGGGCACGTTCACCGCGCGCAAGAACGTCGACCTGCTGCGCGAGTTCGCTGCCAGGCCCCCGCGTTCCGGCGCCGGGCGGCGGATCGATCTGCGCTTCCTCCGCTCGCCCGTCGCGATCCGCGGCGACGGCCGCGTCGAGGCGGTCGACGTCGGCCGCAACGAGATCGTGCGGGACGGCGACGGCCCGCTGACGGCGCGCGCGCTCGAGGGCGACCTCGAGAGGATCGAGTGCGGCCTCGTCCTGCGCTCGGTCGGGTACCGCGCCGTGCCGCTTCCCGACGTGCCGTTCGACGAGCGCTACTTCGTCCTCCCCAACGAGCGCGGCCGGGTGCTGACTTCCGACGGCGAGCCGCTCCCCGGCGTCTACGCCGTCGGCTGGATCAAGCGCGGCCCGACCGGCATCCTCGGCACGAACAAGCGCGACGCCGAGGAGACCGTGAGCTGCCTCGCCGAGGACCTGCAGACGGGCGCGCTGCCGGCGCCGCTGCACCCCAGCGGCGAGGAGCTCGACGCGCTGCTCGCGGAGCGCAAGCCGGACCTCGTCACCGCGGACGGCTGGCGCGCGATCGACGGCCACGAGCGTGCCGCGGGGCGCCGCGAGCAGCGCCCGCGGGTCAAGCTCACCTCCCGGGACGAGCTGCTCGCCGCGGGCCGCGTCGGTGCACGATGAGCAGGCGACCGCTCGGGGTCAAGATCCAGGCGCCGACTTGTGACCCACCCCATCCGGAGAGCCGGGAGGCACGACGGCGGGCACCCTCGAGCGGAGATCCCAGAGCTTCCGCTGCTCGCCAAGCGTGAGCAGCCGCCAGCGGTCCTCGCCCGGCTCCCAGACCGACACGCTGACGTCCACGATGCTGCGCACGTACTGCAGCGCCTGCACCGTCTCGCGGGCGGTGGCCTCGTCAGCGAGCACGCCGCGCGTGGCGACGTCTGTCACCTTGAAGCGGCGCGGCGCCGGTGGCTCGGCGGGCTCGGGCTCGCGCGGCTTGGGCTTGGGCGGAACGAAGAACGGCTCAGAGGACGGCTGCGGCTTCCGCTCCACCTTGTCGAGCGGCACCATCTGCGCCCCGGTGCCCTTCGTCTCCGTATCGAGGACCCAGATTCTTCCCATCGCTTTCCTTACGATAGGTTAGCGTGCGGGGTCAGGGCACGTTCGGCGACGGATCCTGGTTGCCGACCGGCTCGGGCGGGACGGGACCGTCGCCCTCCCACTCGACGTCGGCGTCGAGCGGCGGGGCGTCGGGCGCGATCATGTCCGGGGCGTCCGGTGGGTTGTCGGACTGGGCGACGCCGAGCGGCGCGCCCGAATCGGTCGAGGGCGCCGGCGGCGCGGGCAGCTCGCGGGGCGTGACCGCGTCGAGCGCGTCCGGTACGGACCGGTCGCCGTCGACGATCGACACGGCGCGCCCGGCGAGATGCGCGCGCTCGAGCGCGTCAGCGACGGCCAACGCCGCGTCGTCGCGGCTCAGGGTGAGCGGCACACCGGCACTGGGCGCCGTCTCGATGCGACCGGTGCCCGGGGCCTCCGTGAGCCGCCCGAAGCGCAGGATCGCCCACGGCAGGTCGAGCCGGGCCAGCCGGCGCTCCGCGTGGTGCTTGGCGGCCAGGAACTCGCCCACGCCGCCGTCGGCGCGCTCGGGCCGGTCGGCCCCGATGACGCTGCACAGCACGAAGCGCGAGTGCTCGTAGCGATAGGCAGCCTCCGCGAACTTCGCGGCGCCGCCGGCGTCGACCGCCCCGAGCTCGCCGCGGTGCCTCGCGCCCGCCGCGAACACCGCGGCGTCGCAGCCGTTCGCCGTCCATTCGACGTCGCCGCGCAGGTCGACGACGACCGCGTCGGCGCCCAGCTCGCGCAGCGCAGCGGCCTGGTCCTCGCTTCGCACCAGGCACCGCACGGCGTGGCCGCGGTGCAGGAGCAGCGCCAAAACGCGGCTGCCGAGTCGCCCGTGGGCGCCGGCCAGGAGCACGTGCATGCCGTAAGTGTGTCACCGACGCGCTTCTCTCAGCCCCCGGTTACCGCCGCGGACGCTGCGACCGCCGTCGGCCGGTATCGTCGGCGTCAAGGAGATGCGAGGCGACCCGTACCGCGACCTCGGCTGGACCGCGCTGCCCGCAGAGCGATGAGCCTCCCGTGTCCGCACGTGGTGCAGGTCCGCACCGTGCACCCGCACACCACGGCGGGCTGCGAGGACTGCCTGCGCATCGGCTCGAGCTGGGTCCACCTGCGCCTGTGCCTGACCTGCGGCCACGTCGGCTGCTGCGACTCGTCGCCCAACCGCCATGCGCGCCAACACGCCTATGGCGAGGCCCACGCCATCGTCCAGTCGTTCGAACCGGGCGAAGACTGGCGCTGGTGCTACGTGGACGAGCGGTTCGTCTGAAGCACGCCCGCGCGGGCACGACCGTCACTCCTGACCTCGTAGGGGTCGGTGATGAGCCGGGCCCCGCGGCCACGGGTGAAGAACGAGAACGCCCATCGCGTCAGCACCACGATCCGGTTCTCGAAGCCGATCAGCTCGGCGAGGTGCACGACGAGCCAGATGACCCACGCCAGGAACCCGCTGAGGCGCACGACTCGCAGGTCGGCGACCGCGTGGGCGCGGCCGATGGTCGCCAGGTCGCCCTTGTCGCGGTAGCGGAACGGCGGCGTGCGGGCGCCGCGCAGGCGGTCGCGCACCAGCCGGCCGGCGTAGCGCCCCTCCTGGATCGCGACCGGCGCGAGGCCGGGGAGCTCCTTCCCGGCTGCGCGCACCATGTCGCCGAGCGCGAGCACCTCGGGGCGCCCGGGCAGGGTGAGATCTGCCCCTACCGCGACCCGGCCCGCGCGGTCGACCTCGGTGTCCGTCGCCTCGCCGAGCGCGGCGGCGAGCGGCGAGGCGGTGACGCCGGCCGCCCATACGACCGTGCAGGAGGGGATGCGCTCCTCGCCGCCGTCGGGGCGGCGCACCGTCACTCCCTCGGCACCGACGCCCACGACCGGGTGCCCCACCTTGACCGTCACGCCCAGCTCCTCGAGCGACCGGGCGGCGCGCTCCGAGAGCTTCGGCGGGAATCCCGTCAGCACGCGGTCGGCGGCCTCGACCAGGACGATCCGGCTGCGGCCGGGGTCGATCGCCCGGAAGTCGCCCGGCAGCGTGCCTCGCGCAAGCTCGCCGATCTGGCCGGCCATCTCGACCCCGGTCGGTCCACCGCCGACCACGACGAAGCTCAGCCACGGCTCGCGCTCGGCGTCGCTGCGCGCGACCTCGGCTGCCTCGAACGCGCGCAGGATCCGGCGCCGCACCTCGAGCGCGCTCTCGAGCGACTTCACGTCGGGGGCGAACGGCCGCCACTCCTCGTGGCCGAAGTACGAGTACGCGGAGCCCGTCGCCGCGATCAGCGTGTCGTACGTGAGCGGCACCGGCGCGGCGCCCTCGACCTCGGGCCGCAGCAGGACGCAGCGCGCGTCGAGGTCGAAGCCGGTGACCTCGCCCATCAGCACGCGGACGTTGCGGGCGCGCCGGAACACGCGGCGCAGCGGCGCAGCGATCTCCGCCGGCGTCAGCGCCCCGGTGGCGACCTGGTAGGCGAGCGGCTGAAAGAGGTGGAAGTTGCGGCGGTCGACGAGCGTGACGTCGACCGGGGCGCCGCGCAGCGCCTTGACGGCCTCCAGGCCGGCGAAGCCTCCGCCGACCACGACCACGTGCGGCCTCGAATCGCTCATCCCCACATCATCCACTAGGCCGCCGGAGCCGCTTGAGCAGCGGCGTCGCACGATCAGCGGCGTGCGCTGGACGGTCAGGCGCGGGCGCCCTCCTGCGCGAGCTCGATACCGCTCTTGCGCCCCAGCGGCACCTCGCGGATGAGGAGCAGCGCGACGAGTGCGACAAGACCGAGGGGCGCGCCGACCAGGAAGACCTCGCCGATGCCGACGCCGTAGGCGTGCTCGACGACGTGCGCCACCGGCGCCGGCAGCGTCGAGACGTCGGGCACCTGGCCCTGCGGGCTCTCGGGCGCTCCACGAGCCCGGCGACCAGGTCGTTCCTGCGGGCGTTATTCGATGTCGCAGTGGCGATCAGCGCGTGCGGTGCGGGTACCGGTGCACCGGCCCCTCGATGCGCCGCGTCCACTCGTCCGAGCGGCGCCGGTGGCGGTCGCGGAGGGCGGTCATGAGGTCTCGAATGGCGGTTGAGGCGCGACGGGGCATGGCTTCTCCTAGGCGGTGGCGTCTCACCAGAGACGCCGCG
>DATAFH010000021.1:0-82874 GCA_036257565.1 Solirubrobacteraceae bacterium | reverse complement strand
CGGCGAGCTCAAGGAGAAGGACGAGAACCTCTCGGGCGAGGACGTGCGCGAGGGGCTCACGGCTGTGATCTCGGCGAAGCTGACCGACCCGCAGTTCGAGGGCCAGACGAAGACCAAGCTCGGCAACCCGGGCATGGAGGGCTTCGTCGCCTCCGTGGTCAACGAGAAGCTCGCGCAGTTCCTCGAGGAGAACCCCGCCGAGGCGCGGGCGGTGATCCGCAAGGCAGTCTCGGCCGCGCAGGCGCGCGCCGCCGCCCGCAAGGCCCGCGACGCGACGCGCAAGTCGGCCATGGGCGGCATGGGTCTGCCCGGAAAGCTCGCGGACTGCACGGTCAAGGACCCGTCGCTGTCCGAGCTGTTCGTCGTCGAGGGCGACTCGGCCGGCGGCTCGGCCAAGCAGGGCCGCGACCGCTCGACCCAGGCCGTCCTGCCGCTTCGCGGCAAGATCCTCAACGTCGAGAAGGCGCGAATCGACAAGGTGCTCCAGAACCAGGAGATCACCGCGCTCATCACCGCGCTGGGCACCGGCGTGCGCGACGAGTTCGACCTCGAGAAGGCGCGCTACCACAAGATCATCCTCATGACGGACGCCGACGTCGACGGCGCCCACATCCGCACGCTGATCCTCACGCTGCTCTTCCGCGAGATGCAGGAGCTGGTCGAGGCCGGCTACGTTTACATCGCCAAGCCGCCGCTCTACAAGGTCACGCAGGGCAGGCGCGAGCGCTACATCGAGAAGGAGTCCGAGCTCGAGGAGTCGCTGCTCAGCGACAAGCTCGAGCGCTTCGAGATCACCGACCACAGCGGGCAGCCGTTCAAGCTCACCGACACGCGCTGGCAGCGCTACTCGCGGCTGCTCAAGCAGTATGAGGGCTGGGCCAGCGCCCTGCGCGCCGACTTCGGGCACGAGGTCGTCACGTTCCTCGAGGAGTCGCAGATCCTCGACGAGCAGGTGGACACGCCCGAGGCCCTGGTCGCCCTGCTCGAGCGCGAGGACCCCGAGGGCGAGCCGTACACGACCGAGCTGCTCGCCGCAGACGACGGCCTGATCCGCGTGCGCGCGGTCGAGCGGCGGACCAACCTGGCTCGCACGCACCGGCTGCGGCGCACGATGTTCGACGCCAACGAGTACCGCCAGCTCGCGCGCGTGCACGCCGAGCTCGCGAAGATGGCCGGCACGCCGCCGTTCAGCGTGCGGCTCGGCGACGAGTCCGACGACGCGCTGTCGTTCGAGGACCTCCGCCGCACGGTGATGGAGGTCGCGGCCAAGGGCATCAAGCTCCAGCGCTTCAAGGGCCTCGGCGAGATGAACGCCGACCAGCTGCGCGAGACGACGATGGACCCGACGACCCGCACGCTGATGCAGGTCACGATGGACGACGCGGCAGCCGCCGACCGGCTGTTCACGATGCTGATGGGCGACAAGGTCGAGCCGCGACGTGAGTTCATCGAAGAGAACGCCCGCGTCGCGACCCTGGACGTCTGATGGCCGGCATGGACACCATCTCCGGCGGCAACATCGAGCCCCGCGGGCTCGAAGAGGAGATGCGCTCCTCCTATCTGGACTACGCCATGTCCGTCATCGTCGGGCGCGCGCTGCCCGACGTCCGCGACGGTCTGAAGCCCGTCCACCGCCGCGTGCTGTTCTCGATGAACGAGAACGGCCTGCAGCCGAACCGCCCGTACGCGAAGGCCGCCCGCATCGTCGGCGACGTGATGGGCAAGTACCACCCGCACGGCGACTCGGCGATCTACGACACGCTGGTGCGCATGGCGCAGGAATTCTCGCTGCGCAACATGCTCGTCGACGGCCAGGGCAACTTCGGCTCGATCGACGACGACCCGGCCGCCGCCATGCGGTACACGGAGGCGCGGCTGGCGCCGATCGCGCGTGAGATGTTGCGCGACCTGGACGCCGACACGGTCGACTTCCAGCCGAACTACGACGGGCAGAACAACGAGCCCGTCGTGCTGCCGTCGCGGTTCCCGAACCTGCTCGTCAACGGCTCGAGCGGCATCGCCGTCGGCATGGCGACGAACATTCCGCCGCACAACCTGCGCGAGACGATCGCCGCCACGATCGCCTACATCGACGACCCGGACATCGACACGCCGGGGCTGATGCAGCACATCAAGGGCCCGGACTTCCCCACCGGCGGCGTCATCCTCGGCCTCTCCGGCATCCGCGAGGCGTATGAGACCGGCCGCGGGCGCATCCGCGTGCGCGCGAAGGCGCACATCGAGGAGGGCAAGCAGGGCAAGGACCACATCGTGGTCACCGAGCTGCCCTACATGGTCAAGAAGGGCGGCGACGGCGGGCTGATCAAGAAGATCGCCGACCTGCACGCCGAGAAGAAGCTGACCGAGGTCACAAACGTCGAGGACCACTCGGACCGGCGCGGCATGCGCGTCGTGATCGAGCTCAAGCGCGAGGCGAACCCGAAGGTCGTCCTCAACAAGCTCTACAAGCACACCGCGCTGCAGACCACGTTCGGCGTGAACATGGTCGCGCTGGTGGACAACGTGCCGCGCACGCTGCCGCTGCGCTCGGTGATCCACAACTACGTCCAGCACCAGCGCGAGGTCATCGTCCGCCGCTCCAAGCACGAGCTGCGAACGCTCGAGGCGCGCGTGCACCGGCTCGAAGGTCTGCTGATCGCGCTCGATCACCTCGACGAGGTGATCGCGCTGATCCGCGGCTCGCGCGATCGCGACACCGCGCGCACCGGGCTGATGGACCGCTACGAGCTGACGCAGATCCAGGCCCAGGCGATCCTCGACCTGCGCCTCCAGCAGCTGACCGCGCTCGAGGCTGACGCGATCAAGCGCGAGCACGCCGACCTCGTCGAGCGCATCGTGGAGCTCCGCGAACTGCTCGGCGACGAGGACAAGGTGCTCGGGCTGATCAAGGAGGAGCTCGAGGAGGTCAAGCGGCTGTACGGCGACGAGCGCCGTACCGTGATCGCCCCGAGCGAGGACGACCTCGACATCGAGGACCTGATCGCCGACCAGCAGATGGTCATCTCGATCACCCACTCGGGCTACATCAAGTCGCTGCCGCTGGCCACCTACCGCCAGCAGCGCCGCGGCGGCGTGGGCATCATCGGGATGGACCTCAAGGAAGACGACTACATCGAGCACCTCTTCGTCTCCTCGACCCACGACTACCTGCTGTTCTTCACGAACCGCGGCAAGGTCTACCGGTCGAAGGTCTACGACCTGCCGGAGGCGGCGCGCACGTCGAAGGGCCGCTACCTCGGCAACGTGCTGCCGCTGCGCGAGGGCGAGCGGGTGCAGTCCGTGCTCGCCACGCGCGACTTCTCGGAGACCGAGTACCTGATGTTCGCCACCCGCCAGGGCACGGTGAAGAAGACCGAGTTCGCGAAGTACAACACGCCGATCAAGGCCGACGGCATCATCGCGATCAACATCCGCGAGGACGACGAGCTGGTGGCCGTGCGGCGGGTCGACCCGGGCGACGAGATCCTCATCGTCTCCCACGAGGGCCTCACCGTGCGCTTCAAGGAGGAGGACGCCCGGCCGATGGGGCGCGACACGAGCGGCGTGCGCGGGATGGACGTCTCCGGCGCCGACAACTACGTGCTGGCGATGGACGTTGCGCGTCCCGGCCAGGACCTGCTCGTGGTCACCGAGAACGGCTACGGCAAGCGCACCGGGATCGACGAGTACCGGCTGACGTCGCGCGGCGCCAAGGGCGTCAAGACGATCACGTTCACCGAGGCCAAGGGCCTGCTGGCCGCGGCGCTGGTCGTGCGCGAGCACGACGACCTCGTGTTCATCTCGCAGAACGGCATGGTGCAGCGGACCGGCGTGCGTGGCATCAACCGCTACGGCCGCGCGTCGCAGGGCGTGCGGGTGATGAATCTGCGCGAGGCCGACGAGGTGTCGGCCGTGGCGCTCGTGGTCGAGAACGAGGCGAACGGCGCCGCCGCCGAGGACGTCGTCAGCACCGACGGCGCCGGCCCGGAGGGCGACGGCGCCGGCCCCGGGGAGACCCCGCCGGAGGCCTAGCTTCAGGCTCGTTCTCCCGCCGCGAGTTTCGATACTCTCCTTGGACCAGAGAAAGGGGGTGGTCCGAAGTTGAGTGACAGTTCTTGTGGGACCCTGGAGGTGTCCGGCCGCTAGACAGCCGGAGCTGGACCGCTGGAGCGGAATCCACACCGTGACACCGCCGTCCGTGGCGCCGGAGCTGGTCCCCCCGGCGGCCTAGTAAGCCGCTGACGGTCAGAGATCCAGCAGAGCAGTGATGAAGGCCCCGGGAGTCGATCCGGGGCCTTCGTCGTTCTCGGGCCGGGAGATCGGGCTTCGCCCTCCGGTCCGGAAACCCCGGGAACGTCCGTGCAAGGTTGCCTACGCGGCCTCAGGCCACGGCAGGTACTGCTTCCAGGTCGCCGGGATCGTCGGCGAGGCGAGCTGGATGAAGATGTGGGCGGCCGGCGTGCGCGGCTTGACCCGCGGGTGCATGTTGACCTGGTGCGGCAGGCGGTCGCCCTTGCGCCGGTTGCACGGCGCGCAGGACGCGACGATGTTGTCCCACCCCGAGCCGCCGCCCTTGGAGCGCGGGATCACGTGGTCGACGGTCAGGCTCGTGCGGGCACCGCAGTACATGCACTCCCAGCCGTCGCGGGCGAACACCGCGCGGCGCGTGATCTTGCGCTTGTGGCTGTCGCGCGGCACGCGCACGTAGGTCACGAGCCGGATCACGACCGGCTTGGGCAGCGAGCCCGTGGCCCAGCGCAGGTCGGTGGCCCCGATCTCGACGACCTCGGCCTTCTCCTTGAGCAGGAGCACGGTCGCGCGGCGCACGGTGCAGACGTTGATCGGCTCGTACGTCGCGTTGAGCACCAGCACACGACCACCAGACCAACGGCCAGTGCCGTCGGTGCTCAGCCCGCGCCGCCGGTGATCTCCACGCGGCACGGACCCCAGTGGTGGTACCGGGGTGCTCGATCCCATGGCTGACGGGCAGTCTAGCCACACATCCGGCCGAGTCAGGCCGCTGGAAACGACCCGAGAACGCGCACGACGTCGGCGTGGGCGCGCAGCCCCTCGACCGCGTCGGCCACGGTCGGCTGCCCGAGCCCGCCGTCGACATCGAGGAAGAACATGTACTCGCCCAGGCCCTCGCGGCGCGGTCGCGACTCGATGCGGGTGAGGTTGACCCCGCGGGTGGCGAACTCGAGCAGGCAGCGCACGAGCCACCCTGGCCCGGACGAGCCGGCGCCCCAGAACACGAGGGCCGTCTTGAACCGCTCGTGCGCGGCGCCGTTCGGCTCCGTCCCGGCGCGCGCGATCCACACGAAGCGCGTCTCGTTGCCCTCCTCGTCCTCAACGTCCAGCGCGAGCACCGTGGCGCCGTAGAGCGCCGCAGCGCGCCGGGTGCCGAGCGCGGCCGTCGGCGGGTCGCCCTCGGCGGCGGCCTGGCGCACCGCCTCGGCCGTGGAGGGCGCCGCGACGATCCGCGCGCCCGGCAACGCGCTCCGCAGGAACCTGGCGCACTGGGCGCTCGCCTGCGGATGGGAGAAGACCGTCTCGATCGCGTCGAGCGCGAGCGGCCGGGCCGCCACGAGGCAGAGGTGGACGGGGTGGCGCAGCTCGCCGACGATCACGACGTCGTCGGTCTCGAAGGCGATCGCGTCGAGCGTGGGGTTCACCGATCCCTCGAGCGCGTTCTCGATCGGCACGAGCGCGCGGTCGACCGTGCCGTCGTGGACGGCGACGATGGCGTCGTGCAGCGTGGCGGCGGGGACGAGCTCGAACGCGTCGGAGCCGGGGACGGACATCAGCGCCTCGTGGCTCAAGGTCCCGTTCGGCCCCAGGTAGGCGACGCGCATCAGTCGAGCGTGACGGTGCGCGTCGCGCCCTCGGCGAGCGCGAGGCGGATCGCCTCGTCCTCCTCCGGCGAGAGCTCGCGCTCGCCGCGGCCGTCGTGCACCTGCTTGCAGTAGAGCCGGGCCGCGTCGCGGCCGGCAAGGCAGGAGAGCACGACGCCGTTGCCGGCGGCGTCGAGCAACGCGAGCGACGTGGACTGGTGGCCGGAGAGCTCGCGGTAGGCGTCGTAGCGGACGAGCGCGCGGTGGGCGATCGCGCCGTCGAGCCGGTCCTCCGCCGCGCCCATGCGCGAGTCGAGGCGCTCGGCGACCTCCTCGACCCGCCCGTGGAGCGCCTCGAACGCGGTCCGCAGGTCGCTCGCGTGGGCCACCAGGTCCTCGCGGTCGTTCGGCCCGAGCACGACCTCCTGCGCGGCTCGCAGCCGGCGCAGCTTGACCGCGAGCACGATCGCGATCAACAGCGCGATGAGGGCGAGCGCCCCGGCCGCCAGCGCGACGATGCCCGCCGGATCGGTCAGCTCGTTCACGACGCGAAGAGTCTACGAGCGCCAGCTGGGTGGACCGACTAGCCGCGGGAGAACAGCGCGGGGTACTCGGAGCGGTTGTTGTCCGTCTTCTCCTCGCCCGGTACCGGGGCGACCCGGACGGTGACCGTCACCGCGGTGTCGAGCGGCGGCTGCTCGTCGAGCGGGAGCTCGGCCGTGGCGCTCTCCTGGGGCGCGAGCTTGGGGATCGTCTCCGAGAGCGTGATCGGGTCGCCGCCCTCGCTCTGGATCCGCATCGTGACCTTGATGTCGAACTCGTCGTTCTCGCCCTGGTTCGTGAACTGGACGGCGAAGGCCGCGCCCGGGTCATACGTGAGCCGGTTCGTGGTGCCGGGCTGCAGCGTCGTGTCGCCGTAGCTCGTCGAGTCCAGGCCCGTACCGTGGAGCCCGGGGCCGGTCGGCTGCCCCCCGCCGTTGCCGCCGCCGCTCGTGAGCTGCTGGTTGAGGACGTCGGCGACCGTCGTCGGCTGCACCCAGTCGGCGTCGGGCAGGAAGTCCGAGCGGCGGATCTCCTGGCCGCCGATCTCGTTGTCGTCGAGCGCGGTCTTGATGAACGGGATCACGCGCGTCTGCCACGCGACGTCGGATGCCAGGAAGACCGCCATCTGGCCGGCGATCGAGTTGATCGCGGCGTCCGCCGCCTCGCTCTCATCGCCGAGCGCCGTGCGGATCTCCTGGGCGATCTTGTCGAGCCCGTCGCGGCGCCACTCGAGTGCGATCAGCGCCGACTCCTGGGCGCCCTCCATCTCGCCGGGGACGTCGAGCCCGCGCGCACGGTCGTACTGCTGCTCGGCCTGCACGCGGAACGCAGAGATCTGCGTCTGCAGGTCCTGCGGCGAGCCGGCGCCCTCCGTCAGGGTCTGGAAGAACGGCTGGGCGACCTGCTCCGAGGACTCCGCGGCGATGGCGGAGATCTCCTGGTTGTAGTCCTTGAGGGCGCTCTCCTGCTGCGAGTTACGGCAGGAGTTGACCGCGATGATGAGCAGCAGGAGCACCAGCACGCCGCCGACCAGCGCGACCGCGCGGCGGATCAGGAGCGTCTGGCTGTCGGTTGTCGCCGTGCCGCCGCCAGCGGCCCGCGCGCCGCGAGGGCGTGGGGTCCGGCGGGGCTCGTCGTCCTCGTCGAAGAAGGACAAGGCTGGAAGTTCGTCTCCTCGCGCGACGCCATCTCCGCCGCGCCTGGTCGACCCTGTGACGCGATCAGTAATACCAACACCTCCGGCGGCAGCGGTGCGCTGCGTGGTCGCAGGGTCGAGCGCGCGCCCGTCGAAGGGAAGCCGGATGGACGCCACGGAGGAGCGCCGCGCGGCGGTCATGGGCCGGTACCGGCTCGGGCGGCCGCTGGGCTCCGGCGGGTTCGGGACGGTGTACGAGGCGCACGACGAGCGCCTCGACCGCCCCGTGGCGGTGAAGGTCATCCCCGCCCACGGCCCGGCGCCCGAGCGCGGCCGGCGCGAGGCGCTGGCCGCCGCCCGGCTCCACCACCCCGGGATCGTCGCGGTCTACGACGCCGGCAACGGGGCGGACGGGCGCTATCTCGTCTCCGAGCTCGTGCGTGGACGGACGCTGGACATGCTCGAGCGCGACGGCGCGCTGAGCGACCGCGACGTGCTGCGGGTCGGGCTGGCGCTGACCGAGGCGCTCGCGCATGCGCACGAGCGGGGCGTGATCCACCGCGACGTCAAGCCCCAGAACGTGATCGTGCCCGACGAGCCGGGTGACGCGGCCGCCAAGCTCACGGACTTCGGCGTCGCTCACCTGGCGGACGACGAGCCGCTCACCCGCACCGGCGACGTGGTGGGGACGCTGGCCTACATGGCCCCCGAACAGGCCGCGGGCGAGCGCGTCGACGAGCGCGCCGACCTGTACTCGCTCGCGCTCGTGCTCTATGAGGCGCTCGCCGGCGTCAACCCGGTGCGCGCGTCGACCCCCGCGGCCACCGCGCGGCTGCTCGGCACCCAGCTCCCGCCGCTGCGCTCCAAGCGGCGCGACCTGCCCGCCGAGCTCGGCGACGCGCTCGACCGAGCACTGGCCCCCGACCCCGAGGCCCGCGGCGAGCTCGACGAGCTCGCGGAGGCGCTCGCCGACGCGCTCCCCGAGGTGGGCGACGAAGGTGGAACCATCGCCCCCCACCCGCTCGAACGCCCGCGCCGGCTGCCGCGGCTCGGCCGCCTCGCCGCGGGTACCGCCGCCGGCGGCCTCACCGCGATCGCGCTCGCGGCGGCCGGAAACCCGCCGTCGTGGGCAGATGATCCCGGCGACGGTCCCGCCGCGGCTGGCCCGGCCGCGGCGGAGGCGCTCGTCTCGCCGCTCACCGGCGCGGTGGTCGCGGCTGTCGTCGTGGCGCTGTTCCCGCGTGCCGGATGGCTGGTCGCCGCCGCGGGGGCGGTGGCGGCGCTCGCCGACCCCTGGCCGTCCGCCGCGGCGCTGGTCGCCCTCGCGGCGGTCGTCCCGCCCCTGCTGCTGCGCAACTGCGGGCTCGTCTGGTCGGTGCCAGCCGCGGCGCCGGTGCTCGGCCTCGTCGGTCTCGCCGGCGCGTACCCCGCCATCGCCGGCCGCGCTCGCGGCGCCTGGACCCGCGCGGCGCTCGGCGCCGCCGGGCTGTGGTGGCTGCTGCTGGCGGAGCCGCTCGCCGGCCGGAACCTGCTGTTCGGCACCGGCCCCGGGACAGCCGGCGAGATCCTCCGGGAGCTGATGAGCTCGGGTGCGCTGCTGCTCGCGCCGCTCTGGGCCGCCGCCGCCCTCGTGCTCCCGTGGCTGGCCACGGGCCGCTCGCTCGCCGCCGATCTCGTGCTGAGCTCCGCCTGGGCCGCCGGGCTCGCCGCCGCCACCGGTGCCGTGGCCGCCCGCGCCGGGCTCCCGGAGCCGCGCGGCCTCGTCGCAGGAGCCGTGCTCGCCGGGGCGGTCGCGGTGATCGGCGCACGGGCTCGGAATACTCTGGACGCGGAACATGAAGCCGCCTGACGGGGTATTCCGACTCCCCAGCCACCCATGAGTGTGCTGCGAACGCTCGAATCGAAGCTCGCCGGCCTCGTCGAAGGCACGTTCTCACGCGCCTTCAAGTCCGAGGTGCGGCCGGTGGAGATCGCGCGCAAGCTCGCGCGCGAGATGGACGAGCACCGCGTGCAGTCGCTCTCCCGCACCTACGCGCCGAACGAGTACGCCGTCTGGCTCTCGCCCGACGACCGCAAGCAGTTCGAGGGGTACGAGGACGAGCTCAAGCGCGAGCTGTCCGGCTACCTGCTCGAGCACGCCCGCCGCGAGCGAGTCTCGCTGGCCACGCGACCGCAGATCGAGTTCCGGACGGACGAGCGTCTGCGGCTCGGCGAGTTCGGCATCCAGGCCCGCCTCGTGCGTGCGCCCGAGCGAGCTGAGGACCAGCCGAGCCAGGGCGACCACGGGCATACGATGGTCTACACCGTCTCCGACCGACTCGCCGAGCCGCTGCGCGAGCCCGACCACCGCCGCGGCGCCGCCCGTCTCAAGGTCGCGGGCCGGGCCGCGCTGCTGGGCTCGCACGGCGCCGTGATCGGCCGCTCGCGGGAGGCCGACGTGGTGGTCGAGGATCCGAACGTCTCCCGCCGCCACGCGGAGGTCCGCCCGTCCGGCGGCGCGTGGATCGTGCGCGACCTCGGCTCGACCAACGGCGTGAAGGTCAACGGCCGCCGGATCCAAGGCCCGCAGTCGCTCAAGCCGGGCGACGTGATCGAGCTCGGCACCGCCCGCGTCACGTTCGAGCTGGAGTAGCGGGGATGGCTCTCGACCCGGTCGCCGTCGCGCTCAAGTTCGGCTTCCTCGCCATCCTCTACCTGTTCCTCCTGTGGATGGCCCGCTCGGCGCTCAAGGATCTGCGCCGCGGCCAGGCCACCGAGCCGGCGCTCGAGGACGCCACTGGCATGCACCGCGCCACGGAGGGTCTCAACCCCGCCAGCGACGGCGGCGTGCCCAAGCTGCGCGTGGGGACGGCGGCGGGCCTGCGCTCCGGCTCCGCCTATGATCTCTCCGACGGCGCCCTGCTGGGGAGGGGGGAGTCGGCGGACATTCGACTCGAGGACACCTTCGCCTCATCGCAGCACGCCCGGCTGGTCCCGCAGGGCGACGTGATGGTGATCGAGGACCTGGGCTCGACCAACGGGACATACCTCAACGGGGAGCCGCTGCGCGGACCGCAGCCGCTCCACGTCGGTGACAGCATTCGCATCGGCGACTCCGACTTCACCTTCGAGCGGTAAGTGCTTCGCATCGCAGAGCAGTGGCACGGCTCCGACCGCGGTCGGCAGCGCCAGGGCAACGAAGACAGCTTCTTCGTCCGGTCGCCCCTGTTCGTGGTCGCGGACGGCATGGGCGGCGCCCAGGCCGGCGAGGTCGCGTCCCGGATGGCCGTCGAGTCATTCGACGAGGGCCTTCCCGACGGCACGCCGGCCGAGGGCCTGGCCCACATCGTCGAGGACGCGAACCGGCGCATCCACGAGCGCTCGCAGTCGGACGCGCAGCGGGCCGGCATGGGGACGACGGTCACGGCCGCCTATGTCGGCGAGGACGCCGTCACGATCGCCCACGTCGGCGACTCGCGCGCGTACCTGCTGCGCGACGCGGACCTCATCCGCCTCACGCGCGACCACTCGCTGGTCGGCGAGCTGGTGGAGCGCGGCAAGCTCACCGAGGAGCAGGCCGAGACGCACCCGCAGCGCTCCGTGATCACACGCGCGCTCGGCCCTGAGCCCGACGTGCAGGTCGACGTGCAGGCCTACCAGGCGCGCGGTAGCGACCGCTTCCTGCTGTGCTCCGACGGGCTCACGTCGATGATCGCCGAGGCGCGCGTGAAGCAGATCCTCGACACATCGAGCTCACTGGAGGAGGCCGGCCGCGATCTGATCGCCGCCGCCAACGACGCCGGCGGGCGCGACAACATCACCGTCCTGCTGTTCCGCCTCGAGGAGGTCGCCGTCGCCCGCGAGGAGGCCGAGCTCGGCGAGACGAGCGAGCACGCGAGCGTGGTCGCGCCCGAGGCCGACGACGGCACACAGCGCGCGGCCACCATGACGCTGCCGGCCTCCAGCGTGGCGGAGGCGCCGCCCAAGCGGCCCGCCGAGCCGATGGCCGAGGAGCCACCGCCTCCGCCCCGAGCCAAGCCGAAGCGTCGTCGTCGCCGCGTGCCAGGGGCGCTGATCGCGTTCCTCGCCGCGCTGGCGATCGTGGGCGCCGCCCTGTGGACCGCCTCGCGCGCGGTCTACTTCGTGGGCGTCGACGAGGACACCCAGGTCGTGACGATCTACCGCGGGCTGCCGTACGAGCTGCCCTTCGGCATCGAGCTCTACGGCACGTACTACCCCTCCGGGGTCAGCCTCGCGCAGGTGCCGAGCGCGCGCCGCGCCACGTTCACCGACCACCAGCTGCGGTCGAAGGACGACGCCGAGGACCTCGTCCGTCAACTGGAACGCGGGGATCTCGAGTGAGCGCTCGCAACCGCGAGCTGCTGGCCCTCGTCCCCGCCTCGCTGCTGCTCACCGCCGGCTTCGCGGCGATCTTCATCCAGGAGTCGGAGGTCCTCTCCGATGTCTCGCTGACCTACGGCGCGATCTTCCTCGGGCTGTGCTTCGCGGGACACCTCTTCCTGCGCTTCACGCTGCCCGACGCGGACCCCTACATGTTCCCGCTGAC
Organism: Solirubrobacteraceae bacterium; assembly: GCA_036257565.1. Taxonomy (GTDB): domain Bacteria; phylum Actinomycetota; class Thermoleophilia; order Solirubrobacterales; family Solirubrobacteraceae; genus DASSUW01. The sequence goes on along the minus strand of DATAFH010000021.1, from coordinate 70,816 downwards.
GGCCGTGCTCGCCTGCTTCGGGCTCGTCGTCATCTACCGGATCGACGAGGAGCTCGCGCGCGAGCAGGCGCAGTGGTTCGTGCTCGGCCTCGGCCTGTTCGCCGCCACGATCCTGCTCGTGCGCGACCTGCGCGTGCTCGAGCGCTACCGCTACACGATCGCGCTCGCGGGCCTCGTGCTGCTCTTCCTGCCGCGCGTGCCGGGCATCGGCCAGCAGGTCAACGGCGCCTACCTCGGCGTCGGGATCGGGCCGATCTCGTTCCAGCCCGCGGAGTTCAGCAAGATCGCGATCATCATCTTCCTGGCCTCGTACCTGCGTGACACGCGGCAGGTGCTCGTCCAGGGCTCGCGGCGGTTCCTCGGCGTGACGATCCCGCCGCTCAAGCACTTCGGGCCGCTGCTGGTCGTGTGGGGGGCGGCGATGCTCATGCTCGTCTTCATCCGCGACCTCGGGTCCTCGCTGATGTACTTCGGCGGCTTCCTGGCGCTGCTCTATGTGGCGACGAACCGGCTGTCGTTCGTGACCATCGGCCTCGTGCTGTTCGGGCTCGGCGCGTGGTTCATGGCCTCCACGGTGAGCCACGTGCAAGACCGCGTCGACATCTGGCTCGACCCGTTCAACCCCCGGTGGGTGGAGAAGGAGGGCTACCAGATCGCGCAGTCGCTGTTCGCGCAGGCGGACGGCGGCCTGTTCGGCACCGGGCTCGGCGCGTCGCTGCTGCGCGGGCCCAACGGGGAGTCGCTGATCCCGGCGCCGCACACCGACCTCATCTACGCGGTCATCACGAGCGAGCTCGGGCTCGTCGGAGCGTGCGGGCTGATCCTCGTGTACATGATGCTGGCCGAGCGCGGCTTCCGCACGGCGATGCTGGCCTCCGACTCCTTCTCCAAGCTGCTGGCGGCCGGCCTGAGCGCCGTGTTCGCGCTGCAGGTGTTCGTCATCGTGGGCGGCGTCACGCGCGTGATCCCGCTCACCGGCGTCACGCTGCCGTTCGTCTCCTACGGCGGGTCGTCGATCCTCGCGAACTTCGTGCTGCTCGCCCTGCTCCTGCTCGTCTCCGACCGCGCGCGCCGGCCGGCGAGGGGCGCCGCCGGCAGGAGGGGCCTGCGGTGAACAAGCCCGTCGTCCGCCTCTTCGCGCTCGTCATCGTGCTGTTCGGCGTGCTCGTGGCCTTCACGTCGCGCTGGACGGTGTTCGAGGCCGAGGCGCTGCGCGACAACCCGAACAACCGGCGGCTGCTGTTCGAGGAGCAGCTGATCAAGCGCGGGATCATCCGGGCGGCCGACGGCCAGGTGCTGGCCGGCAACCGGCCGCTGCCCGGCGAGCGCTTCGAGCGCCGCTACCCGACCGGCGAGCTGTTCTCGCACCCCGTCGGCTACACGTCGCTCGAGCGCGGGCGGATCGGCCTCGAGGAGTTTTACAACGACCCGCTGACTGGGCGGCGCAACGACGCGATCGGCGCCCTCGAGCGCCTGCTCGGCCCCCAGAAGGTCGGCGACGACCTGCGCACGACGCTCTCCACGCGCGCCCAGCAGGCGGCCTACGACGGCCTCGGAGGACGCAACGGCGCCGTGGTGGCCCTCGACGTCAAGTCCGGCGCCGTGCGCGTGATGGCCGCCACGCCGACGTTCGACCCGACCGACCCGGCGAACGCGGACACCTTCAACCGCGCGACGCAGTCGCTGCTCGCCCCGGGCTCGACGATGAAGGTCGTGACCGCTGCCGCCGCGCTCGACTCCGGGCGCTTCACGCCGAACTCGACAGTCGACGGCAGCAACGGCAAGGCGATCTCGGGCACGCCGCTGGAGAACTTCGGCGGCGAGGACTTCGGCCAGGTCGACCTCACGACCGCGCTCACGAACTCCATCAACACCGCCTGGGCTTCGGTCGGCGAGGCGCTCGGCAAGGAGACGATGGGCGAGTACCTGCGCAAGTTCGGGTTCTACGAGGACCCGCCCATGGACTACCCCGACGACCAGATGGTGCCGAGCGGCGAGTACGGGCCGCGCGGCCGCCTGCTTTCGCCGACCTCGGACCAGGTCGACGTCGGGCGCATGGCGATCGGCCAGGACAAGCTCCAGGTCACGCCGCTGCAGATGGCCACGGTCGCCCAGACGGTGGCCAACGGCGGCGTGCGCATGGAGCCGCGGCTCGTCGAGAAGGTCGTCGACCCGGACGGGCGGACGATCGACGAGCCGCTGCCGGAGGAGGCCGAGCGCGTGATGTCTCGGGAGAGCGCCGACCAGCTCGCCCTGATGATGCGCAACGTCGTCGAGCAGGGCACCGGTACCGCGGCGCAGCTCGAGGGCGTCGACGTGTCGGGCAAGACCGGCACGGCCGAGGTCGGCGATGGCACCGACAACCTGTGGTTCATCGGCTTCACCGGCCGCTTCGCGGTCGCGGCGATGCTCGAGCGCCAGACCGGCGGCACCGGTGGCGGCAACGCGGCACCGATCGCGGCACAGGTCCTGCAGGCGCTGGGGGAGTGAGTTGAGCCCCGTCCGCGTCGAGCGCGACACGATGATCGACGGCCGCTACCGCGTGCTCAAGCGGATCGGCTCTGGCGGGATGGCGGAGGTCTACTGCGCGGAGGACCAGCAGCTGGGCCGGCGCGTGGCGCTCAAGCTCCTGCACCGCCGCTTTGCCGACGACGCGCAGTTCGTCGAGCGCTTTCGCCGCGAGGCGTCGAGCGCGGCCGGGCTCCAGCATCCGAACATCGTCGGCATCTACGACCGCGGCGAGTGGGACGGCACTTCCTACATCGCCATGGAGTTCGTCGAGGGGCGGACGCTGAAGGACATCATCGTCCAGCGCGGCCCCGCCCCGCCCGAGGCGGCCTCCGACCTCACGCTGCAGATCCTGCGGGCGGCGCGCTTCGCGCACAAGCACGGCGTCGTGCACCGGGACATCAAGCCCCAGAACGTGCTGATCGACAACGACGGCCGCGTCCGGGTGACCGACTTCGGGATCGCGCGCGCCGGCGTGTCGGACATGACGGAGACCGGCTCGGTCATGGGTACGGCGCAGTATCTGTCCCCTGAGCAGGCCCAGGGCAAGCCGGTCGACGAGCGCTCGGACCTGTACTCGATCGGCATCGTGCTCTACGAGCTGCTGACCGGCCGCGTGCCGTTCGACGCCGAGTCGCCGGTGAGCGTTGCGCTGATGCAGGTCTCCGAGGCTCCCGTGCCGCCGATGGAGGTCAACCCTGAGGTTCCGCCGGCGCTCGACGCGGTGGTGCTGCGCGCGATGGAGAAGGACCCCGCGCGCCGCTACCAGGACGCGGACGAGTTCATCGCCGCGCTCGAGTCGGCGCGCGCGGCGCCGATGGAGATCGTCCCACCGCCGCCGGTGGTCGAGGAGGTGCTCGAGGAGGACGCCGACGGCCGCCGCTGGTGGCTGTGGCTGCTCGCGCTGCTCGCCCTGGCCGCGATCGGCGTCGGGCTCTACCTGCTGCTGCGGCCCGAGCAGCTCACGGTGCCGCGGGTCGTCGGCCTGCGCTCGGCGACCGCGTCGCAGATCATCAAGAACCGCGGCTTCGAGGTCGAGATCGTCAACGTCGCCAACGCGGACGTGGAGCGCGATCGCGTGGCGTCCCAGGATCCGCTCCCCAACACGGAAGCGCCCAAGGGCTCGGTGGTCGAGCTCACGGTCTCCACGGGCCCGGGTGAGGCGCCGGTGCCGAACGTGGTCGGGCGACCGCGCGATCAGGCCGAGAAGCAGGTGCGCGACGCCGGCTTCGAGCCGCGCGTGGAGCGCGCGTTCTCGGACAACGTGCCGAACGGCCGCGTGATCGAGACGACGCCGCCCGGCGGCACGACGATCGAGCGCGGGAGCACGGTGGTCCTCCAGGTCTCGCGCGGTCGCGAGCAGGTCGAGGTGCCCGACGTGGTCGGCGAGAGCGAGAACAACGCCCGCAGCGAGCTCGAGGGCGCGGGCCTCCGGGTCGGCCAGGTGACCGAGGAGGCGTCCGACCAGGAGCCCGGGACCGTCATCGAGCAGGACCCGGCGGCGGGCGAGCAGGTTGCCAGCGACTCCGCCGTGAACCTCGTGATCGCTCGGGCGGTCGAGGTCCCGGACGTGGTCGACTCGACCGAGGAGGAGGCCCGCACCACGCTCGAGGACGCGGGCTTCGAGGTGCGCGTGCGCGAGCAGGCCGTGATCGACCAGGCGCAGGACGGCGTGGTGCTCGACCAGTCGCCGGGCGCCGGCGAGGAGCGCCGCGAGGGCTCGCGCGTGACGATCGTGGTCGGCCGCCTGGAGGCGGCGCCCAGCCCCACGCCGACCCCGACCCCGACCCCTTCGCCGTGAGGGTCGTCGTCCTGGGCGGGGGCCGCTCGTCCGAGCACGAGGTCTCGCAGGCTTCGGCCACATTCGTGCGCGAGGCGGTCGCCGCCGCCGGACACGAGGTCGTGCCCGTCACGGTGGAGCGCTCCGGCGCCTGGTCGCACGGCGGGTCGGTGATCGCGCTCTCGCCTGCCGGCGGGCTGCTGGACGCCGACGTCGCGTTCCCCGTCCTCCACGGCCCGTTCGGCGAGGACGGCACGGTGCAGGGCCTGCTCGAGCTGCTCGAGGTGCCCTATGTAGGCGCCGGCGTGCTCGCCTCGGCTCTGTGCATGGACAAGGTCGTCTTCAAGGAGGTCCTGGCCGCGGGCGCCGTGCCGCAGGTGCCCTACGCCGCGGTCCGCGAGCATCGCTGGCGCGCCGAGCCGGCGGCCGTGCGGGCCCAGCTCGCCGTGCTCGGCACGCCGGTGTTCGTCAAGCCTGCGCGGCTGGGCTCCTCCGTGGGGATCGCGAAGGTGTGGTCGGAGGCGGACATGACCGCGGCGCTCGAGGACGCGTTCGGCCACGACCCGCTCGTGATCGTCGAGGGGTTCTCGAGCGGGATCGAGGTCGAGTGCTCGGTGCTCGGGCTCGACGAGCCGGAGGCCTCGGTTCCGGGTGAGATCGTCGTCCTCAAGGGCGACTGGTACGACTACGAGGCCAAGTACACGAACGGCGGCATGGAGCTCGTCGTCCCCGCCCGGGTGCCGGAGCACGTGCTCGACGAGGTCCGCCGGCTGGCCGTCGACACCTTCACACGGGTGGGCTGCGCCGGCCTCGCGAGGGTCGACTTCTTCGTCGAGGGCGAGCGCGTGCTCGTCAACGAGCTCAACACGATGCCCGGCTTCACGCAGACGAGCGTCTACCCGAAGCTGTGGGAGGCGACAGGGCTGGACGGCCCGGCGCTCGTCGACCGCTTGCTCGCGCTCGCGCTCGAGCGCTACGCGGTCGAGCGGGCCGGACACTCCTTCTAGCGGGTTTCGCGGCTGAACAGCGCGAGCTCGGCGATCTCGACGCGCTGCTCTTCGGGCGGCAGCGCGGTGATCCAGACCAGGTAGTAGCGGAATCGGGTCCCGCCCTCCCTGCCCTCGAGCCGGAAGCGCTGGTCGCCGGAACGCACGGAGCCGCCGCCGATCCGCGTCCAGCCCGAGTCGACCGACTCCGGCACGCGACCGGGCGGTGCGCCGTAGATCTCCGCCTGCCAGCCGGGCTCCGGCGTCTGGACCTCGATGCGGACGGCCTCGACGCCCGGCTTGGCGTCGAGGTAGAGGCCGACGCCGGCCTTGTTGGAGCCCTCGAGGCCGGAGCTGTAGCGCTCCGTGGTCCACGCCGTGTCGGGCTGGCGGTCGACGGCCAGCGGCGCCTCGTCGGGATGCTCCTCGTCGTCGCCCAGCGGGTCGTAGTCGTTGGCCGAGGCGCGCGCCAGCGACACGACGCTCTCGCCGGCCGGCGCCTTGATGTCGCCCGCGCCGGTGCCGCGCTGGGTGCGCTCGACGCCCTCCTTGAACAGGAGCACGGCCGCCGCGCCAGCGAGCGCAAGGAGGAGCACGATGCCGAGCACGGGCAACGGGTGGCGCATGCGGAACGGCAGCCGCCGCCGCGCGGACGGCGGCAGCGTGCGCAGGACCGCGGTCGCCTCGCCTGTCGAGCGGCCCGAGCGCGCCGCCTCGATGGCGAGCGCCTCCTCCAAGTCGGCCACGAGCGTCGGGATGTCGGGATAGCGGCGGCCGAGGTCCTTGTCGGTCATGCGGTCGAGCACCGAGGCCAGCGTCGCCGAGGCCTCGGGGCGTCGGCTCTGCAGGTCCGGCAGGTCCTCGCGCACGTGCTTCATCGCCACCGAGACCTGGGTCTCGCCGTGGAACGGGACGTCGCCTGTGAGCATCTCGAACAGCACGACGCCGAGCGAGTAGATGTCGGTCTGGCCGTCGACGTCATCGCCGAGCGCCTGCTCGGGCGACACGTAGTCCGTGGTGCCCAGCACGCGGCCGTCGGCGGTGAGCCCGTCCTGGTCGAGCGTGCGGGCGATCCCGAAGTCCGTGACCTTGGCCGATCCCTCGGCGTCGATCAGCACGTTCTGCGGCTTGACGTCGCGGTGCACGATGTGGTGGTCGTGCGCGCACCCGAGCGCGCGGGCGATCTCGATCGCGTAGGCGATCGCCTCGTCCATCGGCAGGCGGCCCATGCGGCGGATGCGCTCCTTGAGGGTCTCACCCTCGACGTACTCGAAGACGATGTAGGGCCGGCTCTCGTCCTCGCCGGCGTCGATCACGCCGACGATGTGGGGGTGCGAGAACTGGGCCACGGCGCGGGCCTCGCGGCGGAAGCGCTCGAGCTGGTCGGAGTCCGACGCGATCTCGCGGTGCATCAGCTTGATCGCCACGCGGCGCTCGAGCGTCTGGTCGAACGCCCGGTAGACGGTCGACATGCCCCCGGCGCCGATCTGGGCATCCAGGCGGTACCGGCCGCTCAGCTGCATCCCCACGAGCGTGCTCATGTCCTCGGTCCTATTGTGGCCGATGTGCGGCCGATCCCGATCACCGTCTTCACCGATCCGTACTGCCCTTGGTCCTGGGCGGCCGAACCGCAGCTCCGCCGCCTCCAGGTCGAGTTCGGCGATCGGATGGCGATCACCTTCGTGATCGTCGGGCTGCGGCGCACCATCGAGGCACCGGATGCGGGCGCGTTGGCGCTCGCGACCCTCGACGCGACGGCGGAGAGCGGCATGCCGGCGGATGCCCGCGTGTTCCTGCGCGACCCACCGCGCTCGACGCATCCCGCTGGCCTGGCGGTCCACGCCGTCGCCGAGCAGGGCGATCCTGCGCCGTACCTGCGACGGCTGCGTGAGGCGATCTTCGTCGAGGGCCGGCGGATGGACAACGCCGCCGCGCTCCTCGATGCGGCGCGGGAGACCAGCGGCCTGGACCTCGACCGCCTGCAGGTGGACCTCGCCTCGAACGCGATCGTCGAGCGCTTCGGGGCGGACCTCGAGCGCGGCTGCGGCATCACGACGCCGGCCTTCGCGTTCGGCGACGGCGGCGCGCCGGTGGCCGGGTACGGTCCCTACCAGCGCGTGCGTGAGGCGGCGATCGCCGCGGGGGCCGAGCCGCTGGACGAGCGGCCCGGCGTCGAGGACGCGCTGCGGCGCTTCGGCCGCCTGGCCACTCCGGAGGTCGCCGCGGCGTGCGACCTACCGGCGCCGCGGGCTGCCGCGGCCCTCTGGGACCTCGCCCTCGAGTGGCGCGTCCGGCCGCGGCCGGCGGTCGGCGGCGACCTGTGGGAGGCCGCCGCCTGAGACTGGTTGGGGGCCCCGCCCAACAGGCCATTCCGTGTCGAGCGGTGTCCCGTTGGGCACCCCCTGCTACTGGTCGACCGAGCGGCCGGACCAGGTGCGCCAGTCGATCGGCTCGAGCTTCTGATCGCCCTCCTCGTGCTCCTTGGGCTCCTCGGAGGCCGCCGGCTGCTCGGACGTCGCCGGCTCGCCGCTGGTCGGCGGCGCCCAGCCCGTCGGCTCGGTCGGCTGCTCCTCGAGCTGTTCGCCCGCCCGTGGGTTGCCGGCCTCCTCGATCGCGTCCTCGATCGCGTGCTGGCTCGGGGACATACCGGGCGCGGTCGGCCTCGCGGCCTCCTCGAGGTCGTGCTCGGCCTGCTCTTGGCCCTCAGCCTCGCCCTGGCCGGCCTCGGCGAGCGGGCGCTCGGCGTCCGTGGCGGGCAGGTCAGCCGGGCCGGCGTAGTCGCTGACCACGCCGCCGATGTTGGCCGCCTCGGCCGCGGCGGCCGCCTCCTCGGCGGCCTCGTCGACGGTCGGCGGCTGGTGCGGCTCGGGCGCCGGCACCGGCGTGGCGGTGTTGGCCACGGGCCCGGGCGCGTCGTAGTTCGACGGGCCGGGCTCGGGCGGGGTGTAGCTCGGGGACTCGCTGCGCGAGGGCAGCAGCGCGGTCACCTTGTCGCGCTTGAGGAAGGCGGCGGCGCCGAGCGCGACGGCGCCGAGGAGCAGAAGCTTGCGCATACGGGGACGGTACCCGCCCCCGCACGTCCTAGGCGTCCTGCTCGCTCGGCTGCGGCAGCGCGCGGGGTGCCGCGTCGGCCGCGGCGCGGTTCTCGTCCCGCACGGCGTTCCAGATCTCCTCGCGGTAGACCGGAATCGAGCGCGGCGCCTCGACGCCCACGCGGACGGAGTTGCCGACGATCTCCATCACGTGGACGACGATGTCGTCGCCGAGCATGATCTTCTCGCCGGGGCGGCGGGTGATGATGAGCATGAAGATTCCTCCTTGGAAGCTTCGTGTGGGGTGGGGGACGGCGACCTACGCGACCGCCGTCTCCGCGACCTCTCCGAACAGCGCGGCACGGACGGGGGCGTCCGCGACCTCGTTGATCAGCTGGTGGCCGCGTCCTTCTGCGATCAGGATCGGCGCGCGGAGGTTCGCGCTGAAGTCCGACAGCTCGGCGCCGGCGCGGACGGTGACGAGAACCGTGGCCTCGTCGGCGCCCAGCTTGGCCGTGTCGGCGTCAGACAACTCGACCGCGTAGTCGGGGAAGAACGCCCACGGGTTGGTCACGGGGAGGGCGAGCGTGCCGTCCTCGAGCGAGTGCAACCATTGGAAAGGCCCGTCGGTGCTGTCGCCGACGAGCGCCCAGCGGGTGCTGCCGAGACCGATCAGGCCCGTGGGGAACTCGATGACCGCTGACTCCTCGATCTCGAGCGTGCCGAAGCGCGAGCTCTCGACGATCACGGGGGGCATGGTTGGTGGCTCCTTGGGTTCCGAGGGGATGGATGGAGAGGTGCGCCGGATCAGCGCAGGAAGTCCATGAGGGAGGACTGGACGATGCTGGCGCCCGCCCGCAGGGCGGACTGGTAGGCGGCGGTCTGGGAGTTGAGCTCGATCAGGACCTTGGCGATGTCGGCGCTCTCGGTGTTCGTGAGCTGCCGCAGATGCGACTCCTCGACCTCGTCGAGGCGGGTCAGCGCGGCGTCGAGCCGGTTGGCCCGGGCGCCGTTGGCGGCCCGCACCTCGAGCAGCGCCTCGAGCTCGCCGTCGAGCCGGCCGAGGTCGGTGCGGATCGCCGCGCCGTCGCCGCTGCGGAGATCGTCGACGGCGTCGCGGAGGACGTGCAGGAGCTTGCCGTCGGCGGCCCCCTGACCGCGGCCCAGTACGTCTGAGCCGACGGTGTTGATCGTCATCGTCACGCCGGGCCCGATCTCGCGGATCACGCCGGGGATCGCCGGGTTGGCCCCGGCCTGGTCGCCGCGGTAGCTGTCGTCGGCCCCTGGCAGGTACGGGCGGTCGTTGACGTCGGTGCCGGAGAACAGGTACGCGCCGCGGTACGTCGCGCTCGCCGTCTCCTTGACCGACTCGATGATCTGCTCGAGCTCGGCGGCGATCGCCTCGCGTGACGTCGGGTCGGCCGCGTCGGTCCCGCCCTGGACGAGCAGGTCGCGGGCGCGCTGGGCCACCTCGGTGATCTGGGCGAGCGCCTGCTCGGTCGCCTCGGTCCAGCCCGTGGCGTCCTCGATGTTGCGCTTGTACTGCTGCGTGGCGCTCATGCCCTGGCGCAGCGCCATGGCGCGCGCGGCGTTGAACGGGTCGTCGGAGGGCCGTGAGATCTCCTTGCCGGACGCAGCCTTCTGCTGCGCGCGCGTGAGCTTGTCGGAGACCTCGTTGAGGCTCGCGAGCACGTTGCGCGTGACCATCGCGTTGGTGATGCGCATGCTCATAGCCCGACGCGTCCCGTGCGGTTGATGAGCACGTCGAGCATCTCGTCCATCGTGCTCATGGCACGCGCCGAGGCCTGGTAGGAGCGCTGGAAGCGGACCATGTTGGCCATCTCCTCGTCGAGCGAGACGCCGGAGACGCTCTGGCGGCGGTTCTCGACCGCGTCGGTCAGCACCTGGGCGTTGGCCTCCTGGCGCCGGGCGTCGCGCACCTGCGCGCCGACCTTGGCCACGAAGGCCTGGTAGGCGCGGTCGATGCTCGCGTGGTCGCGCAGCGCGCCGACCGCGAGCGCGCGGTCGTTGGAGCCGGCGTTGCCGCTGCCTGGGTCGATCGCCCGGGGATCGGCGGCGATGCCCGCCTCCACTCGCAGGGTGGCGCCCGCGGGGCCGGGACCGGTCTCGAAGAACGTGGCGCCGTAGGCGCCGTTGACGAGCGTGGCGAGCGAGGTCGCGACGGCGTCCACGTCGGCCAGGTAGCCGTCGAGCGTGCCGCCGCTGCGCGAGGCCTCGAGCAGCCCGCCGAGCCGGCCGCCGGGCGACCACGCGTCACCGGCCGGCGGACCGGCCCAGGTCGCGGTCGTGCCGGTCACGATCGGGTACGTGGTGGCGGCCGCCGCCGTGTCGACGAAGGCGACGTCGACCGTGCCGTCGGCCTGCTCGGTGACCGAGACCTGGCCGAATCGCGACAGCTGGTCGATCAGCAGGTCGCGGCGGTCGAGCAGGTCGTTGGGAATGTCGCCGGCCGTGATGTAGCGCTTGATCTGGTCGTTGAGGCCGGCCAGGTCCTGGGCCGCGAGCGCGACCTCGCCGGTAGGGCCGGACAGCGTCGCGTACTCGGCCATGCCCTGGTCGCGGGCCATGGCGATCTGCGCGCGGACGGTCGCGAACGCGTCGGCGAGCGCGCCGGCCTGCTCGGCGAGCGCCTGCTTGGCGGCGGGGTCGACGGGCGCGTTGGCGACGTCGGCCCACGCGTCCCAGAAGCGCGCGAGCTGCTCGTTGATCCCGTTCTCGCCCGGCTCGGCGAGGGAGAGCTCGGCGGCGTCGAGCGCGTTGGCGCGGGCGGCCCACTCGCCGAGGTTCGTGTTCTGGCTGCGGTACTGGAGGTCGACGAACTGGTTGCGCACGCGGCGGAAGGTCTCGACGTCGACGCCGGAGCCGATGTGCGCGCCGGCGCCGCTCGCGAGGCTGCCGGCCGGGACGATCAGGGCCGGCGAGGCGACGAGCGTGGCCTCCTGGCGCGAGTAGCCCTTCGTCGAGGCGTTCGCGATGTTGTGGCCCGTGGTGTCGAGCATCCGCTGCTGGGCGAGCAGCCCGCGCAGCGAGGTCTGGAGGCCGTAGAAGGACGAGATCATGCCTGCAGGTCCAGTGCGCGATGGATGGGCGGGGGCGTGGGGCTGCCCTCGGCGCCGGGGCGCCCGTAACCGGGCTCCGTGTCCTGGCCCACGAGGCGCGTCAGATGGGCGAGGAAGGCGAGCTCCTGGCGCATGAGCGCGCGGTTGATGCCGTGCTCGCGGGCGATCTCGGCCAGCAGCCCGCGCAGCTCGGCCGAGCGCTGGCGGGCGGCCTCGGCAGCGCCGGGCGCGACGAGCGCACACAGGCGCTCGAGCGTGACCTGGGTGGCGGGGACGCCAAGGGCGACGCCGGCGCGCTGCAGCAGCGCGGCGCGGTCCTGCTCGAGGGCGCCGCGCAGGCCCATCTCGGTCTGCACGTCGGCGAGCCGGGCGAGGACGGCCTCGACGTCGCGGGCGCGCACGGCCTTGCCCTGCTCGAGCACGAGGCCGAGCAGGCGCCGCGCGGAGGCGATCTGGGCGTCGAGGTGGACGAGCAGCTCGGCTTCGATGACGGTGCTCATGCGGCCGCCTTGCGCAGGCTGGGATAGAGCGAGGCGGCGAGGCCGATGCCGCCGCCGTTCACGAGACCGGCGGTGAAGGCGTCCTGCACCGAGGAGGCGTACGGGCTGTCGCCGGCCGGCACGATCTCCCCGACGAGCCGGCCGAGCAGGATCTGCTCGAAGCCGAGCGCGGCCTTGTAGGCGTCGCGGTCGGCCTTCGAGGCGTCGCGAACGGAGGCGGGAAGAGCGGACGACGGCACCGACGGGAGCCCTTCGATCATCGCACTGCTCCGCATGCGCCCAACGAATCCGACGTCTCGTATCGACCCATTGCGCGGCTCATCTCTTCACGCCGTTCGCGATGCCCATCATCTCGTCGGCCATCGTGATCGCCTTCGAGGCGAGCTGGAACGCGCGCTGGGCCTCGATCATCGCGACCATGGACTCGGCCATGTCGCTGTTCGAGCTCTCGAGCGCGCCCTGCGAGAGGACGGTGGTCTGCGGGGCGGCGGTCTCGGGGCCGGAGGCCGGGGAGGTGGTGAACGCGTTGTCGCCTACGGAGATCAGGCCCTGGACCGAGCGCACGGTGACGAGGTCGAGGCGGCCGGCGTTGCGACCGTCGATCAGCACGGTGCCGTCAGGCCCGATCGAGATCGCGTCCTCGGGGACGCCGTCGGGCACGGTGATCTGCGGCTGCAGGAGCGAGCCGGCCGAGGTGACGAGGCGCCCGGCGCCGTCGATCTGCAGGCCGCCGTCGCGCGTCAGCGCCTCACGGCCGTCCGCGAGGCGGACGCGAAGGAACCCCTCGCCCTGGATCGCGACGTCGAGCGGCCGCTGCGTGCGCTGAAGCACGCCCTGGGCGAACGAGCGCCCGGCATCGACCGCCGCCGAGCCCGAGCCCGTCCGGACCCCCTGGGCCGACGAGCGTCCGACCTGGTCGTAGACGAGATCCCGGAACCCGACGCGCTGGTGCTTGTACCCCGTCGTGTTCGCGTTCGCCAGGTCATTGGCGACGGCGTCCATCCGCTGCTGCTGCGCCGCCATGCCGGCGGCTGCCGAGTTCAACCCCTGAAGCATGCCTTCGGGTCTTCGGCGTTCGGCTGTGGAACTTGAGCCGTTGACGTTCGCGCGCGGAGAGCGCTACGAGCCGGAGACCGCGCCGACCTGCGTGGCCGCGCGGCCGAGGGTGTCGTCGATCGCCTGGATGACCTTCTGGCCGGCCTCGAAGGCCCGCATGGAGGCGATCATGTCGACCATCGCTCGCGCGGCGTCGGCGCCCGACGCCTCGAGCGCGCCCGCGCGGACCTGGCCGGTGGCGGCGCCGGCGGGAGTGCCGGAGACGAGCGAGTCGCCCTCCTTGCGCGGGTTCGTGAGGTTCACGACGCCGATCAGGCGGGCGTCGACCTTGCCGTCGCGGGACGCGATCGGCGCGCCGCCGCGGCCGAGCACGAGATCGCCGCGGGCGGTCACGAGCCGGCCCTGGCTGTCGAGCGCGAACTGGCCGTTGCGGGTGTAGCGCACGCCCTGCGGCGTCTGCACGGCGAAGAAGCCCTCGCCGGTGACCGCGAAGTCGAGCGGCTCGCCGGTGTCGCGCGCCGCGGCCGGCGTGAAGTCGGTCTCGATCGCGGCAACCTGCACGGCCGTGCTCTGGCGGCCCACGACGGCGCCCGAGCCGGAGTTGGCGAGCAGGAGATCGCCGAACGTGCTCTGCGCCGTGCGGTCGGCCTTGTAGCCGGCCGTCGACGCGTTGGCGAGGTCGTTGGCGATCTGCTCCTGGCGGATCTGCTCGGCGAGCATCCCGGAGGCGGCGATGTAGAGACCGCGGTCCATCTGAATCAGGTCATCGGCCCTCGCCGGGCATCCTGTAGGCGTGGAGCCGGTCGTCGCCGTCCAGACGCAGCTGCTGCGCGCCCAGCTGCCCGACCTCGTGCTGCGGCCGGGGACCTCGGTGGTCGCGCGGGTGCTGTCCCGCAGCGAGGCGCACGGCGTGCTCGTGATCGCCGGCATCCCGCTGGCCGCCCAGCTGCCGCCCGACGTGGGCGCCAAGGGCGAGACCCTGCGCCTGAATGTCAGCGAAGTTACGCCCGAGCGGGTGACGCTCCAGCTCGACCAGGCGGTGCCCGTCGCAACCCCGCCGCCGGCCGACCCGCGAGGCGTCCGCGTCGTGGTCGAGGACCCGCCGAAGACCACCAACGCCGGCGGCGAGGAGCGCGCCACCGTCGCGCTCAGCTTCACGTCCGAGACGCTGGGTCGGCTCGACCTCCGGCTCGAGGTCACGCCGCAAGCCGTGCGCGCCGCCGTCGAGGCCACCGCGGGGCGCCCCTTCGCGCTCGCCGACGCGGCCGCGGGCCGGCTGCAGGAGGGCCTCGTCGCGCGCACGGGACTCGAAGCCGACGTCAGCATCACGCCGCGCCGCGATCCGCTCGACGTCTATGCCTGAGCGAAACGTCAGCGCCGCCCTCCGCTATACGGGCACCGGCGCGCCGCAGGTCGTGGCGGCCGGCCGCGGCCACGTCGCCGCCGCGATCCTCGAGCAGGCGCGCGCTGCCGGGGTGCCCGTCCACGAGGACCCGCAGCTCGCCGACGCGCTCGCCGGCCTCGCGCTCGGCCAGGAAGTGCCCGAGGAGCTGTGGGGAGCGGTCGCCGCGGCGCTCGCCTGGGCCTACGCCGTGAGCGATTCCGCGCCTCGCCGAAATCCGTGATCAAGGGAATCGGGTCTCGGCCCGATACAGGACCGGTCCGTCAGACCATTCCTCCCTCAAGGAGCTCCGTTCGTCATGAAGTCCGCCTCGACCACCAGCCGCCGCCGCGTCTCCGCGGACGAGGCCCTGGCGCTCTGGAGCGAGTACAAGCGCACCGGCGACGTCCAGGTGCGGAACCGCCTCGTGATGACCTTCGCGCCGCTCGTCAAGTACATCGTCTTCAAGAAGGTCCGCGAGCTGCCGGCCCGCTGCGAGGTCGAGGACTTCATCTCCTGTGGCCTCGAGGCTCTGATCGCCTCGATCGACCGCTATGACCCGTCGAAGGGCGCCACGCTCGAGCAGTTCGCGTGGACCCGCATCCACGGCGCCGTGCTCGACGAGCTGCGCCGTCAGGACTGGGCGCCGCGCTCGCTGCGCCGCTGGGAGCGCGACATCTCCAAGGCGCGCGACCAGTTCACCGGCATCCACGGGCGCCGCCCCTCGCGCGACGAGCTCGCCGACTCGCTGGCCATCTCCGTCGAGGACCTCCGCCGCCGCGAGGACGACATCGCGGTGTCCGACGTCACGTCGCTCAACACGCTGGTGATCTCCGACGACGAGACCACGGTCGAGCGCATCGACACGCTGGCCTCGGGCGACAACCGCCTGGACCCGGAGCACATGAGCGCCTCCGAAGAGGCCAAGGACAAGTTCCGCGGCGCGTTTGAGCAGCTGCCCCGCCGCGAGCGCGAGGTCGCCGTCCTCCTCTACGTCAAGAACCTGACGCTGCGCGAGATTGGCGACATCCTCGGCGTGTCCGAGAGCCGGGTGTGCCAGATCCACTCGCAGCTCAAGCGCACGCTGAAGGCGCAGCTGTCGGAGGACGCGCTGCTCTTCTCGGCCGTCGGATAAACGTCCACGCTCTCAAGCCCCTCGCCGAGCCGCCGACAATCGAGGCCAAGATGAGCTTCGAGATCGGCCCCCTGCCCCCCATCGGATCCGGTGCGCCCGCGCGGCGCCCTGTTCCCGTGCCGCGAACGGACTTCTCGGCGGCGCTCGCCGGCGCCGCCGGGCCCTCGCCCGCGCGTGAAGTGGACGGCGCGCAGGTGTCGATTCCCGCCGTCCCGCCGACCGAGGTGCTCGAGGAGATCGGCGCCGCGGCTGACCGCGCGCACCAGCTCTGGACCGAGAACCGCGAGCTGCACTTCAGCAAGGATTCCGCGAGCGGGCGGATGGTGATCGAGGTGCGCGACCGCGCGGGCAACACGATCCGCACGATTCCGCCGTCTCACGCGCTCGCGGTGCTCGCGGGCGCGTCGCTCTAGGCGATGGCCGACAACCTCGCCCTCTCCGGCCTCGCCTCGGGCGTCGACACCAGCGCGATCGTGAGCCAGCTGATGGCGCTCGAACGCCAGAGGACGACGCGCATGTCCTACCGCCAGGCCGCGGTGAACGCGCAGCGCACCGGGCTGACCACCGTCGCCGCCAAGCTCTCGGCCCTGCAGAGCGCCGCCAAGGCGCTCGGCGCGGACTCGAGCTGGGCCCAGAGGCAGACCGCCGAGAGCTCGGACGCCAAGGTCGCGGTCGCGCTCGTGGGCGGCGCCGGCATCGGCGGGCACACGGTCCAGGTCGACCGCCTCGCCTCCTCGATGCAGCGTGGCTTCACCTCCGACGCCACCACCGGCGGCACCATCCACGTCGAGTCGGCTGCCGACCCGGCCGTCGCGATCGACGTGACGGTCGCCGCGGGCGCCACGCTCCAGAGCGTCGCCGACACGATCAACGCCAGGAGCTCCGGTCCGGTCGTCGCCGCGATCGTCAAGGACGGCGACGGCACCGACCGCCTCGTCCTCTCCTCGCGCAAGACCGGCTCGAGCTCCGACTTCGCGGTCACGGCGGCCGGCGTGCTGACCGCCGACGACGACTACACGTCGCCCGACCTGAGCCGGCTCAACGCGTCGTACTCGATCGACGGCGTCGCCCAGCCGCCCTCGCAGACCAACGTGCTCGAGAGCGCGGTCCCCGGCCTGCGCATCACGCTCAAGGGCGTCACGAGCTCTCCCGCCACGGTCACGGTGTCCGAGCCGACGCTCGACCGCACCGCGCTCAAGGCGAAGGTCACCGCGTTCGTCGACGCCTACAACGCGGTCGTCGACACGACGCGCAGCGCGCTGACCGAGAAGCCGATCACCAGCCCCGGCTCCTCCTTCCAGGCCGGCCTCGGCCAGCTGCACGGCGACACGGGCCTCACCGGCATGCTGTCGCGCCTGCGCAGCAGCATGACGGAGGTGCTGTCGGGCAGCGGCCTCAACGACCTGTCCGACCTCGGGATCACGGTCCCGAAGGCCTCGGGCGGCGCGACCTCGGACGCCGCCAAGGGCGGCCGCCTGGTGATCGACGCGGCCAGGCTCGACGCGGTTCTGGAGGGGGACGCGACGCAGGTCAAGGCGTTCTTCGCCGGCTTCGACGCCCAGGTCGACGCGTTCGTCAAGAAGCAGACCAGCGGCATCGACGACCGCCTGAAGGGCTCCGAGCGCACCGTCGCCCGCATCCAGTCGCAGATCGACGCCACGAACGAGCGGCTGGACGCCAAGGAGGCGCGCCTCAAGGCCCAGTTCGCGGCCATGGAGCTGGCGCTCCAGAACTCGCAGACGCAGCAGGCCTGGCTCACCGGCCAGCTCGCCGCGCTGAACGCCAACCAGTAGCTCAAGCGGTGTCCACCGGGGTCGACTACCGGTGAAGAAGGTCGTCCGCCCATCCGTCCTGAGGTCGCCGTTGTCCGCCTACACCGCCACTCGCAGCCCCGCCGCCTACAAGCAGCAGAGCATCCTCACCGCGCCGCGGGGCCAGCTCGTGGTCATGCTCTACGACGGGTGCCTGCGGTTCCTCGGCCAGGCCGCGCACGCGATGCGCACGGGCGAGGTCGCCGAGGCGGGGATGCGCCTCTCGCGCGCCGAGGCGATCGTCGACGAGCTGCTCTCCACGCTCGACCTCGAGCGCGGCGGCGTCGTCGCCAGCCGGCTGCAGGGCATCTACGTGTGGTCGACCCGCAAGCTGATGGAGGCGCGGCTCGAGCAGGACCCCGCCGCGATCGAGACCGTCGCCGAACTGCTCGGCGAGCTGCGCGAGTCCTGGGCGCAGATCGCCGCCACCTGACCCATGGATCCCTGGACCGCACTCCTCGCCCGCGCCACGGCCGAGCGCCAGCTCGCCGCCGAGGGTCGCTGGGAGGAGCTCGCCGAGTCAACCGACGAGCGGCTGCGCATTGCGGCCACGCTCGGTGCCGCCCCGCGCGGCGCCCGCCTCGTGCTCGAGGCCCTCAACGTCGTCCAGCAGGAGCTCACCGCCACGCTCGCCCAGGCCCGGGCCGAGGCGTCACGCGAGCTCGCCGCGCTGCGCCAGAGCCGCGGTGCGGTCGCCGGCTACGCGGCCGCCCGCACGCCCGAGGCGCGGCGCTGGGTCGACGGCACGGCCTGAGCCTCAGGGCGTGCCGGCGACGCGCCGGATCGCCGCCGCCACCACCTCCGGCTGGTCCTCCGCGATCCGGTGATGGCTGCGCTCGGCGACCACCACGCGGCCCTGCGCGCTGAGCGCCGCGAGCTGCGCCTGCATCCGCCCCACGCGCGCTCCAGCGCCGGCACGGGCTCGCCGCCAGGGTCGAAGGAGATGCCGTGCTTGAGGACGACGAGTGGCACCTCGGGGAACCCCTCGGCCGCCTCGACCTCGGCTGCGCTCCTCCGGAGGTCGGCGAACGTGATGCGCTCGCTGTTGTCCTCGAGCTGCCGAGCGCGAGCGGCGGCCGCCTGCTTGCCGAACAGCCGCCTGAACGTCGTGTCGATCTCGGGATGCAGCGAGTCCACGGGCACGACGCCTGCGACGTCAGCCGGGTGGCCGCTCGCGAACAGCTGCACGACATAGCCGCCGAACGAGGCGCCGACGAGCACGACCGGGCGCTCGTCGAGCACGCCGTCCAGCTCTCCGGCGATGGCGCCGGCGGATGGCGGCGGCTGCGCGTGGCCGTCGTTGCCGCCGCACGACGAGCGCGCACAGGGTGACGAGGAGGGCACGGGGCATCGGTCCGTTCAAGTCTCCCCCGCGGCGACCGATCAAGGGAATGGGCTGCCCCAGGGACGGGGCCTTGCTGGTCCAGGGAGGGACCGAGCGCCCCTTTGAAGTTCCGCTTTAAGGAGACCCGTCCCCCGTGCTGTTCGACATCACGCAGCTTGCCCTCGAGCGCGCCATCGAGGGCGCCGGCAAGCGCCACGAGGCGCTGGCGGCGAACCTGGCCAACGCCAACACCCCCGGGTATCAGCGGGTCGACGTGGAGTTCCACGGCGCCCTCGCCTCCGCCATGGAGCGCGGCGAGGATGCCAAGGGCTCGCTGCACGCGATGACGTTCGCGCCCGCCCGTGACGGGAGCGCCGGCGCCCAGCGCGCCGACGGCTCCACGGTCGACGTCGAGTCCGAGTCGGCGAAGCTCGCCGCCAATGCGCTCGAGCACCAGGCGGCTGTGCAGGTCGCCCACGCGCGTATCGGGATCCTCAAGGCCGCCATGGGCACGGGCGTCTGATGAGCATGTTCGGCGGCATGGAGATCTCCGCCTCGGCGCTCACCGCCGAGCGCCTGCGGATGGACGTCGTGGCCGAGAACCTGGCCAACGCGCAGACCACGCGTGGCGCCGACGGGCAGCCGTACCGCCGCAAGGAGGTCGTGCTGCAGGAGCGGGCCGCGTCGTTCGGCGCGTCGCTGTCGGCTGCGATGAGCCAAGGGTCGAGCGCGGGCGTCGAGGTCGCGGCGATTGCCGAGGACCAGACGCCGCTCAAGCGCGTCTACGACCCCGGCCATCCGGACGCCGACGCCGAGGGCTACGTCTCGATGCCGAACGTCGACACCGTGACCGAGATGGTCGATCTCATCAGCGCCCAGCGGGCGTACGAGGCCAACGTGACCGCGATGCAGGCGGCCAAGCAGATGTTCTCCCGCACCCTCGAGCTGCTGCGCTGATGTCCATCACGCCCATCGATCCCGCCTTCGCCGTCACCGGCCCTGAGTTCCGGGTCGATCCGCCGGCACCCGAGACCACCGAGGCGCCCGCGGGCGCCGGCTTCGGCGACATGCTCGGCAAGTCGCTCTCCTCGCTCGCGGCCACCCAGGAGGAGGCCTCCACGGCCGCCCAGGCACTCGCCACCGGGCAGGCCGGCGACCCGACGGCTGTGGTCATGGCCGTCGAGCGCGCGCAGCTCGCCATGCAGCTCGCGTCGCAGATCCGCACGAAGGCCGTCGAGGCCGCCCAAGACATCTTCCACACGCAGGTGTGAGCTGACCCATGCCCCCGCTCGTCCAGACCCTCCGCGCCATGCCCGCCCGCTCGAAGGCGATCCTCGCCGTGTCGGCCGTCGCCATCCTCGGCATCGCCTTCCTGCTCCTGCGGATCGCCGGCGCGCCGTCCTACACGATGCTCTCCTCCGGGCTCGATCCGGCGCAGACCGGCAAGGTCACGACCGCGCTCGACGAGCAGGGCATCGGCTACGAGCTGCGCAACAACGGCACGGCGCTCGCCGTCGACAAGAGCCAGGCCGCCCAGGCGCGCGTGGCGCTCGCCGGCCAGGGCGTCAGCCTCGACGGCGGCTCGGGCAAGGGCTTCGAGCTGTTCGACGAGCAGAAGCTCGGCGCGTCCGACTTCCAGCAGAAGGTCACGTACCAGCGGGCGCTCGAGGGCGAGATCGCCCGCACCATCGGCAACGTCCAGGGCGTTTCCGGCGCCCAGGTGCAGCTCGTGCTGCCCGAGGACGACCTGTTCGCCGACGAGAGCACGCCGGCCACGGCGGCGGTCATGCTGGGTAACTCGGCCGACGCGCTGGAGCCCGGCGCGGTGCGCGGCATCGCCCAGCTCGTCGCCTCCTCGGTCGAGGGCCTCAAGACGGAGAACGTCACGATCGCCGACGCGTCCGGCACGGCGCTGTGGCCGCAGGGCGACGCCGGCGGCGACGCGGGCACGGGTGGAAGCAAGCAGGGCATGGAGGCGCGCTACGCTCGCGCCCTGGAGGCCGACCTCAACGCGCTGCTCACCCGCACGCTGGGCGCCGGCAAGGGCCAGGTCTCGGTGACCGCGGAGCTGAACGCCGACCAGACGACGCGCGACCAGGTCACCTACGACAAGCAGGGCGTCCCCACCGAGACGGAGACCGAGACCGAGCGCCTGCGCGGCGGCGGCGCCACCACGGGCGGCGCTTCCGGCACGGCCGGCAACATCCCGAACTACTCCGCGGCCGCCGGCGGCGGTGGGGCCGACTCGAACTACCAGCGCAAGACCGAGACCGTCAAGCAGGCCGTCGGCAAGAAGGTCGATCGCATCAAGGTCGCTCCCGGCGCCGTCGAGAAGCTCAACGTGGCGCTGCTCGTCGACAAATCCGTGCCGGCCGCCGACTTCGCGTCCATGCAGCAGGCGATCGAAAGCGCCGCCGGCATCGACACGGCGCGCGGCGACGTGATCAAGGCCGCCCAGGTGCCGTTCGCCACGGTCCCCACGCCGAAGGCCGGTCCGGTGCCGACCTCGCTGCTCGGGCCGCTCAAGTGGGTCGGCCTCGGCATCGCGTCGCTCGTCTTCCTGTTCTTCATGACCCGCCACCTGCGCCGCCGCGAGGGCGAGACGCTCGCCTCCCCGGCGTGGCTGAGCGAGATCGACGAGCCCGTCAAGCTCGCCGAGCTCGAGCAGCGCACGCAGGTCATGTCGCCGGCCGCGGCGCCGACCATCACGCTGCCGCCGCGCACGCCCGACGCGAACCTGCAGGCGCTCGATCAGCTGATGGAGCGCGAGCCGGAGCGGGTGGCCGCGCAGGTCAAGCAGTGGATGTCCGAGGACTGATGAGCACCGCCGTCGCGAACCGCACCGAGGGTGCCGCCAAGACGCTGCGCGGCATCGAGAAGGCGGCCATCCTGCTCGTCGCCGTCGGCGAGGAGCGCGCCAGCGAGATCTTCCGGCACCTCGGCGACACCGAGGTCGAGACGCTGTCGCTCGAGATCGCCAAGTCGCGAAAGGTCCCCAGCGACGTCTCGAAGGAGGTGCTGGGCGAGGCCGTCGAGACCGTGCTGGCCGAGGACTACATCGCCGAGGGCGGCGTGGAGTACGCGCGCCTGATCCTCGAGCGCTCCCTCGGCGCCGCCCGCGCCGAGGAGCTGATCGGCCGGCTGTCGGCCACGATCGAGCGCCGCCCGTTCGAGTTCCTGCGCCGCACGCCGCCCGAGCAGATCCAGGTCTTCCTGCGCAACGAGGCGCCGCAGACGATCGCGCTCGTGGTCGCCAACCTGCACACGACGCTCGCCGCCGACGTGTTGACGCTGCTCGACCCCGAGGAGCAGGCCGACGTGGCGCGGCGCGTCGCGAAGATGGCCGACACGCGGCCCGAGGTGGTCAGCCACGTCGAGACCGTGATGCGCCAGAAGCTCTCGAACATCGTCGCGCACGAGTACTCGGCGGCGGGCGGCGTGAAGTCGCTGGCCGACATCCTCACGCACTCCGACCGCACGACCGAGCGCAACGTGCTCGACGAGCTGGCCAAGACGGAGGGCGACCTCGCCGAGGAGGTCCGGCTCCTGCTCTTCACGTTCGAGGACGTCGTCAAGCTCGACGACCGCTCGATCCAGATGGTGCTCAAGGAGGTCGACCAGAAGGACCTCGCGATCGCGCTGCGCGGCGTCGGCCCCGACGTCCGCTCGCGGATCTTCTCGAACATGTCCGAGCGCGGCGCCGAGCTCCTCAAGGAGGAGATCGAGTTCCAGCCGCCGCAGCGCAAGCGGGTCATCGAGGAGGCGCAGGGCCGGATCGTCGGCGTCGTGCGCCGCCTCGAGGAGGCCGGCGCCGTCGTGCTCTCGCGCGGCAACGGCGGCGAGGACGAGCTCGTCTGATGGCCGCCGCGGAGTTCTCCTTCGAGGCGCTCGAGGCGGCGCCGGTGACGGTCGCCGCTCCCGTGGCGCGGTCGGAGCCCGACGCTGCGCTGGCAGAGCACGCCGTCGCGCGGGCGGAGATCGAGGCGCTGCGCGAGGCCGCGCGTGAGGAAGGGCTGCGCGAGGGACGCGAGGAGGCGCTCGCTGCGCTCGTGCCGGCTCTGGAGGCGCTCAACGCCGCCGCCGAGGCGGTACGCGCCGA
This sequence comes from Solirubrobacteraceae bacterium, assembly GCA_036257565.1. Lineage (GTDB taxonomy): Bacteria > Actinomycetota > Thermoleophilia > Solirubrobacterales > Solirubrobacteraceae > DASSUW01. The sequence goes on along the minus strand of DATAFH010000021.1, from coordinate 48,124 downwards.
TGCGCTGGTGCGCACCGACCGGCTGGAGGCGCATGCCGTCGACCTCGGGCTGTTCCTGGCCGAGCGAGTCGTCGGCGGCGCGATCACCGTCGAGCCCGAGCTGGTCGTCGAGGCGGTGCGCGGCGCGCTGCGCGGCATCGTCGAGCGCGAGCGGATCACGGTGCTCGTCCATCCTGAGGACCTGTCACTGGTGGCCGAGGCGATGGACGGCCTGCGCGCCACGCTGGGCGGCATCGAGCACTGCGAGGTGCAGGCCGAGCGGCGCGTGTCGCGCGGCGGAGCGGTCGTGCGGACGCCGGACGGCGACGTCGACGCCCGCGTCGAGACAAAGCTCCAGCGCGCGCGCGAGGTCGTCGAGGCCGCGCTCGGCCCGGCGGCATGACCGGCCGCCTCGACGCGGCCGCCGCCGCTCTGCGCGACGCCGACCTGCACCGCCGCCACGGCCGCGTCCGCGACCTCATCGGGCTGATCGTCGAGGCCACGGGCGTCGAGGCCGAGGTCGGCGAGGTGTGCTCGATCGACACGGGGCGCGGCCGGTCCGCCGTCCCCGCCGAGGTGGTCGGCTTCCGTGCCGGCCGCACGCTGCTGATGGCGCTCGGCGAGGCGACCGGCATCGGCCCGGGCGCGCGCGTGAGCGCCAGTGGGCGCCCCCTGCGCATCGACGTCTCCGACGAGCTGCTCGGTCGGACCCTCGACGGGCTCGGCCGCCCGATCGATGGGCTCGGCCCGGCGGCGGCCGGCCGCTCGCGGGCGGTGGAGTCGCCGCCGCCCGACCCGCTCGAGCGGCCGCGGATCTCCGAGCGCGTGTCGCTCGGCGTGCGTGCGCTCGACGCGCTCGTGCCGTGCGGCCGCGGCCAGCGGCTCGGCATCTTCGCGGGCTCGGGCGTCGGCAAGTCGTCCCTGCTGGGCATGATCGCTCGCTCGACGTCGGCCGACGTCAACGTGATCTGCCTCGTCGGCGAGCGTGGCCGCGAGGTGCGCGAGTTCATCGAGCGTGACCTCGGGCCCGAGGGCATGGCGCGGTCCGTGGTGGTGGTCGCCACCTCCGACCAGCCGGCGCTCGTGCGCATCAAGGCGGCGTTCACGGCCACCACCATCGCCGAGCACTTCCGCGACCAGGGTCGCGACGTGATGCTGATGATGGACTCCGTGACGCGGTTCGCGATGGCCCAGCGCGAGGTCGGCCTGGCGATCGGCGAGCCGCCCGCCACCCGCGGCTACACGCCGAGCGTGTTCGCGCTGCTCCCGAAGCTGCTCGAGCGCTCGGGCACGTCGCCGCGCGGCACGATCACAGCGCTCTACACCGTGCTCGTGGACGGCGACGACATGAATGAGCCGATCGCGGACGCCGTGCGGTCGATCCTGGACGGGCACGTCGTCCTCTCCCGTGGCCTGGCCCATGCCGGGCACTACCCGGCCATCGACGTGCTGGCCAGTGTGTCGCGCCTGGTCGGAGAGGTCGTGGCGCCCGACGTGCGGGCGGCGGGCGACGACGTGCGGCGCTTGATGGCCGCCTACAAGGAGAAGTCCGACCTGATCGCGATCGGGGCGTACCAGCGCGGCACCGACGCGGTGACCGACGCAGCGATCGACGCCCGAGAGCCGATCGACGGTTTCCTGCGCCAGGCGGCGCACGACCGCTCGTCGGCCCACGAGGCCGACGCGGCCCTCACCAACCTCGCCCTGCTCGCCGCCACGCCCGAGCCGAACCCGATCCTCTCAGAGCCGCCTGCGGCGGCGACGGGCGGCGGCAGCGGGACCCCGCTCCACACCGCGATCCCGCCTCTTCACCTGAGCCCGTAGCCTTCGGTTGGATGGCCGAGGGCGAGGTTGTCTGGTCGAGCGACGCCGGCGATGTGCGGCGGCGCTCGAAGCCCGCTGCGCCGCGGCGGGGCGCCGGCGGGCGCGTGAAGGTGCGCCGCGAGGTCGCCGGCCGGCGCGGCAAGGCGGTGACGACGGTGTCAGGCGTGCCGCTCGACGACGCGGGCCTGCGCGAGCTGGCCGGGCGGCTCAAGAAGCGTTGCGGCGTCGGCGGGTCGGCCAAGGGCGGCGTCATCGAGCTGCAGGGGGATCACCGCGATGTGGTGGCCGACGTGCTGCGCGGCGAGGGGTACGACGTAGTACTGGCCGGCGGGTAGCGGCGGTCCCTCGGCGAACGTCAACGGCGGCTGGGTAGGGAGGGCGGTGAGCGGTCCGCGATGAGACAGCATTTCGTCGACTTCGCCATGCGTCTCTCCGCGAGGTCGACGAAGTGCTGGCCATAGGGGAAGAACGTCGACGTCGTCGGCCAGAACCGCGCGAGGTCGACGAAATGCTGCCTTGCTGCGTTGACGTCTCTCCACGCTCCTACCCAGCGGGGTTGACGTTCGTCAGCGCCGCCGGGGCGGCCGGCTGAGAGCTCAGGCGGCGAACGCGAACCGCGGCCGCAGCGCGAGGCGCCGGCGCGGCTTGGCGGGCGTGTGGGCGCGGCGCCACTCCACGAGCGTGAGCTCGCCGAAGACGTCGCTCTCGATGTAGTTCATGGTGTGGCGGTCGGCCATGAGAGCAATGTCCCACTTGGGAAGCCCCGTGGCGGCAGGGCCACCTCGTGTCCTGTCGTGGGCTGACCAGTGTCCCGGGGTACGGCCCACCCCACCCCGCTACAGGTTCTGCTGCCCCGGTCGATCAACCGGTTCGTGGAGACCCCGTCCTTCACGTTCCGCCTCGAGCGGGTCAAGTCGCTCCGCGAGCGCGCTGAAGAGCGTGCCCAGGAGGATCTGGCCAACGAGCTGCGCCTTCGGATGCGCGGCGAGGCCATGCTCATGGCGGCGACCGACGCGGCCTCCGCGGCCGCGGAGACCGCGCGCACCGTCACGCACGCCCGCCCCTCGGCCGGCGACCTGATCGCCGCCCAGGCGTACATCGAGCGCGCGCAGCGCAGTCGCCACGAGGCGGCGCTCGACCTCGATCGCCGCGACGCCGAGGTGGCCGCCCGTCGCTCCGCCCTCCAGACTGCCGCTCGCGACCGCCAGGTGATGGACAAGCTCGAGGAGCGCCAGCGCGCGGACCACCAGCGCGAGTGGGCGCGCCGGGCCCAGGTCGACCTCGACGAGATCGCGCTCGGCGTCCACCGTCGCGGTGTCCAGGCCGCGGCAGCGGGCATGCGGAGCACGGCGTGAGCGTCGAGGCCGTCGTCGCTCGCGTGAACGAGTTGCACGCACTCATCGGCGCCCGCCCCGCGGCGCCCACCGGAGCCACTTCGTCGACCTTCGCGACCCAGCTCGCCGGCGCCGCCACGGCGACGGCGACCGCCGCCCCCGTCGCGAGCGCCGCCGCTTCACCCGCCGTCGCAGAGCTTCCCGCCGACGTCCCGTTCGGCGCCGAGATCACCGCCGCCGCCAAGAAGCACGGGATCGAGCCCGCGCTGCTCGCCGGGCTCGTCAAGCAGGAGTCCGGCTTCAACCCGAACGCCGGCTCGCCCGCCGGCGCCCGCGGGCTGGCGCAGCTGATGCCGGGCACGGCCGCCGGCCTCGGCGTGAGCAACGTGCTCGACCCGCTCCAGTCGCTCGACGGCGGCGCCAAGTACCTGCGCCAGCAGCTCGACGCCTTCGGCGGCGACGTCACGAAGGCGCTCGCCGCCTACAACGCCGGGCCGGGCGCCGTGCAGCGCTACGGCGGCGTGCCCCCCTACGCCGAGACCCAGCACTACGTGCGCGTGGTGCAGGAGAACACCGCCCGCTACCGCACCGCCGCGCCGACCCCGTCGATCCTGTGATGACCACCGACCGCACTCTCGCCACGCGCCCCGCCGCGACGCCCACCGACCGGCCGTCCTCTGGCGCACCGGAGCACCGCGACGGCAACGCCTTCGCCGCGCTCCTCGACGCGCACGCCGCCCCCGAGGAGCCGCGCCGGCCCGCCGCGCGCGACGACGCGCAGCCCGTCCACCGCGACGACGCTCGCCCGGGCCCCGCCGACGACAACGGCTCGCCCGGCACCGACGCCCCGCCGGACGCCGGCGACGGCGCCACGCGAGGCAACGGTGCCGCGTCGCCCGGCGTGGACGGTACGTCTCCCGATCGCGATCCCGGCGGTCAGCCACCGCTTGCGGCACCCGCGGCTCTCGGCGCTCCGCGCCCGACGGCGGATCTCGGCCTGCTCGGCGCAGGCGTCGGCCCGGTCGTGGCCACCGAACGGCCGCACGATCTCGTCGCCGCCGGCACCGCGGCGATCGTCGTACCGCCCGTAGCGGGCGACCCGGCACCCCCGACGCCGGTCGTCGCCGGCGCCCCGCAGCGCCCGGCGGCCCTCACGGTCCCGGCGTTCGCGGCCTCCGCAGGGCCGCAGGTGCAGCTCGTCGCGACGCCCGTGCCGGCTGCCCTCGATGCCGACGCTCCGGCGCCGGCGGTCCCCGCTACGCCGGTGCCTGCTCATGTCGCCTCTGCAGCGATCGCTCCCGCCGCCCCGGTCGCCGAGGGCGACGCGCCCGCGCCCGCCGTGCCGGCGGCAGCGCCGCAGCCCGCGGCCGGCTCGGAGCCCTCCAAGCACACGCCGGCGCCGGCCCCCACCGCCGCGGCCGCCGAGCCTGCCCCGACCGCCGAGTCCCAGCCCGCGCCCGTCGCGCCCGGTTCTCCGTCCCTCGCGCCGACCACCGGCACCGCGTCGCCCGAGCGCGCCGTGCCGCTCCATCGTTCGCCGGCGGCCGTCGCCACCCTGCTCCACGTGGCCGCCGAGCGCGGCATCACGCATGCCAAGCTGGCGCTGCGGCCGGCCGAGCTGGGCGGCATCGAGATCCGCCTGCAAGCCTCCGCAGCCGGCATCGCCGCCCAGGTCGTGGCCGACTCGCCCGAGGCGGCTCGGCTGCTGGCCCAGGCCGGCGACGACCTCCGCCGCGCGCTCGAGGCCCGCGAGGTGACGCTGCTGTCGCTGGAGGTATCGACCTCGTCCGAGCAGCGCAGCCGCGAGGGCGCTCGTGGCGAGTGGACCGACCGCGACGGCAACCCCGTCCGCCCGGCCCCCGGCGCCAGCGTCGAGTCCGAGTCCGCCGCCGCCCCCACCGCGACCGTGATCGAGCTGCCCGGCGGGTTGCTCGTCGACGTCCTCGCCTGACCCCAACCCCCATGACCACGATCAACACCGACACCAAGATCCTCACGTCCGCCGAGATGCTCCCCAAGGGCGCCGCCAACGGCGAGCTCGGCAAGGACGACTTCCTCAAGCTCTTCGTGGCCCAGCTGCAGCATCAGGATCCCATGAGCCCGATGGAGAACTCCGAGTTCATGGGCCAGATGGCGTCGTTCTCGAGCCTCGAGCAGATCTCCAACCTCGCCGCGGCGAACGAGAAGATCGCCGCGTCGCTGGCCTCCACGAACGCGATCGGCCTGATCGGCCGCACCGTGACGTACACGGACGCGGACGACGTGGTCCACACCGGCACGGTCGACAAGGTCACCACGGTGGACGGCAAGCCGTCCCTCACGGTGGCCGGTGTCGGCGGAATCGATCCAGCAACCATCACTCAGGTCGCTTAGGCGACGAAAAGGAGCTGATGCCCCGATGATGCGAGGCATGTTCGCCGCGATCAGCGGTCTCCGGATGCACCAGGTGATGCTCGACGTCACCTCGAACGACATCGCCAACGTGAACACGATCGGCTACAAGTCGGCGCGCACGACGTTCACCGACGCGCTCAACCAGCAGCAGCGCGGGGCCTCGGGCCCTGGCGGCGGCGTCGGCGGCTCGAACGCCGCCCAGATCGGCCTCGGCACCCAGCTCGGCTCGATCGACAACATCATGCAGGCGGGCGCGCTGCAGTCGACGGGCAACCCGCTCGACGTCGCGATCCAGGGCTCCGGCTTCTTCCGCGTGGCCTCGAGCGCGACGACCCCGCCGACCGCGAACCCGGCTGATGTCGAGTACACCCGCGCCGGCAACTTCGCCACCAACTCGGCGGGCTACCTCGTGACCCAGGACGGCTTCTACGTCCAGGGCCGCACGGGCGCCGGCGCCGACACGCTGCTGCGCATCCCGCCCGGCTCGACCAACGTGGCGATCGGCCAGAACGGCGAGGTCAGCTACGTCGACGCCGCGGGCACCCGCGTGTCGGCCGGCTTCATCTCGCTGGCGACGTTCTCGAACACCGCCGGCCTCGAGCGTTCCGGCTCGAACCGCTGGCTCGTGAGCGCCAACTCCGGCACCCCGGCGATCGGCGTCCCGGGCGCGCAGTTCGGCTTCACCACCTCGGGTGCGATCGAGATGTCCAACGTGGACCTCGCGCAGTCGTTCACGAACATGATCACCGCCCAGCGCGGCTTCCAGGCGAACTCCCGCGTCATCTCCGTCTCCGACGAGATGCTGCAGGACCTCGTGAACCTGAAGCGCTAGCGCTCGCCGCGCCGATTCGAAGGTGAAGGGCCCGCCACCGTGCGGGCCTTCATTTTTCCGGGGGGCTGTCGATCAACCCGAGGGAGATGATCCGTCTCCACAAACTCGGCCGCACGCCTCAGCCCTTCCACCTCAACCCGGACCTGGTCCTCACGGTCGAGGCCAACCCGGACACGGTGGTGACCCTCACCACCGGGTCCCGCCTCGTCGTCACCGAGACGCCCGAGGAAGTGACCGACGCCGTGCGCGCCTGGCGAGCGTCCGTCCTGGACGCCATGTCGCGCGTGCCGCGCCGTTCGACCTCGCTCTCGCTCGTGCGCGGGGCGGCCAGCGACGGCGCCGTGACCTCCATCAACGCCGAGACGGCGCGCCGCGAGAGCGAGCTGCCGCACCAGGGGCCGCGGTCATGAAGTTCGGCAGCATCATCGGCATCGTCATCTCCCTCGTGGGCATCGCCATGGGTGCCACGATGGAGGGGACGAACGTCATGGTCGTCATCAACATCCCGGCGATCCTGATCGTGCTGGTCGGGACGCTGGGGGCGACGATCGCGGCCTGCGGCCTGGAGTCCCACATCCGGCTGCCCAAGCTCTACAAGAAGGCGTTCATGCCCGACGACCTCGATCTCGTGGGGCGTGTGAAGGAGCTCGTCGGCTACGCCGACCAGGCTCGCCGCGACGGCCTGCTGGCCCTCGACGAGGCGGTCAAGGGCATCGCCGACCCGTACACCCGCAAGGGCGTTCAGCTCGTGGTCGACGGCACCGATCCCGACCTCGTGGCCGCTGTGCTCGACGCCGAGAACGAGGCGATGCGCAAGCGCCACGTGGCCGGCCGGGCGCCGTTCATGCAGGCCGGTGCGCTCGCCCCCACGATGGGCATCGTGGGCACCGTCTTCGGCCTCGTCAACGTGATGAACAACCTCAACCAGCCGTCGACGCTCGGCCCGCTGATCGCCGCCGCGTTCCTCGCGACGCTGATCGGCGTCGGCTCGGCCAACTGCATCTTCCTGCCGCTGGCCAATCGCCTGAAGGAGCTCTCGGAGGCCGAGATGCACTTCCGCGAGATGACGCTCGAGGGCGTGCTCGCGATCCAGGCCGGCGACAACCCGCGTGTCGTCGCCGAGAAGCTGATGGCCTACGTGCCGCCGCAGGACCGTCCCGCGGAGGACGACGGCTCGCCCGGCGGCGCCGAGCAGCGCCAGGCCGCCTGAGGTGACCCATGAGCGCGGCCCGTCGGCATAAGAAGCACCATCACGAGGAGCACGAGAACCACGAGCGCTGGCTCGTCTCGGGCTACGACATGATGACGCTGCTGTTCGCGGTCTTCGTCGTGCTGTTCGCCATCTCGTCGACGAACATCAGCAAGGTCAAGCTGCTCGAGCAGTCGCTGCAGGAGGCGTTCTCCGGCCCGGTGCTGTCCGGCGGCCGCGCGCTGATGTCGACGGGCGACCAGTCCGAGGCCGAGAAGGCGGCGCCCGAGAAGCCGCTGCCCTCGCTGAGCCCGGCCCAGGCAGTGGCCGCGGCCATGAGCAGCGAGGACTCCGAGAGCGCGCTGGATGCGGTCAAGCGCGCCGCCGAGGAGGAGCAGAGCTTCCAGGACCTCAAGAAGCGCGTCGACGCGCTGGCCGCGAGGGCCGGCATCGAGGACAAGGTCTCCACGACCGTGTCGCCGCGCGGCCTGAAGATCCGGCTGATCACCGACGGCCTGTTCTTCGACTCGGGCAGTGCGGTCGTCAAGCCCGGCGCACGTCCGACGCTCGCCGAGATCGGCGACATCATCGCAAGGGAGGCGCGGCACCCGGTAAAGGTCGAGGGCCACACCGACGACCTGCCGATCAAGACCTCCCAGTACCCGTCCAACTGGCAGCTGTCCGGCGCCCGTGCGGCGGCCGTCGTGCAGGGCCTTGCGGGCGCCGGCGTGTCGTCCAAGCGCATGTCGCTCGGCGGCTACGCCGCGCAGCACCCGATCGCAGGTAACGACACGCCCGCCGGGCGGGCGCGGAACCGGCGCGTGGAGATCATCCTCGCCCGGCTGCATGGAGCAACCCCGTCGCAAGGAGGCGACACCCCATGAAGAAGAAGCTGATCATCATCGCCGCCGTAGCGCTGCTCGGCGTGGGCGGCGCCTACAAGTTCGTCCTCGCCAAGCCGTCCAAGGCCGAGGCCAAGCCGAAGGTCCACGGCGAGGTGTACGTGCTCCCGAAGGAGTTCCTCGTCAACCTCGCGGACGGCCGCTTCGCCAAGCTGCAGGTCGCGCTCGTCGTCGAGCCCAGCGGGGGCGGCGGCCACGGCGGCGGCCACGGAGCCCCGGCGCCGCCCGAAGGCTACGGCGCCGAGCCGCAGGAGGCGATCGTCCGCGACCTGATCACGGACACGCTGACCGACGCGGCGGATCACGAGCTGATCCGGCGAGAGGGCCGAGAGGCCATCAAGAAGAAGATCCTCGTGGCGATCAAGAAGCACACGGACGTCCACGTGGAGGAGGTCCTCTTTCCCGATGTCACGGTCCAGTGAGGAAGCCATGAGCGATCCCGTCGACTACGTCCCCTTCGAGACCACGGTGTCCGCGCCGGCCGACGGCGCCGGCGCCGCTCCCGAGCTCGAGCGCCTGTACGACGTCCCCGTGGAGCTGGCGGTCGAGATCGGCCGCACGGACATGACGATCCGTGAGACGCTCGCGCTCGGCCCCGGCTCGATCGTCACGCTCAACCGCCTGTCCGGCGAGCCCGTCGACCTGCTGGTCAACGGCAAGCCGATCGCGCGCGGCGAGGTGGTCGTGATCGACGAGGAGTTCGGCCTCCGCGTCACCGAGGTGGTGGCGGGCGAGACGGCCGACGAGGCCGCCGCCGCGGCCGAGGCGGCGACCCCTGCCCCGGCGCCCGCTCCGGCCCCGCACGCGTAGCGCCTCCGGGGCGCGGATAATCCGGCCCTATGGGCCGAGCCCGCGCCGCGCTCATCAACTTCTGGCGCAAGGCCTACGAGGACAACGTCACCGGCCTGTCGGCGATGGTGGCGTACAACCTGCTGCTCTCGATCCTGCCGATCACGCTGATCGCGCTCTTCATCGCCGGGCGCGTGCTGCGCTCCGCCGAGCTCGAGGACTCCGTTCTGCTCGATCTCGAGCGGATCTTCCCGTCGGCCGCGGAGTCGACGCTGATCCAGGTCGTCCGCCGCCTCCAGGAGGCCTCAACGACCACCGGGATCATCGCTCTTGTGGCCGCCGTGTACTTCGCGTCGTCGTTCTGGGGCGCGCTCGACACCGCGTTCTGCCGCATCTACCACCGGCCGTGCCGCTCGTGGGTGCGCCAGAAGCTGTTCGCGTTCGGCATGTTCGCCATCGTCCTGCTGTTCATCGTGGCCAGCGTCTCCGTGCCCGTCGTCCAGAGCCTGATCTCCACCGGCGCGGCCGACCTGCCGTTCGGGCTCTCGGACGTGCGCGGGCTCGTCTACTGGATCACGCTCTCGATCGGCATGGTGGTGCTCTTCGCGATGCTCTGCCTGATCTACCAGCTCGTGCCCCGCGGGTTCGTCCCCTGGCGCTGCGTCTGGCCGGGCGCGCTCGGCGCCACGCTGGCGATCGGCGTCGTCGACTACGCGTTCCCGCTCTACCTGCAGAACGTCTCGACGCTGCGCGCGGGGACCACGCTCGTGTTCATCCTGATCGCGCTCGTCTGGTTCTATGCGCTGGCGATCATCCTGCTCGCCGGCGCGGTGGTCAACGAGCTGCGCTTCGAGCGCCTCGACCGCGAGGGCGCGATTCAAGGCTGACTGGCCGCGGCCGATGAACAGGGCGAGTCGTATCCGGACTCGCCCTCGGTATGCGGATTCCCCCTGCCCTGTCCACGGTCGGGGCGGCCGTCATCGGCCCGCTCCTGCTCGCCCCCGCCGCGCTCGCCGCGGACGGTGAGCGCACGCCGCTGAACCTCTCCGACCCGGAGGGCACGGGCGCGCGCGCCGCCGGCTCGTCCGGGGGCTCGCTCGTGCGCACGATCGTCGGCCTGGCCATCGTGCTGGGCGTCATCTACGGGCTCTACTGGGTCCTCAAGCAGGTCAAGGCCTCGCGCGAGGAGCAGGTCTCGGGCACCGGGCTGGAGCCGCTGGCCACGCTGCCGCTCGGCGCCAACCGGTCGCTGCAGCTCGTGCGCGCCGGGCAGGAGGTGGTGCTCGTCGGCGTCGCCGAGCAGAGCGTGACGCTGATCCGGACCTACGGCGAGAACGAGGCCCGCGCGCTGGGCCTGCTGGTCGACGCGCCGGAGGTCACGTCCGAGCCAGAGCCTCGTCGCACCCGCGGTTTCAGTCTCCTGCTCGACCAGCTGCGCAGCCGGACGGTGATCCGGTGAAGGCGGACGGCTCGAACGCCGTCCAGCTCCTGCTGCTCATCGGCGGCATCTCGCTGGTGCCGGCGCTGCTGTTCACCGTCACCGGCTTCACGCGCATCCTCATCGTCCTCGGCTTCATCCGCTCGGGGCTCGGCACGCCGACCGCGCCGCCCAACCAGGTGCTGGTCGGCATCGCCCTCTTCATGACGCTGTTCGTGATGTTCCCGACCTTCACGCAGGTCAAGCACGACGCGATCACGCCGCTGTCGAAGGGCCGCATCACGCAGGAGGTCGCGTTCAAGCGCGCCGAGGCGCCGATGCGCGAGTTCATGTTCGACCAGACGCGCAGCAAGGATCTCGCGCTGTTCGCCAAGCTCGGCAAGGTCGAAAAGCCGGAGACGCGGGAGGACATCCCGACCCACGTCCTGATCCCCGCCTTCATCATCTCCGAGCTCAAGACGGCGTTCCAGATCGGGTTCCTGATCTTCCTGCCGTTCCTGATCATCGACCTCGTCGTCGGTGCGACCTTGATGTCCATGGGCATGGTGATGCTGCCGCCCGTCTTCATCTCGCTGCCGTTCAAGATCCTGCTGTTCGTCCTCGTGGACGGCTGGCACCTCGTCACCCGCTCGCTGGTGGAGAGCTTCTCGCTGTGAGCCAGGACAGCGTCGTCAGCATCTGCGTCTCCGCGATGGAGGTGGCCATGAAGATCGCGCTGCCGCTGCTGCTCGTTGGCCTCGTGGTCGGCCTCGTGGTGTCGATCTTCCAGGCCGTCACCCAGATCCAGGAGCAGACGCTGAGCTTCATCCCGAAGATCATCGGCCTCTGCGTGGTGCTCGTCGTGGCGGGCCCGTGGATGCTCGGCCAGCTCATCACCTGGACCGAGGACCTGTACGGCCAGATCCCGAGCCTGGTGGGCGGATGAGTCCCGAGCGCCTCCTCGCCCAGTTCGGCGAGCAGCAGGTGATCGGCTTCTTCCTCGTGCTCGCGAGGGTGTCGCCGCTCTTCCTCGTCGCCCCGCTCTTCTCCTCGAAGATGATCCCCGCGCGGGCGCGCAGCGTGATCGCCGTCGGGCTCGCCATCGGCATCGCCCCGATCGCGGTCGGCGCGGGCGAGGGCGCGGACCTGGCGACCGACGTGTGGACGCTCGGCGGCCTCGTGCTCAAGGAGCTGCTCGTCGGGCTCGGCTTCGGCTTCGCGCTCGCCGCGCTGTTCGCCGCCGTGCAGGTGGCCGGCAGCCTGCTCGACGCGCTGATCGGTTTCTCGTTCGGCGCGATCGTCGACCCGGTCACCGGAACCAACGGCGGCGTGCTCAACCAGCTCTACGCGCTCGTGGGCGTCATGATCTTCGTTGCCATCGACGGCGACGCCTGGGTGATCCAGGGGCTCGCGCGCAGCTACGAGGCGGTCCCGCTCGCCTCGGCGCCCGACATCGGGACGCTCGTCGAGGGCGCCCAGCTCGCGTTCGGGGGCATCTTCGGAGCCGCCGTGCAGATCTGCGCGCCGGTCCTGCTCGCCGTCGTGCTCACCGACGTGGCGTTCGGCCTGCTCAACAAGGTCGTGCCGCAGCTCAACGTGTTCGCGGTCGGCTTTCCGGCCAAGGTCACGGTCGGCCTCGTGCTCGTCGGCGCGTCGCTGCCGTTCGTGGCCGGCTGGATCGACGACGAGCTCCAGCGCTCGGTTTCCTCGGCCCTGCAGACCCTGCGGGTGGACGGCTGATGGCCGGACACGACAAGACCGAGAAGGCGACACCCAAGAAGCGCGCGGACGCGCGCAAGAAGGGCCAGGTCGCGCGGTCGGCTGACGTCAACGGCGCGGTCGTGCTGCTCGCCGCGATCCTCGCGCTGTCGGCCTTCGGGCCGGCGATGTTCCGCCGCATGCAGGAGGCGACGCTCGGGGTGCTCGACCTCGTGTCCTCTCCCGGCGTGGTCGACCGCGAGGGCGTGGGCGAGCTGTTCCTCATGGTCGGCGGGCACGTCGCCGTCGCCACCGCTCCGGTCGTGGCCGCGTGCGCGGTCGCCGGTGTGCTCGCGAGCGTCGGCCAGGTCGGCTTCAAGCCGACGCCCAAGGCGCTGTGGGACGTCAAGAAGCTCAACCCGATCACCGGCTTCAAGAACATCTTCGGCCTCAACGTCCTCTTCGAAGGCCTCAAGAGCACGCTCAAGATCGCCGCGGTCGGCGGCATCGTCGCGCTCGCCGTCTTCCCCAAGCTCGACGAGATGGCGGCGCTCGTCGGCATGCCCGCCGCCGCGCTGCTGCCGCATCTCGGCTCGCTGATCCTCGGCGTCGCGCAGCGGGCCGCGATCGCCTACCTGCTGATCGCCGCCGCCGACCTCCTCTACCAGCGCCATCGCTTCGAGAAGCAGCTGCGGATGGACAAGGAGGAGCTCAAGCAGGAGCACAAGCAGACCGAGCTGCCGTCGGAGATCCGGGGCGCCCAGCGGCGCCGCGCGCTCGAGCTCGCGCGTGCGCGCATGATGGATGCGGTGCCGACGGCCGACGTCGTCGTCACCAACCCCACGCACTTCTCCGTCGCGCTCCGCTACGACGCGGACAACCCGGCACCGGTGGTCGTGGCCAAGGGCGGCGACCACCTCGCGCTCCGCATCCGCCGCACCGCCGCCGAGGCCGGCGTGGCCGTCGTCCCCGACCCGCCGCTCGCCCGCGCGCTGTACGCGAGCGTCGAGGTCGGCCGGATGATCCCCGAAGAGCTCTTCCAGGGCGTCGCCCAGCTGCTCGCCTACGTCTACAAGGTCGCCGGTCGGAGGGCCGCTGCCGCATGAACTTTCTGAAGAAGGCCTCCCGTCACTCCGACCTCGTGGCCGCCGGCGCCGTCGTGCTGGTGGTGGCCATGATGGTCATCCCGCTGCCGCCGTTCGTGCTCGACCTGCTGATCACGATGAACATCTCGGCGGCGCTGATGATCGTCGTGGCGACCCTCTACGTGCCGCGGGCGCTCGACTTCTCGTCGTTCCCGAGTCTGCTGCTGCTCACCACGCTGCTGCGGCTCGCGATCAACATCTCGGTGACCAGGCTGATCCTCCTGCACGGCGACGCCGGGCACGTGGTGTCGGCGTTCGGCGAGTTCGTGGTTGGCGGCAACGTCGTCGTCGGCCTCGTGATCTTCCTGATCCTGATCGTCATCCAGTTCGTGGTCATCACGAACGGCGCCGGCCGCGTGGCCGAGGTGGGCGCGCGCTTCACGCTCGACGCCATGCCCGGAAAGCAGATGGCGATCGACGCCGACCTCAACACGGGTCAGATCACCGACGAGGAGGCGCGCAAGCGGCGCGCGGAGATCTCGCAGGAGGCGGACTTCTACGGCGCGATGGACGGCGCCTCGAAGTTCGTCAAGGGCGACGCCATGGCTGGCATCCTGATCACCGCGATCAACCTCGTGGGCGGCGTGATCATCGGCGTCATGCAGATGGGCATGCCGTTCGGCGAGGCGGCCCAGCACTTCTCCCTGCTGACGATCGGCGACGGCCTGTGCGCGCAGATCCCCGCGCTGCTCATCTCCGTGGGCACCGGCATCCTCGTGACGCGGTCGGCCTCCGAGCAGGACCTGGGGTCCGACGTCGCGGGGCAGATCCTCGAGCAGCGCAAGGCACCGCTCGTGGCCGGCGTCGTGATCATGGGCTTCTCGCTCGTCCCCGCGCTGCCCAAGGTCCCGTTCCTGCTCATCGGCGGCCTCTTCTTCGCGGTCGGCTGGGCGCTGCGCAAGCAGCCGACGAAGGCGGAGCGAGAGGCCACGGCGGCCGCCGCGCCGGCGCTGGCCGCGGGCGCCGCAGGCGAGATTCCCGCCCCGCGCGACGCCGCGCTCGACGCGCTGGCGCTCGACCCGCTCGAGCTGGCGATCGGCTTCGGCCTCGTGCCGATGGTCGACGAGCAGGCGGGCGGGACGCTGCTCCAGCGCGTGGGCACGATCCGGCGCCAGATCGCGTCCGAGCTCGGCATGGTCATCCCGGCCGTGCGGATCCGCGACGACGTGGGCCTCGACTCGCACGAGTACGTCATGCGCGTGCGCGGCACCGAGGTAGCGCGCGGCGGCGTGATGGCCGGTCACCACCTGGCCATGAACCCCGGCGACGCGATGGGCCAGCTCCCCGGCATCCCGACCACCGAGCCGGCCTTCGGGCTGCCCGCCGTCTGGATCGCCGACAACCGCCGCGCCGAGGCCGAGGCGCTGGGCTGGACGGTGGTCGACCCCGAGTCGGTCGTCGTCACCCACCTGACCGAGACGATCCGCGTGCACGCGTCCGAGCTGCTCACCCGCCAGGAGACGCGCCAGCTGCTCGACCAGCTCAAGGAGGTCAACGCCGCGGTGGTCGACGAGGTCGTGCCCGACGTGCTCACGGTCGGCGAGATCCAGCGCGTGCTGCAGGCGCTCCTGCGCGAGGGCGTGTCGGTCCGGGACCTCGGCGCCGTCGTCGAGGCGATCGGCGACAAGGCGCGGCTCACGCGTGACGTGACGATGCTCGCCGAGTATGCGCGGCAGGCGCTCGGCCGCACGATCGTGGCGCCGTACCTCGACGCCGAGGGCACGATGCGCGCCATCGCGCTCGATCCCGGGCTCGAGCAGGAGGTCGCCGAGGCGCTCGTGCAGACGGCGGACGGCGAGTTCCTCGCCATGGACCCGGTCAGAGCCCACGCGCTGGTCGACACCTGCGCCGAGCAGGTGGACGAGGCGCTGGCTCGCGGCGGCCGTCCCGTGCTCCTGTGCTCGGCCCGCGTGCGGCGGCACCTGCGCCGCCTGTGCGAGCAGCGGCTGCCGCAGCTGGCGGTCTGCTCCTACAACGAGATCGCGCCGGGTGTAAGCGTTGAGACCATCGGCATGCTCGACCTGGCGTCGATCGATGCGCGCGGCGCCCATAGCTCTATTGCCATGGCGGGTTAGTGCCGATCACAGAACTCGACATGGATACGACCCTCGAGACCAAGACCTTCCGCGGCCGGACGCTCGACGAGCTGCTGCCGCAGATCCGGGCCGAACTGGGCCCCGACGCCGTCGTCCTGCGCCGCCGCGAGGGCCTCGCGGGCGGCGTCGGCGGGTTCTTCCAGCGCTCCTACGTCGAGGTCGACGCGCGCGCCGCGCAGCCCGACGACGACGATCCCACCCTGGAGGCGCGCAACGATCGCGCCACCGCCGAGGGCCTCGCCTCGCCGGCCATCCAGGCGCTCGTCGAGCAGGCCTCGCCGTTCGCCGACGCGCTGTCCAGCGCCCATGATGTGCTCGCGGAGGCAGCCGCCGACCCCGGCCTCTACGGCCCCCAACCGAACCGCGCCGCGATCGAAGCGGTCGCCCACGAGTTCGAGGAGATCGACGCGCCGCCGGCCGAGGCTGTCGCCGCGTCCGAGGCGCCCCGCGTGGCCGGCGCCGCCGAGGACCGGCTTGTGGCCGCCGGTCTGAGCCCGGCGCTCGCGCGCGACGTCGTCGCCGAGACCGTCGCGCACGGGCTCCCGTTCGCCCGGTCGCGCCGCCTCAAGCCGCTGATCCGCACCGCGCTCGCGCGCCGGGTGCCCGTCATGGGCGACCTGGGCGGCGGGTCGCGGACGCTGGCCTTCGTCGGTCCCGGCGGCGCCGGGAAGACCGCCGCCGCCGAGCAGCTCGCCACCGCCTACGCGCGCGTGGGAACCGATGTCGCGGTCGTCGCCCTCGGCAACGGCGAGGACGCGGCGCAGGCGGCCAAGCGCCTCAAACGCCGCCGTCCGGGCCTGACGATCGTCGACGCTCCCGCCGCCGGCCCCGCAGACCCCGCGGCGACCGCCCGGCTCGCGGACGACCTGCGCACGCTCGGCGTCGACGAGGTCCACCTCGCGCTGCCGGCGACCACCGGCGCGGCCGCCGCCGCCGAGCTCTCCCGCTCGCTGGCGCCGCTCGGCATCACCCACATCGCGCTGACCCATGCCGACCAGACGGCCCATCCCGGCGCCGCCGTCGAACTGTCCGTGACGACCCGCCGCGCGCTGTCCTACGTCTGCACGCGCGAGGCGATCGCGCCCGCCGACCCCGACGCTCTCGCCAAGCAGCTGCTCCCCTGAGCCATGGCCGCCACTCGCCCGATCCCCTCCATCTCCGTCGGCGAGCACGTGCAGGTCACGCTGCCGCACATCGGCCACCTGCCCGCCACCGTGGAGGCCGCGGAGCCGGGCGCGCTCGTGCTCGTCCTGGTGGTCGGCGACTCGCGCGTGGCACGCCTCGGGGGATCGCAGGTGAGCGTCGAGCACGCGACGGGGCGCGGCATCAACCGCTTCTCGGGCACGCTCGCCCTCGACGGCCCGCGGGCCGAGCTCCTGCGGGTGCACATCGAGGGCGAGGCCGAGCGCATCCAGCGCCGCGAGTGGGCACGCGTCGAAGCGGTGCTCCCCGTCTCCGTCACCGGCGTCGACGAGCGCGTGGGGGGCGACACCCAGACTCTCAACCTCTCAGGCGGCGGGCTGCTCGTGCGCGACCCGTGGAACCTGCCGCTCGGCATCGACGTGCGCGTCGCGCTGCGGGTCGAGCCCGGCGCCGAGCCGATCAAGGCGCTCGGACGCGTCGTGCGCGCCCCGGCGCCCGACGCCAAGGGCATCCGCATCGACAGCATCGCCCGCGACGACTCAGAGCGCCTGGTGCGCCTCGTCCGCGAGCGCGAGCTGGCCGCCCTGCGCATGTCGAGGGGCCGATGAGCAAGAAGAAGACGGACGCGCCGGAGGCCGAGAAGCCCGCCGGCATCTCCGTGGCCGCCCACCCGCGCGCCCGCGCGTCGATCCGCCGCACGCGGGCCTGGACGGCGCTGCTCGCCTTCGGCGTCGTCCTCGCGCTCTCGCTGAGCTCGAGCGTCCCAGCGCAGGACGCCGCGCTGCGGGCGCTCGTCGCCGGCGTCGTGGGCAACCTCGCCGGCTGGGCCTGCGCGCTGGCGGTCTGGCGCCAGCTCGTGCTCGCCGAGCTGCGCGTGGTCGAGGAGGCCCGCGCCGAGCGCCGCCGGGCCGCCGCCGCGGCCTGATTCCCGTGGAGCGGATCGAGCCCATCCGCCCCGACCGCTCCGTCCGGAGCGTCGACCTCGCCCGCCTCACCCCGCTCGAGCGGGAGCAAGAGAAGGAGCGCCGCGAGCAGCAGCGCCGCCGCCGCGCAGCCGCGGCTCAGCGGCCGCCCGACGACGGCCGTCTGGATATTCGCGCCTGATGCTCAAGTCTCCGCGCGGCACGCCGATGACTCCGGTTGCAAGGGGTGACAAGGAGTCGCCCCGGCCTGTCAAACCAATCATCTAAGGAGAGATGATCATGGGCCTTCGTATCCAGAACAACGTTGAGGCGTTCAACGCCCACCGCCAGCTCACCGGCACCGCCGGCAAGGCCGCCAAGGCCATGGAGAAGCTGTCGTCGGGCTACCGCATCAACCGTGCCGCGGACGACGCCGCCGGCCTCGCCATCTCCGAGAAGATGCGCAGCCAGATCAGCGGTCTCGCCCAGGCGCAGCGCAACGCGCAGGACGGCGTCTCGCTCGTCCAGACGGCTGAGGGCGCCCTCACCGAGGTGCACTCGATGCTGCAGCGTGTCCGGGACCTCAAGGTCCAGTACCAGAACGGCACGCTCGACACGGACGACAAGTCCGCGATCGTGGCCGAGGTCAAGCAGCTGGCTTCCGAGATCACGGACATCGGCGGCAAGACCGAGTTCAACGGCATCACGCTGCTCGACGGCAACGGTGGCTCGTCCGGGACGATCACGTTCCAGGTCGGCGCCAACGAGGGTGAGACGATCGACGTCGTCACGCAGGACGTGCTCGGCGCGTCCGGCACCGGCAGCGTCGACTCCGTGTCCGACACCGCCTCGTGGGAGGCTCTGGACCTCGATGACATCGACACCGCGATCAACAACGTGTCGACCATCCGTGCCGACTTCGGCGCGGTCCAGAACCGCCTCGAGCACCGCCTGAACAACCTCGCGACCTACCAGGAGAACCTGGTCGCGTCCGAGAGCCGGATCCGCGACGTGGACATGGCCAGCGAGATGGTCAACTTCACGAAGCTTCAGATCCTGCAGCAGGCCGGCACGAGCATGCTCGCGCAGGCCAACCAGGCGCCGCAGAACGTCCTGTCGCTTCTGCGCTAGTCGCAGTCGGCAGGTCTCGCAGGCAAAGCTTCTCGGCTCCGGCTTCGGCCGGAGCCGGGATTGCCGGCCCACCCCTTCCAAGTCGCGGGCCGGCTCACAACAGAGGCTCAATACCCCTTCCGAGTCTCACACATACCCCACCGAGGGACGGATCGCAGCGGGCGGCCTCAGGGCCGCCCGCTCGCGTTAAAGCCTGCGTCCCGCCGGCCGACCACAGGGGTGTGTCCGTCCTCTGCGTGGTCCCCGTCTACCTGCGCACGCCCTCGGATCTCGACGTCCTGACGCGCTGCCTCGTCTCCCTGTGGGCGACCGCGCGCGACCGGGCCGACGTGCTGATCGTCGACGACGGGAGCCCCGAGCCGGCGCTCGTCGAGCAGCTCGCGGCCGTCGCCGCGGAGCTCGGCCAGGAGCTGCTCGTCAAGCCGGAGAACGAGGGCTTCTCGCGGACCGTCAACGTCGGCCTGCGGCGCGCGCTCGAACAGGGCCGCGACGCCGTGCTCGTCAACGCGGACATTGAGTTCGTCGAGCCGCACTGGCTGGAGCACCTGCTCGCTCGCACGGCCGCCGACGGCCGCCCCGCCGCCGTGGTCGGTGCGCGGTTGCTGTACCCGAACGGCTGCCTGCAGCACGCGGGCGTGTTCTTCTCCCTGCGCGCCCGGTCGTGGTGGCACCGCCACCAGTACGGGCCGGCCGACCTGCCCGAGGCCCTCGAGCCGATGGTCTGCCCGGTCACCGCCGCGCTGCAGCTCATCCGTCACGAGACGCTCGTGACCGTCGGCGTCTACGACGACGAGTTCCGGATGGCGTACGAGGACGTCGACTACTGCCTGCGCGTGTTCGCGGCCGGGCTGCACTGCGTCTACGAGCCCGCCGCCGTCGCCGTGCACGGTGAGCAGGTCTTCCGCGGGCGCGCCAACCCCAAGATCGAGCGCTGGCAGGCCGAGGGCGCCGCGCGCCTGGTCACCAAGTGGCGCCACGCCGACTTCAGCGCGTTCGTGCCGGAGGTCCTGTGATGCTCCCGCGCACGCTGTTCGTGGCCCGTGGCAAGGGCGCCGTCGGCTGGTACCGCTGCGCGCTGCCGGCGATGGTCCTCGGCTGCGACTGGGTCGGCGCCATCGGCGACCCCGGCGAGCTGCGCCTCGTCACCGGCATGGCGCCGGACGACCTCGACCTCGACGGCTTCTCCCGCTACGACGTGCTCGTGCTCTCGCAGGTCGCGGGCCCGGCGTGGTTGCGCGCGATCCGTGGCTGGCAGGCGCGCGGCATCACGGTCCTCTATGAGATCGACGACTGGCTGCACGGCGTGCGCAAGCTCGAGCGCCACGCGCACAAGGACCACTTCAGCCGCGACGAGGTCGCCTCTTACGAGCTCTGCATGCGCGCGGCCGACGGCATCATCTGCTCGACCGAGTGGCTGGCCCGCCGCTACCGCTCGCTGAACCCACGCACCTGGGTGTGCCGCAACGGGATCGACGCGCGGCGGTTCGCGCTCACCCGCCCGCCGCGTGCGGAGGTCGGCGTCGGCTGGGCCGGCGGCACCGGGCACACCGCGTCGGCCAAGCCGTGGGTGCGCGAGGTGGGCGCCGTGATGCGGCGCCGCCCCGACGTGCGCTTCATCAGCGTCGGGCAGCCGTTCGCGCAGTGGCTCGAGGCGGAGTTCGGCGCTGAGCGCTGCCTGGCGATCCCCTTCACCGCGCTCGAGGTCTACCCGTCGGCGATGGCGCACTTCGACGTCGCGCTCGCCCCCGCCGGTAGGGGCGGCTACTTCCAGGGCAAGAGCGACCTGCGCTGGCTCGAGGCGTCCACGCTCGGCATCCCGACGATCGCCGACCCAACCGTCTATCCCGAGATCGAGCACGGCGCCACCGGCTTCCATGCAAAGACGCCGCAGGAGATGGCCGCAATCCTTGACGAGCTGGTGGGCGACCGCGCGCTGCGCGAGCTTGTCGGTGCCGCCGCCCGCGAGCACGTGCTCGAGCACCGGACCGCGCAGGTCGCCGCGCAGCAGTGGGCTGAGGTGCTGCGCGAGGCGGGGCACGCGACGCTCGCCGCATGAGCCTCGAGGTCGCACTCCAGCGGATCGCCCAGATCCAGGGCCTGCTCGCCCCGCCGCCGCCGCCGGCCCCGCCGGTGGCCGCGCCGAGTGCGTTCGGCCAGACGCTCCAGGCTGCGGGCGGGCAACCGGTCGCCGCCGTGGCGACCGCGCCGCCGGCCGCCGGCGGCACCTCCGCCGGGCAGGCGATGGTCAACCTCGCTCGCGGCGAGCTCGGCGTGACCGAGCAGCCGCCGGGCTCGAACGAGTCGCCGCGCATCGCGCAGTTCCGCCAGGCGACGGCGGGCGCTCCGGGCCCCGGCCCGTGGTGCGCGTACTTCGTCTCCTGGGCGGCGCGCGAGGCCGGCGTGCCGATCGGTGACGCCGGACAGGGCTTCGGGAGCGTCGACGCCGTCTGGGCCTGGGGTGAGCGGGCCGGCAAGACGCTGCCTCCCGGCGCCACTCCCGCACCGGGCGACCTGATCGTGTGGGACGAGCACATCGGCATCGTCGAGTCGGTCGGCGCCGACGGCTCGATCCGCACCATCGAGGGCAACTCCTCGAACATGGTCGCCCAGCGCAGCTATGGGTCCGACGGCGGCGGCGCCGTCGGCTACGTGCGGCTCGGCTGAACCTCGAGCCCGCTGTAGCCGGGGAAGCGCAGGCAACGCTCGAGGCGTGCGCGGCGCTCGCGGTCTAGCTCGCGCCAACCCTCCCGCTTGAGCGCGAGGAACTCGGCGCGCGTGTGGCTGCTGCCGGTGCCCGCCTGGGGAGTGGCGGGAAGCTGGTCGCCGGCGACGACGCGGGGCCAGTAGGCGTCGAACAGCCGCTTCTCGGCGGCCTGCACGCGGGCGTGCAGCGAGCCGCCGGTGTCGTCGGCGCGAGCCTCGACCCGCTCCTGCGCGACGACCGGCCCGGCGTCGAGCGCCTCGACCAGCTCGTGAAGCGACGCTCCCGCGGGAGTGTCCTCCCACAGCGCCCAGAACACGGGGAACATCCCGCGTCCCCAGGGCAGCAGCCCGGGATGGAGGTTCCAGAGGCCGTCGTAGCGGTCGATCAGGCGTGCTGGAACGATCCGCTGGTAGTGCACGGAGAGGCCGCGCGTGGCGGGCTCGTAATCGTGGTCGAGGGCGACCGGGAGACCGCGCTCGGCGGCACGCGCCGCGAGCTGCTCGTCGTCGGTGACCACGCGGGCCACGGTCGCGGGCGCGGCGCGCTCGAGCGCCCAGCCGCCGAGCGTGCCCCCGATCAGGAGGTCGGCGCGCACGTGAGGAGCGGTGCGATGTCGAGCAGCGCGCGGGCGTCGGTGCCGAGCACGTCGGGCACGAGGTCGGCGGCCGTGCGTCGGCCGAGCTGCGCCGTGCGCGGGTCGTCCTCGATGCTCGTGCGCTCGCGCGAGTGGGCGAGCACGACCTTCGGCAGGTGCGCGGCGACGGCTCCGGTGGCGCGCATGCGGCGCCAGAGGTTCCAATCGCCCGGCTCGCCGATCAGCCAGCAGGCGGTGTCGTAGCGCATGTGCGCGAGGCGGCGCGAGTACATGACCGACCCGTGCGTGACCTGGCCGTGGCGCAGCTGGGTCGCGCCCAGGACGACCGGCGGGCCCGCCGGCTGCTCGCACAGCGCCTGGCCATGGACGAAGTCGGCGCGCTCCCGGCGCGCGACCTCGAGCAGGTCGGCCACGTGGGTCGACGTGAAGGCGTCGTCGTGGTCGAGCGGGCAGATGAACGCGCCGCGCGCCTGGTCGAGCGCGTGGTTGGCCGGCCGTAGGCCGGTCGTCTCCCAGAACGACCACGGATGCGAGGGATGGTTCGGGCGCTCCTCGAGCTCGAGGTAGCGCACGCGTGGGTCGGCGATCGCCTCGACCGCGGCTCGCGCGCGCGGGTCGGGGCCGTCGCTGCAGACGAGCACCTCGACGTTGGCGTAGGTGCCGCCGAGCACGGACGGGATGGCGCGGCCGACGAGGCCCTCGACGCCGTTCCAGGTCGGGATGCGCACGGTGACCAGCGGCCGCTCCTCGGCGAGCGGATCGGCGGCGCCCTCGAAGCGCACGCGGTCGGCGGCGGCGCGCAGGTCGTCCACGAGCGCCTTCGCCCAGCGGGCGCGGGCCACGATTTCCTCGGGGTCATCCGGGAGGGGCGGCGTGGGAACGCCGAGGGCGGCGCGCACGCTGTCCGCGTCCGTGACTCCGAGCACGTCGCGGTCGGCGACCGGCGTGTCGACGATCAGCACCTCGGCGAACGGCGCGTCGCCGGCGACGCGCTCGCAGGCCTCCGCCACGAGGCTCGTGACGGCTTCGGCGCCGAGGTCGCCGATCGTAGCGTCGAGGGCGAGGCAGACGGCATCCTCGGGGCGGGTGGCGTGCAGGTACGCGCTCAGCGCGCCGACCCAGCGCTCCGGGTGCTCCCACGTGGGCGCGAGCCAGAGCTTGCGCGTCGCGCGCGTGTCGAGCGTGACGGGCGCGGGCGGCGGCGGGCCGGCGACCGGCGTCGCGGGACCGCGCAGTGCGGCGGTGGCCGAGCCGCGGAGATCGCTGGTCCGGACCAACGCGTCCGCCGGCGCGGCGCGCTCGAGCAGCCACGCGTCGCGGAAGCTGTCCCCGAACGTGGCGTTCTGGAGGAGCTGCGTCCAGTCGCCGGCGTGGGCACGCAGATCGCGGTTGACGCGAGCGGCGAGCTCGTCGTCGAGGTCGGCCAGCACGGCGATCGTGCACAGCAGCCCGTTGGCCATCGGCACCGCTGTCGGTTCGAACCCGTCCACGGCGGCGGCCCAGCGCGCGACCTCCTCAGCAGCCGGGAGCCCGTGCTCGTCGTGCTCGCTGAGCCACCCGGGGACGGGCTGGCCGGCGGCGGCGAACTTGCGCCGCACGCGGTCGTCGAGCGGCTGCGCCGCGGTGGTAGGGCAGGCGACGAGCACGCGGCGGGCGGCCACGCGGGCGAGCTCCGTCACGAAGGCGGGGCGGTCGGCCGTCGGCAGGTGCTCCAGCACGTCGAGGCAGAGCACAGTGTCGAACGCGGCGTCGGCGAACGGGAGCGGCCCGGGAGGAGCCTGAAAGGCGACCATGGTCGGCGTAGGCGCGCCGTCGAACGCTACGTCGATGCCGACGAACGGCAGCTCCGGCCGCACGCAGGCGAGCCCGTGGCGGCCGCACCCCACGTCGAGCACGCTGCCCAGCTCGCCGGCCTGCTCGAGCGCCGCGAGCGCGGGCGCATAGCGGCTCAGCCAGTTCAGCATCGGACGGCCTCCGCCACCCGATCCACCGCGGCCTGGGTCATGTCGTTGGCGAGCGGGAGCGACAGAGAGCGCGCGGCGAGGTCGTCCGTCACCGCCAGCGAGCCGTGGCGGGGGGCCGCGACGAACGCCGGGTGGCGGTGCAGCGGCGGCGCGTGCAGGGTCCGCGCCTCGACGTGGAGGTCGCGTGCCGCGTCGAGCACCGCCTCGCGCGCCGCGGCGTCGGGCGCGAGCGCCTGGAAGAACTGCCATGTCGAGCCGCCGGAGCCGGCCTGCAGGGTCAGGCCGCAGCGACTGGTCGCCTGGCGGAGCGCACCCGCGACGCGCCGACGGGCGGCGAGCACGCCGTCGAAGCGATCGAGCGCGGCGAGGCCCGTTGCCGCGTGCAGCTCGGACAGCTTGGCGTTCAGCCCGGCGTCCATGCTGATGCGGGTCTCGTCGAGCCCGAAGTTGATCAGCGACGCGATGCGAGCCGCGAGCTCCGGGTCGGCGGTGGCCACCATCCCGCCCTCGCCGATCGCGAACGGCTTGGTGGCGTGGAAGGAGAAGACCTCGGTGTCGCCGAGCCCGCCGAGCGGGCGCCCGTGCAGGTCGAGCGAGCCGAAGCCGGGGGCGGAGTCGATCACCAGCGGCACGCCGCTCGCGGCGGTGAGCTCGCGCCAGGCCGAGCGGACTTCGGGCGGCGGCGCGGTGCCGAACGTCGCGCAGGCGAGTACGCCGGCGATCTCGCCGCCGCGCTCGGCGAGCGCACGGTCGAGCTGCGCCGGGTGGAGCTGCCAATTGCGTGCGTCGACGTCGACGAACAGCGGCTCGAAGCCGGCCCAGCGGATCGCGCACGCCGTGGCCGTGAAGGTGTAGGAGGGCGTCACGATGAGCCCGCCGCTCTCGCCGCACGCGGCGCGCAGCGCGGCCATCAGGCCGAGCGTGGCGTTGGCCACCAGCACGCAGGTCGTGTCGCCGCCGAGCCGTGCCTCGAGCCTCGCCGTCAGCTCGCTCGCGCACGGGCCGCCGTTCGAGAACCAGCACGCCTCGCGCGAGCGCTCGAAGTAGGCGAGCACCTCCTCCATGGGAGGCAGCTCGGGATGCTGGAAGCGGATGCGCCCCGCCGCGGACGGCGCGTGCGGAGGCGCTGTCGAGGGGACGGTGGCCGACATGCCTGCTCGCGTAGATCGGCGCTCGAGGGTGGGACTTGAGGCGTAGGCTTGCCCCATGCCCGACCCGAAGACCGAGGAGATGCAGCTCGAGCAGCTCCAGCGGGAGCGCGCCGAGCGCGACCAGGCCGGCTCGTCGGACGAGCCGGCCGAGGAGCGGACGCACGAGCGGCGCGCCGAGCGTGCCGCCTACCTGCGCCAGAAGCTCCGCGACCGCGCCCGTTCGGAGGACGACGCCGGCGGGTAGACGACCCGCGATGACCGAGCAAGAGCATCAGCGCCAGGCCGACGCCATGGAGCACGAGGCTGACGAGATGGAGGAGCGCTCCGAGCGCCTCGAGGACGAGATCTCCGACGCGCGCAAGGACTGGGAGAGCAAGCAGGCCGACCCCTCCGTCCCCGGCGCGGTCGATGACGACTCAGACGATGGCGACGACCACCCGCCGCCCGAGCAGCAGTACCCCGCCAAGGGCGACTAGCGGCCGCACTCGCTCCGGCTCCTGTGTGCTTGGCGGGCGGGTAATACTCCGGCGTTTGACGGCGACTCCCCCTGAGTCGCCGAACGAGAGGAGAGTCCGATGCCGCTGTATCTATCGAAGTTCAGCTACACGCCGGAGACTTGGGCGAGGCTGATCGGTAGCCCAGAGGACCGACGCGAGGCCGCCGGGTCATACATCGCGTCGGTCGGTGGGAAGCTCCACGGGTTCTGGTACGCCTTCGGCACACACGACGGCTACAACCTCTGGGAGGCGCCCGACAACGTGTCCATGGCCGCCGTTGCGCTGGCGATCAGTGGCGGCGGCGCGCTCAGCTCCTTCGAAACGACGGTCCTCCTGACCGTCGAGGACACGATGGAGGCTCTGCGCACGGCGGAGCAAGTCCGGTACCGAGCGCCCGGCGCTTAGCGTCACGCCGACGGTGATCCGGCGCCGGTGGCCGCCTCCGTCTTCGCCGCTGCTTTGGACTTCTCCATCTCCGCCTGGCGGTGATGAACCCCATGCCGAGTCGACGCGCGACCTCGACCAGGATGCCGATACCCACGAGCACGTACCCGGCGGTGAAGACCTTGAGCCAACCATCGGTGATCGTGAGCTCCGGAGGATGCTCGATGTGGTAAGCGTCGCCACGGCGAAGTAAAGCGCGTCCACGATGCTCCAATCGGCGCCGAGCGAGTACGCGAGCGTGCCGGTGATGATCAGGAGCAGTCCCGCCGACAGGACTCGTCCAAAGTCCTCGTCGCGCAAGGCCACCCGCAACGCTGCCGTCAGTCGGCGCAACATCAAGAGCGCAGAGATCATGGCTACCTCCGTTCAGACGCCGAGGTTCAGCGCCGTCATCAGGTCGCGGCGCGTCGGGCTAGTCGTAGTTGCGGATCATCCGGACGTTGAGCGCGAGCATCAAGGCGCCGAGGACGGCGACGACCGCGAAGCCGGGCAGGATGGCGCCCCAATCGAGGTCCTCGAGGATCAGCGAGCGCAGCGCCTCCATCACGTAGGTCACCGGGTTGAGCGTCGCGGCGATCTCCATCGGCCGCGTGAGGAGGTCGCGCGGTACGAAGTTCGGGGTCAGGAAGAGCAGCGGGAAGAAGATCAGCCCGGCCGAGTTCGTGGCCGCCGCGCTGCGGGTCTTGAGCGCGATCAGCTGCATGAAGCCGACGAACACGGCCGACCAGAGGGCCGTGAGCGCGACGAGCAGCACGAAACCGAGCGGCCCGCTGGCGATCGAGATCCCGAAGATCACGCCGAGCACGATCAGCGCGGCGGCGATCAGCACGCCCTTGACAAGCTCGGCGATCAGACGGCCGAGCACGATCGCGGTCCGCGGGACCGGCGACGCGCGCAGCTTGTCGAAGTAGCCGCCCTCGATGTCCTCCACGAGGAACAGGGCCGCGGTCCCGAACGACGCGGCGAGCAGCAGCGAGCTGGGCAGCTGGAACGCGCCGTAGCCCTGGCCGTGCAGGAAGCCGGTCGTATCGCCGGGGAAGATCTTCGCCGCCTGGCCCACGTTGACGACGAGGAAGAAGAGCGGGATGAACAGCGTGGGCAGCAGCGCCTCCGGCGTCCGCCAGCCCTCGCGCAGCGCACGCTGCCCGAGCACCCAGGCCTCGGTCATGCCAGCACCTCCTGCACGTCGCCCGCGGAGCGGTCGCGCGTGCGGCCGGTCGCGTCGAGAAACACGTCGTCGAGCGTGGGCTCCGTCTCCAGGCCCCGGCGCTCGCGCAGCTCGGCCTTCAGGCGCGCGGGCGTCCCCTCGCGCACGATGCGGCCGTTGTCGATGATCGCCAGCCGGTCGCACAGCTGGTCGGCCTCCTCGAGGTACTGCGTGGTGAGGAACACCGTGGTGCCACGCTCGTTGATGCGCTGCACCTCCTCCCAGACCGTCAAGCGGCTGGCCGGGTCGAGGCCGGTGGTCGGCTCGTCGAGGAACAGCACCTCGGGCTGGTGGACGAGCGCGGACGCGAGGTCGAGCCGGCGCTTCATGCCGCCCGAGTAGTCCTTGATGCGGCGGTCGGCCGCACCCTCGAGCTCGACGAGGGCGAGCAGCTCCTGGGCGCGGACCGCTGAGTCGGCGGGCGAGATGCCGAACAGCCGTCCCTGCAGGACGAGGAGCTCGCGACCCGTCTGGCGCGGGTCGAGCCCTGCCTCCTGGAGCGCGACCCCGATGCGGCGGCGTACCTCGTCGGGCTCGCGACCGACATCGATGCCGGCCACGGTGGCGCTGCCGGTCGTGATCGAGAGCAGCGTCGTCAGCATCTTCACGGTGGTCGACTTACCGGCGCCGTTCGGCCCCAGGAAGCCGAAAATCTCGCCGCTCTCGACCGCGAGGTCCACGCCGCGGACGGCCTCGATGACGCCGGAGCGGCTCTCGTAGTGCTTCACCAGGCCCTCGGCGCGGACGGCGGCCGCCCCTGCCGTCCCGTAGATGGGCGGCTCGTCCGCCACTTCGGTCGCGTCGTTCACGTGCAGGGCTCCTTCGATACGTGTCTGGTTGGTAGACGGCGTGGGGCGGCGGAACTCATCGGCGCCCCCGACGCTCATCGCGCGCCGCGGGGTGTCTTCTCCAAACGAGCGGAATATCGGTGGCGTCGTCGTCGTCAGGAGGAGTATGAGCCTGCTGATCCTCTGCATCGCCGCCGCTGGCACGGTCGCGCCGTGTGTGCTGCTCTGGGCCGGCGACGCTCGCCGCACCCGCGAAGCCTGACAGGCTTCCCGGCATGGAGCTGGTCGCGATCGGCACCGTCGATTCGCCGCTGAAGGACCGCGCCTCGGCGCCCAAGCAGGGTGACGAGGGCGCGCCCGAGGCGTGGCTCGTGCTCGATCCCGGCGTGGCGGATGCGCTCGCCGGCGTCGCCGCCGGCGACGAGTTGCTCGTGCTGACGTGGCTCGACCGCGCGTCCCGCGACGTGCTGCGGGTGTACCCGCGCGGCGACCCTTCGCGCGGGCTGCAGGGCGTCTTCAACACGCGCTCGCCGGATCGGCCGAACCCGATCGGCCTGCACCGCGTCACCGTGCTCGCGATCGACGGGCTCAGGCTGCGGGTCAGCGGGCTCGAGGCGATCGACGGCACGCCGATCGTGGACCTCAAGCCGCCGCTGTGGGGCGTCGACGAGCGCTGATCAGGCGCTGAGGGTGACGGCGACCGGCGGCACGTCGACCTGCTTCGGCCGGGCGGTCACGGTACCGATGCGGCGGCTGCCGGGGTGGTGCTCGGCCAGTCGTGCGGCGGCCTCGTCGGCGTGGGCGTCCGGGACGACGGCGACGAAGCCGCACCCCATGTTGAACACCTCCCACATCTCGGCCTCCGAGACGCCACCGCGCTCGCGCACGAGGTCGAAGATCGCCGGCAGCGGGAGCGGGGCGGCGACCTCGAAGCCGACACTCGGGCTGAGCCTCGTGAGGTTCAGCAGCCCGCCTCCGGTGATGTGCGCCAGGCCGTGCACGGGCGTGTTCGACGCGAGGAGGTCGAGGATCGCGCGCACGTAGATCGTGGTGGGCTCGAGCAGGGCGTCGGCGACGGTGGCGCCGCGGAGGCCCTGCGGACGGTCGTCGAGGGCGAGGCCGGCCAGTGCATGGCGGGCGAGCGAGTACCCGTTGGAGTGAAGGCCCGAGGACGGCAGGCCGATCAGCGCGTCGCCGGGACGGCAGTCCGCGCCGGTCACGATCGCGTCGAGGGCGACGGTGCCGATGCACGCGGCCGTGAGGTCGAAGCCGTGCGGCGAGGGATGCCCCCGGATGAGCTCCGGCAGCACGGCGACCTCCCCGCCCGGGATCTCCACCCCGGCGAGCTCCGCGCCGCGCTTGAGCCCGATCGCGATGTCCCGCATCGTGCGCGGGTCCGCCTGCTCGACGGCGAGATAGTCGAGCAGCGCGATCGGCTCGGCGCCGGCGCACACGACGTCGTTGACGTTCATCGCTACGCAGTCGATCCCGACGGAGTCGTACCGCCCGGCCTGCTCGGCGACGATCAGCTTCGAGCCGACCCCGTCCGTCCCGACTGCGATACCAAGGTTTGGCGCCACCTCGAGCACGGCGGCGAAATGCCCGGGCAGCGGCACGGTCCGCGACGCGCGCCCGGTCTCGATGGTCTTGAGCACCTCCACGAGCGCGGCGACACCCCGATCAGCGGCCCCGGTATCGACGCCCGACTCGGCGTACGCGTCCGTCATCCCGCCCGATGCTGACAGGCGGCGGTGACGGGACGAACTTCGGCTGGGTTAGGAGGTGCGGCTGGCTCCCTCACCTATCTGCCCAGCCGCCGTTGACGTTCGCCGGCGCTCAACAAGAACGATGGCGGCCGCGAGCGCGGTTCGGTAGGCGGCCCACAGCGCGAGTGGCGTGTCGGCCGCGCGCTCGAGGCGACGCGCGGCGGCGGTGGAGGCCGCGGCGGTCGCGGCCCCCGCCGCGAGCGCCCGACCCGGGGGGCGGCGCGTCGCCTTCAGCACCGCGGCCCCGATGAGCACCGGCACGGCGACCTCGCGCGACAACGCCGCGGCGTCGGGCCGCGTGAACCCGCGGAAACGTGCAGCGGCCCGCGTGGCGCCGCTGCGCGAGACTCCCGGGATCAAAGCGAGCGCCTGGGCGAGGCCCAGGACCGCGCCGTCGACCAGCCCGGCCGACGCGACCGAACGCCGCTCGGGGACCCGATCGGCGAGCACCATGGCCGCAGAGCCGGCCAGCAGCCCGAACGCGATCGAGCGCGGGGTGCCGAGACGGGCCTCGACCACGCCCTCGAGCAGCAAGCCAAAGGCCGCCGGCGGCGCGGTCGCGGCCGCCAACACGGCCGGTCGCACCGCGGGCCGGCCGCCCCACACGAGCGCCGCCGCCGTCCCAGCGTGCAGCGCCACTTCGACCTCCTTGCGCACCGCCCCCGGCAGAGCCGCGTGCCGCCACCCGAGTACCCACGGCAGCAGGCCCACGTGAGCCGAGGACGAGATCGGCAGCAACTCCGCCGGCCCCTGCACCAAGCCGAGCAGGACGGTCTCGATCAGCCGCGGCTCAGCGGCTCGCATCCGGCGCGGCGGCGCCGACCGGCTCCGCGTTCCGCCGGCGCCGCCAACGGACGAACAGGGAGATCGCGCCCAGCACGATCATCGCCGCGACGGCGTAGTCGACGTAGTGCAGGCTGTCGCGCCAGCTCTCCCAGCGGTCGCCGACCTGCTTGCCGACGAACGTGAGCATGAAGATCCACGGGATGCAGCCCGCGGTGGTCAGGAGCGTGAAGCGCCAGAACGGCATCCGCGCGACGCCCGCCGGCAGCGAGATGAACGTGCGGATGATCGGCAGCATGCGCGAGAAGAACACGGTCGCGTCGCCGTAGCGCTCGAACCAGCGGTCCGCCCATGCGAGATGCGACGGCTTGACGTGCAGCTTGCGCCCGTGCTTCTCGAGCAGGTCCACCCGGCCGAAGTAGCCGACCGCGTACGCGATCCATGAGCCGACGACGTTGGCGAACGTCCCCACGGCGACGACCGCGAACATCGAGTACTCGCCGTTGGAGACGTTGAAGCCCGCGAACAGGAACGTCGTCTCCGACGGGATCGGGATGCACGCGCTCTCGGCCACCATGAGGATGAAGATCCCGGGCAGCCCCATGGCGTCGACCACGTTGACCGCGAACTCCACGATCGGGTCCGTCAGCGATGCGAAGACGATCGGCACGGACGGCTCAGGCTAGCGGGGGGCGCCGCGAGGCACCCCCCGCGGAGTGCTAGGGCAGAAGCGGGCCGCGGAACGCCTCGGTGCCGAGTGCCAGCGTCACGTCCGCGGTGTCGGTCTGAACCCCCGGGTGCACGGGGGCGGTGGCCGCGGGCGCCCAGGCTGGCTCGGCGGCGCCCGGCAGCCGCCAGGGCCAAATCAGCCACGACGATGGAGACGACGAGCGATCTGCGCATTCCAGGGCCCTCCCAAGCCACTAGGGTGTACCGCCGCCGATGCCAGCACCCCGATTCGGCACATCCACGCTCGCCGACCGCCGTGCGAGTCTGGGTCGACCTCACTAACTCCCCGCACGTGCTCGTCATGCGCCCGATCGTCCGGGCGCTCGAGGCCCGCGGCGCGGAGGTGCTGATCACCGCGCGCGACTTCGCGCAGACGCTGCCGCTCGCGGAGCGCCACGGCCTCGCCGTCGAGCCGATCGGCCGGCACCGCGGCGGACGGCTCGCGGCCAAGGGCCTCGGGCTGCTCTCCCGCAGCGCCGCGCTCGCCCGCTGGGCCCGGGGGCGGGACATCGACATCGCGCTCGGCCACGGCTCCAACGACGTCACGGTCGCCGCCGCGCTGCTGCGGATCCCGAGCGCCACAGCGTTCGACTACGAGTGGGCGAAGGTCCAGCACACGGTCAACTGCCGCCTCGCGCGCGCGGTCGTCGTGCCCGAGGCGATCCCACCCGAGCGCCTCGCGCCCTACGGCGCCACGCCGGCCAAGCTCCGGCGCTACCCCGGCCTCAAGGAGGAGTACTACCTGGCGGACTTCGAGCCCGACCCCGCGGTGCTCGGCGAGCTCGGCCTCGACCCGGCCCGCCCGATCGCGGTCGTCCGCACGCCGCCGGCCGACTCGCTCTACCACCGCTTCGAGAACCTGCTCTTCGCACGCGTGCTCGACCGGCTGCGCGGCCAGCAGGCGGTCGTCCTCCCCCGCACCCCGGACCAGCGCGCCGAGCTCGACGGCTTCATCGTCCCCGACTCGGCGATCGACGCCCAGTCGCTGATCGCCCATGCCGACCTCGTCATCTCCGCGGGCGGCACCATGAACCGCGAGGCCGTCGCGCTCGGCACCCCGGTCTTCACCACCTTCGAGGGCCGCCCGGGAGCGGTCGACGACGCGCTGATCGCCGAGGGCCGCCTGCGCCGCCTCACCCGCGCGGAGGAGGTCGAGTTGGTCAAGCGGGCGCCCGATGCGGCCCCGCGCCGCCGCCGCGATCCGGCCCTCCTTGCGGATCTTCTGCTGACGCCGATCGGTGGCCTCGCGGCCGGCGGCCGCGCGCGCCCCTAGAATTCCCGCGATGCGCCGCCGGATCCGTTCCGCGGCCTTTCCCGTGCACCGTCACGCGCTGCCGCAGATCGCGCTGGACGCGGGGCTGGTCGCGCTGGCCTATTTCCTCGCCTACCGCCTGCGGTTCGACGGCGGCGTGCCGCCGCGCTACGAGGATCTGTTCGCCCGCACGATCGCGTTCGTGATCTGCGCCAGCGTCGCCTGCTTCGCGTTGTTCGGCCTCTACCGGCACTGGATGCGGTACTCGTCGCAGCGCGAGTACCTGCAGATCGGCCAGGCGGTCGCCGCCAGCGTGATCGCCCTGCTCGGCTATGTGACCGTCGTCCAGCCCAAGCAGATCCTCACTCCGGACGGGCTCGTCGCGCTGTCCGTACCGACCGGCGTGCTCGTGCTCTTCGGCCTTCTGCTGCTCCTCTTCGTCGTCGCGGTGCGCTTCGTCACCCACCTCGTCTATGAGCGACCGCTGCGCGGCTGGCGGGCGAGGCGGGATGCCCGCTCGGTGCTGATCGTGGGCGCCGGCGACGGCGGCCGCCTGCTCCTGCGCGAGATCCTGCGCAACCCCGATCTCGGCTTCCGCCCCGTCGGCTTCGTCGACGACGACCCGCGCAAGCAGAACGCCCGCATCGACCGCGGCCTCGAGGTCCTCGGCACGACCGAGGAGCTCCCGCGCGTGCTCGACGACGTCGGGCCGGACGAAGTGCTGATCGCGGTCCCCTCGGCGCCCGGCACCATGCGCGCTCGCGTCGTGCGCGCGTGCCGCGAGCGCGGCGTGCCCGTACGGACGATGCCGACCGTCTTCGAGCTGCTCCAGAACGGCGGCCGCCTCATCCGCCAGGTTCGCGAGGTGCGCGTGGAGGACGTGCTGGGCCGCGAGCCGGTGCGGATGGAGACCGAGCTCACCGGCGGCTACCTGACCGGCCGCTCCGTGCTCGTCACGGGCGCCGGCGGCTCGATCGGCGCCGAGCTGTGCCGCCAGATCGCCCGTGTCGGCCCCAGCCGCCTCGTGCTGCTCGACCACGCGGAGGACAACCTGTTCGAGATCGAACGCGAGCTGGTCGAGGACCGGCATGTCCGCAACACCGTCTCGGTGCTCGCTGACTGCAAGGAAGAGGAGCGGATGCGCGAGGTGTTCGTGGAGCACCGGCCGACCGTCGTCTTCCACGCCGCGGCCTACAAGCACGTCGGGCTGATGGAGGCGAACCCGGTCGAGGCGGTGCGCAACAACGCGCTCGCCACCCGTGTGATGACCCGCGTGGCCGGCGATTTCGGGATCAAGGTCTTCGTGCTCGTCTCCACCGACAAGGCCGTCGCCCCGGCGACGGTCATGGGCGCGTCGAAGGCGCTCGCCGAGTGGGCGGTCGAGGCCGCCGACGCGCGCTACCCGGACACGGCGTTCACGGCCGTCCGCTTCGGCAACGTGCTCGGCTCGTCCGGCTCGGTGGTGCCGATCTTCCGCCGCCAGATCGCGGCCGGCGGCCCGGTGACGGTCACCGACCCGGGGATGACGCGTTTCTTCATGACGATCCCGGAGGCCGTGCAGCTCGTCATCCGCTCCGCGTCGCTCGCGCTCGGCGGAGAGGTCTTCGTGCTCGAGATGGGCCAGCCCGTGCCGATCCTCGAGCTCGCGCGCGACATGATCCGCTTCTCCGGCCTCGAGCCGGGCCGCGACATCGCGATCGAGATCGTCGGCTCCCGACCGGGAGAGAAGCTGCACGAGGAGCTCTTCAACCCCTACGAGCGCCCCGAGCCCACCCCCGCGGCCAAGATCCTGCGCGCGCAGCGGCCGCCGGTCGACCCCGCGTGGGTCGAGCAGAGCTTCGACGAGATCGCGTACCTCGTCCTCGACGGCGACGCCACGACGCTCGCCGCCAAGGTGCACGAGCTGGGCGCCGTCCGAGCCGCCGAAGCGACCCCCCCAGCGCCCGAGCCGAGCCCCTCCGCGACGCCCGAGGCCGCTGGCGGCCGGATGGCCTCGTAGAATCTCCGCCTCGGTCCATGGTCGCCCTTTTCGCGTTCTCTGTCCAGGACCAGGTCGAGAAGTACGGCGCCTACGTCGGCCTCGCTGCGTTCCTCGGCCTGGCTGTGCTGACCCTCCTGTACTTCGCGCAGGCGCGCGAGCTCAAGCGCCTGCGCGATTGGGCAGGCCGGGCGCCTGAGCGCGCCCAGGAGCTCGAGGCGCGGGTCGTGGCACAGGCCGAGGAGGCGCGCCAGGCTCCCGAGCCGGCGGCGGAGCGGACCGGCACGGTGGGTCCCGCCCAGCCCGTCGCGGCGGGCAACGGCCGCCGCCCCGAGGCGCCGGTTCCGGTGCCGATCGGGCCGCGTCCGGCGGTCGCGATGGCGCGCGCCGCGGCGGCCGTCGCCGTCCCCTCCGCTCCGGAGCGCACCGAGGAGCCCGCCCAGGCGGACGAGCCGGTGGCGGTGCCCGAGGAGCGCCCGGTCGGCGACCGGACGGTGGCGATGCCGCTCGAGGAGCGCCCAGGGGAGCCGCCGGCAGACGACGACACGGGTGACCGCGAGGTGGCGGCTGTCACCGCCAACGGCGGCGAGCCGCCGGCCGCGGCCGAGCCTGAGGCCACGCCCGAGCCGGAGCCGGAGGCGGAGCCCGCCCAGGACACCGCGGACGCGCCCGCCGCCGCTCCCGGCAACGGGGTCCCGGCCCCGGTGGCGATCCCGCGGGCGACCCCCCGCCCGCAGCCGCGCCCGGCAGCCGCTCTGCGCTCCACGGCGTCGCGCTCGACCACGCTGCCCCCGCGCCGCCCCGCGCCGCCACCCCGTCGCGGCTCCCAGGAGCCGTCCAAGGCCGGCCGCTGGACCCTCTTCACGCTGCTTGCGATCGCCGTGGCCGTGATCGCCGTCGCCGTGCCCGTCTTCCTGCTCGGCGGTGACGATCCCGAGCCGCCGCCGAACACGACAGCCGAGCCCACCCCTGCCTCCGGCGGCGGCGGGACCGGCGCGGGCCAGGCCGCGGCCGCCGCGCGCCCGGAGACCGTCGTCACGATCCTCAACGGCACGCCCACGGAGGGCCTCGCCTCGCAGACGCGCGACAAGCTCATCGCCGAGGGCTACTCGGAGGAGCAGGGCAAGATCCGCACCGGCAACAACACCGACCAGCAGCGCCAGGACTCAGTCGTCCTCTACGCCGACGGGCAGCGGCGCCAGGCGCGCGACGTCGGCTCGGTCCTCGGCATCACGTCGTTCGAGGCGGTCGACGCCGAGACCCAGGCGC
The DNA here is from genome assembly GCA_036257565.1 of Solirubrobacteraceae bacterium. Taxonomy (GTDB): domain Bacteria; phylum Actinomycetota; class Thermoleophilia; order Solirubrobacterales; family Solirubrobacteraceae; genus DASSUW01. Next base: position 12,222 of record DATAFH010000021.1, on the reverse strand, counting down.
TGGCCGACGCCACGGACGCCACCAACAGCGGCGTCAGCTCGGACATCGTGGTCATCCTCGGCGGCGACCAATCCCCGTAGTGGTCCCTCCCGCAGGGAGGAACCACTTGTGACCTGGCTGGCGCGCGCCGTCTTCGTCGTGCTGCTCGGCGCGACGTTCGCGGCCTTCTTCGCCGCCCAGCGGATCAAGGGCGAGGCCGCGGTGGCGAAGGTGCGCTCGCTCGAGCGCGTGTTCTCACCTAACGGCGACGGCACGCGAGACGTCAATGAGTTCCAGATCACGCTGCGCGAGACGGGCCGGATCTCCGTTGACGTGGTCGACGAAGGCGGCAACGCCGTGCGCCGCCTCGCCGACGACGCGAACGTGAGCCCGTCGAACCCGCTCCTCCTGCGCTGGGACGGGCGCACCGACGCGGGCGTCCGCGCCCCTGACGGCCGCTACCGCATGCGCGTGACGCTGCGGCGCGAGGGCCGGTCCGTCATCCCGCCGCGCACCACCGTGGTGGACACGCGGCCGCCGCGCCCACGGGTGCCGAGCATCGTCCCCGGGCCGATCGTCGGCCCGCGCCCGGGATCGCTGCGGATCGAGGTGCGCGACGTGCCGGTCGGGCGGCCCAAGAGCGCGCGCATCCTGCGCATGGACGGCGGCGAGCCGCGCTCGGTGGCCGAGCTGCCGCCGGTGACCGGCACCCGCATGCTCACGTGGGACGGGCGCGTGGACGGGCGGCCCGCACCGCCGGGCACCTACCTCGTCCAGGTCACCGCCCGCGACCGCGCCGGCAACCTGGGGCGCGCGCCGGTCGAGGTCCCGCCCTTGCCCGGCCAGTCGCGCGGCCATCCCGGGATCACGGTGCGCACGATCGCCGCCGAGGCGCCGATGCCTCCCGTGACCGCCGGCCGGCGCGTGAAGATCAACGTCGACGCCCGCAAGCGCCCGTTCCGCTGGCTGCTGCGCCGCGTCGGCACGCGCAAGCCCGTCGCGCGCGGCCGCGAGGGCGCCGGCCGGCCCGTCGAGCTCCGCGCCCCGGGCGGCAACTCCGGCCTCTACATCCTCGAGCTGCAGGCCGGCCACCACACCACGGCGGTCCCGATTCCCGTGCAGTCCCGCAAGCGGGCGGCGATGCTCGTCGTCGTCCCCGCGATGACGTGGGTCGGGACCGACGAGGTCGACCAGGACGGCGACGGGGTGCCGAACACGCTGCTCACCGGCCGCCCGGTCAACTGGCCGCGGGTGCTCGCGGGCGGGCTGCCCCCTGACCTGATCCATGACGCCGCGCCGCTGTTGGCGCACCTGGATCGCGCGAAGGTCCGCTACGACCTCACGACCGACCTCGACCTCGCGCTCTCCACCGGTCCCCGCGCGTCCGACCGCCGGGGCGTGCTGCTCGCCGGCCCGGAGCGGTGGATCACCCGCGCCTATGCGCGCCGTCTGCGCCGCTACGTGCTCGAGGGCGGCCGCGTGGCAACCATCGGCACCGAGAGCCTGCGCCGCGGGGTGACGATTCTCCACGACGACGCCGGCACCGCGGGCCAGCTCGTGCGGCCGACGCAGCAGGTGGCCCAGGACCCGTTCGGGACGCGCTTCGAGCCGCTGCGCCGCGTCGACCAGCCCGTCACCCTGTCGTTGATCGGCGGCGACGCCGACGCTGGGCTGCTCGAGGGCTTCGACGGCGCGCTCGAGGGGTTCAGCGTGCTCGAGGAGAGCCGCCCGCCGGCTTCGGGCCGCGGCCGCCTGCAGGCCGCACTCGGCGTCGAGACCGCGCCGCCCGAGGAGACCGACGAGGTCCCCGAGGAGCTGCCCCCGCCGGCGCTCCCCGCCCTCGCGTCGACCGAGCTCGGCGAGGGCGTGATGATCCGCGTCGGGCTGCCGGAGTGGACGCAGCGGCTCGACGACCGCCAGGTGTCCCAGCTCACGCTCAACATCGCGGATATCCTGCGCGGCGTCCGCCCGCGGATCCGCTCGGTGCCGAACCGCTGAGTCAGCGGATTTCGGGCCGCTCGGAGCCCAGGCGCCCACTCTCGATGCCCAGCTGCTCGATCCGCACCCACAGCAGCAGGTTCTGCGTGTGGGCAGGGCCGTCGCCGCGCTCGAAGCGCAGCGCCGCGCGCTCGGCGGCGATGTCGTGCAGCGGTCCCGACCGGTCCGGCGGCGGCCCGTACCAGAGCTCCGCGTCAGGGTGGAGCGCGGTCAGCGACCGCGCCAGCGGGTACTGCAGGACGTCGAAGACGACGATCGCGCGCGGGAGGCCGGGGAGCCGCATGCGCCGCGCCTGGACGCCGGCCAGCCCGTCGGCGAACGCCTCGCCGGCCCGCCGGGCGGCCGCGTACGACAGGCGTGGCGGGTCGACGGCGACCACACCGGGCGCGGTCAGCAGGTCCTGGACGCGCTCGCGCAGCTCGAACGCCTCGAGCCGCTCCGGGAGCAGGAGCACGCACAGCGGGCGGTCGCGGCCGAGGCGGTCGGCCTCGTCGGCGACTCGCGCCCAGCCGCGCTGGCGTGGCAGATGGCGCGCGGCGCGCCAGCCGAGCCCGCCGCCGGGATCGGTCACTGCCTACCCCGCGTCATGGCGCACCGCCCGCGCCTGCGGGACGTGGAGGACCTCCCAACCCTGGCGCCGCAGGCGCCGGCAGAAGTCGACCTCGTCGGTCCCGAACCACCCCACGGACTTGGCGGCCGAGCGGCGCACGAGGAGCGCGGACGCCGGTGCCCAGTCGACCGGGCGCACCGCATCGCCCTGGCTCTGCACGAGCACGCGCCGCCCGGCGCCGACCCGACCGAGCGCCCGTGTCCACGGGCTCGGGAACCGCCACGCCGACGGCTGCTCGACGCCGCCCGGGCTCACGAGCGTCGCGCCGGCGGCAGCCGCCCGCTCCTCCCGCGCGAGCGCGTCGTGCAGCGCCGCCGTGGCGCCCGGCTCGAGCTCGGAGTCCTCGTCGAGGATGAGGCAGAAGCGCCCGCGCGCGCGCCGCAGCAGCTCGCCGGCGTTCTCGGCGATCGCTCGGCGGCGGCGCAGCGGGAACACGTCTGTCGTCACCGCATGCTCGCGCGCAGCGTCGACCGAGCCGTCGTCCGACGCGTTGTCCAGCACGAGCGTCTCCGTCTCGCACGACACCGTGGCCCGTTCCCGTGCGATCGCGTCGAGGCAGTAGCGCAGGAGTTGGCGCCGCTCGGTGTTGATCACGCAGTAGCTGAGCTCGACGCCCATGGGTTGGCCAGATCCATCGCCCGGCGGCCTTCCTAGGGCACTTGCTCGGGGCCCTGGTCGATGTACTCAGCGCGGAACGTCCGGATCGCGTCGAAGACCCTGGGGTTCATCTCGTCGCAAGTGAGCGAGTGGCCCCAAGCGGTCGCGGCGACCTGGGCCTTCATGCCGGTCGTGTTCTCGAACAGGAGCATGTGGTAGCCGTCATTCTGCTCGGCGAGCAGCGCCTCGAGCTGGGCGACCGTCTCGGGCGGCGTTCCCGGCTTGTACTGCACGTCGATCCGCCCGTGCTCGAGCGTGTGAACGAGCATGCCGAGGTTCGGCGTCGTGCCGGGCTCGTAGACCCCGTCCTCGTACCAGGTCGGGTAGTGGTTGCCGGAGGTCGGCGGGTTCATCTTGTAGTCCGAGGGCTTGAAGTCCTTCGTCTCGTGCGTGGCGCCCTCGATCGCCGGGTTGCGCAGCCTGCAGCCTGCAGCCTTCGCGGCCGCCTGCAGGTCGCCGATGCGCTGCTCGGGCAGCGTCGCGCTGGCCTCCGGCGCCTGCGGCTCGGCGGCGCTGTCGTCGCCGCCGAGCGTGCCCGAGACGAGCAGCACGACGACCGCGATCGCCAGGATCGCCGCCAGCGCGCCGCCGGCCATCTGCAGCCGCTTGCGGCGCGCGATCTTCGTCTTCTCCGCCCGCTCGCGTTCGAGCCGCTCCTGGCGGCGGCGCTCCTTTTCCTCCTGCCGGTGAGCCACGGCGGCTGAATGTAGCAGCAGGTTTGTACCCCGTCGGGGTATTATTCGCGGACATGCAGGCCGACTCCCGAGCAGTGCACAACCGGCTGCGCCGCATCGAGGGCCAGGTCCGCGGGCTGCAGCGGATGGTCGACGAGGATGCGTACTGCGTCGACATCCTCACCCAGGTCGCCGCCGTCCAGACCGCGCTCGAGCAGGTCGCCGTCAACGTGCTCGACGCCCACGTGCGCACATGCGTCGCTGACGCCGTGTCCGAGGACGGCGACGGTGCGACCGAGAAGCTCGACGAGCTGATGGCGGCCGTGCGGCGTTTCGCGAAGGTCCGCTAGGCGGACGCGCGGCGGGTGCGCGCCGCCCGCGGGCGCCAGCACTCGTCCAGGAACGCCGCGATCTCGCCGGTGAGCCGTTCCGGGGTGACCCGCATCTCGACGATCGAGTCGGCCTGCAGGAGGCGGGCGTTCGGCAGCTCGTCGACGAGGCTGCCGGCGTCCGAGAACGGGTGCACGAGGTCGTGCCGGTGGCCGATGACCAGCGCCGGGGCGCGGATCGCCCGCCGCTCCTCGACCGGCGGCGCCACGCGGCCGAAGAACAGGCCCTGGATCACCGCGGCGCTCGGCTCGGGGTCCTGCCGGATGAGGTCGAGCAGCACGTCGGCCTGCCACGGCAGCCCGCGGCTCGGCACCCGCCGCGCGGCCGCGGCCAGCGCCCGCATCGGCCGCCGCCCGAAGGTCAGCCCCAGCATGAGCGGGGTGAACGCCACGGCACAGCCCAGCAGCGCGTTGTCGAGCACCGGCATCTCGACGACCATGCCGCGCAGGCGGTCCGGGGCGAGCGCGGCCACCTCGAGCGTCGTGTTGGCGCCCAGCGAAGTGCCCATGACCACCGCCTCGGGGGCGTTCAGGTGGTCGAGCAAGGCCACCACCTCGCGCCCGAACTCGGTCATCGAATAGCGGTTCATGTCGACCGGCCGGTCCGAGGCGCCGTGGCCGAGCAGGTCGAGCGTGACGACCCGGTGGCCGCGGTTCTCGAGCGCGCGGGCCAGTTCGTCGTGCATCCGGCGGCTGAACAGCAGTCCGTGCAGGAGCACCGTCAGGCGCGGCCCCTTGCCGTAGGAGGTGTACGCCAGCCGGCGGCCGGCGTGGCGGAAGCTGCGGGGGACGGGCTCCATGACTGGAGTCTATGTTCCGGCCTGACCGCTAGCGTTCAGTTGCATGGCTCGAGAACCACGCTCCCTGAACGGCAAGGTCGTCGCCGTCACCGGCGGTGGCAGGGGCATCGGCCGTGCGATCGCCCAGTCCCTGGCCCGCGAGGGCGCCCGCGTCGCGATCGGCGATCTCGACCAGGCGTCGGCCGAGGCGGCGGCCGCCGCGCTCGGCGGCGACGCCGTAGGCCTCGGGCTCGACGTCACCGACCACGCGGGCTTCACCGCATTCCTCAACGAGGTCGAGCAGCGGCTCGGGCCGCTCGACATCCTCGTCAACAACGCGGGGATCATGGCGGTCACGCCGCTCGCGGAGGAGAGCCCCGAGAGCGTCTCCCGCCAGCTCGACCTCAACCTCCGAGCCGTCATCCACGGCACGCAGGAGGCGATGCGCCGGATGGTCCCGCGCGGGAAAGGGCACATCGTCAACGTGTCCTCGCTCGCGGGCCGCAGCGGCTTCGCCATGCTGGCGACCTATGCGGCGAGCAAGCACGGCGTGGCGGGCCTGTCCGAGGCGGCGCGTGCCGAGTTGCGGGGCACGGGGGTCGAGGTCTCCCTGGTGATGCCGTACTTCGTGCGGACGGATCTCGCTGCCGGCGTGCCGGACGCCCGCGGCATGCGTCGACTCGCGCCCGAGGACGTCGCCGGCGACGTCGTCGCGGCACTCCAGCGGCCACGGTTCGACGTCTACGTTCCGCGGTGGGCGGGCGTCCTGCTCAAGCTGGCCGGCATCCTGCCGCGCGGGTTCCGGGACATGCTCGCCCGCGGGTTCAAGGCCGACGAGACGCTCCAGCACACCGATCGCGCCGCCCGGGCCGGGTACGAGGCGCGTGCTGCGGCGAGCGCCCCCGCCGCCGAGGAAGAGCGCAGCGCCGCCTAACCCACCCGGTCGAGCAGCGGCAGCAGCACCTCGGCGTCGCCGCCGGCGGTGATGTGGATCGCCCGCAGCTCGCGCACCCAAGCAATCACGTTGAGCGTCCGCAGGCGGTCGAGGACGAACTGGAAGGCGAGCGCCTGGCGGCGGGAGCGGTACTCGCGCAGCACGTCGAACGCCCACCCGGTCGTGTGCAGGGAGAAGTTGCGCGTCGCCTCGCGGTTGCGCCGCACGAGCGCCGCTTGGTAGGTGTCGTCGCGCACCGTGGAAGTGACGACGAGCGGCGCCGTGCCGCTCAGCGACCGGACCTGCGCGCCCACGTACAGCGCGAGCGCAAGCGCCTCCGGCCGCAGGCCGCGGTACAGCCCAGCGGGCTGGCCGAGCCGGCGGCCGAGCTCGCCCATCTGGCGGGCCCGCCGCAGGCCGGTGATCGCCTCCTGCGCGGGGAAGGCGACGATGTCGCCCGCGCTCCAGGCCTCGCGCAGCTCGACCGGCGTGCTGAACCCGGGCGTCGCGTCCGGCGGGTGGAGCACCTCCTCGGCCGAGCCCTTGGCGCCGTGTAGCGCGGCGAGCCGCTCGAGCTCCGCGCGGTCGTCGCGCCACAGGCGCATGATCTCCCGCCCCGCGGCGACCTTCCACAGGTAGTTCGATGAGTCGTCGCCGAGCGACGTGAGCCGCGCGTAGGCGCGGCGGTGGCGGCGCGGCGTGGAGTCGAAGTAGACCTCCGGATAGGTCAGCCCGGCGTCCGACACGACGTCGCGGATCGGGGTCTCGGCGTCGCCCGTGAAGTCCCGCAGCACGCTCTCCAGGTTCCCGATGCCCATGTGGTAGGAGACGAAGGCGAGGTCCTGGCGCCCGAAGCGCTCGGCGGCGATCTTGAGGTAGCGCGCGGTCGCGGCCAGCGCCTTCGCGCCGTCGAAGCGCTCGTCCACCTGCGCGCGGCGCTGGCGCATCGCGGCCGCACGTTTCGCCCGCCCGCGCGCGTCCGCGCGCGCGATCTGCCGCGTGAGGCGCTTGCTCTGCACCAGGTCGACGCGCATGCCCAGCAGGTTCTGGCCGGTCTCGGCGAGGATCTGCGTGAGGCCGACCGCAGCCTCGAGCCCGCCGGGCGCCTGCGCGTCCTCGCGACCACCGCTCTCGAGGAACACGAGCCCTTCGAACAGGTCCGGGGCCACCTCCGCCTCATCGGCGGCGCGCTCCACGCGCAAGCGCCAGCGCGCCGTGCGCTCGGCGGTGGCGACGACGCCGCCGGGCGAGAACGCGTACAGGGCATGCGCGTTGCCGGCTGCCGCGCGGCGGGCGAACTCCTCCTCACGGCCCGGGTCCCACGCGAACGGGTCCGGCAGCGGCGACGTGTCCTCGCCCGCGGGTCCGGGCGGGGTTGGGACCACGGGGACGCCGGCGGGCAGCGACTCGTCCCCCGAGCGCGCGACGAGGAACACCGCGAGGGCGGCGAACGCCGCCACGAGGAGCACCATGCGGAGCACGGTCAGTTGCGGGCGAGCAGGCGCGCGCAGCGCTCGGCGATCACCACGTGCTCCTCGAAGTCCTCGGCCCAGCCGCGCAGGTCCTCGACCGCCATCGCCCGCGCGAGCGTCAGCGAGCGGTCGCCGAGCAGGCCGAGCACCACATGCGCGATGCGGGCCGCCGGCTCGTAGGCCGCCATCTCCTGCGTCCGCACGAGGCCGCTGAGGATCCGGCAGGCGCCGTCGAGGAGCGCGTCGTCGACGAGGCCGTCGAGCGCGCGCTCGAGCTGCCCGGCCTCCGCGCAGGCGTGCGCCGCCTGCGCGGGCTCGATCCCGTCGAGGCCATGGCGCAGCAACCAGGCGCGCGTCTCGTCGGGGAGGTCGTTGAGCGACGCCAGGCGATGCACCGCCTCGACCTTGCCTGCGCCGGCGCAGATGCAGGCCACGCGCCACCAGGCCTGCGGCTCGTCGTCGAGGATCGCCGCCAGCGCCTCGCCGGCGGCAGGGCCGAGCGCGGCATGGCGGGCGAGCGTCTCCAGCACCTCGACGTCGCGCGCGTCGCCCGCTCGGCTCAGCACGTCGAGCCCGAGCTCGAGCGACGGGCGGTCGCGCGCCTCGCGCACGATGCGGCGGCCGAGGTCGGCGTCGTGCGGGTCGAGCGCGACGGCCTCCTGCAGCGCTGCATCCGGCTCTCGCTCATCGGGCAGGACCGGCGGCGGCCCGCCGTTCCAGGCAACGATGAGCTCGAGGATCGGGGGGCCGGCACGGCGGAAGGCGGGGCGGCGCACGCAGCGATGGTAGGCACCGCGCCACTCCGGGTACGTCGGATCCCATGAAGATCAGACGACGCAAGAGCCGCAAGGCCCAGGCTGCCGACGTCCTGGGCACCTACTTGAAGTTCAAGGCCGCGAGCAAGGCGGCCAAGGGCGCCCGCAAGGCCGCCAAGGGCACCGCGGCCTACCAGGTCGCCAAGCGCACGCCGTTCGTCAAGCGCGTCCCGCTGATCCTTGCCGGCACGGCCGCGGCGGTGTTCGTCGCGCTGAAGGCGCGCGGCGGCGGGGACCAGCAGCCCGCCGGGGCGTAGAGAATCCAGGGCCCCGCTCGGCGGGGCCCTTTCTTCATGCGTCCGGGGTGGCGGACTCGATGATGCGGAACGTCCCGCCATGCGGGTCGGCCGCCACGGCCCAGCGGCCGTAGGCCGAGTCGACCGGATCGTCGGTTACCGTCCCGGCGGCCGCCCGCAGCCGTTCGAGCGCGTCGTCGAGGTGGTCCATCTGGAAGTACGTGACCCAGTCGGCGGGCACCTCGGGGGGACCGTCCAGAGGCCGAGGCGGGCGTCGTGGTAGTGGCCCGCCTCTTCACCCAGGTCCTGGAACTCCCAGCCGAACAGGTCGCCGTAGAACCTGAGGGCGCTGTCGAGATCGGTGGTCGAGAGATCCACCCAGCTCGGCGTGCCGGGGTCGTAGCAGCGTCCGTTCTGGCATCGCTCACGCTCCTGGGTTGGGGTCGTGAGGACGCTACCGGCCGCTCAGTCGTCGTCTCCGCCGCCGTGCTCGCCGCCGCCACCGGACTTCTCGACCTCGATGGCGACCCAGCGGCCGTTGCGGCGGCGCACCTTCACCTCGATGCGGCGCTGGCCCGCGTGGAGGCCGGCGAAGCCGTTGACGCGCTCGTAGCGGGTGCGGGAATTGACCTTGATGCGCGTCGTGCCGCGCTCGGAGTCGTGCAGGCGGAACGTGCGCGCGTCGCGGTTCACGGACACGACGGTGCCCTCGAACTCGCGGACGGCGGCCGGTGCGGCCGCGGGCGTCGCTGCGATGGCCGCGGTGGCCAGCAGGATGGTGGTGGCGCGATGAGAGGTCTTCATGCCGCGTAGGGTTGCCGGGGACGGACCAAGCGCCTGCCAACCGCGGGTGAAGGGTCGGCAAAGAGAGGTAGGGGCGCGCGATGAGGATCGGGGTACTGGGCACCGGGATGGTCGGCCGGGCGATCGCCGGCAAGCTCACCGAGCTCGGCCACGATGTGCGGGTCGGCTCGCGCGCGGCGGGCGAGGACAGGGTGCCGTTCGCGAACGCTGCAGCGCACGGCGAGGTCGTGTTCAACTGCACAGCGGGCAGGGGCTCGCTCGACGCGCTGGCCGCCGCGGGGCGGGAGAACCTCGCGGGCAAGCTGCTCGTGGACGTCAGCAACCCGCTCCAGCGCACCGAGGGCGGCATGACGCTGGCGGTGGCCAACACCGACAGCCTTGGCGAGCAGATCCAGCGGGCGGTCCCCGAGGCGCGGGTGGTCAAGAGCCTGAACACCATGAACTGCAACGTGATGGTCGATCCCGCGTCCGTTCCGGGCGACCACGTCGTGTTCGTGGCCGGCGACGACGCGGAGGCGAAGGAGCGGGCCACGAGCCTGCTCGGAGAGCTCGGGTGGCCGCCGGAGCGGGTGCTCGACCTGGGCGACCTCACCGCCGCCCGGGCCCTGGAGATGTACGTGATGCTGTGGGTCCGGATGGTGCCCGTCGTCGGCAGTTCGCGCTTCAACATCACTCTGGCGCGCTGAAGCTCAAGCGATCGCGCACCGACCTCCGTATCCGGGGGTGTCCGTCCCCCGTCCAGGAGGTCACGATGGTTCCCCGCACGCTGCTGTCTTCACTGCTCGCGGCCTTGGCGGTGGTCGCGCTCGTCGCCGGGCCGGCGTCCGCTCACGGCAAGCACGGCTGGCACCACGGCAAGCATCACTCGGGCAAGTACGGCGCGACGGCGCTGAAGCTCGATCCGGCCGCGGGCGAGGCGCTGACCGGCCTCGGTGTCACCCCGGCGCCGCTGTCGCCCGCGAAGGCGCTGGCAGCCGACGAGCTCGCGTTCCCGATCACGAACCGCTTCAAGTCGGCGCTGCGCACCGGCGTCATCCGCCACAGCGGCGGCATCTCGTTGACCGCCGGCTCGACCACGATTGAGCTGCGCGACTTCTACATCGACGTGGCGGGCCGGGTGCTCACCGCGCAGGTCGGTGACGCCCGGGTCCCGATCCTCGACCTGGACTTCTCCGAGGCGCGCATCACGTTCCGCCGCGGCGCGCTCACGGTCGGTCCCGTCGGCGGCTCGCTGACCGAGGTCGCCGCGGGCGCGCTCGACGGCGCCTTCGGCCTTCCGGCCGGGACCGTGCCGCCCGGGCTCAGGCTCGGCGACGCGACGGTGCGCTACACGCGCGTCTGGTAGCAGGGGTGCGTCAGGTCAGGCCGAGGTAGGAGTCGTCGAGCAGGGAGACCATCGACTCGATGGGACCCCTGATCCAGGCCGGCTCCACCTCGTCCGGGCCGCCGCCGCCGATCGCCCGATGCCACGTCAGCGCGCGGGCGACCTTGCCCCACGCTGCATGCGAGCTCGAGTGTGGAGAGCTCGGCGTGAGGAGCCAGAGCGCGACGCTCACGCGCTCGTCGCGTCGAGGTGCTGCAGGAGCTCGTGAGCAGCCAGCTCGATGTCCTTGTGACGCCACTCGGCGGCGCGGTAGACGCACGCGATCAGGCCGCTGCGATGGATCCGGCGGAAGTCGCCGTACACGAACGCGTAGCGGGCCTTCGTCTCGTCGTTGGCGCCCTCGGTCAGACCGAGATGCCACGCCGCGTACTCGTCCCAGGAGTGGGAGCTCAGAAAGGCGTTCTCGGCCGCCGCTCGCGGCTGAGCGTCTCCCCAGTCGCTGTCGAGCGCGTACTGGCGGGCGTCGATCAGCTCACGCGCCCGGGCGACGGCGCGGGGGTTCACCGAGTAGGAGGCCATCGGCACATCTTGACGCAGCGACTTTCCCTACAGTACTGTATGGAAGGCAAGATGAGGCTTCCCCACGCGGTGCGCGCGCTCTTCGCGCTCCGCGGCTCATGCTCCGGGACCTCGGGCGGCGGGTCCGTCGCGCCGCAGTGGACTCCGGTCAGCGGCTGCGGGTTCTGGTGAAGATGTCCTGTGAGCTCCCCTGGGTCGGATCCGAAGTAGAGGATCGTCACGTCCGCCGACAGCGAGGGGCCGGGTCTCGCCGAACGGTGTGTTGACCGCGCTGCCGAGGCTCACTGGCTCGGACCTTGGCGCCCACGATCACTGTAGGCTCGCCGGGGCATGGCGCCCGAGGCGTCGCCGGTCCTGATCGCCTACGACGGCTCGGAGGTTTCCCGGGCCGCCATCCGGCACGCCGCCGAGCTGTTTCCCAGGCGGCCGGCTGTGCTGGCGACGGTCTGGGAGCCAGGGCTGACGGCGGTAGCGATGGACCTGCCGGACACCTTCGGGATGGGTACTTTGCCCGCCGATCCGGAGACGGTCGAAGCGGTCGATCGGCTCCAGCGAGAGCACGCGTCGACTGTGGCCGGCGACGGAGCTGAGTTCGCCCGTTCTGTCGGGCTTGTCGCGGAGCCGCAGGCGGTGCCGGACGAGCTCGATGTGGCGGACACGTTGATCGGCATCGCGCGGGAGCGCGGCGCGGCCGTGGTCGTGGTGGGCTCGCATGGGATCTCGGGGCTGCGCTCGCGCCTGCTCGGGAGCGTTTCGCGGAAGCTCATCGAGCATTGCGACCGGCCGGTCCTCGTCATCCGCGACGACAGCTCCTAGACAGCGGCATGAGCCGGGACGTGTTCCGCATCCGCGCGGAGCCGCTGGTGCGCGCGCCGGTGCCGTCTCGGCGACCTCGCGCTCGCCTTCGACGAGACCTCCGGGGCCTCGCGCGCGTTGTGCACGTGTCCCGCGGCCCGCGTTCCCATCGGTGGT
>DATAFH010000020.1:0-37490 GCA_036257565.1 Solirubrobacteraceae bacterium | reverse complement strand
TCTGGGCCGCCCCACCTCGATCCTGCTGGTCAAGAACCCCGCGGGCGCCAACGAGGTCCTGCGCACGCTGGCCCTCGAGGGAACGCAGCTCGACCTCTTCGGCATCCTCAACGACCGCACGGCCGACGGGCGCGACGTCTCTTGGGTCTGGGACGCCGACTGGGAGGTCATCGCCCCCCACGTGCGGCGGCTCACCTGCTCCGGGACGCGGGCGGCGGAGCTTGCCCTGCGCCTCAAGTACGCCGGCGTGCCGGCCGAGCGGCTCGAGGTCGTCGAGGACGTCGAACGGGGCCTCGACCGCGCGCTCGGCGGAGGCGACGGGCCCCTGTACGCGCTGCCGACCTACACCGCGCTGCTCGAGCTGCACGACCTGCTCGCTCGCCGCGGGCAGGCCGAGGAGTATTGGCGGTGATGGAGGCCGCGGTCTGGCACGACGTCGAGTGCGGCCGCTACGCGGCGGACCTCCCGCTGTGGGCCGAGCTGGCCCAGCAGGCGGGCGGCGCGGTGCTCGACATCGGCGCCGGCGCCGGTCGCGTCGCGCTGCGCCTCGCGGCCGCCGGGCACGACGTCACCGCGCTCGACCGCGACCCGCAGCTGCTCGAGGTGCTGCGCGAGCGGGCGGCCGCCGCCGGCCTGCGCGTGCGCACGGTCGTCGCCGATGCCGCGGGCTTCGACGCCGGCGAGCGTGCCTTCGCGCTCGTCGCGGTGCCCATGCAGACGATCCAGCTGCTCCCCGGCGCCGCGGGGCGCGCCGGGTTCTTCACCTCCGCCCGCCGTGCGGTGGCGCCCGGCGGGCTCGTGGCGCTCGCCATCGCCGAGGAGCTCGAGAGCTTCGAGGAGGACGCGGCGAGGCCGTTCCCGGACGTGGTGGAGCGCGACGGGTGGCGGTACGTCTCCCAGCCGACCGCGGTGCGCGAGCGGCCCGAGGGCACGCGGATCGAGCGCCTGCGCCACACGATCGCCCCGGGCGGGGAGCGCACCAGCGTCGAGGACGTGATCGTGCTCGCCCACGTGACCGCCGCCGGCCTGGGCGCAGAGGGCGCTGCCGCCGGCCTGCGCCCCGAGCCGACGCGCCACATCGACGCCACCGACGACCACGTCGGATCCGAGGTGGTGATCCTCCGTGGCTGAGCGGACGCTGCGCGTCGGGGCGCTGTATCCCGACCTGCTCAACATCTACGCCGACCGCGGGAACCTCCTGCTGCTCGAGCGGCGGTGCGCCTGGCGGGGCATCGGCTTCGAGCTGCGCGGAATCGGGTTGGGCGACGCCCTGGACCCCGACGCCCACGACCTGCTCTACATCGGCGGCGGCCAGGACCGCGACCAGGCGCTGTGCGCCCGGGACATGGCCGGCACCAAGCGCGAGGCCCTGCACGCCGCCGCCGGACGCGGGGCGGTGATCTTCGCGGTCTGCGGCGGCTACCAGCTGCTCGGGCACGGGTACGCGATGGGCGGCAAGCGCCTGCCCGGCGTGTCGCTGGTCGACCTCGAGACCGTGCGGGAGGACGGCCCGCGCCTGATCGGCAACGTCGCCATCGAACTCCAGGACGGGCAGGTGCTGGCCGGCTTCGAGAACCACGGCGGCCGCACGCGCCTCGGTCCTGGCGCCCGACCGCTCGGCCGCGTGCTGCGCGGCCACGGCAACGACGGGCGCTCCGGATTCGAGGGCGTGCGCGGCGGCGCGCACGGCACCGTGGTCGGCACCTATCTCCACGGTCCGTTGCTTCCCAAGAACGCCCACTTTGCGGACTGGCTGATCGCCACGGCGCTCGGCGTAGAGCCGTCTGAGCTGCGCTCGCTCGACGACGCGCTGGAGGCCGCGGCCCACGCGGCGGCGCGCCGAGCCGCCGGCCTCTGACCGGCGCGTCCGAGCGAGCGGATACGATGCGGGACTCCGTCCCCGCCGGGGGCTCCTCCGTGACCTCAGCCAACACCGCCCAGTCCGAGGGGCCGTCCGCGTCCCGTCAGGCAGCCTCGCTGGAGTTCCGGGAGGCGACCAAGCGCTACCCCGGCACTGACCGCCCGGCCGTCGACCATCTGACGCTCGAGGTCCCGGCCGGCGAGATCTGCGTGCTCGTCGGGCCCTCCGGCTGTGGCAAGACGACCGCGATGCGGATGGTCAACCGGATGATCGACATCACGGAGGGCGACATCCTCGTCGGCGGCCGTAGCGCGCGCGAGCGCGACGAGGTCGAGCTGCGGCGCGACATCGGCTACGTGATCCAGCAGATCGGCCTGTTCCCGCACCGGTCGATCGGCGAGAACATCGCCACCGTCCCACGCCTGCTGGGCTGGGACCGCCGGCGCACGGCCGCGCGCGTGGAGGAGCTGCTCGACCTCATCGGCCTCCCGCGCGAGATGACCGGTCGCTACCCGGCGCAGCTCTCGGGCGGCCAGCGCCAGCGCGTGGGCGTCGCCCGTGCCCTGGCCGCCGACCCGCCGCTCATGCTCATGGACGAGCCGTTCGGGGCGATCGACCCGATCAACCGCGAGCGCCTGCAGAACGAGTTCCTGCGCCTGCAGGCCGAGCTCCGCAAGACGATCGTCTTCGTCACCCACGACATCGACGAGGCGATCAAGATGGGCGACCGCATCGCCGTGTTGCAGGAGGGCGGCATCCTCGCCCAGTACGCGCCGCCCGCGGAGCTGCTCATGAACCCCGAGAACCGCTTCGTGGAGGACTTCGTGGGCGCCGACCGGGCGCTCAAGCGCCTGGCCCTCGAGCGCGTCCGCGACGTCGACCTGTGGACGGCGCCGCTCGTCCATGACGGCGAGCCGGTCGCCGAGGCGCGCGCCCGGGCGGCGGACTCCGAGGTGCCGTACGCGCTGGTCGTCGACGACGACGACCGGCCGCTTGGGTGGCTCACGGAGCGAGGGCTGCGCGAGGAGCGGGTACGGACGGACCTCGCGTCCTCGCCCGAGCCGATCGTGGACCTGGACGACGTCCTGCGCGACGCGCTGAGCGACCTGCTGGCTCACGAGGTGCAGTACGGCCCGGTGATCGACCCGCAGGGGCGCGTCGTCGGCGTGCTGTCGATCGAGCTGCTCTCGCACGTGACGGTCACCACGCCGGAGGCCGCGTGATCGAGCTGGTCTTCGCCCAGCTGCAGCGCCGCGACCGCAGCGGCGCTGACTGCGTGGCCGACAACGGCATCTGCCCGGACTGGATCGCCGACAACTTCGACCGCTACGTGACGCCGTTCTGGGAGCACGTGTACCTCACGCTGGTCTCGGTGGCGATTGGCTTCGCGATCGCCTTCGGCCTCGCCCTGCTGGCCCACCGCTGGCGCTGGCTGGCGTCCCCCATCACGCAGGTGACCGGCATCTTCTACACGCTGCCCAGCGTCGCGGTCTTCTTCCTGCTGCTGCCGCTCACCGGCCGCGGAAACACCACGGCGATCATCGCGCTCGTCGCCTACACGCTGCTGATCCTCTTCCGCAACTTCATGGCGGGCTTCGAGAACGTTCCCGCCGAGGCGCGTGATGCCGGCCGCGGGATGGGCCTCACCGAGCGGCAGCTGCTGTGGGGCGTCGAGCTGCCGCTCGCGCTGCCGGAGATCATGGCCGGCCTGCGGATCGCCGTCACCACGACCGTCGGGCTCGCCTCGCTCGCGTTCCTGGCCGGCGCCGGCGGGCTCGGCGAGGCGCTGTTCGACGACATCAACTTCCGCTCCAACGTGCTCGTCGCCGGAGGGCTGGCGATCGGGCTTGCCGTGGTCTTGGACCTGCTCATCCTCGGCCTGCAGAAGGCCGTCACCCCATGGACTCGGGCGGCGGCCGCATGAGCACGACGCTGGCCTTCCTGGGCGACTTCGGCGACGCCTTCGACTACATCTTCAACTCACGCGAGTCCCAGGCCGGCGGCGCCCGCGTCGGCGGCACGGAGCTGCTGCCACTGCTGTGGACGCATCTGAAGGTCACCGCGCTGGCGATGGCGATCGCGATCGCCATCTCACTCCCGATCGGGCTCGCGCTCGGACACACCGGCCGTGGGGCGTTCGCGGCGATCTCGATCTCCAACACGGGCCGCGCGGTGCCGAGCGTGGCGCTGATCGCGTTCTTCGTCGCCTTCTTCCCCAGCACGCCGGAGTTCTGGAACGTGACGGTGGCGCTCGCGCTGCTCGCGATCCCGCCCATCCTCACCAACGCCTACGTGGGCGTGCGGCAGGTCAGCCGCGACGCGGTGGACGCCGCGCGCGGCATGGGGATGTCCGGCACCCAGATCGTCCGCTCGGTCGAGTTCCCGCTCGCGCTGCCGCTGATCTTCGGCGGCATCCGGACCTCGACCGTGAACGTCATCGCCACGGCCACGATCGCCCCGCTCGTCGGCGTGCTCACGCTCGGCGACCCGATCATCTCCGGCAGCGTCCACGGACGCGCCGGCCAGATCGGCGCCTCAATCGTGGTCGCCGCGCTGGCGATCGCCGCCGAGGTCATCCTCGCCGCCGTCCAGCGCGCCGTGACCCCCACCGGCATCAAGCTCGAAAGAGGAGGCGCCGTCGGCAGCCCGTCGCGCCTCGGAACCCTCAAGCGGAGGATCCAGACCGCCCCATGAAGCCCACACGATTGCTGATCGCACTGCTCGTCCTTGTCTGCGCGGCCGTCTTCGTTACGGCGTGCGGCGGGGACGACGACGACGAGAGCTCCGCGCCGCAGGCCGAGTCGACGGCCGCGTCGAGCGGCAAGATCCAGCGCAACGACGCCAACAGCAAGGTCCAGCTCACCATCGGCTCCAAGAACTTCACGGAGCAGAAGGTGCTCGGCGAGATCTACGCCCAGGGCCTCGAGGCCGCCGGATACAAGGTCAACAAGGACCTCAACCTCGGGGACGAGAAGACCGCATTGGCGGCCGTCAAGTCTGACGAGATCTCGGCCTATCCCGAGTACACGGGCACGGCGCTCCTGTCGTTCTTCGGCAAGAAGGCCGACCAGCTGCCCAAGGACCCGCAGGCCGCCTACGAGGAGGCGAAGGCCGGCTTCGCCGAGGACGGCCTGGTCGCGTTCCCGCCCACGCCCTTCACGTCCTCCAATGAGGTCGCGGTGCTGCAGCAGACGGCGGACGAGCTCGGCCTGAAGACGATCTCCGACCTCAAGGGAAAGTCCCAGGACCTCACGCTGTACGGCTCGCCGGAGTGCCGGCAGCGCCTCGACTGCCTCCTCGGGCTGCAGCAGGTCTACGGGCTGAAGTTCAAGAAGTTCGTGCCCGTCGACATCGCGCAGCGCCACGAGGTGCTCACCTCCGGCCGGGCCGACGTCTCGATCGTCTTCACCACGGACCCCCAGATCCAGCGCGAGAAGGAGGTCCTGCTCGAGGACGACCAGGGCATGTTCCCGCCCTACAACTCGACGCTGGTCATGAAGCAGGAGACGGCCGATGAGGCGGGCGCCGACCTGCAGAAGACCGTCGAGATGCTGCAGGAGCAGCTGACCGACGAGAACATGCAGGAGCTCAACGCCCGGGTGGACCTCGACAAGAAGGACCCCGCCGTGGTGGCCGAGGAGTACCTCACCGAGACCGGCCTGATCGGCGGCTGACACCCCGTCCGCGATACCCTGCGCCGTGGTACGCCGTGGCGCAGGGCCCGCGGCAGGGGAATCAGGGAGGCAGGGCATGCGAACGAGGCATCACGCCCTCGTCGTCGTCATCTGCGGAGCGCTGGGGGCCGCCGCAGGCCCGGCGGCCGCGAGCCAGCGCCAGGCGGGCGACGCGATCCCCGGCCGATACATCATCATGGTCGAGCGGGGCCACGACGCCGCCGACGTCGCGCGCGGAAGCGACCGGCGCGTCTTCCGTTCCCTCAACGGCTTCGCGGCGTCGCTCGACACGGCGCAGGTGCGCGCGCTGAAGCGCAGCTCGCGCGTGGCCATCGTGGAGCAGGACCGCGTCGTCACCGCGAGCGCGACCCAGTCGATCCCGTCCGACCCCTGGGGCCTGGACCGCATCGACCAGCGGACCCTGCCGCTCTCGCGCACCTACACGTACAACACGACGACGTCGAACGTGAGCGCGTACGTGATCGACACCGGGATCTGGACCTCGAATCCCGACTTCGGCGGGCGTGCGCGCAACGTCTACGACGCGCTCGCCGGCACCGGACAGGACTGCAACGGGCACGGGACGCACGTGGCCGGCACGATCGGCGGCGCGACCTGGGGCGTCGCGAAGGGCGTCCGGCTGCGCGGCGTGCGGGTCCTCAATTGCTCGGGCTCCGGCTCGACCTCGGGCATCGTCGCCGCGCTCGACTGGGTACGCCGCAACGCGGCAAAGCCGGCAGTGGCGAACATGTCGCTCGGTGGCGGATACTCGGCGGCGGTGAACAACGCGACCAACTCGCTCGCCAGCTCCGGCGTCTTCATCGCTGTGGCGGCCGGCAACGAGAACCAGAACGCGTGCAACGTCTCCCCCGCCTCAGCATCGGCGGCACACACCACGGCGGCGTCTGATCGAAGCGATCGCAAGGCGTCGTTCTCCAACTGGGGCTCGTGCGTGGACGCGTACGCGCCGGGCGTCGCGATCCGCTCGGCCTGGCTGGGCAGCGGCGCGAACACGATCAGCGGCACCTCGATGGCGAGCCCGCACGTGGCCGGCGTGGCGGCGCTCTACAAGGGCCGCTTCGGCGACGCCTCGTCGTCCACGGTCTCCTCGTGGATCACGAGCAACGCCACGACCAACGTGATCGTGGGCAACCGGACGGGCACGCCGAACCGGCTCCTCTACAAGTCGACGCTGTAAGCGGCCTAGCCCAACGCCGGCTCGGCGATTCTGCCGAGCCGGCGTCTAGGGTCGCCGGATGGCCCTCGACACCGCCCTCGACCAGCTCCACGTCCGTCTCCTGCGCGCGGGCGCGCACGCGCCGGCGCGCAGCCGCCCGGGTGACGCGGGGTACGACCTGCGGTGCGCCGAGGGGTTCTCGCTGTGGCCCGGCGAGCGCGCGACGGTGCCGACGGGCGTCGCGATCGCGCTTCCGGCGGGCGTCGCGGGGCTCGTCGTGCCGCGCTCCGGCCTCGCCGCCCGCCACGGCCTCTCGGTCGTCAACGGCCCGGGTCTGATCGACCCCAACTATCGCGGCGAGGTCCGCGTCGTGCTCGTCAACCTCGGCGACTCGCGGTTCGAGGCGGCGCCCGGCGACCGCATCGCCCAGCTGCTGCTGGTCCCGTTCGTCACGCCGGACGCGGTCGTCGCCGACGAGCTGCCGCCCTCGCCCGACGACCGCGGCGAGAACGGCTTCGGCTCCTCAGGCCGCTAGCTCTCCTCGTCACGCGACATCAGCTCAGCCGGCCGGCGCAACGGCGGCCGGCCGCCCGGCGGCCGCCGCCTCGAGCAGCGCGGCCGTGGCGTCCTCGTAGCGCCGTTGCGCCTCGGCCGCGCTGTCGCCGATCGCCGTGAGGCCGACGCGGCCGAGGTGGTCGAGCGAGCTCATCATATGCAGCACCACGCCGCGCCCGCGCAGCCGTTCGAAGGCGAGGTCGTCGCGACCGAGGGCGAGGGCGCCGTCGCGGCCGAGCCCGGTCAGCGCCGGCGATTCCAGGTGGTCGGTGGCGACGTAGTGCTTCTCGGCTCCACCCACGCAGGTGAAACGGGCCGAGGCGGCGTCGTAGCGGCCGCCGGTGAGGTGCTGGAGCGCCGCGAACGGGTGGGTGGTCCCGCCCTTGCGCAGGTTGATCTCGATCGCGTACGGCCGCCACTCGCGGTCATCGCGGACGACGACGAAGTCGACGGCGCAGCGGCCGATCACTCCCGCTGCCACCAGCCGCTGCCCGATCCGCCGCGCCTGCTCGGTGATGGCCGGCGCGTAGGCGGGCTCGGCCGGGAAGCGGCAGCCGAGGTAGCTCTGGCCGCTCCGGCCGCCGAGCACCTGGTCGTGGGTCGAGACGACGTCGACCTCGCCCGCGGGCGTCAGCTGGAGCTGGACGCTCGGGCTGCGAACCTCGGTACCGGTGATCCGCTCCTCGACGATCCCGCCGCGCTCCGCGAGCTTGGTGAGGTAGGCGAGGACGCTCACGCCGGGAGCCTCGACCGCGATCCGGCCGCTGCGGACGTCGACGACCGCGTTGCCCTCGCCGCTCACGCCCTCGTCCAGCTTGACCACGACCTCGGCGAGGTCGGGCTTGACCGCCCGCAGCCGCTCGATCGCCGCGGCCATGTCGCGGACGTGCTCCACGCCGACCGGGTGCGGCACGCCGGCCTGCGCGAACAGCTCCCGGCAGCCGCTCTTGGTGCCGAAGCGCGCGTGCCGCGGGTCGGCCCCGTAGAGCGGGAGGTCGAGGGCGAGCGCCAGGTCGCGCTCGAGCGCCGTCGTCGTGTACGGGACGAGGTACGACAGGCCGGCGACCGGGACGGCCCGCCGGATCCGCGCCAGGAGCTGGGGGCGCTCGAGCAGCTTCTCGGCCAGCGGCCGCGCCGAGCCGTCGCCGGCCGAGAGCAGCGTCAGCCGGGCGCGGGCGCTGGTGCGCAGCCGGCCCGGGAGCAGCCCGAGGTAGTAGTCCACGATCGCCGGCGCGACCGGCGAGGAGGTGACGTAGACGACCCGCAGGCCCGGGTCGCGCAGCGAGAGCAGCAGGCACAGGAGCCGCTCCTCGTACGCCTGCGTCTCGGCCGGGGGCTCGTGCCACTTGTCGATCGTCCGCGACGGGACGACCACGATCGAGCGGCCAGGGCCGCCGCCGCGCATCGCGGCGTGGACCGGCGCCATCCGCTGCTGGAGCTCGTCGAAGGCGGGCATGCCTCGACTGTGCGGCCTGGCGGCCCGCCGTCACAGCCCCCGCAGGGTGACAAGATCACACCTCGCGCATGTTCGATGGCTTCCCCACCAGCGCGTTCGCCTGGTTCGCCGGGCTCGAGCGCGACAACTCGAAGGCGTACGTCACGGCCACGCGCGACGTCTACGACGCGCGGGTGCGGGACGCGCTCGAGGAGATGCTCGAGGAGCTGACCGGCGAGTTCGGCGGGCACGTGAAGATGTTCCGCCAGTACCGCGACGTGCGGTTCTCGCGCGACAAGTCGCCCTACAAGACCACGACCTACGGGCTCCTCGTCGAGCCGAACGTCTCCGGCGACGGGCTCTACGCGCAGCTTTCAGCCCGCGGGCTGTACGCCGGCACGGGCTACTACATGATGGCTCGCGACCAGCTCGAGCGCTACCGCGAGGCGGTCGCCGACGACCGCGCCGGGCCCGCCCTCGAGGAGGCGACGGCCGACGCCGAGCAGGCGGGGCTCGACGTCGAGGGGCAGGGCCTGGCCACCGCGCCGCGCGGCTATCCGCGTGGCCATCCCCGCATCGAGCTCCTGCGCCGCAAGTCGATCGTCGCCGGCCGGGCATACTCCGGCGAGGACGGCATCGACCGCGACGCGGCGCTCGCCCACGTCGCCGGCGCCTGGCGGGCCGCCGAGCCGCTCAACGCGTGGCTCGATCGGCACGTGGGGCCGAGCCGGCTTCCTCCAGAACCTCGAGGGGCGCGCCGCTGACGAAGTCGGCCTGCGAGTTCTGGCGCCGCGACAGCGCGATGAACGGCACCGCGAGCGCGGAGATGCCGGCGCCCAGCAGGTAGCTCGGCGCGTAGCCCCAGGCGTCGGCCGCACGGCCGAGCACCGGCTGCGCCCACACGCCGCCGGTCGAGTTCATGAGCGAGTCGAACGAGATGATCGTGGCCCGCTGCTGGGACGGGATCATGCCGTTGAGGTACGCCTGGTGGATCGGCATCGTGGCCGCGAACAGCAGCCCCCAGACGGTGATCAGGGCGAGCACCGCCCAGAAGCTCTCGATCGCCCCGATGAGGGCGAGCGACAGCGCGCTGAGCGCCGCCATCGAGATCAGCGCCGAGGTGCGGCGCCGGAACCGCTCCCGGATCCTCGGGGCGGCCATCCCGCCGAGGATCTGCGCGCCGGCGACGATCGCGGCCACGAGGCCGGCGATCTGGTACGCCTCCGGGTCGCCGTAGAGCTCGAGCAGGTAGGGCTGCAGTGCGTAGAAGGCGTAGATCCCCACGCCACCCGTGAACAGGCCCTGCAACATCAGCCACTTCACGGCGGGCACGCGCCACCCGAACTCGATCGAGGACGATGCGATCCGCCGCATCTCGGCGAGCGGCCGCCCGCCCTTGACCGGGGTAAAGCCGACGTCGTGCATCATCCGGAAGGCGATCACGAACGTGAGCACGAGCACGATGCCGCGCATCACGAACGGCACCCCGAGGCTCGTGAGCTGGGCCACGAGGCCGCCGGCCGCGGAGCCGCTGAGCATCGCGACGCCGGAGACGATCTGGCCGCGGCCGAACACCGTCTCCAGCTCGCCGGTGAACCCGGTGGCGGCCAGCGCGTCCACCAGCCACGCCTCGACGGCACCGGAGAAGAACGTGAACCCCAGGCCGAGGAGCATCGACACGAGCGCCCACTGCCAGAACGGGGCCCCGACCTCCCACAGCAGCACGTACAGCAACGTCGAGGCGCTCAGGGTCACCGTTCCGAGCAGGTAGGAGGCCCGGCGGCCGACGGTGTCGGCGATGATGCCCGTCGGCACCTCGAACACCACCATGCCCGCGGTGAAGAACGCGTTGGCGGCGAACGCCTCGAGGTTCGAGAGGCCCGCGTCGAGCAGGAAGATCGTGTTGATGCCCCAGATGAACGACGCCGCCAGCGTGTTCAGGAGCATGAGGACGAGGTACGTCCGCTGGATGCTGCGCGGGGTGGGCGTCAGCTACGGCCCCGCACCGTTGACGGAGTAGCGGTTGAAGCGATCGGCAACCACCGAAGGCAGCCGCGCCTGGATGCGGACGCCCTCTGGCGTGTCGGTGCGATCGAGCTCGCCCGCCACGTCGTGCAGCTCGGACAGCGTGCCGCCCTCGGAGAACGGCACGAGCAGCTCGACATCGCGCAGCGTGCGCTCGAACTCGTCGGCGATCCGCTCCTGCAGCTCGTCGAGGCCCTCGCCGCTGAGGGCGCTGACCAGCACCGCCTCGGGGTGGCGGAACGCGAGCTCGCGGCGGCGATCGTCGTCGAGCACGTCCGCCTTGTTGAGCACGAGGATGCGGGGCTGGTCGCCGACCCCGATCTCCTCGAGCACGTCGTCCACCGCACGCGTCATCTGCATCAGCTCGTCCTCAGGGGGGCTCGCGTCGACCACGTGCAGCAGCAGGTCCGCCCGCTTGGTCTCCTCGAGCGTGGCCGCGAAGGCGTCGACGAGCTGATGGGGCAGCTTGCGGATGAAGCCGACCGTGTCGGTGACCAGGTACGTGCGGGGTGGGCGGGATGACCTTAATCCCCGGGTGGTCCGCGTCGTGGGGTCGAGCGTGTGGAAGAGCCGGTCGCGGACGCCGACCTCCGAGCCGGTGAGCGCGTTGAGCAGCGTGGACTTGCCGGCGTTCGTGTAGCCGGCCAGCGCCACCGACGGCAGGTGCGCCCGCTCGCGCTCGGCGCGCTGCACGGCGCGGTTCGAGCGCACGTGGTCGAGCCGGCGGCGCAGCGCCGTGATCCGGTCGCGCGCGAGCCGCCGGTCCGTCTCGATCTGGGACTCGCCCGGACCCCGGGTGCCGATGCCGCCCACACCGCGGCCGGCGCCGAGACGCTCGAGGTGCGTCCACAGCCCGCGCATGCGGGCCATGTTGTACTCGAGCTGCGCGAGCTCGACCTGGAGCTTGCCCTCCGCTGAGTGCGCGTGGCCGGCGAAGATGTCGAGGATCACCGCGGTGCGGTCGAGCACCGGCAGCTCGAGCTGCTTCTCGAGGTTGCGCTCCTGGCGCGGGCTGAGCTCGTCGTCGGTGACGACGAGGTTCGCGTCCGCCTCCTTGATCAGCGGGGCCAGCTCGTCGACCTTGCCCGGCCCGAGATAGAGGTTCGGGTGCGGCTTGTCGCGGATCTGCACGGCCTCGCCGACCGTGGCCACCCCCGCGGTGCGCAGCAGCTCACGCATCTCGGCGAGATCGGTGGGCTCCGGGGAGGCGGCGACGACGAACGCGCGTTGCCGGGCGCGGCCCTGGTCGGGCGACGTGGCGTATCGGGATTGTGCGGTCCGGCCGCTTCTCGACTTCTCCAAACTGCCATCCAGTCTAGATTGCGCGCTCATGAGCGACGCCGAGCTCGGTGAGCGCCTGGCCGCTCGCGCCCTGGAGCTGGTCGACGTGTCGTCCGAATCGCGCCAGGAGGCGCGGCTGGGCGAGCACGTGCGACACATCCTGGAGGCGGGCGGGGTGCCGGTGAACGACCTCGGCGACACCTGCCTACGCGCGGGTCCGGGCGCCGGGCTGCTGCTGGCCGGCCACCTCGACACGGTGCCCGCGCAGGGCAACTTCCCCGGGCGGCGCGATGCGAACCGGGTGCACGGCCTGGGGGCCAGCGACATGAAGGGCGCGCTGGCGGTGATGCTCGAGCTCGCGCTCGCGGGGGCGCCGTTCGACGTGCTGTTCTTCGGGCGCGAGGAGCTGCCCGCCGCTCACAGCGCGCTCGCACCGCTGCTCGGCCGCGAGCGGCTCGAGTACGAGCTCGTGGTCATGATGGAGCCGACCGGCAACGAGCTGCACGCGGGGTGCCTGGGCAACCTCAACGCCACGTGGACGTTCAACGGCCGCTCGGGCCACTCGGCGCGGCCGTGGGACGCCGAGAACGCGATCCACGCCGCCGCGCGCGGCGTGGCCGCGCTCGCCGCCAACGAGCGGGAGGAGCACGTGTTCGACGGGCTGCCGTTCTATGAGGTGGCGTCCGTGACCCGCATCTCCGGCGGGATCGCCGACAACGTCATCCCGGAACTCGCCGAGTGCCACGTGAACTACCGGTTCGCGCCCGGCCGCAGCCCCGAGGAGGCCGCGGCGCGGCTGCGCGAGCTGTGCCCCGGCGGAGAGCTGCGGATCGACTCGCTCGCGCCCTCCGGGCCCGTCGCGGTCGGCAACCCGCACGCGCGCCGGCTGATCGAGACGGGCCGGCTGACGGTGGCGCCCAAGCAGGCGTGGACGCCGGTGGCCGAGTTCGCCGCGGCTGGTCTCGACGCCGTGAACTTCGGCCCCGGGGAGCCGGGGCAGGCGCACCGGCGCGACGAGTCGGTCGAGATCGCCGCGCTCGTGCGCTCCTACCACGTGCTGGAGGCGTTCGCGGCATGAGGATCTCCCCCGTGCTCGCCGGCCTGCGCGCCTACCCGTTCGTACGGCTCGCCGAGGCGCGCCGGCGCCTGACGGAGGCGGGCGTGCCGGTCATCGACTTCGGGGTGGGCGAGCCGCGCGAGGAGACCCCGGCCTTCATCCGCGAGGCGCTGCGGGTCGACCCGCTCTCCAGGTACCCGTCGGCCGACGGGCTGCCGGAGCTGCGGGAGGCGATCGCGGCGTGGGTCGAGCGGCGCTTCGGGCGGTCGATCGACGCGGCGACGCAGGTGGTCCCGACCTTCGGCTCCAAGGAGGCCGTCTTCCATCTGGCGCAGGTGTTCGACGGCGAGCTCGTCGTCGTGCCGCAGCCCGCCTACCCGGTCTACGAGCGGGGCGCCGCGTTCGCCGGCAAGGCGGTCTTCCAGCTCCCGCTGCGCGCCGAGAACGGCTTCCTGCCCGACCTCGACGCCGTGCCGCCCGCGATCTGGCGCCGCACCGCGGTCCTGTGGCTCAACTACCCGAACAACCCCACGGCGGCCACCGCCCCGCTCGCCCTATACGAGCACGCCGCGGCGCTGGCCCGCGAGCACGACTTCGTGCTCGCCTCCGACGAGGCGTACTCCGAGCTCTACTTCGGGGACGAGCCGCCGGCCTCCGCCTTGCAGGTCGAGGACCTGACGAACGTCGCGGTGTTCAACACGCTCTCCAAGCGCTCCTCGATGCCGGGCTACCGGTCGGGTTTCGTGGCCGGGTCCGCCGAGCTGGTGGGCGCCTTGAAGGGCTACCGCCCGAACGTCGGCGTGGCGCCGCCCGAGTTCATCCAGCAGGTCGCGGCGGTCGCCTGGGGCGACGAGGAGCATGTCGCCGCCGTGCGCGACCTGTACCGGGCCAAGCGCGACGTGCTCCTCCCGGCCCTCGAGGCCCGCGGCCTGCGCCACGTGGGCGGTGACGCGACCTTCTTCCTGTGGCTGGCCGGCGACGGCGACGGCGAGCATGAGCGACTGCTCGAGCGCGGGATCGTGCTCGCTCCGGGCTCCTTCTTCGGGCCGGCCGGGGAGGGCTACTTGCGGCTCGCGCTCGTGCCGACGCTCGCCGAGTGCGAGCGTGCGGCCGAGCTACTGGTTGGCATGTAGCGCGGCGTTGAGGCCGCCCCAGGTGCCGCTGCGGGGCCAGGCCTCGACCGTGCCGGTCTGGGAGTTGCGGCGGAACAGGAGGTTGTGGGCGCCGCTCAGCTCGGCCGCCTTGACCACCTCGCCGTCCGGCAGCGTGACGCGGGTGCCCGCGGTGAGGTACAGACCGGCCTCGACCACGCACTCGTCGCCGAGCGAGATGCCGAGGCCGGAGTTGGCTCCCAGCAGGCAGCGCTCGCCGATCGAGATGATCGCCTTGCCGCCGCCCGACAGCGTGCCCATGATCGAGGCACCCCCGCCGACGTCGGACCCGTCCCCGACCACCACGCCGGCGCTGATCCGGCCCTCGACCATCGAGTGGCCCAGCGTGCCGGCGTTGTAGTTCACGAAGCCCTCGTGCATGACCGTCGTGCCCTCCGCGAGGTGGGCGCCGAGGCGGACGCGGTCGGCGTCGGCGATCCGCACCCCCGTCGGGACGACGTAGTCGCTCATGCGGGGGAACTTGTCGACCGAGAAGACCTGGAACGGCTCGCCGGCGGCCCGGAAGCGGCGCTGGACGGCGGGCAGGGCGGCGGGGTCGACCGGCCCGTGGCTGGACCAGGCCACGTTGTTGAGGACGCCGAAGATGCCGTCGAGGTTGGCCTGGTGCGGCCGGATCAGGCGGTGCGAGATCAGGTGCAGGCGCAGGTAGGCGCCGTAGGCGTCCTTCGGCGGATCGGCGAGAGAGGCGATCGCCACGATGACCGGCACGACGTCCACCCCGCGCCGCTCGTCGGGCGCGGCCTGGCCGGAGCGGTGGGTGCCGGGCTCGCCGTTCTCCCCCAGGTGCGGCTCGGGGAAGTAGACGTCGAGCACCCGGTCGCCGGCGATCGTGGCGAGGCCTGCGCCCCAGGCGGCGTCGGTGAGCGGCTCAGTCATCGCCCGTGACGCTAGCGATGAACTCGTCGCTGAGCTCGCCGCGGTAGACGGGGACGGCCCAGCCGGTGAGGTCGACGTGCAGCGACTCGTCGACGTCGACCTCGAGCTCCCCGCCGTCGAGCCGCACGGTGACCGGCGAGTCTCCCCCGCGCAGCACGTGGGCGACGGCCGCGCCGCACGCCCCGGTCCCCGACGAGAGCGTCGCCCCCACGCCGCGCTCGAAGATACGGGCGCGGATGGTGTCGGGGGCGAGCTCGGTCCAGAACGAGACGTTCGTGCGGTTGGGGAACGGCGCCGCGTGCTCGATCGGCGGGCCGATGGTGGCGAGGTCGAGCGCCTCGAGCTCGTCGTGGGTGGCGATGTGGATCGCGCACTGCGGGTTGCCGATCGAGACGTGCTGGAAGCGCCGGCCGGCGATCTCGCCATGGCCGTCCGGAGGGCCGTTTGGGTAGTCCTTGGAGGTGAGGGTCGCGTGGCCCATGTCGACCCGGCAGGTCGTCGGGCCGGTGATCGTGGGGCGGATCTCGCCGGCCGCCGTCTGGATCGAGAACGTGTCGGCGTCGGTCCAGCCGGCGCGGCGCAGGTAGAGGATCGCCTCGCGGGCGCCGTTGCCCGACAGCTCGGCCTCGGAGCCGTCGGGGTTGAAGATGCGCAGGCGGGCGACGTAGCCAGGCTCCGTGGGCGGCCAGAGCTCGAGCACGCCGTCGGCGCCGGGGCCGAAGTGCGGGTCGCAGAGCCTCTGCACCGTGGCCGGCGTGAGGTCGAGCCCGCCGTGCTCCAGAATCACGTAGTCGTTGCCGAGGGCCTGCCACTTCTCGAACCGCACGGGCGCCATCATGCCTCCCGGGAGCGGATGGCGGCGTGCAGCTCGGCCGCGGTGTCGTCCGGGCTGCGGTCGGTGACGTCGAGCAGCAGGACGTTCGGGAGCTTGCGCATCCAGGTCAGCTGGCGTCGCGTGTAGCGGTGCGTGCTGCGGCGCATCGCCTCGACGTCGTCGGTGAGCAGTTCGCGGAAACCGAGCGCCTTGCGCACCGTCGGCGAGGTGCCCTGCGCGTCGGCGGCGCGTACCTCGTCGACGACGCCGGCCCGCACCATGGCGTCGATCCGGTCGTCGATCTTCACCTTCAGCCGGTCGCGGTCCATCACGAGGCCGGCGAGGAGCGTCGGGTGGCGGGTGGCCTCGGTCCACAGCTGGGCGCCGCCGGGCGGCTCGTGGCCGGCATCGAGGAGTTCGAGCGCGCGGACGACGCGCTGGCTGTCGGTCGGCTCGATGGCGGCGGCGGTCTGGGGCGCGCGGGCGTTCAGCTCGGCGTGCAGATGGGCCGCTCCGTGCTGCTCGAGCTGGGCGCGGCGGCGCTCGCGGACGGGTCGCGGGACCGGCGGGCGGAGGTCGAGCTCCGCGAGCGCGGCGCGGAGGTAGAGGCCGGTGCCGCCGACGACGATCGGCCGCCGCCCGGCGGCCAGGAGGCCGTCGATCTCCGTGTGCGCGAGCTCGGCGTAGGCGCCGGCGCTGAAGGCGGCGTCGGGCGGGAGGATCGAGACAAGGCGGTGCTCCAGTTGCGCCTGCTCGGCGGTGGTGGCCGCTCCCGTGAGCGTCTCCAGGCCGCGGTACACCTGCAGCGCGTCGGCGGACACGGCGACCGGATCCTCGCCGTCGGCCCGTAGCCGCTCGGCGACCGCGATGGCGACCGCAGTCTTCCCGACGCCCGTCGGGCCGAAGAGGGCGAGGACCACCCCCCGAAGTATGGGTCGCGTCCCCGGCGGTGGTCGCGGGTCTGGGAGGGGTATCGTCGTTATCGGATGCCCGTTCACATCGGCGCCGGCCTCTCGACGAGCCCTGACCCGCGCGCGGGGGCGCTGGAGGCCGCGCTGACGGCGCGCGACGGCCTCAGCGGTCAGTCGTGCGATCTGGCCGTCGTCTTCGCGTCCGGTACGCACCTCGAGGCGCCGGAGGCGGTGCTCGAGGCGGTCGACGAGGTCCTCTCTCCCGGCGCCATGGCCGGGTGCGCGGCGGGCGGCGTGATCGCCTCGGGCCGGGAGGTCGAGGATGGCACCGGCGTGTCGGTCTGGGCGGGGCACCTGGACGGCGGCGGCGCGACCGTGTTCCACACGATGGTCGAGGAGCTCGAGGAGGGGACGGGGGCGCTGGCCGGGATGGTGGATCTCGAGGGCGCCGCGGGCTCGCTCCTGCTGTGCGACCCGGCCACCTTCCCCACCGACGCGGTGCTGCGCTTCCTTTCGGAGACGGCGCCCGCGGTGCCGGTTCTCGGCGGGCTGGCATCCGGACGCGTGCCGGGCGGGACGACCGCGCTGTTCGCCGGCGACCGCGTGGTCGACGAGGGCGCGGTGGGCGTCCGGCTCGACGGCGTCGAGATGCTCCCGTGCGTGTCGCAGGGGGCGGCGCCGATCGGCCCTGAGCTCACGATCACATCGGCCAAGGGGCACATCATCGACGAGCTCGCGGGCAAGCCGGCGCTCGACAAGCTGCGCGACACGATCGAGGAGCTCACGGAGGAGGACCTCGCCTTGGTGCAGGGCGGGCTGCTCATGGGCATCGTGCTCGAGACCAACAAGCCGGAGTACGTCCAGGGCGACTTCCTCGTGCGAGGCCTCGTCGGCGCCGATCCCCAGTCGGGCAAGGTGGCGGTCGCCGCCGATGTCCATCCCGGCCAGGTCGTCCGCCTCCACGCCCGCGACGCCGCGAGCGCCGACCGCGACCTCCGCGAGGCCCTCAGCATCCGCATGCGTGCGCTCGGCGGCCGCACGCCCGCCGGCGCGCTCCTCTTCGCGTGCAACGGGCGCGGTCGCGACCTGTTCGGCCACGCCGACCACGATGCGTCGACGGTCGACGAAGCGCTCGCGGGAGCGCCGGCCGCGGGGTTCTTCGCCGCCGGCGAGATCGGCCCGGTCGGAGGCGAGAACTTCCTCCACGGCTTCACCGCCACCGTCGCCGTCTTCGCGTGAGTCGCGCGGCGGCGCGCCCCCGTACACGATCGTCGGCCCGCGCCGACGCACGTTGGCCGGCGTGCCGGCGCGCGTCTTCTGCGACGGTTCCCACGTGAATCTCGGAGGGCGGACCGCGCTCGTGACGGGCGCCAGCGGCGGCCTCGGGCAGGAGATCGCGCGGGCGCTCGCTCGCCGGGGCGCCCAGCTGGTCCTCAGCGCGCGGCGAGTCGAGGTGCTCGAGCCGCTCGCGGCGGAGCTTGATGGGCGGGTCGTGCCGTGCGACCTCACGGACCGCGCCGCCCTGGAGCGACTCGTGGAGGTTGCGGGACCGGTCGACGTGCTCGTCGCCAACGCGGGTGTGCCCGGGAGCGGGCTGCTCGACTCGTTCTCGCTCGAGGAGATCGACCGGGCGCTCGACGTCAACCTGCGCGCGCCGATCATCCTCGCCCGCCTCCTGTCCGAGGGGATGGCGACGCGCGGCGGCGGCCACCTCGTGTTCATGTCGTCGCTGAACGGGAAGGCCGCCCCGCCCGGCACGCCGATCTACGCGGCGACGAAGTTCGGCCTCCGGGGGTTCGCGCAGAGCCTGCGGCAGGACCTGCGGCCGCGTGGCATCGGCGTCTCCGCGGTCTTCCCCGGCTTCATCCGCGACGCCGGGTTCTTCCACGACGCCGGCGTGAAGCTGCCGCCGTACGTGCGCACCAAGGCGCCGGAGGACGTCAGCCGCGCGGTGGTCGACGCGATCGAGAACGATCGCGCGGAGGTCGACGTCGCGCCGTTCACGATGAAGGTCGGCGCCGCGCTCGGCGGGCTCCTGCCTGACGCCGCGGCGATCGTCCAACGGCGCCTGGGAGCCGCTGAGATCTCCTCGCAGTTCGAGGCGGGGCAGCGCGAGAAGCGCTAGGCCGCCTCAGCCCGCCGCGCTTCCTCCTCGCGCGTCACGACGCCGATGGCGACGAGGATCTCGTCGGCGAGGTCCTGGCCCTCGGCCTCGTTCACCGGCGTGGCAGCGATCCGGACGACGACCTCGTCGTGGTCGACCTCCTCGAGGGAGATGTGCGGCTCGGCCCTGAGCGGGATCGAGACGCTGTCCTCGAGCAGCGTCTGGAGCGCGCTCGGCTTGACATCGGGGCGCAGGCGGGCGCGCAGGTCTACCGCGTCCGGCTCGCGGAGCGGGACCACCGCCGCGCTGAGCACGACGTTGTTCGGGACCATGATCGAGTCCTGGCCCTGCGCCAGCGTCGTGTAGAGCAGGCCGAGCGAAGCCACGACGGCCTCGAGCTGTCCGGCCAGCCCGCCGGCCTGCAGGCGAACCCGGTCACCGACCTTGAACGGCCGCGCCGAGATGAGGACCATGCCCGCGATCAGGTTGCCGAGCGTCTGCTGGGCCGCGAGGCCGAAGACGACGGCCGTGATCGCGCCACCGACGGCGAGCGTCTCCGGTCGCAGGCCGGCTACCCGGAGCGCCACGAGCGCCGCGCCGACGATGAACACGAGGCGGATCAGGAAGCCCACCGTGCCGGCGGTCGCCGGGTCCATGCGGCGGAACAGCGCGGGAGCCGTGAACCGCCCGAGGTCCCGCGCGAGCGCCCAGCCGAGCACGACCATCAGGATCACGGCGGCGACGCGTACGGGGGTGTCCACGCCGAACAGCTCCTCGCGGCGCTGGTAGGCGTACAGCGTCAGCGCGAGCAGCGGGACGATCAGGATCAGCTCACGGCGCGCCGTCCGCGCGCGCTGGGCGGTCTGCAGCGTCAGGCTCCGCGCCCGCGCAGGCGCCTGCTGGATGTGCGGCTTCTTGAGTCGCGGCATCGTGTCAGCCAACACGCCTCCCCCGGCGACGTTTCACCCCTGTGGCGATGATCACGCTGCCGACGCCGGTGTTTCCGCGCGGCCGGGTTCCCCCGGCTATTCAGAAGAGCGCGTCCTGTGCGGGCGTCGTCACCTCCTCGCGTGGCGGCGCTGCCCTTCCCTGGTTCCGCCGGCGATCGCCGGGACGGTGACGGAACCGCTCGGGGTAGGAGCGGCGCGCCCACGGTGCTCCGGCGGTGACCTCGATCGTCCGGCGCTCGGCCGCCGGCAGGTACGCGCCGCGGGCATAGAGCCGCTCGTAGCGCTCGAGCAGATCGGGCCGATGCTCGCGCAGCCAGTCGAAGAAGACGTCCTTCACCGAGCCGCGGAGGAACAGCGTCTGGCCGCCGATGTGGACCGCCCCCGCCTCGGTGGCGAGCGCGACGATGCGTTCCACCTGCTCACGCGAGTCGTTGATCCCCGGCATCAGCGGCGCGATGAGGATGCCGGTGGGGACGCCGAGGCGGTTGAGCTCGGCTACGGCCTCGAGGCGCGCCTTGGGATGGGGCGTGTGCGGCTCGGTCGCCCGCCAGGCCTTCTCGTCGAGCGTCGGCACGGACAGGCACGCGCTCACCGACGTCCGCTCCGCGATCTCGCACAGGAGGTCCGCATCCCGCAGCACCAACGGCGACTTCGTGAGGATCGAGCACGGGTTGGCGAAGTCCCGCATCGCCTCCCAGATGCCGCGCATGAGCTTGTAGCGGCCCTCGACCCACTGATACGGGTCGGTGTTGGTGCCGAGAGCGATGTGCCCCCTCCCCCACGACGGCCGCGCGAGCTCGGCCCGCAGCACCTCGGGCACGTTCACCTTCACCACGATCTCGCGCTCGAAGTCCCGCCCGGCGTCGAAGTCGAGGTACTCGTGCGTCGGCCGAGCGAAGCAATAGGCGCAGGCATGGGAGCAGCCTCGGTACGGATTCACCGTCCATTCGAAGGGAACGCGGCTGGCGGCGGGGACTCGGTTGATGGCCGATTTGGTGCGGATCTCGTGAAATCGAGTGTTGAGTGCCTCGGGCGCGTCGAAGTGGCGGACGACGACGTCGTCGGCGAAGCCCGGGAGGCGGGCCTCGGTCTCGGTGTCCACCCTCTGCGATTGCCAGCGCACGAACGTATGTTCGCACACGTGGTGGACGGGTGGAGGCTAGCCGGCGCGCGCGAGGAGCGAGGTCTCGCCCGTGAGCGTCTGGCTCGTGGCGCCGGTGATCTCGACGGGCGTGATCTCGCCCGGTGAGGCGAGGCCGTCGAAGTTGACGACCTTGTTGTGGCGCGTGCGGCCGCGGAGGCGGCTCGCGTCGGTGCGCGAGGTGCCCTCGACGAGGACGTCGAGCGTGCGGCCGACGAACCGCTGCGCGCGCTCGCGGGCGCGGCGCTGGACGACCTCGACGAGGCGTTCCATCCTCTCCACCGCGACAGCGTGCGGCACGAAAGCGTCCGCCATCTCCGCCGCCTCGGTGCCGCGTCGGGGCGAGTAGATGAACGTGAAGGCGCCGTCGTAGCCGACCGCCTCGGCCACCTGCAGCGTCTCCTGGAAGTCCGCCTCGGTCTCCCCCGGGAAGCCGACGATGATGTCGGTGGTGAGCGCGCAATCCGGGACGTGCTCGCGGACGAGCGCAACGCGGTCCATGTAGCGGCCGCGGTCGTACGTGCGGCGCATCGCCTTGAGGATGCCCGAGGAGCCGGACTGCAGCGGCAGATGGATGTGCTCGCAGACGCTCTCCAGGTTCGCGTGCGCAAGGATCACGTCCTCGCGCATG
This sequence comes from Solirubrobacteraceae bacterium, assembly GCA_036257565.1. Classification (GTDB taxonomy): domain Bacteria; phylum Actinomycetota; class Thermoleophilia; order Solirubrobacterales; family Solirubrobacteraceae; genus DASSUW01. The sequence continues at coordinate 15,826 of DATAFH010000020.1, read as the reverse complement.
TCCTTGGGGTGCGGGCTCGTGTAGCGGATGCGGTCGAGACCCTCGATGGCGTCGAGCGCGCGCAGCAGCGTGGCGAACGTGGAGCGCTCCGGGCGGAGGTCGCGGCCGTATGAGTTGACGTTCTGGCCCAGGAGGGTCAGCTCACGCACGCCCTCGCCGACGGCGTGTCGGGCCTCGGCGACGAGCTCGTCGAGCGGCCGGCTGACCTCGCGCCCCCGGGTGGACGGCACGATGCAGTACGAGCACCGGCAGTTACAGCCGACGGAGATCTGCATCCACGCCTGGAACTCTCGCGCGCGCTTGGACGGCAGGTGGCCGGTGAAGCCCTCGAACTCGAAGAAGCCCTGGGCGGTCAGCGAGTCGCTCGTGAGGAACTCGGCGAGCTTGTGGACCTGGCCCGGGCCGAAGGCGACGTCGACGAACGGGAACTGGCGGAACACCTCGTCCTTGACCGACTGCGCCCAGCAGCCGCCGACGCCGATCACGCGCTCCGGGTCGCGTCGCTTGAGCATCTTGGCCTCGTGCAGGTGGGCGACGAAGCGCTCGTCGGCCTTCTCGCGGATCGAGCAGGTGTTGAAGAGGATGAGGTCGGCCTCGGTGCGCGTCGGCACCTCCGTGTAGCCGAGGGACTCGAGCATGCCCTTCATGCGCTCCGAGTCGTGCTCGTTCATCTGGCAGCCGAAGGTGGTGACGTGGAACCGCATTGGTTTCGTGAGGGTATCGGCGAACGGCGGCAATTGCGGCAGCGTCCGGGTTCAACTTCGGCATTGAGGGAGGCGCGGAAGGGGGCGAGATTTCGGCTGGGGCTGCTAGGTCGCGGTATGCACGACTTAGCAGCCCCGGACCGTGATCTGCGCCTCGCGAAGCTCGCTTCCACGCAGTACGGCGTTGTCGCCGTCGGCCAGCTGTACGAGATCGGATTCGACCGCGACGCGGTGGCCCGGCGGGTGCAGAGCGGGCGGCTGCACCGGATCCACCGTGGCGTCTACGCCGTCGGCCACACGGTTCTCGACCGCCACGCCCCGGTACCTCGCGTCCGTGCTCGCCGCCGGCTACGGCGCCGTGCTGAGCCACCGGAGCGCCGCGGCACTCTGGGGCATCCGCCCCACCGCCGCGCCGAGGATCGACGTCACCGTCCCCCGTACGTGCGGTTTTCGGAGCACCCCGGCCATCGTGGTGGACTTCGGGTGGCGGGACGCCCGCCTGATCGTCGAGACCGACGGGCACCCGCATCACGGGACCCGGGAGGCGTTCGAGCGCGACCGGGCGCGGGACGCGCGGCTGATCGCCGCCGGCTGGCGCGTGGTGCGCTTCGCCGAGCGGCAGGTTCGCCACGAGGCCGGCGGCGTCGCGGAGCTCCTGCGAATCCTCCTCGGCCTGGACTCGCCGGCTAGCGGGCGTAGTCCGTTGCTCGTGACTCCCGGATGACGGTGACCTTGATCTGGCCCGGGTACTCGAGCTCCTGCTCGATCTCGCGGGCGATCTCGTGCGAGAGCAGGACGGCGCCGTCGTCGTCGAGCGAGCCGGGCTGGACCATGACGCGGATCTCGCGGCCGGCCTGCATGGCGTAGACCTTGTCCACGCCGGGGTGGCGGGTGGCGATCTGCTCGAGGTCGCGCAGGCGCTTGACGTACTGCTCGAGCGACTCGCCGCGCGCGCCCGGGCGGGCACCGGAGAGCGCGTCAGCGGCCTGGACGATGACCGCCTCGATCGTCTGCGGCTCAACCTCGTTGTGGTGGGCCTCCATCGCGTGGGCCACGGCCTCGCTCTCGCCGTGGCGGCGGGCCAGGTCGCCGCCGACCAGCGCGTGCGGGCCCTCCACCTCGTGCGAGACCGCCTTGCCGATGTCGTGCAGCAGCGCGGCGCGCCGGGCGGTCTTGACCGACGCGCCGAGCTCGGCGGCCATCATCGCCGCCAGGTGAGCGCACTCGACCGAGTGGGCCAGCACGTTCTGCCCGTACGACGTCCGGTACTTGAGGCGGCCGAGCGTCTTGGTGAGGTCGGCGTCGAGGCCTTGGACGTTGGCGTCGAAGCACGCCTGCTCGCCCGACTCCGCGATGTGGCTCTCGAGCTCCGACTTCGCCTGGTAGTAGGTCTCCTCGATCCGGGCCGGGTGGATCCGCCCGTCCTGGAGGAGCTTCTCCAGCGTGAGGCGGGCGATCTCTCGGCGGACGCCGTCGAAGCCGGAGAGGATCACCGCGTTCGGCGTGTCGTCGATGATGAAGTCCACGCCCGTGAGGTGCTCGAGGGCGCGGATGTTGCGGCCCTCGCGGCCGATGATGCGGCCCTTCATGTCGTCTGCCTGGAGCTGGACGACCGACACGGTCGTCTCGGCGGCGTGCCCCGCGGCGAGCCGCTGCATGACCACGGAGAGGATGTTGCGCACGCGGCGCTCGGCATCGCGCTTGGTCTCGTCCTCGATGGCGCGCAGGCGGCGAGCGGACTCGTGCCGCACCTGGTCCTCGAGGTCCTTCAGCAGCAGCGCCTTGGCCTGCGAGGCCGAGAGCCCTGACGCCCGCTCGAGCTGGCGGATCGTCCGTTCGCGCACCTCGCCGATCTCGGCCTCGGTCTCGGCGAGCCGGCGCTCCCGGTCGCCGACCTCGGTCAGGCGGGCGTCGAGCGCCTCCTCGCGCGCTCGCAGCCGCTCCTCGAGCCGGCCGGCCTCCGCATGGCGCTTTGCCGTCGGCTCCTCTGCGACGCGAGCGGGCGGGACGGCCACCTTGGGACGGCCGTTGGCCGTCGCCGGTGCCGGTGCGCGCTTGGTCAGGAGGTTCGCCGCAAAGACCAACCCCACTGCCACCAAGACCGCTGCGATCACGATCTCCATTGCCGTTTCCTCTCCCCGGCGCCGCACCGTGCGGGCGACGCGAGATCCTCAGTCACCTGTCTTCGGAACGCGGCAGGCCGAGCCTTGCCTCGGCACTGGCGGAGGAGACGAGCAGGAAGGCGGCGCGCGGCCGCCCCTCAGATGGCGGCTGTCGTGCGCTTTTGGGTCGTGAGTGCCGGACGCGCTCGCCCGGATGCGGTACATGATCGTCCGCGAGGGTGGGTCTCGGTGGTGGCCGTCGTCACTGAAGCTGCTGCTTCCGCTTCAAACAATCGGATTTGCTGGGAGTTTCACGAGCCTGGGTCGGCCCGGCCTGTCGCTGCCCGGATCGTAGTACCGGCGGGAGCGCGGCGCAATCCGCAGGCGCGTCAGTCGTACGCCGGAGCCCCGGCGTGGCGGCGGATCGCGTCGTGCGCGAGCTCGAGCTCGTAGCCCTTGCGGACGAGGACGCCGAGCGCGCGTTCGCAGTCGCGCGGGGTCGCGGGGGGCTGCGGGAAGCGCCGGCGGAGCAGCGTCAGCGCAGCCTCGAGCTCCTCGCCGTGGTCGCGATCGCCGACGGCGGCGGCGATGAGCTCGCCGTCCACGTCGAGGGCGACGAGGCGCCGCTCGATCCGCTCGGCGCCCCAGCCGTCGAGCCGCCGGCGGTCCTCCGCGAACCGCTGCGCGAACCGCGCGTCGTCGAGATAGCCCTGGTCGCACAGCTCGGCGATCACGGTCTCGATGACCGCCGGCTCGACCCGCTTGCGGGCAAGGATGCGACCGATCTCCGCCACCGTGTGGTCACGTCGGTTCAGAGCGCGCCACGCGAGGTCGCGCCCGTGCTGGAGGCGGACCTCGGGGTCGCGCGCGCGCTCGCGCGGCCGCTGATCCGCGAACGGCGCGTCGAGGTCCGCGGCCGGCGCGTCCGGCCGGGTCTGCGGCTCGTCGGGTGGGACGCCGGGCATCGCGGGTGCGGGCTACGCGACGGCGATCTCGGGAACCGGCGGCGCGTCGTCGTCCCGCTCGATCGGCTGCACGAGGTCCTGGCCGATGTTGAGCGCGTCGTAGACCTTCGACTCGATCTCGCGCGCGATCTCCTGGTGCTCGTCGAGGTAGAGCTTCGCGTTGTTGCGGCCCTGGCCCAGCCGCTCGTCGCCGTAGGAGAAGAACGAGCCCGACTTGCTGACGATCCCGTGCTCGAGCCCGAGGTCGAGGATGCAGCCCGAGCTGGAGATGCCCTTGCCGAACTCGATGTCGAACTCCGCTTGGCGGAACGGGGCGGCGACCTTGTTCTTGACCACCTTCACCCGGACGCGGTTGCCGATCGCCTCCGTGCCCTCCTTGAGCGTCTCGATGCGGCGGATGTCGAGCCGCTGGGAGGCGTAGAACTTCAGCGCGCGGCCGCCGGGCTGGGTCTCGGGCGACCCGAACATGACACCGACCTTCTCGCGGATCTGGTTGACGAAGAGGCAGAGCGTCTGAGTGCGGTTGAGGTTGCCGGCCAGCTTCCGCATGGCCTGGGACATCATGCGCGCCTGGACGCCGACCGTCTGGTCGCCCATCTGGCCCTCGAGCTCGGCCCGCGGGGTGAGCGCCGCCACCGAGTCGACCGCCACGACGTCGACCGCCCCCGAACGCACGAGCATGTCGGCGATCTCGAGCGCCTGCTCGCCGTAGTCGGGCTGGGAAACGAGCAACTCGTCGATGTTCACGCCGAGGTTCTTGGCGTACAGCGGGTCCATGGCGTGCTCGGCGTCGATGAACGCGCACACGCCGCCGAGCTTCTGTGCCTCGGCGATCACGTGGTAGATGAGCGTGGTCTTGCCCGAGGACTCCGGGCCGAAGATCTCGACGATCCGGCCGCGCGGGCAGCCCCCGATCCCGAGCGCGATGTCGAGCGACAGCGCCCCCGTGGGGATGGCCTCGACCTTCACCTGGGCGCCTTCGTCGCCCATGCGCATCACGGTGCCCTTGCCGAACTGCCGCTCGATCTGCGAGAGGGCGCCCTGGAGGGCGGCGTCACGCGCCTTGGCGTCCTTGGCGTCCTGGGTAGCGGTCATCTCTTCTCCTGCGATCTCGTCACGTGAGTTCCACAGCTTGGGGGGCGGGTCGGACGGAACCCCAGCCTCGCGCCGGGCGCGTGACCGAACAAGGAGCGGATGTGACAGCTCAGCGCAGAGTCACGCGCGAAAGAGCCTCGTAGCGGGCTCCGCGGGGATGCAACCGGGAGACGAAGAGCGTGACCGTGTCGGCGCGGAACTCCAGCGGCACCGGCTCCGCGTCGACCGACCGCGGTGCCCGCTCTCGGGGTCGCAGGCGGGCGACGGTCGCGTGCGCCCGGAACGGCCGCTTCTCGGGCACGAAGACCCCCGCTTCCTCGAGGGCGTCGCTCACGTGACCCTGGAGGGTGGCCAGCGTGCCGTCGAGGTCGGCGAGCGAGACGGTGAGCACCCGGGAGCGGCGTGGCGGCAGGAGCAGCGCCGAGCCGAGGGCCAGGCGGGGCGCCGGGTCGGTGAGCGCGCACAGATCCCGCGAGATCGTCTCCACGTCGCCCTCCGGCCTGTGCCCCAGGAAGGCGAGGGTGAGATGGAGGGCCTCGTCCGGCACCGGCCGCCAGATCCGGGGTTCGGCGGCCTCGTCGCGGAACGCCACGAGAGCGGCGCGGGCGGCTGCGGGGAGCTCGAGGGCGACGAACAGCCGGAGGCGCGGGGCGGGCCCCGAGGGATCGCTGGAGGACGACGAGGGATGGGCGGAGCGCGCCGAGGGATGGGCGGAGCGCGCCGAGGGGTCGCCACCGCCCGAAGGCGGATCGCCGGACGCGAACGTCACGCGGCGCGGGCCTCGCCGCCGGTCAGGATCCGGCGGAGCATGTGGAGGCCGACGGTGGTGGTGCGCTCGCGGACCGTCGCTCGGTCTCCCGGGATGTGGACGGTGCGCTCGACGACCGTGTCACGCGAGGCGACGCTGAGGCAGACGGTGCCCACCGGCTTGTCCGGCGTCCCGCCGCCCGGGCCGGCGATGCCGGTGATCCCCACCCCCAGCTCCGCGTCGAACCGCGCCGCGGCTCCAGCGGCGAGCGCCCGCGCGACCTCCGGCGACACGGCGCCGTGCCCCTCGATCAGCTCGGCGGGCACGCCGGCGTGGGCCACCTTGGCCTCGTTGGAGTACACGACGACGCCCCCCAGCACGTACGCCGAGGACCCGGCCCGGTCGGTGAGCCGCGCCGCCATCAGGCCTCCCGTGCACGACTCGGCGACCGCGACGGTCCGCACCGGCGGCCCCAGCAGCAGCCCTGCGACGATCTCGTCGATCGTCGCGCCGTCGCGGGAGAAGACCCGGTCGCCGTGGCGTTCGAGCAGCGCCGCCTCGAACGCCGCGTACGCGTCCGCGCGCGTGGCATCGAACGTGGTGGCGATCTCCAGCTCACCCCGGCGCAGGCAGGTCGTCACCTCCAGCGAGTCGTCCACCGGCATCGCCCGCAGGGTCCTGGCGAGCTCCGACTCCGGGACCCCCGTCATCCGCATGACCCGCGTCTCGAGCGACCCGCCTCGGCCCAAGACGTCCGCGACGAGCGGCACGCGCGCGGCTTCCTCCCACATCGGCCGCAGCTCGCCCGGCGGCCCGGGCAGCACCAAGACCGGAGGCGTACCCGGCACCACGAGCCCCGGAGCCGTGCCGACCGGCTCGAGCACATCAGCGCCCACGGGAACCAGCGCCTGCTTGCGCGTCCCCGCCCGCATCCCGTCCTCGCTCGCATCCGGCCAGCGGCCGCGCATGCGCGAGACGGTCGACCAGATCCGCTCCTCCAATCCCGAGTCGAGGGCCAGCGCTCGCCCGGCGAAGTCCGCGACCACCTCCGCGGTGAGATCGTCGGCCGTCGGCCCGAGCCCGCCGCTCGTGATCGCCAGGTCCATCCCCTCGCCGGCGAGGAACCGCAGCGCGGCACGCAGGTCCGCCGGACGGTCACCCACGACAATGATGTGCGCCACGTCGACGCCCCGCTCGCGCAGCCGCTCCGACAGCCACGGGCCGTTCGCGTCCCGCACCAGCCCCGACAGCACCTCGGTGCCCGTGACCACGATCCCGGCGCGGACGCTCACGACGAGCAGTCCGGGCGCTGGGCGTCCTCGAGCAGCCGCGGCCGCCGACCCGGCCGCAGCTCGTACCCGACCGGGTCCGCACTCGCCGCCACGTTCCAAAGCCGCCCGTTGACCCGCATGCGCAGGTCGTCGTTGCCGAAGTTCGTGCGGAAGCGCCGGCTGCGGTAGACCCGTGTCCGCGCGCCCGCGGCGAGCGTCTCCTCGTCGATCACCTGCCGCCCCCGCGCATCGACCACGCACACATAGACAGGCGCGGAGGCGACGAGCTGCAGCCGCACCTCCTTCGGGGCGCTCTCGCGCGGCTGCGACTGGCGCCGGCGGCCCTCCCCGTCACCCGGCGCACTCGCCCGCCCGCCGTCAGGAGTGGGTTCCGGCGCCACCGGCGCCGGCGAGCCGCCGCTGCCCTCGTCGTCCCCCCACGTGCCCAGCACCCAGAAGATGCCGAGCAGCAGCACGACACCTGCGAACAGCACCAGTCCCGGGCCGAACACGCTCAGCCGCCGCCGCGCCCGTCGCGGCGGCCGCCGGAACGGCGTCAGCTCCTGGATCGAGGGCCGCTCGTAGCGCTGCCGGTACTCCTCCACGAGCAGCCGCGCGTCCAGCCCCAGGTACTCGGCGTACGTGCGCAGGAACGTCTTGACGAACGTCGGCCCCGGGAGCGCGTCCCACTCCTCGTTCTCGAGCGCCCGGAGATACTTGCCGCGGATCTTGGTCGCCGACTCGACCTCCGTCATGTCGATCCGCCGGCGCATCCGCGCCTCGCGCAGCGTCTCGCCGATCTCAGGCATGCAGCCGATCAGGCTACTCGGAGGGTTCGTCCTCCAGGACCGGCACCGGCGGCTCGCCGAGCGCGGCGAGCACGCGCGGGAGGTCGCCCTCGGTGACGAGCACCTGCCGCGGCTTGGAGCCTTCGTAGCCGGAGATCACGCCGCGCCGCTCGAGCATGTCGATCAGCCGCCCTGCCCGCGTGTAGCCGAGCCGCAGGCGGCGCTGCAGCATCGAGGTGGACGCGGTCTGCATCTCGGCCACGAGCCGGATCGCGTCGGCGAGGAGCGGGTCCTCGTCGGGATCGAAGCCGTCCTCGCCCGAGGCCGACTCCTCCGGCGCATCGACCTCTTCCAGCAGCTCTTCGTGGAACTCCGGCTCGCCCTGCTTCTTCCACTCCTCGGTCAGCGCGGCGATCTCGCTCTCGTCGATGAACGCGCCCTGGATTCGCTGGAGCCGCGAGGAGCCGACGGGCGAGAACAGCATGTCGCCCATGCCCAGCAGCGTCTCGGCCCCGTTCTGGTCGAGTATCACGCGCGAGTCGGTCTGGGAGGAGACCGCGAACGCGATCCGCGACGGCACGTTGGCCTTGATCATGCCGGTGATGACGTCCACGCGCGGGGACTGCGTGGCGAGGACCATATGGATCCCGACCGCCCGCGCCTTCTGGGCGATGCGGATGATCGAGTCCTCGACGTCGGCCGGCGCGACCATCATCAGGTCGGCCAGCTCGTCGATCACGCACAGCACGTGCGGGAGCGGGGCCTCGCCACGCCGCTCACGGACCGCGTTGAGGTCGCCCAGGGTCCGCGTGCGCGCGAGCGACATGTACGAGTAGCGCTGCTCCATCTCGCGCACGAGGTTCTGCAGCGCCGTGGCCGCCTTGCGCGGCGACGTGATGACCGGCGTCAGCAGATGCGGGATCGAGTCGTAGTGCGTGAGCTCGACCTGCTTGGGGTCGACGAGCACCATCCGGACCTCGTGCGGGGTCGCGCGCAGCAGGATCGAGGAGAGCATCGCGTTCACGGCGCCCGACTTGCCCGCGCCCGTCGTGCCCGCCACGAGCAGGTGCGGCATCTTCGCGAGGTCGGCGCCGATCGCCCGCCCCGCGACGTCCTTCCCCAGCCACACCGTCAGCGGCGACCAGTCCTCGGGCGCGTTCTGGTACACGTCACCCAGGTGGACGATCCGCCGGCGCGCGTTCGGCACTTCCACGCCGACGGCCTGCTTGCCGGGGATCGGCGCCAGGATGCGGATGTCGGCCGCGGCGAGCGCATACGCGAGGTCGTCCTTGAGCTGCGCGACCTTGCCGACCTTGATGCCCGGCGCCAGCCGCAGCTCGTAGCGCGTGATGTGCGGCCCCGAGACCTTCCCGATCACCCGCGCGTCGACCCCGAAGTGGCCGAGCGCCTCGATCAGCTGGGTCGCGACCCGCTCCTGCCCCGCGGTGTCCGGCCGCGACGCCTCCTCGGAGGACTGCTTGAGGAAGGCCGGATCGGGCACCGTCCACATGAAGTCGGGGGACTCTGTGACGGACGGCCGGAAGCGACCCTGCGGCGTGAGCGCGCGCGTGACGCCAGGCTCGTCGGTCTCCGGGTCCTCGGCCAGCCGCGGCTCCTCAACCTCGGCGACGGGCTCCTCGACCTCCTGCTCCTGGTCGAGCACCATCGTCTCGGGCTCGAACGGCTCGGGCTCCGCCCCCTCCCACTCGATCGGCTCGGCGGGCGGCGCGCCCCGCGAGACCCGAGGCTCGGAGCGCTCGATCTCCTGGAGCTCGTCGACGGCCCGCCGCCGCGCGACCGCCGCTCGCATGTCGCGCGTCGTCGTGGAGACCGAGGTGCTCGTGGCCCGCAGGACCCCCGCCACCGACGCGCCCGTGAGCAGCAGCACGGCCGCGAGCAGCAGGAACACGCAGATGATGTGGGCGCCCACCGTGCCGAGCGCCGTGGACACGCCCCAGTACAGCCCCTCCCCCACGAGACCGCCGCGCGGGCGCACCCACTCGGCGTCCCAGCGCACCTCCGAGCCGCCGGGGCCGAGCCCCAGCGTGCCGGCCGCGAGCCCCAGCGCGAACGCGGCGAACAGGCACAGCCCGCCTGCCCGGAACGGCTTCACCGCCGGCAGCATGTCGCGCAGCACGAGGATCGCCCCCGTGGCCATCAGCGCCACCGGCACGCCATAGTGGGCGGCGCCGAGCAGCCGCTGCAGCCCGTCGACCGCCCAGCCGCCCGCCTGCCCGCCGTCCCAGCGCAGGTAGATGAGAAACGCGAAGAAGACCGCCGCGGCCACGAGCCCGAGCCCGATCAGGTCGATGTGCCGCTGCTCGAGCGCGGGCAGACGCAACCGCGTCGCCGGCGCGGAGCGGCGGGCTCGAGGCTTGGGCTTGCGGGCGGGCATCTAGCCGCAATCCCTTCGACGCCCCGCCCCTCGCTCCTGCCCCTACCATCAATGGGACGATGGAAGCCTCCGACCGCCCCGTCCGCGTGCTCGTCGTCGAGGACGACACCGAGATCGCCCAGGTGCTGCAGCGGTCGCTGCGGCTCGACGGCTACGACGTCAAGCTGGCGGCGGACGGCGTGCAGGCGCTCGACGAGGCCCACTCGTTCCTTCCCGACCTGATCATCCTCGACCTGGGGCTGCCGCGGCTGGACGGCATCGACGTCGCGCGGCGCCTGCGCGACGGCGGCGACGACGTGCCGATCCTCATCCTCACGGCACGGGACGCGCTCGAATCGCGCGTCGAGGGGCTCGACATCGGCGCCGACGACTACCTCGTCAAGCCGTTCGAGCGCCAGGAGCTGCTGGCGCGGTTGCGCGCGCTGCTCCGGCGGCGGCCGCCGCGCGGCATGGCGCCCCTGCGCGTCGGCGATCTGATGCTCAATCCCGACACCCACGAAGTCACGCGGGCCGACCGGGCGATCGACCTCACGCAGCGCGAGTTCGAGCTGCTCGAGTACCTGATGCGCAACGAGCGCCTCGTGATCTCGCGGCAGAAGCTGCTCGACGAGGTGTGGGGCTATGACCCGTTCTCGATCACGAACACGATCGAGGTCTTCGTCTCCAATCTCCGAAGGAAGCTCGAAGCGGATGGCGAGCCTCGGCTCCTCCATACGGTCCGCGGCGCGGGCTACGTCCTCCGCGTATAGGCGCCTGCCCATCCGCTGGCGCCTGGCCGGCGGCTCCGCGGCGCTGACGCTCGTGATCCTCTGCGGCTTCGCGGTGATCGTCGGCGTGCTGACGACGCGGCAGATCCACGAGGACTTCCGCGACGACGTGGCCCGCAGCGCCGACAGACTCCAGCAGGAGGCCCGCCTGCGGATCGCCGGCCGCGACGGGCAGCTCCAGCTCCGCCAGGTCGCCAACACGCTCAGCCTGGACGACTTCGCCGCCTCAGAGAGCGCGGCCATCCGCGTGATCACCTTGGACGACCTGGTGGGCTACAGCACGCCCGGCGCTCCTGACTTCGGCCCTCCGACCCGCCGCAGCTTCCAGACCGACGGCTGGCGGGTGGAGACCCGCCCCGTCACGGTCGTCAACTGGCCCGGCGGCTGGTACATCCAATATGCCGAGCGCACGTCCGAGATCCAGGACACGGCCAACCGCGTGAAGGTCTTCCTGGCGTTCGGCGTTCTCGGCGGCGCGCTGCTCGCCCTGCTCGCCGGCCTGGCCACGGCGCGCCGCGCGATGGAGCCGATCGCCGAGCTGTCGGCCGCCGCCCGCCGGATCGAGGAGTCGCGCGACCCGTCGCTGAGGATGCCCCGCCCCGAGGCCGAGGACGAGGTCGCCGAGCTTGCCCGCACGCTGGAGGCGATGCTCGTCGCGCTCGACAGCGCGCGGTCGGAGACCGAGGCGGCCCTCAAGCGCCAGCGCGAGTTCGTCGCCGACGCGTCGCACGAGCTGCGCACGCCGCTCACCTCCGTGCTCGCCAACCTCGAGCTGCTCGAGGAGGAGCTGACCGGCGAGCCGCGCGAGGCCGCCGCGTCCGCCCTGCGCTCCTCCCAGCGCATGCGCCGGCTGGTCGGCGACCTGCTGCTGCTGGCCCGCGCCGACGCAGGCCGCATCGCGCCCCACCGGCCCGTGGACCTCTCGGAGGTGGTGACGGACGCGGCGGCCGAGCTGGAGCCCGTGGCCGGCGACCACGACATCACGGTCGCCGCGCCCGCCGGAGCCCGGGTCGACGGCGCGCGTGACGAGCTGCACCGCCTCGTGCTCAACCTGATGGAGAACGCCCTGCGCCACACGGATCCAGGGACCGCCGTGGAGGCGACCGTCGAGCGCCGCAACGGCGAGGTCGTGCTGTCGGTGGAGGACGACGGGCCGGGCATCGCCGTCGACCAGCGCGAGAAGATCTTCGAGCGCTTCTATCGCGGCGCTGGCGACCGCAGCGGCTCCTCCGGGCTCGGGCTCTCGATCGTCCGCGCCGTGGCGGAGTCCCACCAGGGCAGCGTGCGGCTCGAGGAGCCGCTCGACGGCCGCGGAGCACGCTTCGTGGTGCGGCTCCCGCTCTCAAGTCGGGCCGCCCGCGGCCGAACACCTGGCGTGTGAGCGGCACGGGCCAGGTCCTCTCAGCCGACGCCATTGCGGCGCTGGTCGATGCCGCGCGCGAGAGCCGCGTGCCCGCTGAGGCGCCCGCTCCGCCGCCGCAGCGCCGGCGGCGCATGCGCGCGGTCGACTTCACGCGCCCGACGAAGTTCACCTCCGAGCAGGAGCGCCGCCTGAAGCGCAGCCTCGAGGCGTTCTGCCGCACCGCCTCGACCCGCCTCGCGGCCGAGCTGCGCGTGCCGTTCGAGCTCGAGGTCATCAACTCGACGCAGCTCACGTGGGCCAACGCGCACGCGCAGGTCCCGGCCACCTCGATCACCGGCGTCGTCGAGGCGCAGCCGATCGGCACCCGGCTGATGCTCAGCTGTGAGTCCGGGCTCGTGCTCGCCGCGATCGAGCTGCTGCTGGGCGGCGCCGACGTGGCCGACGTGCGGGAGCGGCGGCTGACCGACATCGACTTCGCCCTGGCGGGCCACTTCTGCGAGCGCATGATCGGCCAGCTCTCGCTGATCTGGAAGGACATGGCCGAGATCGAGCTCGGCGTCATCGGCCTCGAGTCCCACATGGAGACCGCCCAGATGGTGCCGGTCTCGGAGCCGACGCTGACCCTGATGATGGAGGCCCGGCTCGACGGCGTCTCCTCCACCGTCGCGCTGCTGCTGCCGTGGTCCGCGCTCGCCCCCGTGGCCGACGCCTTCGCGGCGCGCGACGAGGCGCCCGACCGCGGCTCGCAGGAGGTGCGGCGCGTGCGCCGCGCCGTCGGCGGCGTCGAGATGACCGTGCGCGCCGAAGTCGCGGCCGTCGAACTGCCGATCGAGGACGTGCTCGCGCTGCGGCCGGGAGACATCCTGCGATTGGACGCCCCCGCCGAGGCCGGCGTGACGCTCTACGCCGACAAGGTGCCCGTCCAGCGGGCCAAGCCGGGCCGCAGCGGCAGCCGCCGCGCGGTGCAGATCACCGAACGGATCGAGCGCTCATGAGCGACGACGCGATCATCCGCCTCGGCCGCTCCACCTCGCAGGCGATCTCCGGGGTGCTCGAGACGCTCGCCCCGGGCCAGGTCGAGCCCCGCGACGTGACGGTCGTCGGCAGCCCGTTCGACAGCGTCCCAGCGCCCGGCGTGGCGATCAGCGTGTCGTACGTCGAGGCGGTGACCGGCGGCCACGTGTTCGTCATGACGCTCGAGGGCGCCCGGCGGCTCGCAGCGGCGGCCCGAGGCGGGGAGGCCCAGGACTCGGGGGCGCCCGAGCTGTCGGAGGCCGAGCTCTCGGTGCTCACGGACGCGGTGGGCCAGATGATGGCCTCGGCCGCGATCGCGACGTCGTCGGTGATCGGCACCGAGGTCGAGGTCGGCGAGCCCGCCACCCGCACCTTCACCGCCGCCTCCGACGCCCGCGACGTCTACCCGAAGACGCCGCACGCGGTGCGCGCCGCGTTCACGGTCTGCGGCGAGCCGTGCTCGCTCGTGCAGCTGATCCCGAGCGCGTTCGTCGTCCGCATGACGCGGGCGCTCGACGAGCTCGACGCCGAGGTCGCCCCTTCCACGCCGTCGCTCGACGCCTTCCACGTCCCGGCCGGCCCGTCGCTCGCCGGGATCCCCGTGCGGGTGTGGGCCGAGCTCGGCCGGGCGCAGATGCCGTCGGCGCAGGTCGTCGGCCTGCCGGCGGGCGCGGTCGTGGAGCTGGACCGCTCCGCCGACGAGCCGATCGACCTCTACGTCAACGGCCGCCGCTTCGCGACCGGCCGCCTCGTCGTGGTCGACGGCGCGGACTGGGCCGTGCGCATCGATGAAGTCCTGCACGCGGGCGACGGGCTCGCGGACGCCTGACGCCTAGCCCAGCGCGCGGTCCACGAATCCGACGACCCGCTGCTCGTACTCGCGCGGGCGCTCGCGTAGGGCGGCAGTGTGCCCGGCGTCGACGTCCCAGTGCTCGGCCTGCGGCGCGGCCTCCGAGTAGAGCTCGTTGAACTCGCGCTCCTCTTTGATGCCGGCGCCGATCAGCATGAGCGGCGATGTGATGCGCGCGACCTGGTCCTGGAGCGGCGGCGGCGGGGCGTCGCCGGTCAGCACGCGGATCGTGCTGAACATGACCCAGCCCGGCACCGCGCCGAGCTCCGTGCCGCGCAGCCGCGCCCAGTCCTCGAACGAGCCGGCGGCCGCGCCGTCGGTCACGACAGCCGCGAGATCGTGGCGCTCGGCAGCCACCTGGAGCAGCACGTCGGCGCCCGTGGAGAGGCCGAGGGCGGCGATCCGCGAGGGATCCACGTCGGCGCGGCCGTGCAGGTACTCGAGCGCGCCGGCGACGTCCTTCTCCCAGTCCCAGCCGTAGCCGTTGGGGCTGCCCTCGCTCTCGCCGCGCCCGCGGGCGTCGTAGACGAGCGCGCCGTAGCCGTGGCGGACGAACATCTGCGCGTGGCGGACGGCGCCCTCGCGGTCGCCGCCGCCGCCATGCACGATCAGCACGGCCGCGCCGTTCGTCGACGGGCGGTACCAGCCGTGCAGCTCCAGGCCGTCGGTCGCCTCGAACGCGACGTCCTCATAGGCGGCGGTCGGCGGCTCGCCGATCGGCTCGCGCCACTTGTGGGCGTCGAACTGCGCCATGCCGACCGGGCCGAGGACCGCGATCGCCGCGACCGGCAGCGCGACGGCCGCAACCGCCCGGCTCCGCCACGTCCCCTCGCCCCGGTGGCGCCACGGGATCACCGCGGCCAGGCCGACGAGCACGAGGCCGGCAGCGGCGGCCAGCACGCCCGTGAGGTCGCTGTGCGACGGACCGTCGGCGCTGATGTGCTGGAGGTGCAGGAAGCCGTTGACGAGCGCCAGCGACCCGAACGCGAGCGTCAGGCCGGCGCGCAGCCCCGCCCTCAGCCGCGGGAACACGGCCACCGCCGCCAGCGCACCCACGACCGCGATCGCGGCCGCCAGCGCATGCTGGCCGATGCCGAGCCCGGGCTGACGATGCAGGAACGCGTCGTCGAGGGCGTGGAGGACCGCGACGGCGGTCGCGGCGGTGAAGACGAGCGCCTCCCCGGACCGCGCAGCGCGGCGGAGGCGGGTGGGTGCGGGCAGGAGAGCAGTCATCGCCGCCCACGGTCCCATGCGGTCCAGGCGCCGGGTACGGGGCCTGCCGGTGTCCGCCGAGGCAGGAACGCCCGCGGCCGCGGTGCGGTTCACCGCATTTCCGACCGAAGGTCGAGTGGCCTCGGAGCTAAACCTCCGAGGCCACTCACTGGACGCATGTCGTATTACGTCCGATCCACGTCCGCCGTACCGTGCTTCGCGTCAGGGAAGCAAGTCACTCCGGACTGCGGTGGCAGCCGCAGCGCTGGAGAGAAAGGGCGGGTTCATGGGTTTCCGCAACTAGGGGTCTCAAACCCTGCAGTCCCAAGCGAGCGCCTGAGGGCGCTCGCTGCCGTTGTCGCGGGTATCGGCCGGAGTGAGCGCGGCCTCGATCGGACGTGTGTCTAGACCGCCGCGACCCGTGGGCGGGCGTAGGCCTCGACGCGGCGCTCGAAGGCGAGCTCGAGTTCGAAGTCGGCCTCGTCGGCGTGGTGGAAGGCGACGCGGCCGGCCTCGATCATCTCGATGAAGGTCTCGACGACGATCGGGTCA
>DATAFH010000019.1:0-10035 GCA_036257565.1 Solirubrobacteraceae bacterium | reverse complement strand
CGCCCAGGTCGCTCCGGATCGCCGGCAGCGCGACGGCCACGATCGTCACGTCGAGGACGAGCAGGAACTGCGCGGTGCACAGCAGGCCGAGCAGCGGGCCGCCGCGAGTAGTTACCGTCGAAACCAACATGACCAGTAACGTCCGACCTTTCCCGGTCGTTACTGGTCTAAACTTGATTCGGTGGTAACGAAGCGGGCTACAGAGCTCAGGATCGTGGGGGGCGACCTCGCCCTCGACCTCGCGAACACGCTCGAGGGCCGGGACACCCCGGAGACGCTCGTGGACTACGCCGAGCTCGCCGCCTGGGCGGGGCTCGTGGGCGCCGTCGACGACGCCGAGCCGCTCACGGCGATCGCCGCCGGGCAGCCGGCCGCCGCGCGTCGCGCGCTCGACGACGTGCGCCGCCTCCGCACGACCGTCGACGGCGTCTTCCGCCCGCTCGCCGAGCACGACGCGCCGCCGCCGGACGCCCTCGAAGCGCTCGCCGCCTTCGCGGCCGAAGCCGCCGCCCACGCGCAGCTCGTGCCGCACGACGGGGGCTTCGAGCTCTCGTGGCCCGCCGACAACGTGCGCCGGCCGCTGTGGCCCATCGCGATCGCGGCGGTCGACCTGCTTCGCGCCGGCCCGCTCGATCGCCTCAAGGCATGCGCCAACTGCCCGTGGCTGTTCATCGACCGCAGCCGCAACCGCAGCCGCCGCTGGTGCTCGATGGACGAGTGCGGCGTCCATCTCAAGATGCGCCGCTACCGGGCCCGGCTGGCTACGGGAGGTCGATGACCACGTAGCGGAAGCCGACGTCGAACGCCGGCACCGTCGAGCCCGTCCGGTTGCAGCCCGACAGCACGAAGCGCCGGTGGTCGCCGGAGTTCTTGACCGTGAAGGCGAGCTGGTCGCTCGGCCAGAACGAGTCCGGCGTGACGAGCACGAGGTCCTGTGAGATATCCGCGCCGGCGCGCTCCGCGGCGAGGCCTGCCGGCTCCGCCGCCCAGCAGGAGTTGTTGCCGATCGCAGGCACGCTCACGCGGAAGCGGCCGTAGAAGCGCGCGATGTCGCGCGCACCGAGCGAACCGTCGGCCACCTCCGCCGTGCTTACCGCGCCGTCGCGGATCTCGGCCGAGCCGACCGCCCCGAGCCCGAGGTCGATCATCCCCACCGAGCGGTCGGCCAGCGCCGCGGATCCGACGGCACCCGCGGCGAGCTTGCTCGCCGTCACCGACCCGTTGCGCGGCGTCTTCAGGGAGCGCACCGTGCTGCGCTTGATGTCGCGCTCCTTGATCGAGCGGTCCTTGATCCCCGCGCTGCCGATCAGGCGCGCGGCCTCGGCCGGCCCGCCGAGGGCGACGAAGAGCGCGAGCAGCGCGATGACGGTGGCGAGGGACGGACGCCGCACGGCCCTCAGCGTAGGAAGTCAGCCGGATGACACGACCGGCCTCGACAGATATACGAGCGCTAAATGATGAGCGGAACTCCACCGTCGCGCGCGACCAACTCCGCGTAGCGTCCGCCGGCGGCGAGCAGCTCGTCGTGCGTCCCACGCTCCACCACCGCCCCGCCGTCGAGCACGGCGATCTGATCCGCCTCGCGGACCGTCGAGAGCCGGTGGGCGATGACAATCGTCGTCCGGCCCTCCTCGAGCCGCTCGAGCGCCTCGCCGACCGCCCGCTCCGTCTGCACGTCGAGCGCGCTCGTCGCCTCGTCGAGCACCAGCACCGGCGGGTTGCGCAGGATCGTGCGCGCGATCGCGATCCGCTGGCGCTCGCCGCCCGAGAAGCGGAAGCCGCGCTCGCCGACGATCGTGTCGTAGCCGTCGGGCAGCGCCGCGATCGTGTCGTGGATCTGGGCCGCGCGGGCCGCCTCCTCGATCTCCTCGTCGGTCGCCTCCGAGCGCGCGAAGCGCAGGTTCTCGCGCACCGACGCATGGAACAGGTAGGTCTCCTGCGACACGACGCCGACGGCGTCGGCGAGCGCCGAGAAGCGCAGGTCGCGCAGGTCCACGCCGTCGAGCGTCACCCGCCCGCGGTCGGGGTCGTAGAGCCGGGCGGCCAGGTAGCCGATCGTCGTCTTCCCGGAGCCGGTCTCGCCGACCAGGGCGAGCTTGGAGCCGGCCGGCACCTCGAGGTCGATCCCGCGCAGCGTCGGCTCGTCGTCGTAGGCGAACCACACGTCGTCGAAGCCCACCTCGCCGCGGACCCCGCGCACGTCGTGCGACCCCTCGCGCAGGTCGACCGGCAGGTCGAGGTACTCGAACACGCGCTCGAAGAGCGCCATCGAGGTCTGGATGTCGACGCCCACGTTGAGCAGCGACTGGATCGGCCAGAACAGCCGCGTCTGCAGCGTCGTGAACGCGACCAGCGTGCCGATCGTGACCGCCCCCGGGGTGAGCCCGGCGAACAGGTACACGAGCGCGGGCATGACCGCGAACGAGGTCTGGATCGACGCCATGACCCAGCGGCCGGCCATGCGCGAGCGGACCTCCAGGTCCGCCAGGCGCCCGGACTCGCGCTCGAAGCGATCGGCGAGCTCGTCGGCCCGCCCCATCGTCTTCCCGAGCAGGATGCCCGACACCGAGAGCGACTCCTGCACGAGCGACGAGATGTCGGCCATCGCGCCCTGGCGCGTGGCGGCGATCTTCCGCCGCTGGTCGCCCACCCGCCGGGCGAGGAGCACGAAGAAGGGCGTCAGCGCGAAGGAGAAGACCGCCAGCCGCCAGTCGAGCAGCACCATCGCCACCACCGTGGCGAGCACCGTGGTGATGTTGGAGACGATCGACGTGGCGGTGCTCGTCACCACGTTCTGCACACCGCCGATGTCGTTGGCGATCCGCGACTGGATCTCGCCCGTGCGCGTGCGCGTGAAGAAGGCGAGCGACAGCCGCTGCAGGTGGCGGTAGACCTTCGCGCGCAGGTCGTGCATGACCTTCTGGCCCACCACGTTGGAGAGCCAGGTCTGCCCGACGCCGAGCACGCCGGTGACGACCGAGATGGCGATCATCCCCGCCACCAGCACGGCGAGCAGGCGGTCGTCGTTCTCGGGGATCGCGACGTCGAGGATGTCGCGGAGCAGGAACGGGGACACCATCCCCAGTCCCGCCGACACGACGATGAGGCCGAGCACCGCCCCCAACCGCCCCCGGTAGGGGCGGAAGAGGGCGGTGACCCGGCTTATCAAGCGACGGCCTCCGTGCGGGCCGGCTCGAGCGCGATCTCGAGCACCTCGTCGATGCTCATGACCGGGTGGAACGTCATCTGCTCGCGGACGTCCGCGGGCACGTCGTCCAGGTCACCTCGGTTGCGCTCGGGCAGGATCACGTCGGTCAGCCCCGCGGCGTGCGCGGCGAGCACCTTCTGCTTGAGGCCGCCGATCGGCAGCACGCGGCCCTGCAGCGTGACCTCGCCGGTCATGCCGACAGTGTGCTTGACCGGGCGGCCGCTGATCAGGGAGGTGAGCGCCGTGGTCATCGTGACGCCTGCGCTCGGGCCGTCCTTGGGGATGGCGCCCGCCGGCACGTGGACGTGAAACTCCTTCCCGGCGAAGGTCGACGGGTCGATGTCCAGCTCGCCCGCGTGGCCGCGCACGTAGGAGAGGGCGATCCGCGCCGACTCCTTCATGACGTCGCCCAGCTGGCCGGTGAGGACGAGGTTGTCCTTGCCCTCCATCGAGGTCGCCTCGATGAAGAGCACGTCGCCGCCCGCGCCGGTGACCGACAGACCGGTGGCCACGCCGGGCACCGCGGTGCGCAGCGCCGCCTCCTGGAAGACCTTCTGGCGACCCAGCGCGTCGCGCAGCGTCTCGACATCGATCGCCACGGGCGCAAAGGAGCTGCCCCGCGGGGCATCCGGCCCCTCGTCCTGATCCGGACCCCCGGCATCCGGCCGGTCGAGGCGGGACGCGATTCGCGTGGCGGTCTTGCGCAGCACGGTCCCGAGCTCGCGCTCGAGGTTGCGGACGCCCGCCTCGCGGGTGTACTCGCTCACCACGGTCCGCAGGACGTCGTCGGACACCGTGACCTCATCCTCGCGCAAGCCGTTGCGCTCGCGCTGGCGGGGCCACAGGTAGTCACGCGCGATGGCGACCTTCTCGGCCACCGTGTAGCCGTCGAAGCGGATGACCTCCATGCGGTCCAGGAGCGGGCCGGGGATGGTCTCCGCCACGTTGGCGGTGGCGATGAACATGACCTCCGAGAGGTCGATCTCCACGTCGAGGTAGTGGTCACGGAACGTGTCGTTCTGGGCCGGATCGAGCACCTCGAGGAGGGCCGCGCTGGGGTCGCCGCGCCAGTCGGCGCCGACCTTGTCGACCTCGTCGAGCATGATCACCGGGTTCATCGTCCCCGCGTCGCGCAGCGCGCGCACGAGGCGACCCGGCAGCGCGCCGATGTAGGTGCGCCGGTGGCCGCGGATCTCCGCTTCGTCACGCACGCCGCCGAGCGACATGCGGACGAACTCGCGCCCCGTGGCGCGGGCGATCGACTCGCCGATGGAGGTCTTGCCGGTGCCGGGCGGGCCGATCAGCGTAAGGATCGCGCCGGAGCGCTTGTCCTCGGCGATCTCCCGCTCCACGCGCAGCTTCTTGACGGCCAGGTACTCGACGATGCGGTCCTTGACGTCTTCGAGGCCGGCGTGATCGGCATCGAGCACCTCACGTGCGTGCACCGGATCGAGCACCTCGTCGGAGCGCTCCTTCCACGGCACGGCGATCAGCCAGTCGAGGTAGGAGCGGATCATCGAGGCCTCGCCCGACTGCTCGCCCATGCGCTCGAGCCGGCCGAGCTCCTTCGTGGCCTGCTCCTCGACCGCCTCGGGCATCTCCGCCTCGGCGATCTTCGTGCGGTACTCCTCCACGACCGAGCCGGAGTCCTCGCCCAGCTCGCGCTGAATCGACTCCATCTGCTTGCGCAGGAAGTACTCGCGCTGCTGCTGGTCGGCGCCCTCGCGGACATCGTCACGGATCTTGCGACGCAGCTGGAGCTCGGTCAGCCGCTGGCGCTGGATGCGCACGGCAAGCTCCAGGCGCTCGGTGACGTCGAGCGTCTCGAGCACCTCGACCTTCTCCTCGAAGGAGACGTCGGGGGCGTAGCCGATCGTGTCGGCCAGCGGGCCGGGATCGCCGATGGCGCGCAGCCACGCGCCGACGCGATCGTCGACGCCGCGCAGCTCGAGGATCTCCTCGACCACGGCGCGGTACTCGCGCTCGAGCTCACGCGTGCGGCCGTCGACCGGCACCTCATCGGTCTGCTCGGTCACCTCGATACGGAGGCGGCCGGCATGGTCGGTATGGGCAGCGCCCGCGATGCCGCGGGCGACGCCGGAAAGCTGGACGGCGCGGCCGCCGCCGGGCAGGCGGACGCTGTCGGTCACCTCGGCAACGGTGCCGACCTTGGCAAATGCGCTTTCGTGCCGCGGGATGAGCAGGACGCGATCCTCGTCACCGACGTCGACGGGAAGCGTGACGTCCATGGTGGGGAAGACCACGGTGTCGTCCAGCGGGACGAGAATCATCGAGGTCATCAAAGCTTCACCTTCTGTAGGGACTTACTCAACGTACGTAAGTGTAGCTGGGCAAGCCCCTCGCGTGTCAAGCGGATCTCAGTGCGCGAGACTGAGATTCTAAAGCGTCACGGGCAGCGGAGCGGCCGACTTGACGCTCCGCAGGGCGAACTTCGAGTTGATGTCCCCGATGTTGGGCAGCCTGAGCAGCGTGTCGAACATCAGCCGCTCGTAGCCCGCCAAATCCGGCACCACGACCTCGAGCAGGAAGTCCGCGGAGCCGGAGACGATGTGGGCCGAGATGACCTCCGGCGCCGCGAGCAGCGCCTCGCTGATCGCCGCCGCGGTGTGGATCGAGTGGCCCTCGACCTTGAGCTCGATGAACACGGTCAGCCCGAGCCCGAGCCGGGCGCGGTCGAGCTCCGCGCGGTAGCCGCGGATCACGTTCTCGTGCTCGAGCGCGCGCAGGCGCCGGAGGCACGGGGAGGGGGAGAGGTGCAGCTGCTCGGCGAGCGCGGCGTTGGAGATGCGGCCGTCGTGCTGCAGGATCTCGAGCATCCGGCGGTCGACCAGATCGAGGGGCATGATCGTCTCCTAGGGGACGGCTGGCTGAGCAGATCATTGCGCACCCAGGCGGCCCGGCGGTGCAAATGAGCACCATATGCCCGCCGATCGGCGGGACACTGACCCCATGAAGCTCTCCACCCGCGCCGCCACCGCGCTCTACGTCGGCGCCGTCCTCGGGCCCGGCGTGCTGATCGTCCCGGCGCTCGCGAGCGAGGCCGCCGGCCCGGCCTCGGTGCTCGCCTGGGCGGCCCTGCTCGCCCTCTCCGCGCCGCTCGCGATCACCTTCGCGGCGCTCGGCGTCCGCTACCCCGAGGCCGGCGGCACGGCCGCCTACGCCCGTGCGGCCTTCGGGCCTCGGGTGGGCGCGATCACGGGCTGGTGGTTCCTGGCAGGCGTCGTGCTCGGCGCGCCGGCGGTCGCATTGGCCGGCGGGTTCTACGTCGCCGAGCTGCTCAACGTCGGTCGTGAGGGAGCGGTGGCGGGCGCCGCGGCGATGATGGCCGCCGTCACGGCGGCGAACGCCGTCGGCCTGCGGGCCTCCGCCCGGCTGGGCCTTGGCCTCGCGGCCGTGCTCGCCGTGCTCATGCTCGTCGCCATCGTCACGGCGCTGCCGGAGAGCCGGGCCCACAACTGGACGCCGTTCGCCCCGCACGGCTGGGCTGCGGTCGGGACGGCGGCGAGCCTGCTGATGCTGTCGTTCATCGGCTGGGAGGCGGTCTCGCACCTGGCCGGCGAGCTGCGCGACCCGGCGCGCCAGCTGCCGCGAGCGATCTTCGGCGCGCTCAGCGTGGTGGTCGTGCTCTACCTCGGGCTCGCGATCGCGACGGTCGCGGTGCTGGGAACGGGCGAGCCCACCGATGTGCCGCTGGCCGACCTGATGGCCGCCGGCCTGGGTGAGCCGGGGCGCATCGCGACGGCGGCACTCGCCGTGTTGCTCACGATGGGCACGATGAACGCGTACGTGGCCGCGGCCACGAAGCTCGCCGGCGCCCTGGCCGCCGAGGGGTCCGGGCCGGCCTGGCTCGCGCGCCCCGACCGTGCGCTCATGGCCTTCGGCCTGGCGGCCGCGCTGCTGCTGGTGCCCCTGGGCGCCGACCTGCTCAGCCTCGACGGCCTGGTGCGCGCCACGAGTGCCT
Organism: Solirubrobacteraceae bacterium; assembly: GCA_036257565.1. Taxonomy (GTDB): domain Bacteria; phylum Actinomycetota; class Thermoleophilia; order Solirubrobacterales; family Solirubrobacteraceae; genus DASSUW01. The sequence goes on along the minus strand of DATAFH010000019.1, from coordinate 2,845 downwards.
CGTTCGTCGCGGTCTACGTGACGGCCACAGCAGCCGGCGTCCGGCTGCTGCACGGCGGCGCTCGCTGGGCGGCCGGCGTGGCGTGCGCAGCGGTGCTCGTGGTGCTGGCGTTCTCGGGCCCGTTCCTGGCGGCGCCGGTGCTGGTTGCCCTCGTCGCCTGGCGCGCCGCTCGGCGCCAGATCTGCGGCCGGGCTGCGTTGCAGCCTTCATGAGACGACTTGCAGCCCTTGCTGTGGCGGCGGCCTCGCTCGTCCTCGCCGCTCCCGCCTCGGCCACCACCGATGAGCACTGGAACCTGCAGTGGGCGCCGCAGCAGGTCCACGCCGAGCAGGCGTGGGCGACCTCGACCGGCGCCGGCCAGGTGATCGCCGTCGTCGACTCGGGTGTCGACCTCGACCACCCCGACCTCGACGGCAAGATCGTCGGCGGCGCGACGTTCATCGGCTGCGCCGGCCAGCCGAACGGCTGCGGCAACGGCGACTGGGAGTCCGGCGGCGTGGCCGCCGGCGCGGGCGACCCGCACGGCACGCACGTGGCGGGCATCGCGGCCGCGGAGACCGACAACGGGATCGGCGTGGCGGGCGTCGCGCGCGATGCGAGGCTTCTCGCCGTCAAGGTGCTTGGCGAGGAGGGCGGCTCGTTCGAGGACATCGGGGCCGGCATCCGCTGGTCGGCCGACCACGGCGCGGACGTGATCAACCTCAGCCTCGGCGCGCTGCCGGGCGTGCAGGCGCTTACCTTCACGGGCGTGATCGCCGACGTGCAGGACGCGATCACGTACGCGCGCTCGAAGGGCGTCGTGGTCGTGGCCGCCGCCGGCAACGAGTTCGCGTCGATCTGCGGCACCCCTGGCTTCGACGACGGCGCGCTGTGCGTGACCGCCACCGATCGCAACGAGTTGCGTGCCGCGTACTCGAACTTCGCGGTCAAGCCGGACCTCGCCACCGTGGCCGGTCCGGGCGGAGCCGCGTTCCTCTCCTGCCGGGACGACGTGATCTCGACGGTCCCGCCTGACGCCGCCGACGGCTCGTGCGAGACGTCCGAGGGGACGCCGGGCTACGACGTCTACGCCGGCACGTCGATGGCCACCCCGGCGGTGTCGGGCGTGGCCGCGCTGCTCACCGCGCAGGGCCGCAGCGACACGGAGACGAGCGACGTGCTCATGCACACCGCCCGCACCCCCGTGAGCGGCGCGCGCGGGACGTACACGCCGGTCTACGGCTACGGGATCGTGGACGCCGCGGCCGCGGTCAGCGCGGCGGCATCCTGAGCGCGCCGTCCAGGCGGATGACCTCGCCGTTCAGCATCGGGTTCTCGACGATGTGAGCGGCGAGGTCGCCGTACTCCTCGGGGCGGCCGAGCCGCTGAGGGTGCGGGACCTGCTGGCCGAGCGCCGTGCGCGCCTCCTCAGGAAGGCCGGCGAGCAGCGGCGTGTCGAACAGGCCGGGAGCGATGGAGACGACGCGGATGAAGGCGCTCGCGAGGTCGCGGGCGGCGGGCAGCGTCATGCCCACGATGCCGCCCTTGGAGGCCGAGTACGCGAGCTGGCCGATCTGGCCGTCGTAGGCGGCGATCGACGCGGTGGTGATGACGACGCCGCGCTCGCCCTCGTCGTCGGGCTCGTTGGCGAGCATCGCGGCGACGGACAGGCGCAGCACGTTGAAGGTGCCGATCAGGTTGACGCGGATGACGGCGTCGAACGGGTCGAACGCGTGCGGGCCGCTGCTGCCGGCCGTCTTCTCGGCCCAGCCGATGCCGGCGCAGGAGACGGCGATCCGCAGGCCCTCGGCGGCCTGGACGGCCTGCTCCACCTGAGCGGACTGGGTCACGTCGCACGGCACGAACCGTGCGTCGAGCTCCGTCGCCACCGCCTCGCCCTTCTCGGCGTCGACGTCGGCGATCGTGACGTCGGCGCCCGCGGCGTGGAGACGGCGGGCCGTGGCCGCGCCGAGTCCGGAGGCGCCGCCGGCCACCAGCGCTCGAGATCCTTCGATGCGCATCGGCGCGGACCCTATAGGCGGTAGCGCAGGAAGAGCTCCGCTCCGGCGCTCAGGGTCCAGACGAGCTCGAGCGGGACCGGCTCGCGGAGGACCCCGCCGGCGAGGATGTTCGGCTCGGCGGCGTCGCCGGTGAGCAGCGGGGTGATCGTGAGGAACAGCTCGTCGGCAAGGCCGTCGGCGACGAGGCTGCGCAGAAGCGTCGGCCCGCCCTCGCAGAGCAGCGCCTCGATGCCGCGCGCGCGCAGGTCGGCCAGCGCGGCCGCGGGCGTGGGGCGGTCGAGACGGACGAGCTCGACCGGCGCCGGCGTGGAGGGCGGCTCCCCCGCGTCGGGACCGGTGTAGACGAGGACGGGTTGCTCGGGCGCCTTGAACAGGCCCGCCTCCCACGGAACCTCGGCGCCGCGGGTGAGCACGACGGCGACCGGGTCCTCGGCGAGGCCGGCGGCCTGCCGGCGCCGGCGGCGGTCCTCGTTCTTGACGAGGCGGTCGTAGCCCTCGATCTTGAGCGTGTTGGACCCGATCAGGACCGCGTCGGCGATCGCCCGCAGCTCGAGCAGCACCTCGAGGTCGGCGTCCGTGCCGAGCGTTTGCGTGCGGCCCTCGCGGGCAGCCCGCCCGTCGGCCGTCGAGACCATGTTCGCGAACACGAACGGCCTGTGGCCGGGCACCGGGGCCGTCTGCCGGACCTCCGCAAGCAGCTGGTGTGCCGGCCGAGGCTCTTCGGGGACGAGGGGCGACAGCAGCACCGGGGCAACCTACCCTGAGGACCGCCGGATGGGGACGAGGCAGCCTTCGAGGTGGTCGTCGACCAGCCCGCACGCCTGCATCAGCGCGTACGCGGTCGT
>DATAFH010000018.1:0-7893 GCA_036257565.1 Solirubrobacteraceae bacterium | reverse complement strand
CCGGGGAGACCCCACACGCCAAACTCAATACGGGCTCACAGGCACCAAGGCAAGCGATCGGCGTCACGGCGACACCGGCATCATCACCACTTTTCATCCGCCCGCGCGCGTCCGCGAAGCGGACAGACCAACTCAATGCCGAAGTTCGTCCCTCGGAACCGTCCGGCGCCGAGGTTCAGACCGCGGCGCCGACGCCCAGGTTCGCGTAGAGCGGGTGGCGCTCCGTGATCGTGGTGACCCGCTCGGCGAGCTCGTCGCGCGCGTCCTCGAAGCCCGGCTGCAGCGCCCGGGCGATGATGCGGCCGACCTCCGTGAACTCGTCGGCCTGGACGCCGCGGGTGGCGAGTGCCGAGGTCCCGACCCGGAGGCCACTGGTGACCATCGGCGGGCGGGGGTCGAAGGGGATCGCGTTGCGGTTGACGGTGATGCCGATGCCGTGCAGGCGGTCCTCGGCCTGCTGGCCGTCGAGCTCTGACTCGCGCAGGTCGACGAGCACGAGGTGCACGTCGGTCCCGCCGGTCAGGACGCTCACGCCGTGGCCGGCGCCGAGGAGCTCGTCCGCGACGGCCTTCGCCCCGTCGACCGTGCGCTGCTGGCGCTCGCGGAAGACGTCCGTGGCCGCGATCTTGAAGGCCACCGCCTTGCCGGCGATGACGTGCTCGAGCGGGCCGCCCTGCTGGCCCGGGAAGACCGCGGAGTTGATCTTCTTGGCGTGCTCCTCGCGGCACAGGATCGCGCCGCCGCGGGCGCCGCCGAGCGTCTTGTGCACGGTCGTGGTCACGACGTCGGCGACCGGCACCGGGTTGGGATGCAGGCCGGCCGCGACCAGGCCGGCGAAGTGCGCCATGTCGACCATCAGCAGCGCGTCGACCTCGTCGGCGATCGCGCGGAAGCGGTCGAAGTCGAGGAACCGCGGGTAGGCCGACCAGCCGGCGAGGATGAGCTTCGGGCGCCGCTCCTTGGCGATCCGCTCGAGCTCGTCCATGTCGATGCGGCTCGTCTCGCGGTCCACCTCGTACGGCGCGATGTCGTACAGCCGTCCGGAGACGTTGAGCTTCATACCGTGCGTGAGGTGGCCGCCGTGCGGCAGCGCGAGGCCGAGGATCGTGTCGCCCGGCTGGAGCAGCGCATGGTAGACGGCGGCGTTGGCCTGTGCGCCCGCGTGCGCCTGCACGTTCGCGTGCTCGGCTCCGAACAGCGCCTTGGCGCGCTCGATCGCCAGCGTCTCGATCACGTCGACGTGCTCGCACCCGCCGTAGTAGCGCTTGCCGGGAAGGCCCTCGGCGTACTTGTTGGTCAGCACGGAGCCCTGGCACTCGAGGATCGCCTGCGGCACGAAGTTCTCGGACGCGATCATCTCCAGCGTGCTCTGCTGGCGGTGGAGCTCGGCCTGGATGGCCTCGGCGACCTCGGGGTCGACGTCGGCGAGGGGCCGCTCGAAGTAGTCGGGAGGGAGGTCGCTCATGCGAGGGAACGTAGCACCGCCTCCGGCACGGCTCCGGCGCGCACGATCCGCCACTCGCCGCTCGTCTCGTAGCCCCGCAGGTCGACGACGGTCGACGGCGTCCCGCCCAGCTCGCCGCCGTCGAGCACGAGGGTCGCGCCGCGCCGGATCGGCTCCGGCACCTCGTCGAGCGTGCGCGCGTCGGGGCCGCCCGCGAGGTTGGCCGAGGTCTGGAGCACGGGCCGCCCGACGCCGGCCAGCGCAGAGACGTCGGGCACGCGCAGGCCGAGCGTGCCGGCGCCGCCCGCCAGCCGGAAGCGGTCGCTCTCCACCAGCGCGGTCACGGCGCCCGGGAGCAGCCGCTCGAGCAGCCCGCGGGTCCGGGCGCCGAGCTCGGGCAGCGAAGCGAGCGCCAGCTCGCGGTCGAAGAACATGACCGCCGCGGGCTTGTCCGGCGGGCGCCCCTTGAGCGCGTAGAGCCGTCCGACCGCAGCCTCGTTCTCCGGGTCGCACGCGAGCCCGTAGACCGTGTCGGCCGGGAAGACCGCGAGGCCGCCGGCAGCGATGCAGGCCTCGAAGGCGGTCTTCATCGGCGGGCGACCACGACGCGCTCGATCCCCGCGAGGTCGGCCCCCACGTCGATCGAGGCAAAGCCCGCGTCCCGCAGCAGCGCCGAGACCGCGGCGGCCTGGCCGTCACCGACCTCGAGCGCCACGAACGACGCCGCCGCCGCGGCGGGGACGAGGCGGCGGTAGACCTCGAGCCCGTCGGGGCCCGCGTAGAGCGCGTCGGCCGGCTCGAAGCGCGTGATCTCGGGCGCCAGCCGCTCGCCCGCGCGCACGTACGGCGGGTTGGAGACGACGGCGTCGACGCGGCCCTCGACCGGCGCCAGCAGGTCGCCCTCGAGGAACTCGACGGGCAGGCCGAGCCGCGCCGCGTTCCCGCGCGCGACCGCCAGCGCGCCCGCGCTCGCGTCCGTGCCCAGCACCTCGAGGTCGGGTCGCTCGTCGGCCAGTGCCAGCGCGATCGCGCCCGAGCCCGTGCCCACGTCGACCACCCGGGCGCCGGCCGGCAGTGCCAGCGCCGCCTCGACCACGTGCTCCGTCTCCGGCCGCGGGATCAGCACCCGCGGGTCGACGGCCAGCTCCAGCCGCCGGAAGCCCTTGCGCCCGAGGATGTAGGCGACCGGCTCGCGCTGCGACCGCCGCCGGGCGTAGTGCTGGAACGTCCGGGCCTCGCCCGGGTCGAGTCCGCGCCCCGGGTCGGAGATCAGCACGGCCCGGTCGGCGCCCATCGCCGCCGCCAGCAGCACCTCGGCGTCCAGCCGCGGCGTCTCGCAGCCGGCCGCCGCCAACGCGATCAACGCCGAATCGAGCGCGTCGCGGACCGTCGTGCGGGCGAGCGGGGTCCTCAGGACGCCTGGAGCTCCAGTCGACGCCGCTTCTCGGCGTCCTGCAGGGCACCGGTGATGGTGGCGAGCTCGCCCTCGAGCACCGACTCGAGGTTGTGGACGGTGAGCCCTTCGACGCGGTGGTCGGTCACCCGGCGCTGCGGGAAGTTGTAGGTGCGGATCTTCTCCGCCCGCTCGCCAGTGCCAACCTGCGAGCGGCGGTCGGCGGCCAGCTCGGCCTGCTGCTCGGCCACCTTCTTCTCGTACAGCCGCGCGCGCAGCACCTTCATCGCCCGCTCGCGGTTCTGCAGCTGGGACTTCTCGTCCTGCATCGACACCACGACGCCGGTCGGCATGTGGGTGATGCGCACGGCGGAGTCCGTGGTGTTGACCGACTGCCCGCCCGGGCCCGAGGAGCGGTAGACGTCGATCTCCAGGTCGTTGGGGTCGATCTGCACCTCGACGTCCTCGGCCTCGGGAAGCACGGCCACGGTCGCGGTCGACGTATGGATGCGGCCCTGGGACTCGGTGGCCGGCACGCGCTGCACGCGGTGGGTCCCGCCCTCGTACTTGAAGCGCGAGAACGCCCCGTCGCCGCGGACCTCGAACGTGTACGAGCCGTCGGCGGCGTCCAGCGTCTCCGTCTGGAACCCGAGCCGCTCGGCGTAGCGGGTGAGCATGCGGTAGAGGTCGCCCGCCCACAGGCCGGCCTCGTCGCCGCCCGCACCCCCGCGCACCTCGACGATCACGTTCTTGTCGTCGTTCGGATCGGCCTCGACCATCGCGAGCCGGATCTCCTCCTCGAGCTCCTCGACGCGCTCGCGGGAAGTCCGCAGCTCGTCGCGCAGCTCGGGGTCGTCGGCGCCCTCGTCGATCAGCTCCTGGGCGCCCTCGGCGTCGGACATCGCGCGCCGCCACTCCTCGGCGAGCCGCGCGGCGGGAGCGAGGTGGTTGAACTGGCGACCGGCGTCGGCGTAGCGCTGGCGGTCGGCGATCACCGCCGGGTCCGCCATCTGCTCCTGCACGTCCGCGTAGCGCGCCTCGATCTGCTCGACGAGCGACTGAATCATTGTTTCGCCCTCCGGTCACCGGAAACCCCACCCGGTGACCTTCGTGCGACGTTACATTAGGCCACGACCTCCATGCCGAGCCGGTCATGCGGGCTCGCGTGGCGCGGGTCCTCGACGGCCAGCACGGCCTCCATGGCGGCGATCGCGACCTCGAGCTGAGCGTGGTCGGGCTCGCGGGTGGTGAGCTTCTGGAGCAGCATTCCCGGCCACATCAGCCGCTGCACCCAGCGCTTGCTGCGGTTGCGGCCGGCCCACTTGATGACCTCGAACGAGAGCCCGGCGATCAGCGGCACGCCGAGGATGCGCGAGCCGACCAGCAGGTACCACTCGGGCAGCCCGAGCGGGGCGAAGACGAAGATGGCCACGATCATCACGATCAGCAGGAAGCTCGTGCCGCAGCGGGGATGCAGGCGCGAGAAGCGCTGCGCATTCTCCGGCGTCAGCGGCTCGCCTGCCTCGAAGCAGGAGATCGTCTTGTGCTCCGCGCCGTGGAACTCGAACACGCGCCGCAGGTCGGTCACGCGCGACATCAGGCCGATGTAGCCGAGGAAGATCGCGGTGCGCACGATCCCCTCGACGAGCCAGAAGAGGAAGGCCGAGCCGAGCTGGTCCTTGAAGAGGCTCGTGAGCCCGACCGGCACCACGAAGAACAGTCCGACCGCGAGCAGCAGCGACACGACCAGCGTGCCCGCCCACATGGCGCCGGAGATCGGCTCCTCGTCCTCGGGGAGCTGCGCGTTGGCGGACATGCCGAGCGCCTTGAAGCCGATGTTCAGCGACTCGACGAGCGCGACGACGCCACGGATCACGGGCCAGCGCAGCGCGCGATGGCGCTTGGTCCAGGAGACGAGAGGGAACGACTGGATGTCGATCTCGCCGGCGGGCGTGCGCATGGCGACGGCCCACGTGGAGACGCCGCGCATCATCACGCCCTCCATGACGGCCTGGCCGCCGACGGGAGCGTCGCGGCCGGCCATCAAGAGGTCCTCGGAGGGCTCGCTCACGCCGTATGCATCGGCAGCGAGCCCGCCCGGCTGAACGGGTGGCTAAGAGGCGGAGCCGCGCTGGCGCCTGGCGGCGCGGCGCTGGAAGCGCTCGACGCGCCCGCCCGTGTCGACGAGCTTCTGCTTGCCCGTGTAGAACGGGTGGCAGTTGGAGCAGATCTCCACGTGCAGGTCGCCCTTCGTCGAGCGCGTGGTGAACGTGTTCCCGCAGGTGCAGGTCACGGTCGCCTCGACGTACTCGGGGTGGATGTCGGTCTTCATGGTCTCTACCAGTGTAAGGGGTGCCCAATGGGACATCACTCCGCACGGAATGGCCCATTGGGCGGGGCCCCAGGCTGTCGCGCTCAACAGGTGATCGCGCGCTCGTTGTCGGTCTCGGAGCGCTCGTCGACGAGATCGAGCGGGTCGGCGAAGGCGGCTGCCGACTGCGTGCAGCGCGCCGCCAGCAACTCGACCTCGCGGGTCTCCCCCGGCGCCAGGCTCGCCACCCCGACCGACGTCTCCAGCCCGTCGACGGTCAGCCGGAGCGCAAACGATCCCGAGTCGCTGCGGCCGGTATTGGCGACCGTGGCGACGTACCGGCGGCCCATCGCCTCGAGCCAGCGCAGCCTGAGGTTCGCCCGGTGGTCGCCCTGCCGGCAGGAGCGCGACCACGCCCGGTCGCGCGCGATCACGTGCCCGCGGTCGTCGAGCCATTGGAAGCGCACCTGCGCGCGGTAGCGCGCCGGGCCCTCGAGCGCCTCGACGCGGCGCGTGAACACATAGCGCCCGGCCCGCGAGCTCGTCCAGCGGCTGAAGCCCGGCGCCGACACGCGGTGGTAGTGGCGGGCGCCGGCCTTGCGGGACTCGAGCAGGAAGCGCATCTTCATCCGCGCGGCGCCCGGGATGCGGGACATCCGCGCCTCGAACTCCGCGGCCCGCTCGCGCGGGGCGCAGAGGTCGAGCGCCACGCTGCCCCCGGCCGCTGCGGCGGAGGCCGGCAGGGCGAGCAGGACGGCGGCTGCGGCGAGGGCTGCGCGAAGCATGGGACCCCCATAACGCGCTTGTGCCCCGCGAGTTTCGCTAGGGCCCCTAGGTCAACTGGTACATCGGCCCGTCGCCGCCCTCGGGCGGCGTCAGGCGCCCGCCCTTCGCGGTGATCGCGCCGCACTGCACGCAGTTCGAAGGGTTGACGATCAGGTCGACGGTGCCGTTCGACGGCGCGTCGTCGGGGATCTCGTAGACACCGGCGGGGCACATCCACGCCCACGCCTCGGCCACCTCGCGGGGCACTCGCTTCTGGATCCGGATGTGGCTCGGAGCGTCGTCGCGCGTCGCGTTCCCGGTCAGGAAGACGCCGGAGAGCTTGTCGAAGACGTACTTGCCGTCGGGCTTCGGGTAGCGCTTGTCGCGATCGGAGACCTCGACGGGGCTCTCGGCGTCGCGGTGCGTGGCCCAGTGGCCACCGGGGAAGCGGCCCTTGGTGACCACCATGGCGTTGGTGATCGCGCCGCCCACGACCAGCCCCTTGCCGAAGGGCTGCTTCATGTTGCGCGACTCCCACAGGTCCTTGCCGATCTCCGAGTCGTAGACCGCCTCTTCGTAGGACGAGAAGTCGTTCGAGCCGGCCTTGAGCTGCCGGTAGATCGACTCGGCGGCGAGCATGCCGGAGCGGATCGCGTAATGGATGCCCTTCAGGCGCGGCACGTTGACCATCCCGCCGCCGTCGCCGCAGATCACGAGGCCCGGCGCGTAGAGCCGCGGCATCGCCCAGTAGCCGCCCTCGGGGATCGCCTTCGCGCCCCAGCCGACCCGCTTGCCGCCGGCCAGGATCTTCCGCACCAGCGGGTGCTGCTTGAACTCCTGCAGCACGTCGTGGACGGACAGCCGCGCGTCCGTGTAGTCGAGGCCGACGACGAAGCCGATCGAGACCTTGGGCGTCTCTCCCTCACGGTTCATGCCGTAGATCCACGAGCCGCCGAACTCCTTGTACTTCGCCTGCGGCCGCAGCGGCCAGCCCAGCGTGTGCACGACCTTGCGGAACGGCTGCTCGACCTCCCACACCTCCTTGACGCCGAGCGCCCACACCTGGGGGTCGTTGCCCGACAGGTCGAGCGCCTTCAGCGCGGCGCCGGTGAGGTGTCCCCAGCAGCCCTCGGCGAGCACGGTGGCCTGGGCCACGACGTCCGAGCCCGGCTCGAAGTTCGACTTCTCGCCGCCCTCCTTGTCGCGCCCCTTGTCGCCCGTGCGCACGCCGCGGACGACGCCGTCGTCCACGAGCAGCTTCTGGCCGGTCGTCTCGGTCAGCAGGTAGGCGCCGGCCTCCTCGGCCTTCTCGGCCAGCCAACGGTTGAGCTCGGCGAGCGCGACCACGTGGTTGCCGTGGTTGCGGAAGGGCGGCGGCGTCGGCTTGAGCGGGATCGCCCGCTTGCGGGTGGGCATGAAGTAGACCGTCTCGCCCTCGACGGGACCGTAGGTCGGCCACGAGTCGTCGTCCGGGAACAGCTCCTTGATGGCCGACGGGTTCATGACCGCGCCCGAGAGCTGGTGCGCCCCGGCCGCCTTGCCCTTCTCGATCACCGCGACCGGCACCTCGCCCAGCCGCTCGGCCAGCTCAGGGTCGTCCTCGAGCAGCTGCAGGAGCCGGATGGCGCACGCCAGCCCCGCCTGCCCGCCGCCGACGATCGCGACCCCGACCTCGATCCGCTCGTCCTCGGCGTCCATCGGCGGGCCGACGAACTCGGCCGCCGGGTCGACGGGCGGCGGGAACTGGCTGGGAGCCGCCACCTATCCGCCCTTCTTCGCCTTCACGGCCTCGGTGAGCTTCGGGACGATCTTGTTGAGGTCGCCCACGACGCCGAGGTCGGAGAACTCGAAGATCGGGGCGTTCGAGTCCTTGTTGATGGCCACGATGTTCTCCGAGCTCTGCATGCCGACCTTGTGCTGGATGGCGCCCGAGATGCCGGCCGCCAGGTAGAGCTTCGGCGCCACCGTCTTGCCGGTCTG
>DATAFH010000017.1:0-21735 GCA_036257565.1 Solirubrobacteraceae bacterium | reverse complement strand
ACCGTGGACTTCCGCCACGCGATCGTGATCATGACCTCGAACATCGGGGCGGGCGAGATCGCGCGGAACACGCCGCTCGGCTTCACGGTCGGCGACGAGGACCACGGCATGACCTACGACGACATGAAGAACCGGGTCACGGGCGAGCTGAAGAAGGTCTTCCGCCCCGAGTTCCTCAACCGCATCGACGAGGTCATCGTCTTCCACAAGCTGACGAAGGAAGAGATCAAGTCGATCGTCGACCTGCTCCTCCGACGGATCCGCGGCCAGCTCGCCGAGCGCGAGCTGCAGCTGGACCTCTCCGAGGCCGCCGAGGACTTCCTCGTCGAGAAGGGGTGGGACCCGGCGATGGGCGCCCGGCCGCTGCGCCGTGCCATCCAGCGCTACATCGAGGACCCGCTGGCCGACTTCGTGCTCCGTGCGGAGCTCGATCCCCAGGCCACGGTGCTCGTCGAGCAGGCGCCGGACGGCGAGGAGCAGGACCTCGTGCTCACGGTCGTCAAGCCCGAGAAGAAGCCGACCCCGGTGGGCGTCGGCGGCCGCAAGGAGGGCGAGGCGCCCGAGGACGCCGTCGACGACGGCAGGGCGCTCGACCAGCCGGCCATCGAGCCGCCCCCGGCCGACGAGTAGTACGTGTTAGAGGGCGCCCGGTCGCAGGGCGCCCTCTGACGGCCCGGCCGTACCGATCACGTGCACGGCCAGCCCGCGCAGCAGGCGGCGGCCCATGCCCTCGAGCGTGGCCTTGCCGTACGCGTGCGACGGGTTGCCGAGGGTGAGCACGGCGATCGCCGCGCGGTGGCGGCCGCGCCGCAGCAGACCGACCTGGTGGTCGACGGCGCCCGTCCCTGAGCCCCAGCCGCCCTTGAAGTAGAGCCGCCAGCCGGCCGGGATCGCCTGGGCGATGCCCCAGCGCTGGGACGGCACGATGGTGCGCAGGAGGTGCAGCGCGTAGGCGCGGTGGCGGCGCGGCATGAGGCGGTCGATGTGCAGGAAGAAGCGCGTCTGGTCGCGCGCCGTGATGCGCGACAGGCCCCAGATGGACGCGATGGCGAAGCGCGTCATCCCTGCGCGGCGCGCCAGCCGCACGACGGCGGCGTTCCCCACCAGGTTCCGGACGCGGCTGGCCGCCGCGTTGTCCGACGCGCGGATCATCGGGCTCAGCAGCGCGCGGTCGGTGGCGTCGAGCGGCCGGTCGTAGGCCCGCCGCAGGTAGGTGACGAGCAGCATCGCCTTGAAGACGCTGGCCGACGGGACCTGGTCGTGGAGCCCGCGGCCGCGCACCCAGCGGTTCGTGCGTACCGCGAACGCGACGGAGCCCTGGCGGGCGGCGGCCCACGCGGCCGCCCCGGCGACGTCGGGCTTCCAGCGCCGCGCGGGGCTCGCGCTCGCCGGGAGCGCCAGGACGCCGAGCAGGGCGACGACGGCGGCCGCGCGTCGCATGGGCGTCACTCTATGGGCCATGAACCCCTTCGGTCCCAGCACGCGCGCGGTCCACGCCGGGCTCCCGCCCGCCGAGCAGGGCGAGCCGCTGCTGCCCGGCCCGGTGCTCGCCGCGCCCTTCCACCTGCGCGGCGCGGTGGACAGCGCGGAGTACGGCTACGGCCGCGATCACAACCCGACGTGGACGCACCTCGAGCGGGCGATCGGCGAGCTCGACGGGGGCGAGACGGTGGTGTTCTCGTCCGGCATGGCGGCCGTCGCCGCGGTGATCCTGCGGCTGCGGCCGGGCCAGGTGCTGGTGGCGTGCGGGGACGGCTATCCCGGCATCCGGGAGCTCGCCGAGCACGACCTGCGGCCCGCGGGCGTCGAGGTGCGCCTGGTGCCGACGGACACCTCGGCCGTGGTGGAGGCGGCCGCTGGGTCGGCGCTCGTGTGGGTCGAGACGCCTTCGAACCCGAAGCTCGACGTCGTCGATCTCGACGCGGTCGCGGCGGCCGCCCGGGCCGAGGGCGCGCAGCTGGCGGTCGACAACACGGTGGCGACGCCGCTCGGGCAGCAGCCACTCGATCAAGGCGCCGACTTCGCGATGCTCTCCGGCACCAAGGCGCTCACCGGGCACTCCGACGTGCTGCTCGGCGCGGTCAGCGTGCGCGACGGCGCGCTTGCCGAGGAGCTGCGCGCGTGGCGGACGCGCAGCGGCAGCGTGCTCGGGCCCTTCGAAGCCTGGCTGGCACACCGCTCGCTGGCGACCCTCGGGCTGCGGCTGGAGCGCTCGCAGGCCAACGCGCGCGCGCTGGTCGAGGCGCTGGCCGGCCGGGACGGCGTGACCCACGTGCGGTGGCCGGGAGTGGGCCCCGTCCTGACGTTCGCGCTGCCCACGGCGGAGGCGGCAGAAGCGCTCCTCGACGCGTGTGAACTTGTCAGCGTGGCGACAAGCTTTGGCGGCGTGCATTCCACGGCCGAGCGTCGCGCCCGCTGGGGGACGGACGACGTCCCCGAGGGATTCATCCGCTTCTCGGTCGGCTGCGAGGACACAGCCGACCTCGTCGCGGACGTGCTCGGCGCGCTGGAACGATGAAGGGCCCGCGCTCTGGCGGGCCCCTCACCACTTGGGGGTCGGCGGAGGCCGGGGGTCAGTCGGCGCCCGCCGTGGTGGCGCCACCGGAGGGTTCGGGGTGGCGCCTGAGCCGGGGATCGCGGGTCAGACGATCCTCTCGGAGGGTATGTGAATGCAACGTCCGTGTTGCAGTTTCGCGGGGACGGACGCACCTCCCGTCCACCGCTCAAGAAATTGTGCGGGACGGCCGTTGGCGAAACCTTGGAGAAACCTTGGCGGGCCGGTAGCGTCCTCGGTGATGGCTTGGACCATTCGGCTGTGCGGTCCGCTGGCGGTGAGCCTGGGCGCCGACGCCGGGAGGGCGGCCCTGCCGGGCCGGCAGGGCCGGCTGTTGTTCGCGTATCTCGTGCTCAACCGCGATCGCGACTGCGGTCGCGCGGAGCTGATCGACGTGCTGTGGCCCGAGGATCCGCCGGTGGCGGCAGAGACCGCGCTCAGCGCGCTTCTCTCCAAGCTCCGCCGGACGCTCGGCGACGGCGCCCTCGCCGGGCGCTCGGAGCTGCGGCTCGTGCCGCCGGCGTCACTCGAAGTTGACGTCGAGGAGGCGGCGCGGGCCGCCGACCGAGCGGAGGCGGCCATCGACGACAGCGACTGGGAGGCGGCCGCCGAGCACGCCCGCCAGACCCTGGGCGTCGACCTCCAGACCTTCCTGCCCGACTGCGAGGGCCCGTGGCTGACCGAGGAGCGGCGCGAGCTCGAGACCGTGCGCCTGCGGGCGCTCGAGGTGCTCGCCGAGGCCGGGCTGCGGCGGGGCGGGCGCGAGCTGGGCGCGGCCGAGCAGGCCGCGCGGTCGGCGATCGCCGCCGCCCCGTTCCGGGAGTCCGCACACCGGCTGCTGATGGAGATCCACGAGGCGTCGGGCAACCCGGCCGAGGCCCTGCGGGCGTTCGAGGACCTCCGCGTCCTGCTGCGCGACGAGCTCGGCACGACGCCCGGAGCGGCCGCGATGGCCGTTCACGAGCGCCTGCTGCGCGGCGAGCCGCCCGGCCCGCGCACGGCCCGCCCGCAGGACATGATGGTGTCGCCGTGGCCGGGACCGCTGAGCGCGGCGCTCGACCGCCACGTGCTCGTCGGCCGTTCCTCCGAGCTCGAGGTGCTCGCCGACTCATGGCGCGACGCGGTGGCCGGCACGCGCCGGCTCGTCCTCGTGACCGGCGAGGCGGGCATCGGCAAGACGCGGCTGGCCGCGGAGATCGCGCGCCGTGCGCGGGAGGACGGGGCCGTCGTGCTCTACGGGCGCTTCGACGAGGATGCGCTCGCCCCGTACCAGCCGGTGGTGGAGATGGTGCGCGGCTGGTCCTCCGGCGACTCGCTCGAGCCCCTGCGCGAGCGGCTCGGGGCGCGGGCCGCCGAGCTCGGGATCCTCTTCGGCGAGCTCGGTCCGCCGCCCGACGACTCGGCGAGCGACCCCGACAGCCGCCGGCTACGGCTGTTCGAGGCGATCGCCGCACTGCTCGACGAAGCGGGCGCGCACGCGCCGCTCGTGCTCGTCTTCGACGACCTGCAGTGGGCCGACCGGCCCACCCTCCAGCTGCTCCGTCACCTCGTCCGCGCGCCGCACCCACGGCGGATGCTGCTGCTCGGCACATACCGCGAGGCGGAGCTCGATCCCGAACACCCGCTGCTCGAGCTGGCCACCGGCGTGCGGCGGGAGGGCACGCTCACGCGCGTCGCGCTCTCCGGGCTCGCCGAGCCCGAAGTGGCCCAGCTGGTCTCGGCCCTCGGCGTCGACGGCGTCGATCCCACCTTCCTGGCGGCGCTGCACGGCGAGACCGAGGGCAACCCGTTCTTCATCGAGGAGGTCGTGCGCCACCTGCGCTCGAGCGGCGGCCGGCTGCGCGGCGCCGTCTCGCTGACCGAGGCCGGCGTGCCCGACGGCGTGCGCGAGGTGACGTCGCGGCGCCTGCAGCGGCTCGGCGCGCCGACCCGCCAGGCGCTGCAGATGGCCGCGGTCATCGGCCGCGAGTTCGAGTTCGACCTGCTCGAGGCCGTCGCCCCGCTCGAGGACGATGCCCTTATCTCGGCGCTCGAGGAGGGCGTCCAGGCCCGCGTCCTGCGCGAGGCCGGGCGCGTCGGCCGGTACGCGTTCACGCACACGCTCGTGCGGGCCACGCTCTACGACGGGCTCTCGCAGCTGCGCCGCGCCCGCCTGCACGGTCGCGTCGGTGAGGCGATCAAGGCGCTGCGCGGACCCGACCTCGATCCCCGGCTGCCCCAGCTCGCGTACCACTTCGCGCAGGCCGCGCCGGTCGAGCAGCCCGAGCGGGCGATCGAGTACGCGCTGGCGGCAGCGCGGCGCGCCGACCGGCTCCTGGCCTGGGACGAGGCGGCCCAGCATTACCGCGCCGCGCTGCGGGTGCGCGAGCTGACCGGCGCGCCGGACGACGCGGTGCGGGCCGAGATGCTGCTCGACCTCGGGGCGTCCGAGGAGCGCGCCGGCATGGAGCTCGAGGCCCGCACGAGCTCGCAGGCGGCGGCCGTGCTCGCCCGCCGGCTGGGCGATGCCTCGCTCCTGGGCCGCGCGGCGCTCGGCCATGCCGGCCAGTGGTCGATCCTCGGGCGCGTCGACGGCGAGCGCGTCGCGTTGCTCGAGGAGGCGCTGGCCGGCCTCGGCGACGAGGACAGCGAGCTGCGGGCGCGGCTGCTCGCGCGGCTGGCGCTCGAGCTGTACTACTCCGGCGACCCGTCGCGGCGCCTGGCGCTCTCGCAGGAGGCGGTCGACCTCGCACGCCGGCTCGGCGACCCGCGCACGCTCGCCGCGTGCCTCGACGCCCGCCACTACGCGCTGTGGCGGCCGGAGAACGTCGACGTGCGCCTGGCGGTCGCCGCCGAGCTGCGCCAGGTGGCCGAGCAGACGGGCGATCCCGAGCTCGAGCTGGAGGGAGCCGGCTGGACCGTCGTGGACCTGCTCGAGATCGGCGACATGGTCGGCGCCGACGTCCAGATCGCCGCCGCGTCGAAGCTCGCCGACGTCCTCCATCGCCCGCTCTGGCGCTGGTGGACGTCGCTGCTGCGCTGCACGCGGGCGCAGATCGTCGGCGACTTCGCGGCGGCCGAGCGGCTCGCCGACGAGACGCTCGAGATCGGGCGCCACGGGCAGGCCGAGAACGCGGTCAACGCCTATGCGCAGGCGATGTTCAACATCCGCCGCGAGCAGGGCCGCCTCGCCGAGGTGGAGCCGGCGGTGCGCCGCTTCATCGACCTCTACCCGGCGCTCGTCGCCTGGCGGGCCGGGCTCGCGCTGCTGCTCGTCGAGCTCGACAGGGTGGACGAGGCGCGCGCCGAGTTCGAGGTGCTCGCGGCCGAGGAGATGCCGCGCGACGCGAACTGGCTGATCGGCGTGACGCTGCTCGCCGAGGTCTGCGGCGCGCTGCGCGACGGGGCGCGCGCCGAGAGGCTGTACGCGCTGCTCGAGCCCTACGCGGGCCGCAACGTGCTCGTCGGCCGGGCCGCCACCTGCAACGGCTCCGCCTCGCGGCTGCTGGGCATCCTCGCCGGCGCCATGCGCGAGTGGGAGCCGGCGGAGTGCCACTTCATCGACGCGCTGGCGATGCACGAGCGCATGGGCGCGCGACCGTGGCTCGCGCGCACCCAGCTGTCCTATGCGGAGATGCTGCTGACGCGGCGCCGTCGCGGCGATCGCGGGCGGGCGCTCGAGCGGCTCGCGGACGCGCTGACGACCGCCGACGCCCTCGGAATGGCCGTCGTGGCCGGGCGAGTGCGGGCGCTGGCCTCGGACGGCCCGCCGGTCGGCGCCCCGGGCTAGCGGGGCGAAGCGTCCGGTCGCGCGCCTACTGTCGTCGGCCATGCCCAAGCCCGCGACCGTGTTCGTCTGCTCCGCCTGCGGCACCGAGTCGGCGAAGTGGCACGGGCAGTGCCCGGGCTGCGGGACCTGGAACACGCTCGCCGAGGAGGCGCGGGCTCCCGCGCGGGCGGCGCGGGGCGGCGGCGGCAACGGCCGGGCGGCCAAGCCGGTGCGGCTCGCCGACGTGCGGCCCGAGCGCCACGCGCGGCTTTCGACCGGGATCGGCGAGCTCGACAGCATCCTCGGCGGCGGCCTGGTCCCCGGCTCGCTCGTGCTGATCGGCGGGTCGCCGGGCATCGGCAAGTCGACGCTGACGTCGATGGCGCTCGGCCACCTGCAGGACGCCGGCCGGCGCACGCTGTATGTGTCGGGCGAGGAGTCCGCCGCGCAGATCCGGCTGCGCGCCGAGCGGCTGCCGGGCGCGGCGCTCGACGTCCCGGTGCTGGCGGAGACCGACCTCGACACGGTGCTCGCGACGCTCGACGCCGAGCGCCCCGAGGTGTGCGTGATCGACTCGGTGCAGACGCTTCACGCGGCCGACCTCACCGGCGCCGCCGGCTCGGTCGGGCAGGTGCGCGAGGTCGCCGACCGGATCACGCGGCTGGCCAAGGCGCGCTCGATCGCGGTCCTGCTCGTGGGCCACGTCACCAAGGAGGGCGCGCTGGCCGGCCCGCGCGTGCTCGAGCACCTGGTGGACTGCGTGCTGCAGTTCGAGGGCGAGCGCGAGCGGACCTACCGGACGCTGCGCGCGCTCAAGAACCGCTTCGGCTCGACGAACGACGTCGGCGTCTTCGAGATGCGGCAAGGCGGCCTCGTCGAGGTGGCGGACGCGTCGGCGCGCTTCGTCGGCGAGGCCACCCGCGCGGCGGGAAGCGCGATCCTCGCCGCCATGGAGGGCTCGCGGCCGCTGCTCGTCGAGGTGCAGGCGCTCGTCTCGCCCTCGGAGCTCGTGCCGCCACGGCGCGTGGCGAACGGGATCGACCGCAACCGGCTGGCGCTGGTGCTCGCCGTGCTCGGCCGCCACGCGGGCGTGGGCGTCGGCTCGGCCGACGTGTTCATCAACGTCGCGGGCGGTGTGCGGGTCGACGAGCCGGGAGCCGACCTGGCCGTCGCGCTCGCCGTGGCCAGCGCCCAGCGGGGCGCGCCGGTCGGCGGTGGAGAGCGGCCGATCGCCTGCTTCGGCGAGGTCGGGCTCACCGGCGAGCTGCGCTCCGTCGCGCATCCCGACCGCCGCCTGGCCGAGGCGGCGAAGTTCGGCTTGGAGACCGTCATCGCGCCGTCTGACGGCGTCGCTACCCTCCTCCAGGCGGTCCGCTTAAGCGCTTCAAACGGCGGCCCAGAGGGGCTTAGGCGAAGATAAAGCAACTGCTAGAATTAGGTAGTGATGACGCCGCGATCAGGGGAGGAGCTCGGGGAGCTCGAAGCGCGGCAGGAGCCCCGTCTGGTCAAGGCCCTCGAGATGGTCGCGCCCGGCACTGCGGTGCGCGAGGGCATCGACAACATCGTCCACGCGCGGACCGGCGGGCTGATCGTTATCGGTGACCCGGATGAGCTCGCGTTCCTGTTCTCAGGCGGCATCAAGCTCGACATCGACTACTCGCCGGCGATGATGTACCAGCTGGCGAAGATGGACGGCGCGATCGCGCTCAACACCAGCGCGACGAAGATCGCGTGGTGCAACGTGCAGCTGATGCCGGACCCGACGATCCTGTCCTCGGAGACCGGTACCCGGCACCGCACCGCCGAGCGCGTCTCCAAGCAGACGGACGCGCTGGTCATCGCGATCTCGCAGCGGCGCGACGTCGTCTCCCTCTACGTGGACGGCGCCAAGTACATCCTCGAGGAGATCCCCGCCGTGCTGGCCAAGGCCAACCAGGCGCTCGCGACCCTCGACAAGTACCGCTCCCGCCTCGACCAGGTCTCGACCCGCCTGACGGCGCTCGAGTTCGAGGGCGGGGTCACGCTCCACGACGTCTTGACCGTCCTGCAGCGGGCGGAGCTCGTCACGCGCATGGCCGTGGAGATCGAGCGCTACATCGTCGAGCTGGGCTCGGAGGGCCGGCTCATCGAGATGCAGCTCGAGGAGACCATGGTCGGCGTGGCCGGCGACAAGGCCGCGCTCCTGCACGACTACCTGGCCGAGCCGCGCGACGACGCGTTCGCCGTCGCCCTCGACGGCATCGCGCGCCTGGCCCACCAGGACCTACTCGACTTCGGGCGACTCGCCGAGCTGCTCGGCTACGACCGCAAGGTCAACACGCTCGACTATCCCGTCTCGCCCCGGGGCTACCGCATCCTCGGCCGCATCCCCCGGCTCCCGAAGCTGGTGGTGCAGAACATCGTCCGCGAGTTCCGCGGGCTGGACGAGATCCTCGCCGCGACCGACCCCGAGCTGGAGTCGGTCGAGGGCGTCGGAGAGATCCGGGCGAAGGACATCCGCGAGGGCCTTCGCCGCCTACAGGAGATCAACCTCGTGGACCGCTATCTACAGACATGAGCATCCGGCAGTCGGACGCGCCCCGATGAAGGAGGACACCATCCCCGAGACAGCGACCGAGCAGATCGAGGACCTGGAGATCACCCGCGAAGCGGAGTGCATCGACTTCAGCGTGGGTGACAACGTCGTCTACCCCCATCACGGCGCCGGGCAGGTGATCAAGAAGGAGGACAAGGAGATCCTCGGCGAGGTCCGCCAGTACCTCACGATCAAGATCCTGCACAACGACATGACCGTCATGGTCCCGTGTGAGAACGCCGGCAAGGCCGGCCTGCGGCGGGTCATCGACGAGGACACCGTGAAGAAGGTGCTCTCCGTCCTCACCGACGACGTGTCGGAGATGCCCAAGAACTGGAATCGCCGCTTCAAGCACAACCGCGACAAGATCAAGACCGGCGACATTTACGAGCTGGCCGAGGTCGTCCGCAACCTCGCCGTGCGGGAGCAGGACAAGGGCCTGTCGACCGGCGAGAAGCAGATGTACACGCGGGCCAAGAAGATCCTGGCGTCCGAGATGATGTACGCCCTGGAGAAGTCCGAGGACGAGGCCGAGGCCTACCTCGACGACCTGCTCCTGCGCTCGGACAAGCTGGCGGCCGCCTCCTAGGCGCCGCACCATCGGCAATGGCGGTCGCGCTCATCGTGGCCGCCGGCAGCGGCGAACGCCTTGGCGCCGGACGGCCCAAGGCGTTCGTCGTTCTGGCGGGCCGCCCGATGCTCGACTGGTCGCTGGACGCCGCGCGCGCGGCCGGCATCGAGGACATCGTGGTGGCCGCGCCGTCCGACGGCGCCGCGGTGGTCGGAGCAACCGTGGTGCCGGGCGGCGCCACCCGCTCGGCGTCGGTCCGCGCGGCGCTGGCCGCCGCACCGCCGGGCGACGAGGTCGTGGTCCACGACGCCGCGCGCCCGCTCGTCACTCCCGAGCACTTCACCGCGACCCTTGCCGCGCTCGACGATGCTGACTGCGCGATCGCCGCCGCGCCGGTGACCGACACGGTCAAGGAAGCCGGCGCCGACCGCGTGGTCACGGCCACGCTCGACCGCTCCCGCCTGTGGGCGATCCAGACCCCGCAGGCCTTCCGCCGGGCGGCGCTCGAGCGGGCGCTCGACGTCGACGAGGAGGTGCTCGCGTACGCCACCGACGATGCCTGGCTGGTGGAGCGGGCGGGCGGCCGGGTCCGGGTCATAGAGTCATCGCCCGCCAACCTCAAGGTGACGACGCCCCACGACCTCCTGATCGCCGAGCACCTCCTTGCTGACCGACTATCACGTCCACCTGCGTCCTGACGACGCGGACGCGACGCCGGACCGTCACTTCACCGCCGCCAACGCCGAGCGCTACCGCGAGACGGCGGAGGAGCGGGGGATCGCGGAGCTGGGCGTCGCCGAGCACATCTACCGCTTCACGGCCGCGCTCGACGTCTGGGACCACCCGTTCTGGCGCGAGTACGCGCACGACGATCTTGACGCCTACTGCGGGTTCGTGCGCGAGGAGACCGACCTGCGGCTGGGGATCGAAGCCGACTTCGTGCCCGGGCGCGAGGACCGGATCGCCTCGCTGCTCGACGAGCGCGACTGGGACTACGTGGTCGGCTCGGTGCACTTCCTGCGCGACCGCTCGCTGGACACGGAGGAGTACTCGGTGTGGGGCGCCGGCGAATCGCCCGACCGGGTGTGGCGGCGCTACTTCGAGACCGTGGCCGAGTCCGCCCGCTCGGGCATGTTCGACATCATCGCCCACCCCGACCTCGTGAAGGTGTGGGGCGCGTCGGTCCCGCGGCCCGACGGCGACCTGCGGTACTTCTACGAGTCCGCGGTCGAGGCGTTCGCGGAGGCGGACGTCGCGGTCGAGCTCTCCACGGCCGGGTGGCGCAAGCCCGTGGGCGAGCAGTACCCGTCGCGGCCGTTCCTGGAGATGCTGATCGACGCCGGCTGCCCGATCGCCCTGTCCAGCGACGCCCATGTGCCCGACCAGCTCGGGTTCGAGTACGAGCGGGCGGTCGAGCTGCTCGAGGCCCTCGGCAGGCGCGAGATCGCGGTCTTCGAGCGGCGCTCGCGCAGGCTGGAGCCGCTCGGGTGAGCCGGACCGGCATCGGCATCGACTCACACCGCCTGGTCCCGGGGCGCCGGCTGGTCCTGGGGGGCGTCGAGATCCCCTTCGAGCGCGGCCTGGCCGGGCACTCGGACGCCGACGTGCTCGCCCATGCGATCGCCGACGCGCTGGTGGGCGCCGCCGGGCTGGGCGACATCGGGCAGCACTTCCCGGACACCGATGAGGCGTGGCGGGACGCCGACTCGATGGGGCTGCTGGCCGAGGTCGTCGCGCGCGTGCGCGCACACGGCTTCTCGCTGCTGCACGTCGACGCGACCGTGATGCTCGAGCGCCCGAAGCTCGCGCCGCACCGGGAGGCGATCCACGCCTCGCTCGCCGCCGTGCTCGGCTGCTCGGTGAACGTGAAGGCGACGACCGGCGAGGGCATGGGGTTCGTCGGCCGCGGCGAGGGCGCCGCCGCGCTGGCGATCGCCACCCTGGGCTAAGGTCAGCCGCGTGGCGATCCGGCTCTACGACACGCGCACGCGGGAGGTGCGGCCGTTCGAGCCGCGCGATCCCGGCCGGGTCGGCATCTACGCCTGCGGGCCGACCGTCTACTCGCGCGTGCACGTCGGGAACGCGCGGCCGTTCGTCGTGTTCACGCAGCTCAAGCGCTTCCTCGAGCACGAGGGCTATGACGTGACCCTGGTGGCCAACATCACCGACATCAACGACAAGATCTACGACGCCGCGCGGGCCGCGGGGCGCGGCTCGGCGGACCTCGCGCGGGAGATGACCGATCACTACGTGCAGGACACGGAGCGGCTTGGGCTCGGCCGGCCGGACCACGAGCCGCTGGCGTCCCGGTACGTCGACCCGATCCTCGACCTGATCGGGGCGCTGGTCGAACGCGACCACGCCTACGCGGTCGATGGTGACGTGTACTTCCGCGTCCGCACGCTGCCGTCGTACGGCGAGCTGGCGCACCGCGACGTCGACGAGATGGACCAGGGCGAGGGGGTCGAGGGCGCCGACCGCAAGGAGGACCCGCTCGACTTCGCGCTCTGGAAGGCGACGAAGGAGGGCGAGGACACGTGGTGGGACTCGCCGTGGGGTCGGGGGCGGCCTGGCTGGCACATCGAGTGCTCGGCGATGGCCGAGTCCCTGCTCGGCCTCGAGTTCGACATCCACGGCGGCGGCATCGACCTCGTGTTCCCGCACCACGAGAACGAGCTGGCGCAGACGAAGGCCGGCCGCGGCCGCGAGCTCGCTCGCATGTGGATGCACAACGGCATGCTCGAGGCCGCCGAGGGCGAGAAGATGGCCAAATCGGTCGGCAACATCCGCGGGCTGGCCGAGGTGCTCGACGACGTTGGGCCGGAGGCGCTGCTGCTGCACTTCGCCACGGGGCACTACCGGCAGCCGCTCGCGTTCTCGCCCGAGCGCCTCGAGGCGGCCGGCAACGCCGTGCGCCGGATCCGGGAGGCGGGCCGGCGGCTCGCCCCGGGGCCGTCGCCGGATGCGCTCAGGCCGCACCGGGACGCGTTCTTCGACGCGCTGCGCGACGACTTCAACTCCGCGCGGGCGCTGGCGGCGCTGTACGAGTGGGTGGGGCAGGCGAACACGCTGCCCGAGGGCGCCGGGGACGCCGACCTGCGGGAGATGCTCGGCATCCTCGGGCTCGAGCGGCTGCTGGCCGCCCACGAGGGCGCCCCGCCGGAGGCTCAGGCGCTGGCCGATCGGCGCACCGAGGCCCGGGCGGCGAAGGACTGGGCCGAGGCGGACCGTCTCCGCGACGAGCTGCGCGAGCTGGGCTGGGAGGTCCGCGATGGCCCGCAGGGACCGGAGCTCGTCCCGGCGGCCTGACGGCCGCCGCCGCCGACCGCCGCGCGCGGATCGGCCGTCGCGCACGGATCGCGCCCCCGGCGCGGACGGGCCGGCCGGCCGGCCGGTCATCTACGGCCGCAACGCGGTGCGCGAAGCTCTGCGGGGGCGGCGGCAGGTGCATCGCGTGTGGGCGACCGCCGGCGCGGGTCGGGACTGGCCCGGTGCGCCGGTGACGCCGGCGACCGGCGAGGAGATCGAGGCCCGCTGCGGATCCGACGCCCATCAGGGCGTGTGCGCCGAGGTCGACCCGTACCCGTATGCCGCCGCGGCCGACCTCCTGGCCGCGTCGGACGCGGTGATCGTGGCCCTCGATGAGGTCACGGACCCGCAGAACCTCGGCGCCATCGCGCGGACCGCGGAGGCGGCGGGCGCCAACGGCATCGTCATCCCCGAGCGCCGCTCGGCCGAGGTCACGCCGGCCGTTGGCAAGGCGTCCGCGGGCGCGGTCGAGCATCTGCCGATCGCGCGCGTGCGCAACCTCGCCGACTTCCTCGCAGAGGCCAAGGCTGCGGGCGCCTGGTGCTACGGCGCGGCGGCCGATGCGCGCACCTCGTACACGCAGCCGGACTACGCCGGGCCGGTCGTCCTCGTACTCGGCGCCGAGGGAAAGGGGCTACGCCCCCGGGTCGCCGCAGCGTGCGACGACCTGATCTCGATTCCGCTCCGGGGTCGCATCGAATCCCTCAACGTGAGCGCCACGGCGGCGGTCCTGCTGTACCAAATCCTGCAATTTCGGCTTGACACGTCCACATAAGCGTGCAACCCTGCCGCGTATAACGTTGAGCTTGAGGGTTACCTGATGGGCTCGAGCTCGCCGAATAGGCGCCGGGGGAGGTGTGCGCCACGACAAAACGGGCCGCGGATGGGCCCGCGGAAGGAACATGCTCGTGGCCAGACTGTCTCCGACGAGGGCTCAGGCTCAAGTACAACTCGAGGATACGTACCTCATCGCGCTCGCCAAGCGTGGGAGCCCAGACGCCTATGACCGCCTCGTCCGGCGCTACTACTCGTTCGTCCGCCTGAAGGCCTCGTCGTACTTCCTCGTCGGCGGCGACGCCGACGACCTCATCCAGGAGGGCCTCGTCGGGCTCTACAAGGCGATCCGCGACTTCCGCAGCGATCGCGAGTCGTCGTTCCGCAACTTCGCGGAGCTCTGCATCACGCGCCAGATCATCACCGCGGTCAAGACGGCGACCCGCAACAAGCACACGCCGCTCAACGGCTATGTGTCGTTCTCGGCCACGCCCGCCGGCGCCTCGGATTCCGAGCCCACGCTCGACGAGGTCCTCCCCGGCTCCACGGTGTACGACCCGGTCAACCAGGTCATCTCCTCCGAGGAGCTGCGGTCGCTCGTCGCCTGCCTGTCGACAGTGCTGTCCGACCTCGAGTCGCGCGTGCTCTCGCTGTACCTCGACGGCCACTCTTACACGGGCGTGGGCGAGCGCCTCGGGTGCGACTGCAAGACCGTCGACAACGCGCTGCAGCGGGTCAAGCGCAAGGTCGGGACGCATCTCGCGGCGCGCAACGTCGTACTGTGAACCGTCGTCGTGCCCACCTGGCTGATCATCGTCATCGTCGTCCTCGTCCTTCTCGCCGTCGGCGGCGCGATCGCGCGCACGCGCCAGCTCGCCCGCTCACGTCCGGCCTTCGAAGCCTCGCTGGCGCAGGTCAACCGGGACCTCGCGGCGGCCGCCGCCGCGGACCGCGGGTGGGACCGTGCGACGCTCGAGGCGACGGCCCGTCAGATCTACGCGCAGGAGCGCGGCGGTGAGCCGCCGGAGCTGACGCTCGTCGAGGTCCTCGACCGCCCGGGGACCGACGAGGACCAGGCCGTCTTCCGCTGCGGCAAGGAGCACCTCACCCTCGGCCGCCGCGACGGCCAGTGGGTGCACGAGTCGCTGCGCTAGGCGGCGCGGACGACCACGCCGTTGCCCGACGGGTCGGTGAGCTCGCCCTCGGACGCGCCCGGCAGCGTCACCTCGTAGTCGATCAGGCCGCGCGACCCGGGCGGCGGCGGCGGGCCGCCCGCGCCCTGCCAGGTGTTGAGCCCGACGTGATGGTGGTAGCCGCCGTGAGACAGGAAGAGGGCGCCGGGGTAGCCGCGCACGGTCACGTCGAGGCCGAGGCGGTCCGCGTAGAACGCCTCCGCCTCGCCGAGGTCGGCCACGTGCAGGTGGACGTGGCCCATGATCGTGCCGTCCGGCATCCCGCGGTCCTCGTCCTGCGGCATCTCCCGCAGGACGTCGTGGAGGTCGAGGGCGACGGTACCCATGCGTAGCTGGCCGTCCGGCCCGTACCCCCACTCCTCACGCGGCCGGTCGCGGTAGATCTCGATCCCGTTGCCCTCGGGATCGCGGAGGTAGAGCGCCTCGCTGACGAAGTGGTCGGACGCGCCCGTGAAGCGCTCCCCCGAGCCGACGACGCGCTGGATCGAGCGCGCGAGCTCCCTCCGATCGGGCGCGAGGATCGCCAGGTGGAACAGCCCGGTGCTGCCGGGCGGCGCCGGCGGGGCGCCCGGGTCGCCGATCAGCTCGACGAGCGGCGTGTCCGCGCCCAGCGTCACGGTGTCGCCGCCGTCCGCCAGCGCCTTGAGGCCGATCGTGCGCTCGTAATAGGAGCGCACTCCCTCCAGGTCCGCAACCCGCAGGCGGACGCGGCCGATCATGCCGCGCGGGGCCGGCGGTGGTCGACGTCCTCGAGGATCTCGAGGACCTCGCGGGTGTGGTCGCAGAGGTGCAGGGCGAAGACGTCCTCGGGCGAGATGTTGCCCTCGGCGAGCACGGGATCGGTCAGCCAGTCGACCAGCCCGCTCCAGAACGCCCGGTCCATGAGGATGATCGGGAAGTAGCGGATCTTCTGCGTCTGGCGCAGGGTCGCCGCCTCGAACAGCTCGTCCATGGTCCCGAAGCCGCCCGGGAAGACGACGAAGCCGCTGGCGTAGCGCACGAACATCACCTTGCGCGCGAAGAAGTAGTGGAAGTCCAGCTCGACGTCGACGTACGGGTTGACGCCCTGCTCGTGCGGCAGGTCGATGCCGAGCCCGACGGAGGGGACGCCCGCCTCCCGCGCTCCCCGGTTGGCGGCCTCCATGATCCCGGGGCCGCCGCCCGTGATGATCGCGTAGCCCGCGTGGCCGAGCGTTCGGGCCATCTCCCGCGCCGCCTGGTAGCGCGGATGGTCGGGCGGCGTCCGCGCCGACCCGAAGATCGACACCGCCTTGCCGATGTGGCTGAGCGTCTTGAAGCCGGCCCGCAGCTCGTCCTGGATCCGCAGGATGCGCTGGGCATCCGTGAGCTCGGAGAGGATCGCGGTGGTCTCGGCCTCAAGCAGCTCCTCGTCCGGGGTGGACGGGTGCCGGGGCTCTGGCGGGTCAGCCATGCCCGTAGCCTAGAACCGTCAGCGCACTCCACTCTGCACCGTCCGCAGGTCCGGCAGCGGACGCGCCGGATCCGCTGCCACGCGTAGGCGCCGGCCAGCAGCAGCAGCCCCACCGCCACGAACGACGCCGCGCGGAAGAGCGACGTGAGCGACGCGAGGTCGTAGAGGAACACCTTCCCGGCGGTCACGGCGAGCAGAACGAGCGCGCCGCGCCGCATCCCCGCGTGGCCGCGGACGAGCCCGGCGACGGCATCGCGGGGGGACGCCCTCCCGAGGCCGCGCCGCGCGCGCCGCCGTGCACGGCTGGCTGTGGTTCGTCGACGGCGCGGTCCAGGACTGGCTCGAGCATCGCGACATGGACCGGGCGCAGCTCACGGGCAGCTGCTCGGCGCCGTGACGGCATCCGGCGCGACGCTCTAGCGGTCGGTACCGAAGATGCGGTCGCCCGCGTCGCCGAGGCCGGGGCGGATGTAGCCGTTGTCGTCGAGCTGGCGGTCGAGCGTGGCGGTGAGGATCGGCACCTCGGGGTGGGCGCCGCGCAGCGCCTCGACTCCCTCGGGCGCTGCGACCAGGCAGACGAACGTGATGCGCCGCGCGCCGGCGCGCTTCAGGCGGGCGATCGCCTGGGTGGCGCTGCCGCCGGTGGCGAGCATCGGATCGACGACGAACACCTCGGCGTCGGCGACGCCCCGGGGGATGTTCTCGTAGTACCCGACCGGCCGCAGCGCCTCCTCGTCCCGGTACATGCCGAGGTGCCCGACCCTGGCGTCCGGCACCAGGCGCAGGAAGCCGTCGACGAGCCCGAGGCCCGCGCGCAGGATGGCCACAAGCACCACCTCGTCCGCGAGCCGGACGCCCTGCGCCGGCTCGAGCGGCGTGTGAAGCTCATACTCGTCCGGCCGCAGCCCCCGCATCGCCTCGTAGGCGAGGATCATCGCCGCGTCGTCGAGCGTCTGGCGGAAGACGCCGTGCGGCGTGCCGCGGTCGCGCAGGATCGAGACGAGCCGCCGCAGCAGCACGTGGTCGACGATCGTGACCCCGTCCATGGGCGGGGAACGTACTAGCCGGCGCCGACATCGCCGGGTCCGGCTCGCCTCGGTTGGGCGAACGTCACCCCCGTCCGGCTCGCCCCTGCGGGACGAACGTCAACCCCGGCTGAGTAGGGAGGCGGGGGAATGTCACCGGGGCCACTCCAGTTTCGCGTGGGGTTGATACGTCGCGTATGGCGAGACTTTCCAGACCCACCACATTTCGGACCGACGCAACGCTATCGCGCCGCGGCACTACGCACCCTCCCGCAATGCCGCAGTTCTCGTGCCGCCACGGCCCTGTACTAGGCTCGCCGCCGTGTCCGCCCCGCGCCGCAACGTCGAGCTCAAGGCCGTCGACCCGGACCCGGCGCGATCGCTTGCGCTCGCGAAGGAGCTCGGGGCGGAGGACCGGGGGGTCCTGAGGCAGCGGGACACGTATTTCCGTGCTCGCGAGGGGCGGCTGAAGCTGCGGGAGGAGGAACCCGGCGGGGCCGTGCTGATCCAGTACGACCGGCCGGACGCGGCGGCCGCGCGCGAGAGCCGCTACCGGCTGACGCCCGTGGAGGATCCCGAGACGCTGCGGGCGTCGCTCGATGCGGCGCTCGGCACGCTGGTGGTCGTCGACAAGGAGCGGCACCTGCTGCTGCACAACGGTGTGCGGATCCACCTCGACACGGTGGCGGGACTCGGCTCGTTCGTGGAGCTCGAGGGCGTCGCGCCGGCAGACTCGGACCTCGGGCCCGAGCAGGAGAAGGTCGCCCGGTTGAAGGAGGCCCTAGGCATCGAGGAGGTCCTCACCGACTCCTACTCGGATCGTCTCCTCGGCCCCGACGCGCTGGTTGCCGCGGCAACCGCGGCGATGGAGCGGGCTCACGCGCCGTACTCGAACTACCGGGTCGGCGCCGCCCTGCGCGCGGACGACGGCTCGATCCACGCGGGCGCCAACGTGGAGAACGCCGCGTACCCGCAGGGGCAGTGCGCCGAGGCGTCGGCGATCGGCGTGCTCGTCGCCGCCGGCGGCCGGCGGGTCGTCGAGGCGGCCGTGATCGCCGATTCGGACGAGCTCTGCGTCCCCTGTGGCGGCTGCCGCCAGCGGCTGCGCGAGTTCATGCCGCTGGACGGCCTCGTCCACCTCTGCTCGGCGGCCGGCGAGCGCCGCACGACGACCCTCGAGGAGCTCCTACCGATGTCCTTCGGGCCCGAGTTCCTCAGGTGACCGCCGTCGAGGTCATCCGCGACCGGGCGCCCGGTTTCACCCCGGCGCTCGCGATCATCCTCGGCTCCGGGCTCGGCGCCGTGGCCGAGGCGCTCGAGGATCCGGTCACGATCCCGTACCAGGACCTGCCTGACTTCCCGCGGCCGGGCGTCGCGGGCCACGCGGGCTCACTCTCGCTCGGCACGCTCTCCGGCCTGCCCGTCGCGGTGCTCCAGGGGCGCCGGCACGTCTACGAGAGCGGCGACGCGGCAGGGATGCGCGTTCCGGTCCGCGCGCTCAAGCTCGCCGGGGCACAGGCCCTCCTTGCCACGAACGCCGCCGGCTCGCTGCGGCCCGACGTCGGCCCCGGCTCGCTCATGGCCATCGGCGACCACATCAACCTCCTCGGAGTCAACCCGCTGACCGGGCCCAACGAGGACGAGTTCGGGCCGCGCTTCCCGAGCCTCCGCGACGCCTACGACCCCGAGCTGCGGCAGGTGCTGCACCGGGCGGCGGACTCGCGCGGCGTCGCGCTGGCCGAGGGTGTGTACCTCGCCACCGCCGGGCCGAGCTTCGAGACGCCGGCCGAGATCCGGGCGTTCCGCACGCTGGGCGCGGACGCCGTCGGCATGTCGACGGTGCCGGAGGTCATCCTCGCCCGCCACGCCGGCCTGAGGGTGGCCGCCGTCTCGGCCATCACCAACCTCGCGGAGGGGATGGGCGGCGAGGCGCTCTCGCACGAGCAGACGCTGCGCTTCGCCAACGCCGCGGCCGAGGACCTGACTCGCCTGATCGGCGCTTTCTGCCAGGAGCTCGCCGATGCTCGCGGCTGAGGTGATCCGCGGCAAGCGCGACGGGCGGGCGCTGAGCGCCGAGGAGGTGCGCTTCCTCGTCGCCGGGATCACGGACGGCTCGCTGTCCGATGCGCAGGTCGGGGCGCTGGCGATGGCGCTCTTCCTGCGCGGGATGGAGCCGGCCGAGCGCGTGGCGCTGACCGAGGCCATGACCCAGTCGGGCGCCGTACTCGACTGGGACCTCGACCGCCCGGTGCTCGACAAGCACTCGACGGGCGGCGTGGGGGACAAGGTCTCGCTCATGCTGGCCCCGATCGTGGCCGCCTGCGGCGGGGCGGTGCCGATGATCTCCGGCCGCGGCCTCGGCCACACCGGAGGGACGCTCGACAAGCTCGACGCGGTCCCCGGCTACGACACGCGCCCCGACCTCGACCGGCTGCGCGCGGTCGTCGACGAGGTGGGCTGCGCGATCGTGGGCCAGACCGCGGAGCTGGCCCCCGCCGACCGCCGCCTGTACGCGGTGCGCGACGCCACGGGGACGGTCGAGTCGATCCCGCTGATCGTCGCCTCGATCCTGTCCAAGAAACTCGCCGCCGGGCTCGACGCGCTCGTCATGGACGTCAAGTTCGGCTCTGGCGCCTTCATGGCCGAGCGGGAGGCGGCCGACGAGCTGGCCCTCGCGCTCGTCGAGGTGGCGCGCGGCGCGGGGCTGCCGACCGTCGCCCTGCTCACCGACATGGACGAGGTGCTGGGCTCGACCGCGGGCAACGCGCTCGAGGTCCTGGAGGCGATCGACTATCTCACCGGGGCGGCACGCGAGCCGCGCCTGCACGAGGTCACCCGGGCGCTGGCCGCGTCGCTGCTCGTGCAGGGCGGCCTGGCGGGGGACGAGGAGGCGGCGGGAGAGAAGGTCGACCGCGCGCTCGACTCGGGTGCCGCCACCGAGCGCTTCGCGGCCATGGTGGCGGCCCTAGGCGGTCCCGCCGACTTCGCCGAGTCGCCCGATCTCCCCGCCGCTTCGGTGATACGCGCCGTCGCCCCCGACCGGCCCGGTGTGGTGAGCGGTATCGACTGCCGCGCGGTCGGCCTCGTGGTCACCGGCCTGGGCGGCAACCGCCGCCGCGAGGACGACGTGATCGACCCCGCCGTGGGCCTCACCGAGGTCGCGCCGGTCGGCGCCGAGGTCGGCCCCGACCGGCCGCTCGCGGTCGTCCACGCCGCCGATGAGGCCGCCGCCGACGAGGCGGCCGCCGCCCTGCGTGCCGCGGTGACGGTCGCCGCCGAGCCGCCCGAGCGCCGGCCGGTGGTCGCCGGACGGGTCGCGTGAGGGTGCCCCCGCCGCCCGACCGGGCGGTCCCGAAGGCCGAGCTGCACGTTCACCTCGAGGGCACGGCGCCGCCCGAGCTCGTCCGCCGCCTCGCGAAGCGCAACGGCCTGCCGGTCCCCGAGGGTGTGTTCGCGGGCGAGGAGACGTTCGCGTGGAGCGACTTCCTGCACTTCCTGCGCACGTACGACCTCGCGGCGAGCGTCATCCGCACGGCCGAGGACTACCGCGACGTCACGTTCGAGTACCTGGCCGGCTGCGCGGCCGAGGGCGCGGTCTACATCGAGCTGATCGCCTCGCCCGACCACGCGAGCGCGGTCGGGCTCAGCGACGAAGAGCACTACGCCGGCATCGCGCAGGGCATCGACGACGCCCGCGACGCGCACCACATCGAGGCACGGATCGTGATCGCCGCGGTGCGCAACCTCGGCGTCGAGGCCGCGGAGGCGATCGCGCACCGCCACGCCGAGGACCGCCATCCGTACGTCGTGGGCTTCAACCTCGTGGGGGACGAGGCGGCCTGGCCGGCCGACCGCTTCGCGCGCGCCTACGAGATCGCGGCGGGCGCCGGCCTCGGCTGCACGGTCCACGCCGGCGAGCACTCCGGGCCGGAGTCGATCCGGGCGGCGCTCACCCTGCCCGTGAGCCGCATCTCGCACGGCGTGCGGGCGATCGAGGACCCCACGCTGGTCGCCGAGCTGGCCGACCGCGGGGTCGTGCTCGAGGTCTGCCCGTCGTCGAACGTCGCCCTGCGCGTCTATCCCAGCTACGAGGCCCATCCACTCGGTTCGCTCCGGGAGGCCGGGGTGCGGGTGACGCTCGGGTCCGACGATCCGCCCTACTTCGGCTGTAGTATCGGCACCGAGTATGCCGTCGCACGTCGGTGCCACGGCTTCGAGGAGGAACAGCTGATCGATGTCACACGGCTCGCCGTGCAGGCCGGGTTTGCGGAGGATGCGGTCAAGGACGCCGTGCTCGCACGCCTGCGCTCCGACGGTCGCCGCGGAACCGATTAGGCTGCCGCCGCCTCGGCACCCCTTTTATTCCTGGAGGATGTAGACGTGCCCAAGCGCAGCCTCGCCGCCATGTTGCTGGCGGCCTTTGTACTGATCCTTGGAGTCGTTGCGGCGGGCTGCGGCTCTGACGACGACGACGGCGGATCCGGCGGCGGCACGGGCTCCTCGCAGTCCGAGGAGAAGCCGGCCATCAAGGTCGGCCTCGTCACCGACATCGGC
>DATAFH010000016.1:0-24267 GCA_036257565.1 Solirubrobacteraceae bacterium | reverse complement strand
AATGAACCATGACCATCGACTTCGAGCGCCGCTATCGCGCCGTCGTGAAGCGTGACTCCGGCCACGACGGTGAATTCGTGACCGCCGTGAGGACCACCGGCATCTACTGTCGTCCCAGCTGCCCCGCGCGCACCCCGCTTGCGCGCAACGTGTCGTTCTACGCCACCACCGACGAGGCCCGCGCCGCGGGATACCGCGCCTGCCGCCGCTGTCGCCCCTAGACGCGTTCCTCGCGGCCCGGGCGGTACCGGGCATCGAGGAGGCAGCGGGGTGCTATCGGCGCACGGTACGGCTGCCCCACGGGCCCGGGATCGTCGGAACCGAGGGCGTGGTGGTCGCCGACGCGCGCGACCACCAGGCCGCACGCGCCGCCGCCGCCCGGCTCGCGGGCGCCGATCCCGCCGCCGCCGACGCCCACCTGGCACGCGACCCGTACCTGGGCCCGCTGATCGCCGCTCGGCCGGGCCTGCGGGTGCCGGGGACGGTGGACGGCGGCGAGCTCGCGGTCCGGGCCGTGCTGGGCCAGCAGATCTCGCTCGCCGCCGCGCGGGCGCTCGCGGGGCGCCTCGTGGAGAGCGCCGGCGAGCGTCTCCGAGAGCCCGTCGGCCCGCTCACCCACCTGTGGCCGGAGCCCGCCGCGATCGCGCAGGTGGCGGCCTCGCTCCCCATGCCGCGCGCCCGCCGGCGAAGCGTTGCAGTCCTCGCCGCGGCATTGGCCGACGGGCTCCGCCTCGAGCCGCCCGGCGACGCCCGCGCGCTGCTCCGAGAGCTCCCCGGCATCGGCCCGTGGACCGCCGAGTACATCGCGATGCGCGCGATGGGCGACCCCGACGCCTGGCTCCCGACCGACCTCGGCGTCCGCCACGGCCTGGCCCGCATCGGCGCGACGCCGGTGGCCGCCGACGCCTGGCGCCCCCACCGGGCCCACGCCGTCCGCCACCTGTGGGCGATCCTCTGAGGCCGGTAGCCTCGGCTCCCGTGGACGTCGGCGCTCTCCTGCGGTGGTACTCGCGCGTGCGGCGGTCGCTGCCGTGGCGGGAGACCCGGGATCCGTATGCGCTGCTGGTGAGCGAGGTGATGCTCCAGCAGACGCAGGCCGTGCGGGTCGTGCCGTTCTACGAGGCGTTCCTGGCCATCTTCCCCGATCCGGCGGCGCTCGCGACCGCGGCCCCGAGAGATGTACTGAGTGCGTGGAGCGGCCTGGGCTACAACCGGCGCGCACTGGCGCTCCAGGCGGCCGCGAGGCACGTGGCCGAGCGCGGCTGGCCCGAGGACCTCACCGAGCTGCCCGGCGTCGGCCCGTACACCGCGGCCGCGGTCGGCTCGTTCGCCTGGGACCGGCAGACCGCGGCGGTCGACACGAACGTGCGGCGGGTGCTCGAGCGCCACGACGGCACGCCTCGGCGCCCCGGCGAGCTCGCCGACCGCGCTCAGGGGCTCGTGCCGCCCGGCCGAGCCGCCACCTTCAACCAGGCGATGATGGAGCTCGGCGCCACCGTGTGCCGGCCACGCGCGCCGCGCTGCACCGAGTGCCCGGTTCGGACGAGCTGCCGGGGCGGACCGGTCGCGCCGTCCCGCCGCCCTCATGGTGCCGAGCGCTTCGAGGACACCGACCGCTGGGCGCGCGGCCGGATCCTGGCCGCTCTCCTGAAGGGAGCGGAGCCCGAGGTCACGGGCGCGCGCCGGGAGCGCGCCCTGGCCGGCCTCGAGCGCGACGGCCTCATCGTGCGCGACCCGGAGCCGCGACTGCCGGATTAGCGCTCCGTGGCCTCGAACGGGAGGCGGACCCGGAACGTGGTCGCTCCCGGTTCTGACTCCACGCCCAGGCTGCCGCGGTGGCGCTCCTCGATGATCCGGCGGGCGGTGTCGAGCCCGAGGCCGGACCCGTCGCCGACGCTCTTGGTGGTGAAGAACGGGTCGAAGATCCGTTCCAGCACGTGAGCCGGGATGCCCGGGCCGTCGTCGGCGATCTCGACCACGGCGCAGTCGCCGTCGCGCCGCGTGCTGATGGTGATCGTTCCCTCCTTGCCGAGCGCGTCGATCGCGTTGTCGAGCAGGTTCGTCCACACCTGGTTGAGCTCTGGCCCCCGCACGGTCAGCTTGGGCAGCTCGCGGTCGTAGTCACGGCGCACCTCGATCGACGTCCGCTTGAGCTTGTGGCCCAGCACGACCAAAGTGGTCTCCAGCCCTTCGTGGATGTCGACCTCGACCAGCTCGCCGCGATCCATGTACGCGTACGACTTCACCGCTCCCACGAGCCGGCTCATACGGTCGGTCGACTCGCACAGCTGAGACGCCAGGCCCCGCGCCGTCAACGACGCGGCGATCCAGCCGACGGCCGCGGGCGTCGCAGGCCCCGCCAAGCCCTGTAGCCGCGAGAGCCACTCGCGGTCGACCCCGGCGGCCGCCAGCGGCTCCGCCAGCCGCCAGGCCTCGGGCACGCCCAAGTCCTCGAGCGCCTCGAGCACGTCGTCCTCGGCGTCGGCGGCGTCGAGGCTCGACAGCGGCGTGGCGGCGGCCGCCCGGGCGAGCGCGTCGCGCTGCATCTCCACCAGCTGCACCGCCTCGGCCCGCTCGATCCCCGCGTCGACGAACGTGCCGATCACCGAGGCCAGCACGTCGAGCGTCGTGGTCATCTCGGACGCCGCCCGTCGCGCCGCGGCTGCCGGGTTGTTGAGCTCGTGCGCGAGGCCGGCGGCCATCGTCCCGAGCGAGGCCAGCCGCTCGCGGTTCTGCTCGCGCGCGGTTATGCGGCTCATGAGCGGCCGCACCTGCCGCAGGATCCGCCGGTGCACGGGCCGGAACTCGAGCACGAGCTCCACGAACGGCTCGGCCGGGATCACCGCCATCCGGAGGTCGGTCTCCGCCTGCATCGCTACGCCGATCGGTCCCTCGGTGAGCACGGGGATCGCGCCGATCCAGGTTGGCGCGACGTGGCGCCCGACCGGCTCGCGCCGCCCATTCTCGACGGACAAGGCCTCGATCACACCATCGAGCAGGAGGATGAACTCGGTGACCTCGGCGCCCTGGTCGATGAGCATCTCGCCCGCCGCCAGCGTCCGCACGTCCGCGGCCGCCGCCCACCGCTCGAGGTCGGCGTCCGACAGCTCGTCGAAGAGATCGATGCCGCGCAGCTCCGACGCCGCCGGCGCGCTCATGCCGCGGCCAGGTACTCGTGGATGAGCGAGACCGCCATCGAGCCCTCGCCGACGGCGCTCGCCACCCGCTTGATCGAGCGCGCCCGAACGTCGCCGGCCACGAAGACGCCCGGCACGGTGGTCTCGAGCAGATACGGGTCGCGCTTGAGCGGCCAGCCGGCGTTCTGCGCATCCGGACCCGCGAGGATGAAGCCGCGTTCGTCGCGCGCGACCACGCCCTCGAGCCAGTCGGTGCGGGGGAGCGCCCCGATGAACACGAAGCAGGCGTCGACCTCCTCGGCCGTCTCGGCGGCGTCCGGGCCGCGGATGCGCAGCCGTTCGAGGTGCCCGTGGCCCTCGGCGGCGACCGCCACCGTGCCCGTCCGCACCTCGACGTTGCCGAGGCCGGCGATCTGCTCGATCAGGTAGTGCGACATCGACGCCTCGAGACCGCCGGCGCGCACCAGCATGGTCACCCGCCCCGCGTAGCGGCTGAAGAAGACCGCCGCCTGGCCGGCCGAGTTCGCCCCGCCGATCACCACCACGTGCTGGTCCTGGCACGCACGCGCCTCCGTCAGCGCGGCGCCGTAGTACACGCCCTGGCCGGTGAGCTCCTCGAAGCCGGGCGCCCCGTGCTGACGGTACGCGACGCCGGAGGCGATCAGCACGCAGTTCGCGCTCAGCGAGCCTCCGCCCGTGAGGCGCACCACGCGCCCTGACCCCTCCACCTGCAGCGAAGCGGCGTCCTGCACGGTCAGCAGCTCGGCTCCGAGGCGCCGCGCCTGGTCGGTGGCCCGCCGGGCGAGATCGGTGCCGCTGAGGCCTGTCGGGAAGCCGAGGTAGTTCTCGATCCGGCTCGACTGACCGGCCTGCCCGCCGGGTGCCTCGCGCTCGACCATGACGGTCCGCAGGCCCTCGGAGGCGCCGTAGACGGCCGCGGCGAGGCCGGCTGGGCCGCCGCCCACGATCACGAGGTCGTAGTGGTCGGACGCCGGCCGCACGGCGACGCCGAGGCGCTCGGCGAGCTCCAGCACGGTCGGGCGCTCGAGCACCGAGCCGTCCTCGAGCAGCGCCACCGGCAGCCTCCTCGCATCCACGCCCGTCACCGTCAGGAGCTCCCGCGCCTCGCCGTCGCGCTCGACGTCGAGCCAGCGCGCCGGGATGCGGTTGCGGGCGAGGAAGTCGCGCAGGTCGTAGAACTCCTTCGAGAACCGCTGGCCGATCACGCGCACGCCGCCCGACTCGAGCGCCGCGCCGGACTCCCAGGTGGTCAGGAGGTCCTCGAGCACCGGGTAGAGCTGCTCCTCCGGCGGGTCCCACGGCTTGAGCAGGTAGTAGTCGAGCGCCACGTCGTTGATCGCCGAGATCGCCGCCTCCGTGTCCGCGTAGGCGGTGAGGAGGACGCGCTTGGCCTCCGGGGCGAGCTTGCGGGCCTCGACGAGGTAGTCCGTCCCCGACATGCCGGGCATCCGCTGGTCGGCGACGAGCAGGGCGGCCTGGTCGCCCCGCGTGCGCATCTCGCGAAGGATCTCCAGCGCCTCGGCGCCCGAGCCTGCGCGCAGGATCCGGTACTCCTCGCCGAAGCCACGCCGCAGGTCGCGCGCGACCGCTGCGAGCACGGCCGGCTCGTCGTCGACGGCGAGGATCGCGGGTCGCCGCCGGCGGGCCGCCTGGCACTCCCGCTCGCGTTCGCCGACCGCCGCGCTCATGCTCGCCGAACGCTACCGGTCCGCTCTAAGAGGCCCGTTCAGAACCCCGCCACGCCCAGGACAGCCGTGGACACACTTCGCCGGATCACCACCCGAGCCCACGGAAATACGTTGTATCCCCTTCGGGATTCGTGCGGCGCCCGGCTCGATCCACGGCCGTCCTGGTCGGGCCGGTTCTTCTGGACGGACCCCTATTCTGCTCGCGTGGACCGAGACGCGATCGAGCGCACGTCCGAGGAGGTCCGGCGGATCCTCGAGGCCGCTGAGGCGAGCGCCGCGCAGATCCGCGGGCGGGCGGCGGAGGACGCGGCGCGGCTGGAGCGAGCCGCGCTGAACCTGCGGGCGCGGCTCGACGAGGCGCTCGCCCGGTTCCACGAGGAGGCCGCCGGGGAGCCGGCGTCCGCAGCGCCCGAGCCGGCGGCCCCGCTCGACGGCGACGAGGCCGGCGCCCGCCTGACCGCGCTCAATATGGCCCTCGGGGGCACGCCGCGCGAGGAGACTGCGCGCTACCTGGCCGAGCACTACGCCCTCGCCGATCCCGAGGCGCTCCTGGACGACGTGTACGAACGGGCCGGCGGGTGAGCGGGGGACGGGCCGAGCTCGGGGCCCTCCGCCTGCGGATGGCCGAGCTGAGCGACCTCCACTCGCTCGACCTGCTGCTGTTCTGGGACCAGCAGACGGTCATGCCGCCCGCGGGCGCCGAGGCGCGGGCCGAGCGCGCGGCCACCGTCGCCCGCGTCATCCACACGCGCGAGAGCGACCCCGCGCTCGGCGCCCTCCTCGAGACCCTGGCGCCGTGGGCGGAGTCCGCGGACCCCGACTCCGACGACACCCGGCTCGTCGCCTGGGCCAGACGCGACTACGAGCGCTCCGTGCGCGTGCCGGTCGAGCTGGCCGCCGAGATGACGCGCGCCAAGGCGCTCGGCCAACAGGCGTGGCAGGAGGCTCGCGCCGCCAACGACTTCGGCCGCTTCCGCGACGCGCTCGCGCGCCACATTGAGCTCCGCCACCGCTATGTCGCCTGCTTCGAGGGCTACGAGCACCCGTACGACGTGCTGCTCGAGGACTTCGAGCCGGGCCTCACAGCCGCCGAGCTGCGGCCGCTGTTCGACGGCCTGCGCGAAGCGCTCGTGCCGCTCGTCGCCGCCGCCGGCCGTCCGGACGGCCCGCGCAACGGCGGCGTCTTCCACGGCCACTTTCCGGCCGTCGACCAGCGCATCGCGCTGCTCGACGTGCTCGAGGCGGTCGGCTTCGATCCCGACAGCTGGCGGCTCGACCCCACCGTCCACCCGTTCGCGGCCGGCATCGGCCCGCGCGACATCCGCCTCACCACGAAGTACGACGAGAGCGACCTCGCGGTCGCGCTCTACTCGGGCCTGCACGAGTTCGGCCACGGTCTGTACGAGTCGGCCACCGACCCGGCGCTCTTCCGCACGTCGCTCGACGCCCCGGTCTCGCTCGGCGTCCACGAGTCGCAGAGCCGCACGTGGGAGAACGTCATCGGCCGCTCGCGGCCGTTCTGTGCGTGGCTGCTCTCGCGGCTGCAGGCCTCGCTCCCCGGGGCGCTCGCCGGCGTGGACGCCCAGGGGCTCTACCACGCACTCAACACCGTGCAGCCCTCGCTCATCCGCATCGACGCCGACGAGACGACGTACAACCTGCACATCGCCCTGCGCTTCGAGCTCGAGCTCGCGCTGACCGAGGGCTCGCTGTCCGTCGACGACCTCCCGAACGCCTGGAACGAGGGCATGGAGCGGCTGCTCGGCGTCAC
Source organism: Solirubrobacteraceae bacterium (assembly GCA_036257565.1). Taxonomy (GTDB): domain Bacteria; phylum Actinomycetota; class Thermoleophilia; order Solirubrobacterales; family Solirubrobacteraceae; genus DASSUW01. The sequence continues at coordinate 17,650 of DATAFH010000016.1, read as the reverse complement.
CGTGCCCGGCCCTGCCGACGGCGTGCTGCAGGACGTCCACTGGGGCGCGGGGCTGCTCGGCTACTTCCCCACGTACACGATCGGGAACCTGATGGCGGCCCAGCTGTGGGAGCGCCTCCGCGCCGACCTCCCGGAGGTCGACGAGCGGCTGCAGGCGGGGGAGTTCGCGCCCGTCCGTGAGTGGCTGCGAGAGCATGTCCACCGCCACGGACGCAAGTTCCCGCCGCGCGAGCTGCTGCGCCGCGTGACAGGCCAGGAGCTCGCCACAGAGCCGTTTCTCCGCTACCTCCGCGAAAAGCTCGCGGACAGCGGCGTGCTCGCCTGATCGAACGTCCGTTCGGACCCCTAAGATGGTTGCGGTCTTATGTCGCGCGCCGAATCCATCGTCGTCTCGGGGGCCCGAGAGCACAATCTCAAGGACGTCACGGTCGAGCTCCCGCGGGACTCGCTGGTCGTCATCACCGGCCTCTCGGGGTCCGGCAAGTCGTCCCTGGCGTTCGACACGATCTACGCCGAGGGGCAGCGCCGCTACGTCGAGTCGCTGTCCGCCTACGCCCGCCAGTTCCTGGGCCAGATGGACAAGCCGGACGTCGACTCGATCGACGGCCTGTCGCCGGCCATCTCGATCGACCAGAAGACGACGTCGCGCAACCCGCGGTCGACGGTCGGAACGGTGACCGAGATCTACGACTACCTGCGCCTGCTGTGGGCGCGGATCGGCAAGCCGCACTGCTTCAACTGCGGGCGCCCGATCGCCGCTCAGTCGGCCGAGCAGATCATCGACCAGATCATGGCGATGGAGGACGGCGAGCGGTTCATGGTGCTGGCGCCGATCGTGCGCGGCCGGAAGGGCGAATACGGCAAGCAGCTGGCCGAGCTGCGCAGCGAGGGCTTCACGCGCGTGAAGGTGGACGGCGAGCTGCGGCTGCTCGAGGAAGAGATCGTGCTCGACAAGAAGTTCAAGCACGACATCGCGGTGGCCGTCGACCGGCTGGTCATGCGGCGCGACCTTCGCAAGCGGCTCGCCGACTCGGTGGAGACCGCGGTCGCGCTCGCCGACGGCATGGTGGAGATCGAGACCGTGCCGCGGGACGGCGAGCCCGTGGTCACGACGTACTCGGAGAAGTTCGCCTGCCTCCATTGCGGGATCTCGATGCCCGAGCTCGAGCCTCGCTCGTTCTCGTTCAACTCCCCGCACGGCGCCTGCCCGCGCTGCACCGGGCTCGGCTCGCAGATGGAGATCGACCCCGAGCTGGTGGTGCCGGACCCGTCGCTCTCCCTCAACGAGGGCGCGATCCTGCCGTGGGCGAGCGGCGCCACCAGCTACTACGAGCAGATGGCGGCGGCGATCGCCGAGCGCTACGAGATCGACCTCGACACGCCGTGGGAGGAGCTGCCGGAGGACCGGCAGGACCTCTTCCTCTACGGCACGAACGGCGACCGCCTGTACGTCTCGTACCGCAACCGGATGGGACGCAAGCGGTCGTACATGACGACCTTCGAGGGGATCGTCCCCAACCTCGAGCGCCGCTACCGGGAGACCGACTCGGACTGGTCGCGGGAGAAGATCGAGGAGTACATGTCGGTCCGCCCGTGCCCGGAGTGCAAGGGCGCCCGGCTGCGGCCGGAGTCGCGCGCCGTGAGGGTGGGCGGCGAGGCGATCCACGAGTTCAGCGCCATGAGCGCGCGGCGGGCGCTCGAGTGGCTGAACGGGCTCGAGCTGTCCGACCAGGACCGCGCGATCGCCCGGCTCATCTTGCGCGAGATCGACGAGCGGCTGGCGTTCCTCGACAACGTGGGCGTCGGGTACCTGTCGATGGACCGCGCGTCGGCGACGCTGTCGGGCGGCGAGGCGCAGCGGATCCGGCTGGCGACGCAGATCGGCTCCTCGCTGGTCGGCGTGCTCTACATCCTCGATGAGCCGTCGATCGGCCTGCACCAGCGCGACAACGCGCGGCTGATCGCCACGCTCAAGCGCCTGCGCGACCTCGGGAACACGGTGCTCGTGGTCGAGCACGACGAGGGAACGATGCGGGCGGCCGACCACCTGGTGGACATGGGACCGGGCGCCGGCGAGCACGGCGGCCACGTGGTGGCGGCCGGCACGGCGGACGACGTGATGCGCGTCCCCGGGTCGCTGACCGGCCAGTTCCTGTCCGGCACCCGGCAGATCGAGCCGCCGGAACGGCGCCGCAAGCCGGCCGGGTACATCGAGATCCAGGGCGCCAGCCAGCACAACCTCAAGGACGTCGACGTCAAGGTCCCGCTCGGCGTGTTCACGGCCGTCACCGGCGTGTCGGGGTCGGGCAAGTCCACGCTGGTCAACGAGATCCTCTACAAGGCGCTCTCGAACAAGCTGCACCGCGCGCGCATGCGCCCGGGGTCGCACAAGCGCATCCGCGGGCTCGAGCACCTCGACAAGGTCATCAACGTCGACCAGTCGCCGATCGGGCGCACCCCGCGGTCGAACCCGGCGACGTACATCGGGCTCTTCGACCAGATCCGCGACCTCTTCTCCAAGACTCAGGAGGCGCGCGCCCGCGGCTACAAGCCGGGCCGCTTCTCATTCAACGTCAAGGGCGGTCGCTGCGAGGTGTGCCGCGGCGACGGGCAGATCAAGATCGAGATGCACTTCCTGCCCGACGTCTATGTCCCGTGCGAGCAGTGCCACGGCAAGCGCTACAACCGCGAGACGCTGGACATCCGCTTCAAGGGCCGCACGATCGCCGACGTGCTCGAGATGCCGATCGAGGAAGCCGTCGAGTTCTTCGCCCACATCCCGAAGATCAAGCGGCGCCTCCAGACGCTGAACGACGTGGGGCTGGGCTACATGCGCCTCGGCCAGCCGGCCACCACGCTGTCAGGCGGCGAGGCCCAGCGCGTCAAGCTCGCCGCCGAGCTGTCCAAGGTGGCCACGGGGCGGACGCTGTACATCCTCGACGAGCCGACCACCGGCCTGCACTTCGCGGACATCCAGCGCCTGCTCGAGGTGCTGCAGCGCCTCGTCGAGGCAGGCAACTCGGTCGTCGTCATCGAGCACAACCTCGACGTCATCAAGGTCGCCGACCAGCTGATCGACATGGGGCCCGAGGGCGGGGAGGAGGGCGGCCGGCTGATGGTGGCCGGCAGGCCCGAGGAGGTGGCCGCCACGCCCGGGTCGCATACCGGCGAGTTCCTGCGCGAGCTCGTGGAGCCGGCGGCGCGCCCCAAACCGCGCCGCCGGCCCAAGAAGGTGGCCGCGGCGGCGGCCTAGCCGCCGCCGAAGCGGCCCCGCAGCGCCTGCACGTTGGCCACGTACCGCTGCGTGTCCTCGTACATGCCGCGCTCGCGCACGGACGCGAGGCCCTGGTAGTAGCCGGCGATCGCGGCGTTCTCGTCGCCGCCGGCGTCCGTCAGCAGGCGCTTGAGGTACATCACGCCGGCGTGCACGTTGTCGGTGGCCGAGCTCGGGTCGAGCGGCCGGCCCGCGAGGTTCTGCTGCACGTAGTCCCACGTGCCGGGCATGACCTGCATGACGCCGCGCGCGTTGGCGTGGGACACCATGTCGTTGTTGAAGCCGCTCTCCTGCCAGGCGATGGCCGCGGCCAGGGAGGGCGAGATGCCGTGGGCGGCGGCGACGCTCTGGACGTCGCCCGCGGACACCGTCTGCGGGGTCGGCGCCGGCGCGGCCTCGGGGACCACCGTCTGGGCCGGCGCGGGCGTGGACGCCTGCGCGGGCGCGGGGGCGCCGCCGGGCAGCTTGATCACCGTGCCCTCCAGCAGCAGCGCGGCGGGATCGAGGCCGTTCATGGCCGCCATGGCGTCGATCGAGACGCCCGTCTGAGCGGCGAGGGCGGACAGCGTGTCGCCCGCCCGCACCGTGTAGCCGCCGAGCGGGGCGGGAGCGCCGGCCGGCGTGTCCGGAACCACGGCCTGCGGCGCCGCGGCCGCCGGGTCGGCCTGTGCGAGCCCGGCCTGCTGAAGCGCGGCGTAGCCCTCGACCGTGGTCGGGACGTTGATCGTCGAGCCGAGGACCACCTGGGCGTCATCGGACAGCCCGTTGTAGGCGGCGACGGTCCGCGTCGTCAGGTTGTTCGCGGCAGCGATCGACCACAGCGTCTCGCCGGGCTGCACGACGTGCGGCACGGCGGCTGACGCCGGGGCGGCAGGAATCAGGAAGGCGACGCAGAAGATCAGCAGTCGGCTCGGGCGCACGTTCGTAAGACCTCCGTGGCTCGGGTTGCAGGGTCATCCTCACCCGCCGCCGTCGCTCCTCCAACCAGAGCGAGCGGTGTTACGACACCCTGCAACGCGGCCTTCATGCCATCCTGCGCTCCTTGAGGGCCGCCGATCTCGAGCTGTGGGCGCAGAAGTGGCGCTGGTACGAGCGCAACTCGCTGCCGTGGAACCGGGCGCGCATCCACTGGGAGCTCGCGCGGCGGCGCGCGTTCGCGCGCTGGCCGCTGCACGGCAACGTGCTCGAGATGCTGGACGAGGGACGGCTCGAGGTGGGGGAGCACGTGCTGTTCGAGCCGGGGGTGTGGCTGACGGCTCAGCCGCCCGGCCGCATCCGCATCGGCGGCGGCAGCTTCCTCAACCTCGGCGTGCAGGTCGCCGCCATGGATCTCGTCGAGATCGGCGAGCACTGCATGCTCGCTAACGGCTGCTTCGTGACCGACGCCAACCACCGCTTCGACGACCCCGACCGGCCGGTGCCGTGGCAGGGCTTCACCTCGAAGGGGCCGACGCAGCTCGGCGACAACGTCTGGCTCGGCGCCCACGTGGTCGTGACGAGCGGCGTCACGGTCGGCGAGCGCAGCGTGATCGGGGCTAACTCGGTGGTCACCACCGACATCCCGGCGCACTCGATCGCCGCGGGCGCCCCGGCCCGCGTGCTGCGCGCCCTCAGTCCTTCGAAAGCATGATCTGCAGCCCGACGACGACGAGCGCCAAGAACGCGAGCATCGCCACCGCGGCGAGCCCGCCGTAGAGCACCGCGCCGCGCGTGTGGCCGTTGCGGCGCGCCTCGGCCGACCGCGCCGAGCCGAGCACGACGAACGAGAAGGCGCCGCTCACGAGCACGGCGGCCACGATCGACACCCAGATGACCTCGAGGATGTCTCCCGCCTTGACGACTCCGAGCCACACCGCTCAGCCCTCCGCGGTCAGCGGCCGGCCGCTCAGCGCCCGCCGCCCGAAGATCCAGGCCAGCGCGCTCACGAGCGCCGCCGCCACAACCACCGGGCCGGCCGCGCCGTCGCCGAACAGGCGCGTGACCCCGTACGTCACCGCGCCGACCACGGCGGCCGCCGGCAGCGTGAGCACCCACGCGACGACGATGTTGCCCGCCACGCCCCACCGCACGGCGGAGATCCGCTTGGCCGCCCCCGCGCCCATGATCGCCCCGGAGATGACGTGCGTGGTGGAGAGCGGGAAGCCGACGTGCGAGGCCGAGAGGATCACCGCTGCGCCGACGCCCTGTGCCGCGAACCCCTGCGCCGGGTCCATCTTGATGATCCGGCTGCCCATCGTCCGGATAATGCGCCAGCCGCCGACGTAGGTGCCGAGCGCGATCGCGCTCGCCGCCGAGATCACGACCCAGGTGGGGACCGAGTCGCTCGTGGACAGGTTGCCGTTCGCGATCAAGGCCAGGAAGATGATGCCCATCGTCTTCTGGGCGTCGTTCGTCCCGTGTGCGAGCGAGAAGAGGCTGCCCGAGATGATCTGGCCGAGCCGGAACCCGCGCGACACGGTGCCCGGGTGTTGGCGGCCGACGATCCGGTACGCCACCACGATCGCGACCGCGGCGGCGATGAAGGCGAGCACGGGCGCCACCAGCGCCGGGATCATGACCTTCTCGATCAGGCCGTCGCCGAACACCGCCTTGGGGCCCTCGGCCGCGAACGCGGCGCCGACCACGCCGCCGATCAGCGCGTGCGAGCTCGACGACGGCAGGCCGAAGTACCAGGTGAGCAGGTTCCAGGCGATCGCGCCGACGAGGCCGGAGAACACGATCGGGAGCGTGATCAGGTCCGGGTCGACGATCCCGGAGGCGATGGTGGCCGCCACGGCCAGCGACAGGAACGCGCCGACGAAGTTCAGTCCGGCGGCCAGCGTGACCGCCACGCGCGGGGCCATCGCGCGCGTGGAGATCGACGTCGCGACCGCGTTCGCCGTGTCGTGGAAGCCGTTCGTGAAATCGAACGCGAGCGCCGTCCCGACGACGATCCAGAGGACTACGTCGTTCCCCATGCCCCGCTACCGGTTCTTGATGACGATGCCCTCGAGGATGTTCGCCGTGGTTTCCGTGGAGTCGATGGCGTCCTCGAGGCGCTCGAAGATGTCCTTCCAGCGGATGACGAGCATCGGGTCGATGCCGCGCTCGAACAGCGAAGCGAGCGCCTGGCGCACCACCCGGTCGCCGTCGTTCTCGAGCCGGTTGACCTCGATCGTGTAGTGATGGATGTCCTCGAACGTGCGTAGCCGCGGGATCGCGCCGGCCAGCGCGCGGGCGGACTGGTGGAGGATCTGAGCGAGCTCGGTCGCCTGATCCATCGGCGCCTCGATCCGGTACAGCGCCATGAAGTCGGCCACCTCCTCGACGAAGTCGACGATGTCGTCGAGCGCGGAGGCCAGCGCGTAGATGTCTTCCCGGTCGATCGGGGTGACGAACGTCGAGTTGAGCCGCTGGATGATGTCGTGCGTGATGCGGTCGCCCTCCTGCTCGCACACGAGGACGTCGCGGCCCAGCTCACCGTGGTCGGGCCATTGCCGGAGCATGTGCTCGAGCAGCTCGGTGGCGCGCACGATGTTCGCTCCCGCCTCCTCGAAGAGGTCGAAGAACTCGCGCTCCTTCGGGGCGAAGAGCTGAGAGAGCCGGGCCATCGGCGGGCCAGTGTATGTGAAGGGGTTGTTTAAACCGCTGTGCGGTGCGGCGGCAGCTGCTCCTTGAGGCGCTCGAGCTCCTCGGGCGCGATGCCGTAGGTGTGCTCGGCGAGCGGGAACGCGCGCCGGCGCACCTCCTCTATATAGGCCGTCACGCCCGCCTTCATCAGTGCCTTGACGTCGGCGTAGCGCTTGACGAACTTCGGCTGGAAGCCGTCATGGATGCCGAGCAGGTCGTGCAGCACGAGCACCTGGCCGTCGGTGCTCGGCCCGGCGCCGATGCCGATCACCGGGATCTCCATGTGCTGCATGATCACGTCGGTCACGCCGGCGGGGATCGCCTCGAAGACGATCGAGAAGCAGCCCGCCTCCTGCAGCGCCAGCGCGTCGTCGAGCACCCGTCGCGCCCGCTCGGCCGTGCGGCCCTGGGCGCGGTAGCCGCCGAGCGCGGTCGCCGTCTGCGGCGTGAGGCCGACGTGGCCCATGACCGGCACCCCGGCGCGCACGATCGCGCGGGCGCGGTCGGCCATCGTGCCGCCGCCCTCCAGTTTGACCGCGTCGCACCCCGCCTCCTTGACGAAGCGGTGCGCGGTGGCGATCGCGTGGGCGTCGGACGCCTCGTACGAGCCGAAGGGCAGGTCGCCGACCAGCAGCGGCGTCTCGAGCCCGCGCCGCACCGCGGCGGCGAGCATCAGCAGCTCGTCCACGGTGACCGGCACCGTGCTGTCGTAGCCGAGCACGGTGTTGGCCGCCGAGTCGCCGACGAGCACGACATCGACGCCGGCCTCCTCCACGACCACGGCGCTGGGGTGGTCGTAGGCGGTGATCATCACGATCGGCTCGCCGAGCGCGCGCATCTCGTGCAGCTTGGTGAGCGTCACGGGCTTGCGGTCCTGTCGAGGAGCTGACGACATCGGGTCCTCCTAGGTGGTCGGCGCCCCTCCCGGGGTCGCCGCCGTGTGGACGATGGTGTTGTCGATGAGTCGGGTGGCGCCGATGCGGGCCGCCACTGCCACGAGTACCCGGCCGTCAACGTGCTGCACCGGCGCGAAGCTGTCGGGGTCGACGAGCGCGAGGTACTCGGGCTCGACGCCGTTCATGGCGCCGCGGCCGGCGACCTCGACGGCGGCGGCGTCGCGCGTGCCCTGGGCGATAGCATCCTCGGCGGCCTGGAGCGCGCGTGAGAGCGACAGCGCCCGGCCGCGCTCGGCAGCGTCGAGGCGCCGGTTGCGGCTGGACATCGCGAGGCCGTCGGGCTCGCGGACGGTGGGCACCACGTCGAGCACGACCGGGAGGTCGAGGTCGCGCACCAAGCGACGCAGGACCGCGACCTGCTGCGCGTCCTTCTGGCCGAAGAACGCGACGTCCGGCGTGACCACGTTGAAGAGCTTGGTCACGACCGTGCAGACGCCGGCGAAGTGGCCGGCGCCGCGGTGGGCGCCCTCCAGCACGTCGCCGAGGCCCGCCACGGTCACGGTGGTCGCAAAGCCGGGCGGGTAGACCTCCTCGACCGGCGGGACGTAGAGGACGTCGACGCCGAGCTCGGCCGCCTCGGCGGTATCGCGCGCCTCGTCGCGCGGGTAGGCGGCGAGGTCGGACTGGTCTTCGAACTGGGCCGGGTTGACGAACAGCGACACGACCACCTCGTCGCAGCGCTCCCGTGCCGCGCGCATCAGCGCGTGGTGGCCGCCGTGGAACGCGCCCATCGTGGGAACGAGGCCGACCGAGCGGCCCTCGGCGCGGGCTGCCGCCACCGCCGCGCGCATCTCGGCGTTGGACCGGATCGTCCTCATGCCGCCGCCAGGGCGCGGGTGGCGCCGGTCAGCGCGTCGAACAGCTCGAGCAGGTCGGGGGTGCGCTCGGCGACCGCGGCTCGCTGGCGTGCGATGGTCTCCTGGTCGCCGCGGGCGATCGGCCCGGTGAGCGCATGCTCGGCACCGCTCTCGGCCCAGTTCTCAACGGCGGCGCGCACGAGCGGGGCGAGCAGCGCGCGGTCCACTCCGGCCGTGGCCGCCAGCCGCTCGGCCGCGCCTTCCAGGGTCACGAGGAAGTTAGCGGCGATCGAGGCGGCCGCGTGGTAGGCCGCACGGTCCTCCTCGCCGACGCGCGTGGCGCGCATGCCGAGGGCGGCCGCCAGCTGCTCGGCGGTGTGGAGGGCACGGGCGCTGGAGCCGTCGACCGCGCACCCGGCGCCGGCGAAGACGGTGGGCGGCGCGCCGGCCGGCACCGTCATCAACGGGTGCAGCGAGAACGCCTCGTGGGGGGCGAGGGGCCCGAGGCCGGTGGCGCCCGAGCAGTGGCCGACGAGCGAGCCTTCGCGCACGGCCGCGGCCGCCGCCGCGATCTCCGCGTCCGGCACGCACAGCAGCACGATCGGCGCGCCTTCGATCCGCGCGTCGCGGCCCAGGGGCCCGCGTACGTCGATTCCCGCCGCGCCGAGGGCGGCTGCGAGGGCGGTGCCGAGGCGGCCCGCGCCGACGATGGCGATGGAGTCCAGTTCCCTCACGGAGATACCGGCTTCTGCGTCATTTCTCAGCATAGTCCGCCGCGGCCCGGTCTAGAGTCAAAGCCGATGGGCAGCGCGGATGAGCGGCGCGAGGAGCTCAAGGCGGTCTGGAGGCACGCGCAGTCGTGCACCAGATGTCCGCAGCTGGCGTCCACGCGCCAGACCGTGGTCTTCGGCTCCGGCAACGCCGACGCGGACCTGATGTTCGTCGGCGAGGCACCCGGCGCCAACGAGGACCGCCAGGGGCTGCCGTTCGTGGGCCAGGCCGGCCGCCTGCTCGAGACCCTGCTGCGCGAGATCGGCCTCTCGCGCTCGGACGTCTTCATCAACAACACGCTCAATTGCCGACCGCCCGGCAACCGCGACCCGTTGCCGCAGGAGATCGAGCACTGCCAGGAGTACCTGTTCCGCAAGATCGAGCTGATCGAGCCGCGCCTGATCTGCACGCTCGGCAACTTCGCCACCAAGCTTCTGCGGGGCGACACCACGGGGATCACGCGCCTGCACGGGCGGGAGGAGGTCCGCCGCATCGGCCCGCGCCGCGTCCGCCTGTATCCGATCTACCATCCGGCCGCCGCGCTCTACACACCGCGGATGCTCGAGATCCTGCGCGAGGACTTCAACCGCATCCCGGCGCTGCTCGCGCTCGACCCGCCCGAGCAGCCGGAGCCCGAGCCTGAGCCGGAGCCCGAGCCGCTGGCGGAGGCGCTCGCGGAGCCCGAGCGCGAGACCTCTCAGCTCGGCCTTTTCTGAGCGCGGATCGACCGATTCTCGCGGCGAATCGACGCCGTATGCACGGCCATCCGCCAATCGGCCGAGCACCCAAGTGACCCGCCACGTCGATCCTCGGCCGATCGGCGCCTGACCGGGCCAACGACGCCGATTCATCCACGATTGTCGGCCGATCCACGCTGAGCCGCCCGCTCGTCGGCCGTGATCGCGTACCGCTCGTGGTCGCGCCACTGGCCGCCGATCAGCAGGTAGCGCGGTGAGAAGCCCTCCATCCGGAACCCGCCGCCGCGGGCCAGGGCGATGGAGGGCGTGTTGCCCGGCTGGATGTTCGCCTCCAACCGGTGCAGCGCGAGCGGGCCGAAGGCGTGGTCCAGGACCTGCTCGAGCGCCTCGCGCATCAGCCCCTGGCCGGCGTGCTGCGCGCCCGCGTAGTAGCCGAGGTACGCGGACTGGAACGCGCCGCGCACGATCTGCGAGATCGTGAACACGCCGGCGATCGAGCCGTCCTCGGTCGAGCACGCGAGCAGGCAGGCGAAGTCGTCGCGGCGCGAGCGGGCGAAGAGATCGTCGAACTGGTCCGCGCGCTCCGGCGGGTACGTCCAGGGTCGGTGCAGCTCACGGCTCTCGCGCGCCAGGGCGAGGAACTCCTCGCGGTCCGCACGGTCGAGCACGCGCAGGTAGACCCGCGCGCCGTTCGGCGGGGCCTCGGGCTCGACGTCGGCCGGGCGCGCGCCGCCGATCGCTCCCGCGAGGCTGCGGCGGCGGAGCATCGGGCGTCTCACACGACGAATGAAATCGCACGAGCCTCCCGGCGTCCCACTCAATCGCCGGGCGGCGTGAACTGGCTCAGGGTCAGCTCGGCGCCCTGGGGGTCGCGGACCTCCGCCGACCTCGTCCAGCCGCCGTTGACGTTGGCCAAGGCCCCCGCCACCCAACGCGCCAGCAAGCCGCCGTCGAGCCCCGGGCTGGGCGGCACGCCATGATGCCGCGGGTGATCGTGGCCATCGACGGTCGGGCGGCCGCGCGGCCGGAGCTCGGGGGCGTCGAGCGTTGGGCGCGGGAGCTGGCGGCTCGGCTGCCGGCGCTGCGCCCCGGCGGCTATGTCGTGCTGCGCCCGCCGGCCGCCCTGGCCCACCGCGCGGGTCATGCGTGGGAGCAGGCGGTGCTCCCCGCCCGGGCTTGGCGGCTCCGCGCGGGCGTGCTGCTGTGCCCGGCGAACCTCGCCCCGCTCGCCTCGGCCCGCACCGCGGTCGTGGTGCATGACGCCGCGGCGCTGCGCCATCCCGACTGGTACTCGGCCGCGTATGCGGCGTGGCAGCGGACCGTGCTGCCCGCGATCGTGCGGCGGTCGAGAACGCTCATCACCGTGTCGGACTTCTCCCGGCGGGAGCTGGTCGAGCTCACCGGGGCCGACCCGGCGCGCATCGCCGTGATCCCCGGCGGCGTCGACGAGCGCTTCAGCCCGGACGCCGACCCCGAGCCCGCGCGCCGCGCGCTCGGCCTCCGCCGCCCATACGTCCTCTGCGTCGCCTCGCACACCGCCAGGAAGAACCTCGCCGCCCTCGTGCCCGCCGCGCGTGGGCTCGCCGGCCAGGGGATCGAGGTCGTGGTCGCCGGCGGGCACCGGCCGCAGTTCGCTCGCGAGGAGGGGCTTGACGCGCTGCGCGCGCCCGGGCCCGTGGCCGACGACCTGCTGCCCGGCCTGTACGCCGGCGCGCTGGCCTTCGCGCTGCCGTCGAGCTACGAGGGCTTCGGCCTCCCGGTGCTCGAGGCCATGGCCTCCGGCACCCCGGTCGTGGCAGCTGCCGCCGGCGCGCTACCGGGCACGTGCGGCGGAGCAGCGCAGCTCGTCGAACCCGAGGGGGAGGCGTTCGCCACGGCGCTGACCGCGCTGGCGGCCGACGACCCCGAGCGGGAACGGCTGCGCGCCGCCGGATTGGAGCGCGCCGCCGGGTTCCCGTGGGACGCCACCGCCCGCGCCGTCGACGCGCTGCTGTTCAGCCGCGACGGAGCGCCCGGCCGGTCCGCTTGAAGACCCGCAGCGCCGGTGCGTCGACCGTGCGCCCGTCGCGAACGCGACGCAGACCCGACCAGCCGAAGGCGTTCGGCCCTGCTTCGACGGACAGCCACGTGTACCAGTAGACGCGCCGGATCCGCAGTTCGCGGCGCTCTGCGGCCAGCAGGTGGAGCGCCCGCCGCAGCCGCTGCGCCTGCCCGGCGTTGCTGGTCTCGAACCCCGTCCGGCGGCGCGTCCCCTTGGTGGCCGGCCACGACAGCTCGGTGATCCAGATGGGCTTGCGCGCGTCGCGGAACCGCGCCATCTGGCGGCGCGCCAGGCGCACGAGCTTGACGACGTGGCCCGGCTTGCCGGTGTAGGGGTGCAGTGCCACCGCGTCGAACGCCTCGCGGCCGCCCGCGCGGTAGATCGACCGCAGGGCGGTCCAGCTGCGGTTGGGGAGCCCGGCGAGCACGACCCTGGCGCCGCCGTCGGCCTCGCGCAGCGCGCGCCGGGCGGCGTGCAGCATGCGCACGAAGGAGCGCGCGAACGGCTGGCGCGACCAGTACTGCGTGAGGTTCGGCTCGTTCCAGATCTGCCAGTGGCGGATCGGATGCCGGCTGACCTGTGGATGCTCGCTCCACAGCGTTCCCGACGGCCCGTAACGGGCGACGAGCGCCTTCAGGTAGCGGTCGAGGTCGGCCCGCGGCGGGGGCGACGTGGGGCGGCTTCCCGCCCACGGCGGGGTGCCCTGGACGACGGGAAGCACGCCCAGCCCCTCCCGCGCTGCCGCGAGCACGACGGCGTCGGTCGCCGCGAAGTCGGTCGTCGCGGGGCCGGCCGGCTGAGCATGCGGCCAGTAGAACGAGGTCCGCACGTGGCCGGCGCCGCTGTCGCCGAGGAGCGCCCACTCGCCCGCGACGGCGGCCGGCGACTCCGTCATCGGGCCGTCCGCGACCACGCCCAGCCAGTCACGCGGCACCTTCGCCGAAGCCGGCGCGGCGGCCAGCAGGAGCAGGCCGGCGACAGCCGTCACGAATGCGCGCACCACGTATCCGAGAATGCCAGCGCGCGTCTAGAGTTGCGGTCAGATGGCTCCCCGCGTAGCGCTCGTGCACGACTTCCTGCTCGACCTTCGCGGGGCGGAGCGCGTGTTCGCGGCGATCTGCGACGCCTGGCCGGAGGCCGACGTCTTCACCGCCGTCTACGACCAACAGGGCACCGAGGGGCGCTTCGCGGCCCGGGCGCCGCGCACCTCGTTCCTCCAGCACGTACGGCCCACGGCACGCACGTTCCGTCCGCTGCTGCCGCTCTATCCGCGCGCGATCGAGTCGCTCGACCTGCGCGGCTACGAGCTCGTCGTCTCCTCCTCGAGTGCGTGGGCGCACGGCGTCATCGCCGACCCGGTGGCCGTCCACGTCTGCTACTGCCACAACCCGTTTCGCTACGCGTGGACGGAGATGGACGCCACGGTGGCGGCGCGGCCCTGGCCGCTGCGGGCTCCGCTGGCGACCGTGCTCACCCGCTGGCGGCAGTGGGATCGCGCCGCCGCGCGGCGGGTCGATCGGTACGTGGCGAACTCCACGCTCACCGCGTCGCGCGTGCGCGACTATTTCGGCCGCGAGGCCCACGTCCTGCACCCGCCCGTGGAGCTCAACCGCTTCCGGCCGGGCGAGGTCGGGGACCACTACCTCGTGGTCGCCGAGCTGATGGCCCACAAGCGGATCGACGTCGCGGTCGAGGCGTTCAACCGCCTGCGGATGCCGCTGACGGTCGTGGGCGACGGGCCGGCGGGCCGGCACCTGCGCCGCCTGGCCGGGCCCACGGTGACGTTCACGGGCCGCCTGGCGGACCGCGAGGTCGCCGACCTGATGCGGAGCGCCCGGGCGCTTGTCGTCACCGCCGCCGAGGAGTTCGGAATCGCCGCTGTGGAGGCGCTCGCGTCCGGGAGGCCGGTGATCGCGCTCGCCTCGGGCGGCGTCCAGGAAGTCGTCCGGCCGGGGCGGACGGGGGTCTTCTTCCCCCGCAGCAACGCGGATTCGCTGGCCGAGGCGGTCACGGCGTTCGACCCGCTCGCCGTCGACCCGCGGACCTGCGTGAGCGCCGCCGGACGGTTCGCGGTCCCGCGCTTCCAGCACACGTTCCGGGGCCTGGTGGGGGACGCGCTGGCGGCGCGCAACGGCGTCGCGGCCGCCGAGCCGCTGCCGCGAGCGGCGGCCGGCTGAGCACCGCTGCCATACTGTGCGGTGCGTCACACCGACGGCACAAAGTCGTCGCGTTTGCGATCTAATTCCTCATTGGTGCCTAAAACCCGCGACCAGCGGGCACAAAACCGCGTAACCTGCGGCGGTGCCGAGGGTTGTCTGTAGTGCCTGCGCGTCTTCGTGACCGCAGGGCCTGAACCGAGACACGGGTCCCCAGCGTAGATCGGGTCAGGGAACGCCTTGAGAAAGGGTCCTCCGAACCTCCCCCGGGCGGGCCAAATAGACGCCGCAGGATGCGGCGGCCCACGCTGGTGTGACGCCCCAGGGTGATTGCAGCGGCAACCGGATCCCTCTATAATTCCTACTGCACAAGTTGGTTATTCCACATGGCTGCGACCCAAACTCCGAAAGGAAAGACAACGAGTACGTTCACCGATATCCCCCGCACGCGGACCGAGCCCGAGCACGAGCCCGATCCGACGATGGACTCCCTCCAGCTGCTGCTGCGTGAGGCGGGTCGCTACCCGCTGCTCAAGCCGAGCGAGGAGATCGAGCTGGCCAAGCGCATCGAGAAGGGCGATCTCGCTGCCAAGGACCGCATGATCAACTCGAACCTCCGCCTGGTGGTCGCCAACGCGCGCCGCTACCAGGGCCAGGGGCTCGCGCTGGGCGACCTCATCCAGGAAGGCATGCTTGGCCTCATCCGGGCCGTGGAGAAGTTCGACTGGCGCAAGGGGTTCCGGTTCTCGACCTACGCGACGCTGTGGATCCGTCAGGCGATCCAGCGCGGACTGGAGAACACGAGCCGGACGATCCGGCTCCCGGTCCACGTGGCGCAGCGGTCCCGCAAGGTTGGGCGCATCGAGCGTGAGCTCACGACCAAGCTCGGTCACGAGCCGACGGACGAGGAGATCGCCTCCGCGGCGGACCTCCCGCTCGAGGACGTGATCGAGATCCGCAAGGCGGACCGTGCCGTGGTCAGCCTCGACAAGCCCGTGGGTGACGAGGGCGACACGTCCTTCGGCGACCTGCTGGCCATCGAGACGGCCCCGGTCGACGAGGAGGTCGGCGAGAAGCTGCGCTCGGAGACCCTCCTGAGCGCGATCGCCGAGCTCCCGGAGCAGGAGCGCAACGTGATCGAGATGCGCTTCGGCGCCGGCGACCAGGAGCCTCAGACGCTCAGCCAGGCCGGCCGTAAGCTCGGCGTGTCCACCGAGCGCGCGCGGCAGATCGAGGAGCGGGCGCTCAAGCGCCTGAGCCAGCGCACCGATGTGCTGGCCCTTCGAGAGGCTGCCTGAGAACCCCCTGCGACCCGGCCGTCGGCCGGGTCGCGGTCTTTAAGGGGCTCGTTTGACGTCGCCGGGGCCGTCGACGTCGCTGGTGACGTCGGGGTCGCCCCGGTAGGTCACGTCGCCGGGTCCCTGGACCCTCACGTCGAGCTCGTCGGTGACGTTGAGCTCGGCGTCCGCGGGACCCTGCACGAGCACGCGGGCGGTGCGCGCCTGCAGCCGGGAGAGGTCGGCGTCGCCGACGCCCTGGAGCGTTGCGGTGAGGCGGCCGACGGTGCCGCTGGCCTCGAGGTCGCCGGTCCCCTGGATATCGATCTCGAGCGCGTCGCCCCGCAAGCCGGTCATCGTCATGTTGCCCGAGCCGTCGATCTTCGCCCCGGCGAGGCTCGTGGCGGTCACCTCGACCGCCGCGTCGCCCAGCGGGTCCGACCCGATGACGATGCCGCGCTCGGGCACGTCAATCCGAAGGACGCCGTCGCGGGACTCCGTGCGCACGCGGTCGATGACCTTCTCGCCGGCTCGCACGCGAACCTGGTTGCCCTCGCCGGGGACGACGGTGACGTTCACGCCGGCGACCTCGAGGCGGTCGAACGGCGCGACCTCGCGGGTCTCGGTGATGCGCGTGCCGCCGCCGCAGCCGGCCGCGAGCAGGGCCAGGACGAGGACCGCCGCGAGCCGTCTCACAGCGGGATCTCCGCGCTCACGATGGTGCCGACGCCCGGCGGCGAGTCGACGTCGAGCCGCCCGTCGAGCGCCTCGACGCGGTCGCGCAGCCCGCGCAGGCCGGTGCCCGACGTGGGGTTGGCGCCTCCTGCGCCGTCGTCGCGGACCGTCAGGCACAGCTGGTGCTGCTCGACGGCCACGACCACGCTGGCCGACTCGGCGCGCGCGTACTTGGCGACGTTCGTGAGCGCCTCGGCGGTCACAAAGTAGGCGGCCGACTCGACCGGTGGCGGCAGCCGCTTCTGGGGCACGCCGGTGACCGTGGTGGGGATCGGCGCGCGCGAGGCGAGCGCCTCGAGCGCCGGCCCGAGCCCGCGCTCGCTGAGCAGCGCGGGATGGATGCCGCTCGCGAGATCTCTCAGCTCCTTCACGGCAAAGCCTGCCTCCTCGCGCGCGCTGGCGATCAGCGAGGCCGCCGCCGCGGGGTCGCTGGCGAGGCGCGACTCGGCCATCCCGAGCGTCAGCGAGAGCGCCACCAGCCGCTGCTGCGCGCCGTCGTGGAGATCGCGCTCGATCCGCCGGCGCTCGGCGTCGCCCGCCGCGATGATGCGGGCGCGCGCGTCCCGCAGGTCGTCGACCCGCTCGTGCAGCTGGACGGTGCTCGGGCCGAGCATGACCCGCGCGAACAGCGCCCACAGCCAGGCGAGCCCGTTGGCGGCGTTCAGCCACAGGAGGCAGGCGACGGCGCCCACCAGCGTGAGCGGCAGCGCCTCGAGGCTCGACTCGAAGATCCAGCCGAAGACGGTGACGGGCGTCGCGATCACGATCAGCGGCGCGAACAGCAGCACGAGCGAGAAGAAGCCGATCGCGACGATGAGCGCGAACGTGACGACGCCGAGCGGGAACTTGAGCGCGACGAAGATGAGGCTCTTCCACGTCACCGGGTCGCGCAGCCAGCGGGTGACCCGCTCGAGCCGCGGCAGCCCGCGCCGGTCGGCCGGGTCGAGGATCTCGACGCGAAGCAGGCGCCGCGCGAGGCGGCGCTCGACCGAGGCCATGGCTCGCCAGGCGGCCAGCGTGACGATCAGGATCCCGAGGCCGACGACGACGATCGCGAGCGCCACGCCGGTCGAGACGCCCACCACGAGCACGACGAAGTAGGCGAGCCCGGTCGGGAACGCGAGCAGGAGGTAGGCGAGGTTGCGCCACGTCTGGGGGCTCGCGACGACACCGGCGAACCGCGCTGGCCAACCGCTCATCTGGGCGGGAACCCTAATCCCGCGACGGCGGGGCCGGTTACGGTGTGCCGCCCCGGCGGGGTGCGGACAGCCGTACCCGTCGGAGCGCGGCGAGCTGGGCGCGCGGCCGCTCGGCGTCGCCGCCCAGGACGGCGTGG
>DATAFH010000015.1:0-34472 GCA_036257565.1 Solirubrobacteraceae bacterium | reverse complement strand
CGCGGTGGCGGAAGCCGACGCGCTCCCCGTCGATCTCGCAGAAGCCGCTCGGCAGCCGGCCGTGCACCCCCGGTGCGACCTCGGCGTCGACGAACGCTCCGCGCCCGACGAAGTGGTCGCTGGCGAGCACGTCCGGGACCTCGAGCACGGGTGCGACCGGCACACCGCGCGCCTGGCCCTCCGCCGCGATCGCCTCCTTCGTCATGCCGGCGAACAGCGCCGCGTAGAGCTCGTGCAGCTCGGCCGACGCCTCGAGCCGCGCCGGGATCGCGTCGAACCGCTCGTCCTGGAACGCCGCAGGCTCGCCGAGCCACGCGCGCATCGCCCGCCACTGCCGCGGCGCCAGCACGACGACTCGCACGTGGCCGTCCGCGCACGGGAAGATCGGGTAGAGCCCCGCCTCCGGACGCCCGCGAGTCGAGGGGAAGGCCGACGCGCGACTCACCGAGGCCGTGCCGTAGGCGGGGTCCATGGTCTGGGTCGCCGCCTCGAGGATCGAGAAGTCGACGTGATCCCCGCGGCCGGTCTCGAGCCGGTTCCAGTAGGCGACGAGCGTCGCCCACGCCGCCTGGATCGCTGCCGTCTCGGTGGCCATCCCGCGAGGTGGGGGAAGCGGGTCGCGGCCGGCGAGCCCGGAGCGGCTGAGGATGCCGCTCATGGCCGCGTGCAGGGTGTCGTCGGCCTGCCAGTCCCGGTAGTCGCCGGTCTGGCCGAAGTCGGTGATCGAGGTGATCACGAGCTCGGGGTTGCGGGCCAGCACGTCGTCGGGACCGAGGCCGAGCGCAGCGAGCGTCCCCGGGCGCGTCGTCTCGATCCACACGTCCGCCGATTCGAGCAGCGCCAGCAGTCGCTCGCCGTCAGCTTCGAGATCGATCGTCACGCCGCGCTTGTTCGCGTTGCGGACGGCGAACGAGAGCGCCATGCGGCGGGAGCCGGCTCCGCCCGGTGGCTCGACGCGGATTACGTCGGCGCCGAGGTCGGCGAGGAACCGGCCGCAGGTTTCGCCCTTCTCGTCGGCCATGTCGACGACGCGCAGGCCGGCGAGCAACGCTTCGGACTGCGCTTCGACCGGCCTCCAGAGCGTCCCTCGCGACATGTGCGTGCCATCGTGACATGGTAGTGTCATCAAGTCAAGTCCCTGTCATACTCCGGGCCGGATGACCGACAACCACGAGCGCCGATCCACGCTGCGCGACCAGCAGGTCGACCTCACGCGCGACCTGATCATGCGCGCGTTCCAGGAGCTGCTCCAGAACGACCACCCTGACGCGATCACGTTCCCCCAGGTGGCGGAGGCGGCCGGCGTCTCGCTGCGGACCGTGTACCGCTACTTCCCGACGCGCGCGGACCTGCTCCAGAGCGCGGCAGCCTGGTTCCGCGAGTTCACCGACGGCGCGGAATGGGACAACCCGCGGACCGTGCGCGATCTGGCGGGCGCGATCCCGCAGATGGGCCGGCTGTTCGACGAGCACACGAATGTGTTCCGGGCGCTGGCCGACCGCGAGCTCGAGGAGCCCCGCCGGGCCGCAGTCGCCGCGGCGGTCGCCGAGGTGTCGGGCAACCTGCCGGCCGACGAGGCGCGGCGCGCCGAGGCCATGCTCGGCCACATCCGCTCCGGTCGGGCGTGGCTCGTCCTGCACGACCTCTATGGCCTCGACGGCGACGAGATCGTGGCCACGCTCGACTGGGCCGCGGGCACGCTGCTCGAGGACCTGCGACGCCGCAACGAGGCCTAGCGCCCGGTCCACTGCGGCCTGCGCTTCTCGGCGAACGCCTTCGGCCCCTCGACGAAGTCGGCGGACGCGAGCAGCCGCTCGACGCGCTCACCGTCACGGGCGAGCGCCTGGTCGACGCTGTGCTGCAGGCCGTCGAGCGCGGATTCCTTCGTCAGCTGAACCGACAGCGGCGAGCACTCGAGGATCTCCGCGGCCCACCGTTCCGCCGTCGCCATCAGATCGGCGAGCGGCACCACCTCGTTGACGAGCCCGATTCGGTGCGCCTCCTCGGCGCCGAACAGGCGGCCGGTCAGCAGCAGGCCCATCGCGACCTTGAACGGCACCTGGCGCGCCAGGCGGTGGATGCCGCCGGCGCCCGCGAACAGGCCGACGCGCGGCTCGGGCAGCCCGAACCGGGCGTGGTCGGCGGCGACGACGATGTCGCACGCGAGGGCCATCTCCAGGCCCCCGCCGACGGCGACGCCGTTGACCGCCGCGATCATCGGCTTCGGGCAGTCGAAGTCGCGCGTGATCCGCCCGAACGGAGGCCGCGAGTCGCCCTGGACGTCGCTCCCGTTGGCCGTCCGCTCGGCGGTCGCCTTGAGGTCGTTGCCGGCCGAGAACGCGCGCTCTCCGGCGCCCGTGAGGATCGCGACCCAGACCTCGGGGTCGTCGCAGAAGTCCTCCCAGATCTCGGCCAGCTCGAGGTGCGCCTCGAGGTGGAGCGCGTTCATGACCTCGGGCCGGTTCAGGGTCACGTAGGCGATCCGCCCGCGCTTCTCGTAGGTGGCGAACCGGTGGCTCATCCGAGCACCAGCTCCGCGGCCTGGCGCAGCGTTTCGGGCGGGCCGGCGATCAGCAGCGAGGTGACGCTCGAGTCGCGCCAGGCCTCGAGGTCGTGGCGGATCTTGTCGGGCGGGCCGATGAGCGCGAGCTCCTCGATCAGCCTCGTCGGGACCGCGGCGGCGGCCTCGTCCTTGAAGCCGTCGAGATACAGGTCCTGGATCCTCTCGGCCTCGGCCTCGTAGCCCATCCGCACCGCCACCTCGCGGTGGAAGTTCAGGCTGCGGGCACCCATCCCGCCGAAGTAGAGGGCGAAGCGCGGGCGGATCATGTCCGCGGCCCGCTCGACGTCGTCGTCGACGATGAACGGAATCGAGGCGAGCACCTCGAAGTCGTCATGCGGCGTCGCGCGCCGGGCGAAGCCCTCCTCGAGCCGCGGCCGGTAGAGCTCGCCGTCGTGGTGCGGCGAGTAGAACAGCGCGAGCCAGCCGTCGGCGATCTCGGCGGTCAGCGCGATGTTCTTGGGCCCCTCGGCGGCCAGGTAGACCGGCAGGCGCTCGCGCAACGGGCGCAGCGTCGACTTCAGCGGCTTGCCGAGGCCGGTCGCGCCCTCGTGGCCGTTCAACGGCAGCCGGTAGTGCGGGCCGTCGCAGGCGACCGGCTCGCGGCGCGCGACGACGTCGCGCACGATCGAGACGTACTCGCGCGTGCGGGCCAGCGGCTTGGCGAACGGCTCGCCGTACCAGCCCTCCACGACCTGGGGCCCGGACACCCCGAGGCCGAGGACGAAGCGCCCCCCGCTCAGGTGGTCCATCGTCATCGCGGCCATCGCGGCGGCGGTCGGGCGACGGGCGCTCATCTGCATGATCGCCGTGCCGAGCCTGATCGTCTCCGTGTGCGAGCCCCACCACGCCAGCGGCGTGAGCACGTCGCAGCCGTAGGCCTCCGACGTCCAGAGCGAGTCGAAGCCCAGGCGCTCGGCCTCCTGGACGGACTCCAGCGCACTGGGCGGCGGTGGCCCCGCCGCCCAGTAGCCGGTGTTCAATCCGAGCTTGAGGCTCACTTGCCCCAGATCTGCTTGAACTCGTCGCGGTAGCTCTCGACGACCGGGAACAGGCCCTCGGTCGCCTCCGCGGGCATGTTGTCCGGCGTCACGATCCACATCGGCGGCTGCGCCTGCTCGACCGGGACGCCCGCGAAGTGCCGGGCCAGTGCGTCGAGCATCAGGTAGTCGACCGCGTAGTAGTCGAACGGGACGACCGAATCGATGTTGCCGGCCGCCATATCCTGGAACGTCAGCGTATCCCCGCTCTGGCCGACGAGCTTGACCTTGTCGGCGAGGCCGGCGGCCTTCAGCGCGGCCGGGAGGCCCGCGCCGAGCGCGTTGCTAACCGAGAGGACCACGTAGTTGACCTGGGGATGGCTGCGCAGGTAGGACACGATCCGGTCCGGCGCGTCCTTGCCGAGCGAGGTTGCGGGGATGTCGAGCGTCGCGTACTCGCAGTCGGCGCAGAACTGCTTGTACGAGCTCTCGAGCTGGCCGGCGAGCGCCTGCAGGATCTGGAAGGCCGAGATGTTCACGAACAGGGTGTTCGCCTCGCCGCCCGAGTCCGCCACGATCTGGGCCGCGAGGTTCTCGCCGATCCTGGCGCTGTTCTCCTTGCCGCCGACGTTCCTGAGGATCCCGTTCCCCTCCGCCTCGATGCTGCAGCACGTCACGAACGCCACGCCCTGCTGCTCGGCCTTCTCGATCTGCTTGGCGACCGCGTCGCGGTTGACGGCGTTGAGGATCACCGCGTCGGCGCCCTGTCGCAGCGCCGTCTCGAACGCGTTCTGGAGCTGCTCGGGCGAGCCGTCGGTGCCGATCGCCTCGGCGGTCCAGCCGAGGTCGGCGGCGCCCTGCTTGATGATGTCGCCCTGGATCTCGCAGGCCTCGACGCCGCAGCTGATGAAGGCAACCTTCTTGCCGGCTGGAACGTCCTTGCCGATCCCGGCCGTGAGCCCGATGCTCGTCGGCCGCGTCGTGGCCTTCTCGGCCTGCGCCAGCGCCTTCTCCACGCCGGCGCCGCCGCCCTGAGCGGACGAGCCGCCGGAACCACTGTCGTCGCTGCCGCAGCCGACCGCGACCAGGGCGCCGCCCAGCACGACGAGCGCGAGCCCCTTCCTCAACCGATGGACAGACATGTGCTGCTCCTCCTCTTGCAGATTTGACGTGATGGAGTTCGATCAGCCGGCGCGCGTGCTGCGACGCTGGACGCCGGTCAGGGCCAGCGCGGCGATCAGGACGACGCCGACGAACATGTCCCCGGCCCACTGCGGCGCATTGGCCAGCGCCAGGCCGGTGACACCGGTGCCGAGCAGCAGGACGGCAATGATCGTCCCGCCGGCGTTGAAGCGCCCGTGCTTGAGCTGGGTGGCACCCAGGAAGGCGGCGGCGAACGCGGGCAGCAGGTACGGGGTGCCGGCGGTCGGCGACCCGCTTCCGAGCATCGACGCCAGGACGATCCCCGTCGCGCCCGCCAGCCCTCCGGACGCGACCAGCGACAGGAAGCGCAGGCGGTCGACGCGCACGCCCGCGAGCCGCGCGGCGTCCGGGTTGAAGCCGGTGGCGTACAGGCGCCGGCCGGTGGCGGTGTGCTCGAGCAGGTACCAGATCGCGACCGCCACGACGGCGCAGTAGAGGACGCCGAGCGTGACCCCGTCGACGTTGGTCTGGCCGATGTTCGCGAAGGCGGCGCCGAGCTTGGCGTCGGTGATCGGCACCTCCTTCGTCACCATCGTGACGAGCGCGGCGATCAGCGAGCCGGTCGCGAGCGTGGCGATGAACGAGTCGATCCGCATGACGACGACCACGACCGCGTTGATCAGGCCGATCCCGAGGCCGACGAGGACCCCCAGCGCGATCGCCGGGACGAGAGGGACGCCGTCCTTCGCGATCAGGTGCGCGACGACGACGCCGGTCAGCGTGATGACGCCCGCGAACGACAGGTCGAAGACCCGCGCCGAGAGCGGGATCGTGACCGCCAGCGCGGCGAGCGCGGTGATCGCGTTGGCGTTGAGGATCTGCTTCGCGGTCGCCAGGTTCGGGAACGTCTCCGGGACCCAGAGCGAAAACAGCACGATGATCCCCAGCCACACGTAGACCGCGCCGACGCGGTCGAACGCGAGGCCGTGGGCGAGCCGCGCCGCCCTCGACGGGCCGGGCGTGGCCGGCGCGGCCTCGGCCCGGGCGGTGGGCGGCTCGGTGGCGGCCTCGGGAACGGACGTCAACGGCGTCATCGATCTTCTCCCTCCATGGCGCTCACAAGCGCGTGTTCGGTGAGTCCCTCGCCGCCCAGCTCGGCGGCGACGCACCCGCCCCGCAGGACGAGGACGCGCGTGCACATGGCCAGCACGTCGCCGGCGTCCGAGGACGACAGGACGACGGTCAGGCCGTTGCGCGACAGCTCCGCGATCAGCTCGTAGATGGCGACGCGGGTTCCGATGTCGACGCCCGCGGTCGGCTCGCAGAGGACGAGCAGCGCGGGCTCGCGCACGAGACAGCGCGCGACGACGACCTTCTGCTGGTTGCCGCCGCTGAGCGTCGAGATCGGCGCGCCCGGGCCGGCGGTGACGACGCCCAGGCGCTCCGTCCACTGCTCGACGAGCTCGGCCTCGGCGCGCTTGTCGAGGCGTCCCCGCCGGCCGAGGCGCCCGAGCACGGAAAGCGACAGGTTCTCGCTGACGGCGAACTCGGCGACGATGCCCTCGCGCCCGCGGTCGGCGGGAACGAGCGCGATGCCGAGGTCGCCAGCGTCGGCGACGTCGCTCCACTCGGCGGACCGCTCCGGGAGCCGGATGCGGCCGCTGACGGCGTGTCGAGCGACGCCGGCGAGCACGTACGGAAGCTCGAGCACGCCTGCGCCTGCGAGGCCAGCGATCCCGAGGATCTCGCCGCGGTGGACGTCGAGGCCGACGCCGCGCAGCCAGCGGCCGTGGACATCGCGCGCCTCGAGCACCACCGGCGCGTCGGGGCGCGCCGCCACCGGCGCGCGGTAGTCCGGATCGACCTCCTCGCCGACCATCAGGCTCGCGAGCCGCGGGGCGTCGATCTCGGAGACGGCGTGGGTGGCGATCACGCGCCCGCCGCGTAGCACGGTCACGCGGTCCGCCAGCTCGAAGATCTCGTCGAGGCGGTGCGAGACGTAGAGCACGCTCGTGCCCGCGCTCCGGACCTCCCGCACCATCGCGAAGAGCCGCTCGACCTCGTCGTGCGGCAAGACCGCGGTCGGCTCGTCGAGCACGAGCACCCCGCGGCCGCCCTGCCAGCCCTGCAGCGCCGCGGCGATCGCGACCACGGTCCGCTCGACCGGCGTCGCCGCGGCCAGCGGGCGGTGGATGTCGATGTCGACGCCGAAGCGCGCGAGCACCCGCCGCGTCTCCTGCTCCTGCTCGCGCCAGCGCACGCGGCCCATCGCTCCGGACGCGAAGCCGCCGCGCAGGGCGAGGTTGTCCATCGCGTTGAGCTCGAGCACGAGGCCGAGGTCCTGGTGGACGAAGCGCAGCCCGTCGGGGACGGTGTGGCCAAGGTCGAACGGCTCGCCGTCGAGCTCCGCCACACTCCCGCCGTCCGGCGCGTGGTAGCCGGCCAGCGCCTTGATCAGCGTTGACTTGCCGGACCCGTTCTGGCCCACGAGCGCGTGGATCTCGCCCGGCCTGATGTCGAGCGACGCGTCGACGAGCGCGCGCGTGGCGCCGAACGTCTTCGACAGCCCGGCGATCTGTAGCACGGGCGGCATGGGTGCGCTCCCGTTGCGCTCGGTGGCTGATTGCGTGGCGACGCTCATGTCGTCCGATTCTCTCCTCGTGAACTGAACTGACTTTAGGTCGAGCGGCATTAGAGCACCTATCCCTCGACGGGTCAAGCCTTTCGGCAACTGAAGTCACGTCATTGTGCTTGACAGGACCGCGATCGAGTCATAGTCTGAACCGAAGTAGGGTCAGATCAACACGGGCTGACCCCCGAGGAGACAACGAGAGCGAGAGCCCTGGCCATGAGCGTCCTGACCGACCCCTCCACGTATCCGATCTCCGCCGGCGCCGCGCGGCAGCTCGACCGGCCGCTGTTGGGCCACGTCGTCGACGGCGAGGTCGTGGCCTCGCTCGACGGCGGCACCATGCCGGTGATCGATCCTGCCAGCGGCGAGCCGGTGGGTACCGCGGCGGCGGGCTCGGCTGCAGACGTGGAGCGGGCGGTGCAGTCAGCGCGCGCGGCGTTCGACGACGGGCGCTGGCGCTACCTGGCACCGCTCGAGCAGGAGCGCCGGCTACGCGCCTTCTCCGCGCTGATCGCGGAGCACGGCGACGAGCTCGCCGAGCTCGACGTCATCGACTCCGGCCTCCTTCGCATGTACGCGGGGTTCATCGTCCAGTTCGCGGTCGACGGCCTCGACTACTACGCGGGCTGGCCCTCGAAGCTGCACGGCAGCATCCCGGCCACCCCGCACGAGTTCGCCGTCTACCAGGTGCGCGAGCCGATCGGCGTGGTGGGGGCGATCAGCCCGTGGAACGGACCGACGGCCGCGGCGGCGATGGCCACGTTCGCGCTCGCCGCCGGCAACAGCGTCGTCCTCAAGCCGGCCGAGCAGACGCCGATGACGGCTGTCGTCGTCGCCGAGCTGGCGGTCGAGGCCGGGATCCCCCCCGGCGTCTTCAACGTCGTGCAGGGCGTCGGCGAGACCGTCGGCGCGGCGCTTGTCGCGCATCCGGACGTCGATGCGATCACGTTCACCGGCTCGAACGCGACCGGGCGCGCGATCCAGGGCGCCGCAGCCGCGCGCGTGAAGCGCGTGAGCCTCGAGCTCGGCGGCAAGAGCCCGTCGATCATCTTCCCCGACGCGGATCTGGAGGCCGCCACGGCGGCGGCCATGATGGGCGTGTGGGGCGCCTCAGGCCAGGTCTGCACCTGCGGTACCCGGGTGCTGGTGCACGAGAGCGTCTACGACGAGGTCGTCGGCAGGATCGTCGAAGGGTCGCGCGGGATCCGCATCGGCGGCGGCTTCGATCCGGACACCGACATGGGCCCGGTCGTCTCGGCCGAGCAGCTCGAGCGCATCCAGCGCTACGTCCGCATCGGCCAGGACGAGGGCGCCGAGCTCGCGCTGGGCGGCTCGCGCCACGGCGACCGCGGCTACTTCCACGAGCCGACCGTCTTCACCGGCGTCAGCAACGACATGACGATCGCGCAGGAGGAGATCTTCGGGCCCGTGATGGGGGTGCTGAAGTTCTCCTCGGAGGAGGAGGCATTCGCCATCGCCAACGACGTCGAGTACGGGCTCGCCGCCGGCGTCTGGACGAACGACCTCACGCGCGCCCACCGGGCGACCCGCGCGCTTCGCGTGGGCACCGTGTGGGTCAACACGTACCAGATGGTCTACCCGTCGGTACCCTACGGCGGCGTCAAGCAATCCGGCCACGGACGCAACCTCGGCGAGGCCTCCCTCGACGAGTTCACGCAGACCAAGAGCGTCTGGATGAAGGTGGCGTGACATGGCGGCCCCCACGCTCAGCACCGATGCGATCCGCGTCCTGCAGGACCGCCTCGACATCAGCGACGTGCTCTACCGCTACGCGTCGACGATCGACCGCTTCGACCACGCGGGCCTGCGCAGCGTGCTGGCCGACGACCTGTGGGCGCAGTACGGCAACGCCGACCCGGTCGTCGGCGGCGACGCCGTCGCGGCCTGGATCGGCGAGGCGATCGCGACCGTGGTGTGGCAGCACCACCTGCTCAGCGTCTACCACGTGGACGTCGAGGGCGACGAGGCGCGCGCGCTCGTCTACCACACGTCGCACCAGGTGTTCGAGGACGCTCCGGACACGGCCAAGCTACTCGTCGGCCGCTACCACAACGAGCTGCGGCGCGAGCCGGGCGGCTGGAAGATCAGCCGGCTCGTGCTCGAGATCCTGTGGGGCGAGGAGAAGGCGGACGCCGCCGGCTACCTCGCGCTGATCGGGGGCCGGGGCCCGCAGGCCTGATGCGCGCCGCCGAGCCGTTCGCACTCGCGCACCTGGAGCTGCGCAACCGGCTCGTCGGCACCGCCCACGGCCGCGGGATC
Source organism: Solirubrobacteraceae bacterium (assembly GCA_036257565.1). Classification (GTDB taxonomy): domain Bacteria; phylum Actinomycetota; class Thermoleophilia; order Solirubrobacterales; family Solirubrobacteraceae; genus DASSUW01. Next base: position 24,877 of record DATAFH010000015.1, on the reverse strand, counting down.
ATCGACGACGGGCTGCCGCTGCCCGAGGACGCCGACTACTGGCGCCGGCGGGCAGCCGGCGGCGTGGCGATGCTGACGGTCGGCGGCACGGTGGTCGCTCCGGAGTCCACGTGGCGGCGCAGGATCACCACCGAGGCGTGGCGCCCCGAGGCCGTGGCGGGGATGGCCGCGCGCGCAGAGGCGATCCGTGCCGAGGGTGCGATCGCGGCATGCCAGCTCGTGCACCTCGGCCGCGAGACGACCGGCGCCGAGCAGTGGTTCCCGCCGGTTGGCCCGTCCGCCGTTCGCTCGCCGCGCGAGCCCACGCGGCCGCGCCCGCTCTCGGCCGGCGAGGTCGACGCGATCGTCGAGGGCTTCCGCGTCTCCGCCGTGCACGCCGGGGCCGCGGGGTTCCAGGTGATCGAGCTGCACGCCGCGCACGGCTACCTGCTCGCGCAGTTCCTGTCGGAGGAGGCGAACCCGGGCGCGACCGCCGGGGAGCGGCTCGCGATCGTGGCCCGCATCGTCCGGGGTATCCGCGCGTCGGCCCCCGATGTCGTCCTCGGAGTCCGGCTGTCGATGGGGGACGAGGGAGGTCTGAGCCCCGAGCTGCTCCCGCAGCTGAGCGAGCTCGTGGACTACGTGAACCTGACGGTCGGCGTGCGCACGACGTACGTCCGGGACATGGGGACCGAGGAGCCGCCGCTGCTCGGCCATATCGACGACCTCCGGCGGCTCGTCGACCGGCCGCTGCTGGTCTCGCACGCCTTCCGCACGCCGGACACCATCGAGGCGGCGCTGGCCGCCGGTGCCGACCTCGTCGGCATGGCGCGCACGCTGATCGCCGATCCCGACATGCCGCGCAAGCTGCTCGGCGGCCGCGCCGCCGACATCCGGCCGTGCGTCGCCTGCAACGAGGACTGCCGCGCCTTCGATCCGGTCCTCTTGTGCTCCGTCAACCCGGAGCTCGGCCCGCCGGGCGAGGAGCGCCGGCCGGCCGCGCCGCTGGTTGTGCGCCGGGCCGCCCCGTCCATCGGCGGGCGCGTGGCGATCGTCGGGGCGGGGCCGGCAGGGCTCGAATGCGCGCTCGCGCTCGCCGCCCACCGGGACGTGGTGCTGTTCGACGCGCGCGAGGCGATCGGCGGCCAGCTCGCCGTCGCGAGCGCCGCGCCCCACCGCCACGGGTGGCGCGCACTGCTGGACTACTACGCGCACGCGCTCGACGGCGTGGACCACCGGCTGGGGTCACCGGCGCGCGCCGACGATCTCGCCGGCTTCGACGAGGTGGTGCTCGCCATCGGCAGCACCGAGCAACTGCCCGAGCTTCCAGGCATCGAACGTGCGCTGCCGTCGTCGGCGGCGATCGGCGAGCGCCTGAGCGGGCGCAGCCTGCTGGTCGTCGACGACGGGTTCGGGTGGTGGCCGTGCGCGAGCGCGGTCGAGCTCGGCATCCGCGCGGGGTTCGACACGATCATGGTGGCGACGCCGGCCGCGGCCTTCGGCGGCTCGCTCCCACCGGAGGGGCGCGTGCAGCTGCTCGCGCGCCTGCGCGGCGCTCCACTCGAGGTGCGCCCGTTCACCACGCTGGACAGCCTCGGCGACATCAGCGCGACCCTCAGGAACACGATGTCCGGCGCCGCCGAGCGGGTGCCGGCGGACACGGTCATCGTCGTCGGCGAGCGCGTCGCCCGCGACTGGCGCGCGCTGGTTCCGGACGCCGGCACCGTGCGGGTGATCGGAGACGCGCTCGTGCCGCGCAAGGCGTCGCACGCGATCGCCGAGGGGCGCGCCGCCGGCGAGTCGATCGCCCATGCCCGCCCGCGCGCGGCCGCGATCCTCGGGACCGCGTGATGCTCGACGAGAAGGTTGCGATCGTCACCGGCGCCGGACAGGGGCTGGGCCGCGCCATCGCCGTCGAGATGGCGGACCGACGGGCGGGCGCCATCGCCGTCGTCGACCGCAACGGGGCGGCCGCGGAGGAAACCGCCGAGCTGGCGCGCGCGGCGGGCGCACAGGCGCTGGCGATCGCGTGCGACCTGCGCGACCGCGACCAGATCGAGGCGATGGTCGAGACGACCGTCGAGCGCTTCGGCGCGCTCGACGTGCTCGTCAACAACGCCGGGATCATCGAGAGCGTGCTGACCGCCGACTGCGCCGTCGATACGCTGCCGGACGACGTCTGGGACGCCGTCTACGAGACGAACCTGCGCGCTCCCTGGCTCGCGACCAAGCTCGCGGCGCCGCACCTGCGCCGCTCGACCCGCGGGCCCAACATCGTCAATGCCGGCTCTGTCTCGTCGTTCGTGGCCCTGGAAGGCGGGCCCGCCTACTGCACGACCAAGGGCGGCGTCGCACAGCTCACGAGAGTCACGGCGGTCGACCTCGGCCCGACCGTGCGCTGCAATGCCTACTGCCCAGGCGTGGTCGCTACGCCGCTGGCCCGCGGGCACATCGAGAGCGGCGACGACCCGCGGGCGCTCGAGCGCGAACTGATCGCACCGCAGATCCTCGACCGCATGGGCACCCCCGAGGAGGTCGCCAAGCTCGTATGCTTCCTCGCCTCCGACGACGCATCGTTCATCACCGGCGCCCTCTACACGATCGACGGGGGGCACCTCGCCTGGGGCAGCTCGCACAGCGCCTGATCAGGCGATCCGCACGAGCGTCTTGCCGATCGTGTCGCCCGCCAGCATCCGGGCAAGCGCCTCGGGCGCGCGCTCAAGGCCCTCGACGACCGTTTCGCGGTAGCGCACCCGCCCGGCGGCGAGCCAGCCGCCGACGTCGCGCGCCACGTCGGCCATCCGGTGCAGGTAGCTGCTGCCGCGGAACCCGCGCAGCGTCAGGTCGTTGGCCGTTGCCTGGAAGAGGTTGGCCGGTCCGCGCGCCCGGCGCCCGTATTGCGAGACCGCGCCACAGAGCGCCACGCGTCCCGTCGGGCGCAGCGCCCCGAGCGCCGCTTCGAGGTGGTCGCCGCCGACGCAGTCGAAGTAGACGTCGATCCCGTCCGGCGCGGCCGCGCTCAGCAGCTCGGCCACCGAGCCCGCGCGGTGGTTGAAGGCGGCGTCGAGGCCCAGCTCGCCGAGCAGGTAGGCGACCTTGTCGTCCGACCCCGCGCTGCCGATCACGCGATGGCCGCGGAGCTTCGCGAACTGCGCCGCGAGGCTCCCGACCGCCCCGGCAGCGGCCGACACCCAGACGACGTCGCCCTCGCGCAACCCCGCCACGTCGAACAACCCCGCATAGGCGGTGAGGCCCATGCCGCCGAGCGGGCCGAGGTACCGCTGCGCGGGAGCGAGGTCGGTGTCGAGCCGCGTCAGCGTGCCGAGCCCACCGAGCGCCGGTGTCCCGGCCTCCACGACGGCATAGTCGCGCCAGCCCGAGGCGTGCCAGACGGTGTCGCCGGTGCGGAACCCCTCCGCACGGGACTCGACGACCTCGCCGACGGTCATGATCCCGTCCATCGCCGTCTCGAGGCCGAACGCGGCGAAGTAGCCGGCCGGCGCACGCGCCGTCAAGCGCAGCCGCAGCCCGGGGTCCACGGATGTCCAGGTGTTCCGGACCAGGACCTCTCCCGGATCCGGCTCGCGCACCGGCACCTCGACGACGCGGAAGTCGCTCGTCCGCGGCTCGCCCTCGGGATAGGAGACGAGCTGGACCTCACGGCTCAGCGGCTCAGCACCGTGCACGCGCTGACCCCCGGCGCGCCGTAGACCTGGGTGAAGCCCACGCGTGCCGGTCCGGCGATCTGGCGCTCACCCGCCTCCCCGCGCAGCTGGAGCACGACCTCGTGGACCTGGCGCAGGCCGGACGCGCCGATCGGCTCGCCGTTGGCGAGGCAGCCGCCGTCGGTGTTGACCGGAAGCCGGCCGTCGCGGTTCGTGGCGCCGCTCTGGATTAGCGCCTCCTGCTCCCCGTGCTCGCACAGGCCGGTCTCGGCGAGGTGCATGACCTCGGCGCCGGACTCGGTGTCCTGGAGCTGGGCGACGTCGACGTCCTCGGGGCCGATGCCCGCCTGCTCGAACGCGGCCGCGGCCGCCTCGGTCGTGGGGGAGGGGGCGGCCGTGATCGGGATCGACGGGCTGAAGACCTCGAAGGACCCGAAGCGACGGGTCCGGAACGCGACCGAACGGAGAGACACGGGCGGGCGCGCGAGCGTCCGGGCGCGCTCGCCCCGCGCCAGCACGAGCGCGACCGCGCCGTCGCCGGGCGAGCAGAACATGTACTGCGTCAGCGGGTGGTTAACCATCTTCGACCCGAGCACCTCGTCCTCCGACAGCGGCCGGCGGCGCCACGCGTTCGGGTTGCGCGAGCCGTTCTCAAACGCTTTCGAGGCCACCTTGGCGAGCGTCGAGGAGCTGATGCCGTGCTCGGCCATGTAGCGCTGGATCTTCATCGCGAAGAACTGCGTCGTGAGCATCAGCCCGGTCTCGCCGTACCAGGCGCCCAGTCCCCAGTCCTCCGGCAGCGGGTTGAACGCGCCCGGCGGGTGCTTGTCGAACCCGACGACGAGCGCGATCTCCGCGGCGCCGGCCACCAACATCGCGTGTGCCGTCGCGAGGGCGGAGCCGCCGGTCGCGCAGCCGTTGCGGACGTTGATGAAGGGCACGCCGGTGAGCCCGAGCACCGCAACAGTCGTATCGGCGTTGCCCGCGGCGTCGGAGCCGCCGGCGGCGAACTCGACCTCCTGCCAGCCGACGCCCGCGTCGGCCAGGGCGGCGCGGGCGGCGACCGCCGCCATCTCGAGGCCCGACACGCCCTCGTGGCGGCCGAACGGGTGGATGCCCACCCCCACGACGACGACGTCAGTCATCCGGCCGGAAGGCGTAGGTGAGCGCCCCGCCGGCGCCCGGCGCCGGGACCAGCACGAGCTCCATCGACATCCCGATCCGCAGGCGCTCCGGATCGGCCTCGGTGAGCCGCGCCTCGACGCGCACCTCGCCCGGGAGCTCGACGTAGCCGACGCCGTACGGCTCGAAGTCCTCGGCGGCGCCGGCGTAGGGCGGCGACTTCGGCTCGAAGCACTGGATCGTCCAGGTCCACAGCGTGCCGTGACGGGCGAGCCGGCGCTCCTGGACGACGCTCGACGTGCACGCCGCGCACGAGCCCTGGCGCGGGAAGGCGACGACCCCGCACCGGCGGCACTCGGACCCGATCAGCTCGGGCGCCTCCGCCGACCCCGCGATCAGGCCGGCGGCGACCGCGACGAAGTCAACCGGCATCGACCGGCGCCGGGTCGAAGGCGACCGCCGGCGACCGGGCGACCATGTAGCGCACCATGCGCCCGTCGCCGTCGAGCTGCGCGACCGTGAGGAAGGTCCCGATCCGCTCGCCGCTGTGGTAGCGGGTCTCACCGAGCGCGAACTCGACGTCACCGGCGCTGCCGCCGAACAGCACGTGGTGCGCCCAGTCGCTCATGTCTCCGCCGTCGATGAACGCACGCAGCTCCTCGCGACCGCCGACGAGCTGGCGGCTGTCGCGGTCGGCGCCGCGCGCCCACTGGATCGAGAACTCGACGTCGTCGGCCACGAGGTCGAGCGACGAGTGCGGATCGGGGCCGTCCAGCGCGGCGAAGTAGCGCTCGAAAAAGCTCATGCGGCCGCCCTCGGCCGGTCGAGCGCCTCCGGCGCGACGCCGATGAGGGCAAGGCTGCGATCGGTGAAGAACTCGGCGATGCGAGTGAGAGCGACGATGCCGTTCGGCCGGTACCAGTGCCAGATGCTGTTGTAGAGGCCGAGGATCGCGCGCGTGAGCAGCCGCGGGTCGTTCTTCGGAATCGCCCCCTGCTGCATCGCGTGCGAGAGGAAGCTCGCCCAGGCGAACTCCAGGTCACGCGTGCGCGCTCGGGCGGCCTGCCGCGCCTGCTCCTCGCGCGGCGAGCCGCTGCGGGCCGACAGCAGGCCCTGCTCTGCGACCAGCACGCGGTTGCGCTGGATGTCGCGCTCGGAGAGCTCGAAGCAGTCCTCGATCACGGTCATGAGACGGTCGAGCGGATCGGCGGCGCTGTTCGTGGTCAGCGCCTCGAAGCGCGAGCGGAACCCTTCGATGGCCTGGTCCATGATCACGTACAGGCAGTGCTGCTTGGACTCGAAGTAGTGGTAGAGGGCGGTCGGGCCGACGCCGACGTCGGCCGCGATGTCCGCCCATTTCGTGTCCTCGTAGCCGTCGCGGCCGAACCGTTCCGTGGCCGCGGCAAGGATCTCTTCGCGCTTCGTCCCGCGTGACTGAGCTGAACTCATCTTAGTTAGATGGTACCAGCGCGGAGTCGTTCGCGCGAGCGATGATCTGCTGCACGATCTCGCGCTTGACCGGCTTCAGGGACGGGGTGCGCGGGAAGTCGTCGAAGACCTCGATCGACTCGGGCCACATGTACTTGGCGACGCCCTGGCGCTCGAGGAACGCTTGCAGTTCCGGAAGGGTCGGCGCCCGCTCGCCGGCCTCGAGGATGAGGGCGGCACAGGCGCGCTCCTCCAGGCGCTCGTCGGGCAGCGGGACGACCGCGGCCTCGTGGACGACGGGGTGCCGTATCAGCACCGACTCGAGCTCGGCCGGCACGACCGTCACGCCGCCGCGCCGGATGATGTCCTTGCTGCGGCCGACGTAGACCAGGTGACCGTCGTCGTCGAGGTATCCGAGGTCGCCGGTGCGGTACCCGCCCCAGCCGGTCAGCGTCTCCCGCGTCAGCTCGTCGTTGCCGAGGAAGAAGAGGAACCGGCTCGGGCCGTTGACGACGACGTCGCCGACCTCGCCGGCGGGCAGCTGCGCACCTTCGGCGTCGAGGATGCGGATCTCGGTGCCGTCGTAGGGGCGGCCCTCCGTCGTGAGCATCTTGGCCTCCGGCTCCCGCAGGCCGTGCGCCGCGTGCCCGGGCACCTCGGACAGGCCGTAGTCGGCCAGCGGGGGGATCCCGAACGCCTCCTGCATCGCCAGCCGCCGCTCCGGCGTTAGACCAGGGGCGGCGAGGACGCGCATGGACGACAGGTCGCGCGTCGTGGCCTGGGCCGCCAAGAGCGTGTCGGCGGCGTGGGTCGGCATCAGCAGCACGTAGGTGCAGCGGTGCTCCTCGATCAGCCGCAGCCCCTCCTCGGGCTCCCACTTGCTCATCAGCACCCCCGTTCCGCCGTTGAGCAGCACGGGGAGGTACCCGAAGACGAGCCCGCCGACGAAGCCGAACTCGGTTGCGACGAGGCAGCGGTCGTCGCCGCTGAGCTCCCAGCGCCGGCAGACGCCCTCGGTGGCGTACCGCAGCGTGTTGCTCGAGTGCACGATGCCCTTCGGCTCCGACGTGGTCCCGGACGAGTGCATGACCATCGCGAAGTCGTCGGCCCGGCGCTCGCTGCGCTCGTCGGCCGCGTCCTCGGCGATCAGCTCGTCCACGGTCGCCGGCGTCAGCGTCATCAGCAGCTCGACGAGCGCCGCCGCCTGTTCGCACTTGGCGATCTCCTTCGCGCCGCCGAAGCCCACGATCGCCTTCGCTCCCGTCTGCCCGGCGAGCGCCGAGAGCTGGGTGACGCTGAACATCGGGGGCAGCGGAGCGAGCACTGTGCCGCGGTGCAGGCAGCCGAGCAGCGCGACCGCCGCCTCGATCGAGTGGCGGCCGAGCAGCAGGACCACGTCGCCCGGCTCCACCGACCCGGTGGCCAGTCGGGCAGACAGCGCGACGGCGGCGAGCCGCAGCTCGTCGTAGGTGATGCGGCGGTCGTCGAGCACCAGCGCGACCTTGTCCGGCTGCGCGTCTGCGCGCGAGGCGAAGTCGCTCCACAGGTCACCCGGTCTCCAGTATCCCTGGGCGTAGTACCGGTCGGCCTCGGCCTGAAAGCGCAGCGTGGACATGCTCGGACCCTTGTCGCTCTCTCGATTTCCCATTGTCCCTCGTACCGCCGCCCGCAGAGTAGCTGAACTCAACTCAAATGTGAAGTCGCGATCCGGAGCCTGCGCTCACAGTCTTGCAGACAGCTGATACGATCTCAGTTCATGCAGCTTGCTGCCATACAGTCCGAGCGCCGGCTCCAGGACGAGATCCGCGGCTTCCTCGCCGCCGACCGGCCGGACGCCGCTCGCCTGCCGCGCTCGCTGGAGACCCGCATGGAGGCGCTGCGGGCCTGGCAGGCCCGCTGCTACGAGGCGGGCTACGTCGGGCGCGCGTGGCCGCGCGAGTTCGGCGGCGGCGGCGGGCCGGCGGCCGAGCAGATCATCATCGACCAGGAGCTGGCGGCAGCCGGCGCCCCTGAGTTCGCCAACGTGGTCGGGCTCGACGTGCTCGGCCCCTCGCTGCTGCGCTTCGGCACCGACGAGCAGCGACGCCGCCACATCCCGGCGATCCTCTCCGCCGAGGAGATCTGGTGCCAGGGGTTCTCGGAGCCCGATGCCGGGTCCGACCTCGCGTCGCTGCGGACGCGCGCCGAGGCTCGCGGCGACCACTTCGTGGTCAGCGGGCAGAAGACGTGGGTCTCGTGGGGACAGTTCGCGCGCTGGTGCGGCGTCCTGGCCCGGACGAGTGACGGCGAGCCGAAGCACTGCGGGATCTCGATGCTGGTCGTCGACATGCGCTCGCCGGGTGTCGAGCTGCGGCCGATGACGCAGATCACGGGCCACGCCGAGTTCTGCGAGCTTTTCCTCGACGACGTCGTCGTGCCCAGGGCGAACCTGCTCGGCGAGCTCGGCGACGGCTGGAAGATCGCGATGCACACGCTCGGTCACGAGCGCGGCACCGCCGCGCTGCCCCGGCAGGTCAAGCTCCGGACGTGGCTGGACCGCGTCGTCCGCGTGGCAGCCGAGCGCAGCGTCGACGGCGAGCCGCTGATCGAGGAGCCCGGCGCCCAGGTCGCTCTCGCACGGGCGCTGATCGGCGTCGAGGTCCTGCGCCATCACGCGTACCGGACCGTCGGCGAGTTCCTCAACGGCGGCGCCGTCGGCCCCGACAGCTCGAGCGTCAAGCTGCTGATGGCGGAGGCCGAGCAGCGGCTGGCGGCGACGGTGCTCGAGGTCCTCGGACCGACGCTGGAGCACGCCGAGCCGGAGGCGGTCGGAGAGGACGAGTTCTGGCTCGAGACCTACCTGTACTCGCGCGCCGCGAGCGTGTACGGCGGCACGCAGCAGATCCAGCGCGACATCATCGCCCACCGCGTCCTCGCTCTTCCACAGGAGTAGCGCGAATGGACCTGGAGCTCAGCGACGAGCAGCGGTGGCTTGAGGAATCCGTCGAGACGCTGTTGGCGCGCGAGGCGGAGCCGTGGGCCGGCCTCGTCGAGTTCGGCGCGCTCTCGGTCGGCGGCGACGACGGGCTCGGCGCCGTCGAGCTCTGCCTGATCGCCCGCGCGCTCGGCGCGCACCTGGCGCCCGTGCCCTACCTCGGCAGCGCCGCCGTGCGCTTCGCGGCCGAGACGGTCGACCTCGGTGGGCACGCCGTGGCGTTCGCGGTGCTCGAGCCGGGGTCGAGCTGGGCGGCGGCGCCCGAGCGCACCGCGCTCACCGGCGAGGTCGTCACGGGGCGCAAGACCGCTGTTGAGCACGCCGCCTCGGTGGCTCGCCTCGCCGTGGTCGCGGCCGGGCCGCACGGCGCCGCGCTGGCCGTCGTCCACGCCGATGCGCCTGGCGTCACACGCGTCCCCCAGCCGGCACTCGACCCCACGGCCCCCATGTTCGCGGTCGAGCTCGTCGACGTCCCGGCCGTACAGTTCAGTGGCGAAACGGTTCGCCGGCTGGCGACGATCGGCGCCCTGCTCGCGGCCGCGGAGGCGGTGGGAGCGGCGGGTCGCATGCTCGACGACGCGTGCCGCTACGCGGCCGAGCGGCGTCAGTTCGGCCGCACGATCGGCAGCTTCCAGGCGCTGCGGCACCTGCTGGCGGACCTGTACGTGCGTCAGGCCAGTTCGTGGTCCTCCGTCCTCTACGCGGCGGCCGCGCTTGACGAGGGGGCCGACGAGGCGGCACGGACCGCCTCGATCGCAAAGGCGTACGTGTCGCGCGCGGCCCGCGAGGTCGCACACGGCGCGATGCAGGTGTTCGGTGGTATCGCCATCACCGCCGAGCATCCCGCCCATCGGTACCTTCGACGCATCATCGTGCGCGAGCGCCAGTTCGGAGATGCCGTCCATCACGAGCGAGCGCTCGGGCGGGAGCTCGCGTCCACGGCGGTCCCCGAGCCGGTCACGTGATGGCGACCGGGTTCAACGACCCCACCGCCCAGCGCCTCGAGCCGATCACGACAGGCGCCGAGCCGGAGGTCGTCGGCCCGCTGCTCGCCGGCGTGCTGCACGACCCGCGCTGGGCCGAGTGCGACGTCGCGCTGATCTCCGGCGGCAAGTCCAACCTCACCTACCGCGTCGCGTGCGACGCCGGCGAGGTCGTGCTCCGCCGGCCGCCGCTCGGCCATGTCCTGCCCACCGCGCACGACATGGTGCGCGAGCACCGCGTGATGCACGCGCTGGAGGGCACCGCCGTGCCGGTGCCGCGCGTCCTGCACCTCGGAAGCCCCGACGGGCCGCTGGGCGTGAGCTTCTACGTGATGGAGCGCGTGGTCGGGCACGTGTGCCGCAGCGCGCTACCGGCGGGCTACGCGGACGGGCCCGAGCCGCGGGCGGCGATCGGAGCGACGCTCGTCGCCGTCCTGGCCGACCTCCACGCCGTCGACCCGGCGGCGGTCGGCCTGGAGCGCTTCGGCCGACCGGCCGGCTTCGTCGAGCGACAGCTGCGCCGCTGGTCGCAGCAGTGGGAGGCGTCCAAGACCGGCGAGATGCCCGCGCTCGACGGGCTGCGCGACGAGTTGGTGCGGACGATCCCGCCGCAGCGCGCCGCGACGATCGTCCACGGCGACTTCCGGCTCGACAACACCGTCCTGCACCCGACGGCGCCCGGCCGGATCGTCGCGGTGCTCGACTGGGAGATGAGCACGCTCGGCGACCCGCTGACCGACCTCGGGACGCTGCTCGCCTACTGGAGCGAGGGAACCGACGATGCCGTGCTCGGCGCGGCGCGCGTGATGGCGCCGGTCACGGCGGCCGAAGGGTTCCCGACGCGGGAGGAGATCGTCCGCCGCTACGCGGCGCGGACGGGACTCGACGTCTCGGACGTCGAGTGGTACCAGGCGTTCGCGTTCTTCAAGCTCGCGGTCGTGTGCCAGGGCATCGCGGCGCGCGCCGCGGGCGGTGCGATGCTCGGCTCGGGCTTCGACGACGCGCAGCGGCTGGTCGCGCCGCTCGTCGCCGCGGGCCGCCGGCTCGTCGGCCTGTCAGCGTGAAAGCCGCCAGATCGCGAGCGGCCGGTTGAGGAGCCGGATCGGCTGCGGCAGCGAGCGGTTCATCGCACGGCCATCCCGCCGTCGACGCTGAGGACGTGGCCGGTCACGAAGCTGCTGCCCGAGCCGAGCAGGAACAGCACAGCCTCGTCCAGCTCGCCGGCCCGGCCGCCGCGGCCGAGAGGCGTGCGGTCGAGCAGGAACGGGGGAAACGCCTCCGGGTCGTCGCCGAGCTCGGCCGTCATCTCCGAAGCGAAGAACCCCGGTGCCACCGCGTTGACGCGGATGCCGTAGCGGCCCCACTGCGAGGCGAGCTCGCGCGTGAGTCCGATCATGCCCGCCTTGGAGGCGACGTACGCCGCGTCGGGGATCTCGCCGATCGAGCGCAGGCCCATGACCGACGCGACGTTGACGATCGACCCGCCGCCGTTCGCGCGCATCCGGCTCGCGGCCAGGCAGGAGAGCGCGAACGGCGCCGTGAGGTTGACGTCGAGCACGCGCGCGAACGCCTCGCTGCTGGTCTTCAGGGCCGGCGCGGTCGCGCCGACGCCGGCGTTGTTGACGAGTCCGTCGAGGCGGCCGTGGCGGTCGGTCACGGTCTCGACGAGCCGATCGCGGTCGCCTGCATCGGTCACGTCGCACGCGATGGCCTGCACTCCCGGCAGCTCGCGCTCGAGCCCCGCGAGCCGGTCGACCCGCCGCGCCGCGAGCACAGCGGTGGCACCGGCGGCGGCCAGCGCTCGTGCGACCTGCTCGCCGAGGCCGGAGCTGGCGCCTGTGACGATGATGACCTGGCTATCTACACCCATCTGAATTCATTTCAGTTCTATCATGGACATGGTCAGCTTTCAACCGCGTTGGCGGCGAACACCGTCCCCGCTGGTAATGTCCATACGACTTCAAGTTCAAGAAGGAATTCGTGCCTCAACCACGCCAAGCGCGCAACGGACGATCCAACAACCGAGGAGCCCCGTCGTCGCGCAGCAAGCGCGCCGCGATCCTCGAGACCGCGACCGAGCTGTTCGGCCGCGAGGGCTATGAGCACAGCAAGTGGGCCGACGTCGCGACCGCCGTCGGGATCGGCTCGACCGCGCTCTATCACTACTTCGAGTCCAAGCTCCACTGCCTCTACGAGATCATGGCCGAGGCGCTCGAGGCGGAGGTGGAGCGATTCGAGCGGATCACCAGTGAGCACGAGGACTTCGAGGCGGCGCTCACCGCCGTGCTGCAGGCGGCGTTCGACCTCTCGGAGCGCGAGGTCCTCCGCAACCGCCTGCTCGTCTCCGAGCAGGTGCTGGTCGGCGTGCACCGCACGTCGGCGCGCGAGGAGGAGGCGCGCCAGCTCGCGCTCGCCCGCACCCGTGACCTCGAGTTCAAGTGGGCCGCGTTCCTGACCCGCGGAATGGAGCAGGGCACGATCCCCGAGGCCGAGCCGCGCCTGCTGGCGCGCGCGATCCTCGGGCTCTACAACAGCGTCTTCCACTGGTACCGCCCCCGCGCAGGGCTGTCGCTCGCCGAGGTGGCCGACTTCTACGTCGCACGCTGCCTCGCGGTGGCCGGCCTGCCGCTCCCGTCGGGCCCGGTCGCGGCGACGGGCGGCCGGAAGCGCGCCCGCGCTGCGAAGCGCTAGCCGCGCGGCTCAGACCGCGACTGGCTCGCGATACCGCCGCGTCTCGCGCCGGGCGATCGCCATGTGGTGGACCTCGTCGGGCCCGTCGGCGATCTGCAGGATGCGCGCGACCGCGTAGAGCTCGGCGAGCACGTGGTCCTGGGACACGCCGGCGCCGCCGTGCGCCTGGATCGCGCGATCGATCACCCAGGTGGCGACCTCCGGCGCGGCGACCTTGATCGCCGAGACCTCGATCCGGGCCCCGCGGTTGCCGACGGTGTCCATCAGCCACGCGGTCTTGAGCACGAGCAGGCGCACCTGCTCGATCCTCACCCGCGCCTCGGAGATCCAGCGCTGCACGACGCCGTGGTCGATGATCGGGCGGCCGAAGGTCGAGCGCGCGGCGGTCCGACGGCACAGCATCTCCAGCGCGCGCTCGGCCATCCCGATCGCCCGCATCGCGTGGTGGATGCGCCCTGGCCCGAGCCGCTCCTGCGCGAGCCGGAAGCCCTCGCCCTCTGCACCGAGCAGGTTCGCGGCCGGCACGCGGACGTCGTCGTAGACGATCTCGGCGTGGCCGCCGTGCGGTCCGTCGTCGTACCCGAACAGGCTCGTCGAGCGCACGACATGGACGCCCGGCGTCCCCCTCGGCACCAGGATCATGCTCTGGCGCCGGTGCCGCTCGGCGTCGGGATCGGTCACGCCCATCACGATCAGCAGCTCGCAGCGCGGCGACATCGCCCCGGAGGTCCACCACTTGCGCCCGTTGACGACGTAGTGGTCGCCGTCGCGCTCGATCCGCGTCGCGATGTTGGTCGCGTCCGACGATGCGACGTCGGGCTCGGTCATGGAGAACGCCGACCGGATCCGCCCGTCCAAGAGCGGATCCAGCCAGCGCGCCTTCTGCCCCGGCGTGCCGAAGAGCGAGAGCAGCTCCATGTTCCCGGTGTCGGGCGCCGCGCAGTTGATCGCCTCCGGAGCCATCCACGGGCTGCGGCCGGTGATCTCGGCGAGCGGCGCGTACTGCAGGTTGGTCAGCCCGGCGCCACCGTCGTGCATCGGCGGAAGGAACAGGTTCCAGAGGCCCCCAGCGCGCGCTCGGACCTTGAGCTCCTCGATCACGGGCGGCGTACCCCAGGGGTCCGCGGAGCGCGCGACCTCCTCGCGGAAGCGCGGCTCGGCCGGGTAGACGCACTCGTCCATGAACGCGAGCAGCCGCTCCCGCAGGTCCAGCGTGGTGGCGTCGAAGGCGAAGTCCATGGCCTGGCGACTAGCGGTGCGACCAGACCGGATCGCGCTTCTCGAGGAAGGCCTGCACGCCCTCGCGCGCGTCCTGGGACTGGTGCGCGACGTTGCAGGTCATGCTCTCGAGCGCGATCAGCGTCTCGGTGTCGCCGTCGAGGCCCCGGTTGGCGGCGAGCTTCGTGATGCGCATCGTGAACGCGCTCTTGTCGATCATCGGCGCCACGAAGTCGGCGATCGCGTCGTCGAGCTCCTCCGGCGGCGCGGAGACGTTGGCCAGCCCCCACTCCTCGCACTGCTTGCCGGACAGCAGCTTGCCGGTGAGCAGCAGCTCCTTGGTCTTGCGCAGGCCGATGTAGCGCGGGAGGCGGTAGATCGGCCCGGCGCCGCCGAACAGCGCGCGGCGGATGTGGAAGTCGCCGATCTTGGCGTCGTCCGAGACGACGGCGAAGTCGCACGAGATCATCAGCTCGAAGCCGCCGGCGACGGCGTAGCCCTCGACCACGGCGACGGTCGGCTTCGCCAGGTTGAACGCGCGGTCGAACGTGCGCGCCGACACCTGCGCGATCCGGACCGAGTTGTTGGTCGTGCCGAGGAACTCGGCGTCGAGCATGTTGAGGTCGGCGCCCGCGCAGAAGGTGCCGCCGCGGCCGCGGATGAGCACGACGCGGACCGCGTCGTCGGCCTCGGCGCGGTCCAGCGCCGCGCCCAGCTGCGTCAGCAGCCCCCAGTTGACGCAGTTCATCACCTCGGGCCGGTTCAGCCAGATCGTGCAGACCCCGTCGGCGACGCGGTACTGCACGAACTCCTCCGTCGCCGTGGCTCCGTTCAACTGGGCTTCCAAGGACATTCCTCGCTCCGATCTGAGACTTTACCGAACTGACTTCAACTAATCATACAGGCGTCCCGCCGAATGGCAAGCGATACTGCGTCATGATGATGGTCGCGCACAGGACCGCGCCGATCTGCAATACTGAACTCAGTTCATGCGCGCTCCCGTCGCCATCCCGCTCCCCCTCGCGCACGTCGGATCGGTCAACGCATGGCTGCTGCCCGGCGATCCGGTGACGCTGATCGACACCGGGCCGCGCGACGACGACGCGCTCGCGGCGCTCGAGGCCGGCCTGCGTCGGGAGGGGCTCCGGGTCGAGGACATCGAACTGGTGCTCGCGACCCATCACCACCTCGACCACGTCGGCCTCGCCGCGACGATCCAGCGCCGGGCGGGGGCGACCGTGGCCGTGCTCGACCGGATCGCCGACTATGGCGCGCGCTACGGCGCCGAGGTCGAGGACGACCGACGGTTCGCCCGCGCCCTGATGACGCATCACGGCGTGCCGGACCAGGTCGTCGCCGACAGCGAGGACTTCTGGGATTTCATCCGCGCCACGACCGAAGACTTCCAGGCCGACGTGCGGCTCCTCGACGGCGACCGCGTGGCGGCCGGCGGGCGCAGCCTGCAGGTCCTCGCGCGACCGGGCCACAGCACCACGGACACGCTGTTCGTCGACGACCGCGACGCGATCGCCTTCGCCGGCGACCACCTCCTGGCGGCGATCTCTTCGAACACGGAGATCTGCGCGCCCGACCGGGCGCAGGACGGCCGCGCGCGCTCCCGGCTGCGCTACCTGGAGAACCTCGAGCGGACGCAGGAGATGCCGCTCGCCCGGCTGCTGACCGGGCACGGCGCTCCGGTCACCGATCACCGGCGGCTGGTGCAGGCGCGGCTGCGCGACCACGTCCGCCGCTGCGAGCGGATCCTCGCCGTCCTGGACGCGGGCCCGCGGACGGCGTTCGAGGTCGCCGGCGGGCTGTGGCCCGAGCGGACGCTCATGCAGCAGCCGCTGCTGGTCGTGTGGGAGGTCGTCGGCAACCTCGAGCTGCTGCTGAGCGCCGGCGCCGTGGCCGAGCGGGTCGGCGACGGCGGCTCGGTGTTCGAGCTGACCGGTGTCGGCCGCGCGGCGACGGCTCCGCGCCGGCGGCCACGCCGCCGGCCGGTCCCGGACTGCGCGGGCCGCCGGTGAGCCGGACACCGCCAGACGCGAAGGAGCTGCGCGAGGCGCGCGGGCCGTTCGACCTCTCCGGCCGCGTCGCGCTCGTCACCGGCGGCACGCGCGGCCTCGGGCTCGCCATCTCGCGCGCGTTCTCGTCCGCCGGGGCCGACGTGATCGTGGCCAGCCGCAAGGCGGACGCGTGCCGCGAGGTGGCGGAGGAGCTGCGCTCGGCCGGCGGGCGGGCGCTCGGGCAGGCGTGCCACGTCGGCCGCTGGGACGAGATCGGACGACTCGTCGACGCGGCCTACGGCGAGTTCGGCCGCGTGGACATCCTCGTCAACAACGCCGGCGTTTCCCCGCAGTACTCGGCGCTGGCGGACGTGACCGAGGAGCTCTTCGACAAGGTCATCGGCGTCAACCTCAAGGGCCCGTTCCGGCTGTCCGCGCTCGTCGGTGAGCGCATGGCCGCGGGGGAGGGCGGCTCAATCATCAACGTCTCGAGCACAGGCGCCGTGCGCCCGACCGGCGACATCGTGCCCTACGCCGCCGCCAAGGCCGGCCTGAACGCGCTGACCGTGGGGTTCGCGCACGCACTCGGGCCGAAGGTGCGCGTGAACGCGATCATGCCGGGGCCGTTCCTGACGACGATCTCCCGGGCCTGGGACATGGACGCGCTCGCGCGGCTGACGCAGACGTTTCCGCTGTGCCGGGCCGGGCGCGCCGAGGAGATCGTCGGCGCGGCGCTGTATCTCGCCGGCGACGGGTCGAGCTACACGACCGGATCGATCCTGCCGGTCGACGGCGGCGCGCAATGGGCCGCGCCCTGCTAGGAGTTGCCCAACGGGACATCGCTCCACACGGAATGGCCCGTTGCCCCCCGGTCGCGTCACACCGCCGTGACGAGGCCGCCGTTCGGGCCGAGAGTAGCCCCGACGAAGTACGTGGCGTCGTCGGAGGCCAGGAACGCCGCGGTCGCCGCGATCTCCTCCGGTCGCGCCAGCCGGCCGGCCGGCGTCTGGCTGGCGATCACCCGCCGGCTTTCGTCCAGCTCGCCCTTGAGCGTGCTGGTGTCCACATGCCCCGGCGCCACGGCGTTCACGCGGATCCCCTGCACGATCAGCTCCTTCGCGACCGCCTTGGTGAACCCCAGGATCCCAGCCTTGGCGGCCGAGTAGTGCGGGTGGCCGGCGCAGCCCTCAAGCCCGCACACGGAGGCCATGTTCACGATCACGCCGACCCCGCGCGGCGCCATCAGCCGTGCCGCCGCGCGCGTGCAGAAGAACGTACCGTCGAGGTGCACGGCCAGCAGCCGGCGCCACTCGTCGTCGCTCAGCCGCACGAGCGCGTCGAGCGGCGTCTGGACCGCGCCGGACAGCGCCTCGAGCCGCTGGGCCTCGAGCAGCGGCATGACGCGCTGCAGGTGAGCTGCGCCCACGGCGCCGGCGTTGTTGACAAGGATGTCAATCGCGCCCAGCTCGCGCTGCACCCGCGCGAGCGCACCATCGACCGCGGCGCTGTCGCTCACGTCGGCGTGCAGTGCGAGGCCCGATCCGATCGCGGCGATCGTCTGCTCGGCCGCGTCGAGCCGAACGTCGAGCGCCGCGACCGTGGCTCCGTCCGCGGCGAAGCGGCGGCAGATCGCTTCGCCGATGCCCGAGCCGCCGCCGGTGACGACGGCGATCCTTCCCTCGAGCCTCACGCCGGCACGGCCACGACCCGGCCGCGGCAGCCGGCGGCGGCGAGCCGCTCGTAGGCGGCGGGGACGGCGGCGAGCGGCACGAGCTCGACCTCGAGCTCGATCGCACCGGCGCGCGCCAGCTCGACGACGTCGACGAGCTCCTCGCGCGTCCCCCAGGACGAGAAGGTCACGGGCGTCTCGAGCGCTACGGCACCGAAGCGCATGGGGAACGTCCCGCCGGCGAGCCCGATGATCGCGACCTGGCCGCCTGGCCTCACGGCTCCCGCGGCGAGCGCGAGCGTCTCGTCGCTGCCGACGCAGTCGACGACCAGCGCGGCGCCGCGGCGGCCCGCTGCCCGCTGCAGTTCTGGGGCGGCGAGCCCGGTGGCCTGCAGCACGACGTCCGCCCCGCTTCCGGTCGCCAGCTCGAGCGCCTCGTCGCGGCGATCGATGGCGACGATGCGCGCCGGGCTGAGCGCCTTCAGGAGCTGCACGGCGACGTGGCCGAGGCCACCGACGCCGATCACGACCGCGCTCGTCCCCGGCCTCAGCAGGTGCAGCGCACGGCGGATCGCGTGGTACGGGGTGAGCGCCGCGTCGGCAAGCGGCGCCGCGGCCACCGGATCGAGCCCGTCGAGTGGCACCGTGAGGCGGGGTGAGGGCACGACCATGTACTCCGCGAGCCCGCCGTCGCGGCCGAGGCCCGCGCCGCGCGCCGCCACGTTCCCGTCGCAGAGGTGCTCGGCCCCGACGCTGCAGGCGCGGCAGCGCCCGCATCCCCATGGCCCGTAGACGAGCACGGGGGCGCCGACCTCGAGGCCGTCCGCTCCTGCGCCGAGCGCGGCGACGGTGCCCGCGACCTCGTGGCCGAGGGTAAACGGGAGCTGGTACGGCAGCGAGCCGGCGGGCCAGTGCATCAGGTGCAGGTCCGAGTGGCAGAGGCCGGCGCCGGCGACGCGGACGAGGACCTCACCTGGACCGGGTTCGGGAGCCGGCACATCGACGAGCGCGGCCGGTTGCTCCCAAGCGGTGAGCTGAATCGCCTCCATGCCCGTGACAGTATCAGATGAACTGAAGTCATCTCAATTCTCTGCTATCGTGCCAGAGCATGTCCACGTGGTTGAAGCTCGTGCTCCGCCTGGAACGGGCGATCGGAGCCCCGATCGAGTCCGCCGTCCACAGCGATGCGTACTTCGACGTGGTGGCGGAGCTGAACCGCGGCACGCGACGGGTCACGGGTGCGGTCGAAAGCGTCTCCAAGCGCGGCCTACATCTGCTCAACCTCCCCGCCGGCACCGACATCCGGCAGGTGCGTGAGCAGCTCGCGCGCATGGATCGGCGGCTGCTGCAGATCTCGAAGAAGCTCGAGCAGCTCGAGGGGGAGCGGGTCTAGCGATGGCGCTGCAGCTCAGCCCGGCGGACCTGCTCGCGTCCGTCAACCGCGACGTCGAGCGGTCGTACCTGCGCGCGCGCAACGGGCTCCGCTACGTGCGCGGGAGCAACCGACCCACGCTCGGGGCGACGCCGAAGGACGTCGTGTGGCGACGCGACAAGGTGCAGCTGTGGCGCTATCGCAGAGACGAGCCGGCCCGCTTCGCTCAGCCGCTGCTGATCGTGACCAGCCTGGTAAGCCGGAGCTACATCCTCGACCTCATGCCGGGGAGCAGCGCCGTCGAGTTCCTGCGCGATCACGGCTTCGACGTCTTCATGCTCGACTGGGGGATCCCGGACGAGCTCGATGCCGACAACAGCCTCGAGACGTACGTGGACGAGTACCTCCCGCGGGCCGTGGCTGCGGTCCGCCGGCAGACCGGCTGCGCGGAGCTCACCATGGCCGGCTACTGCCTCGGCGGCGTGCTGTCGGTCCTGTACGCGAACGGTCACGACGACGCGGCCGTGCGCAACCTCGTGCTGATGGCGACGCCGGTCGACTTCGAGCAGATGGGCCCGATGGTGGCCGCGCTGCGCGAGGGCAGGCTCGACCCGGAGGAGATGATCGACGAGACCGGCAACGTCCCGGCCGACGTCCTCTACAGCGGCTTCTTCATGCTCGCGCCGACCACGATCGTGGCCCAGCGGGCGACGCTGCTCGAGAACCTCTGGAACGACGAGTTCGTGCGCGGCTTCCAGGCGATGGCGCAGTGGACGCGCGATCAGGTGCCGTTCGCCGGTGCGGCGTTCCGCGAGGTCGTCGAGCTCTTCGTCCGCCGAAACGCGCTGATGGACGGATCGCTGCACGTCGGCGGGCGGGAGATCGACTTCACGAGGAGCGGCGCGACCGTGCTCAACGCGATGGCTGCGAAGGACACCGTGGTGCCGAGAGCGGCGGCCGAGCCGATCGCGGCGCTGGTCGGCCGGCCAGAGCGCCGGCACGAGCTGCTGCTGCCGGGCGGCCACGTCACGTTCGGGACGGGCCGCTCGGCCTTCCGCCACACCTTGCCGAGCCTCGCCGAGTGGATGGCCGCGCACAGCGACGAAAGGGATGCTGATGGACATCAGGTCGTTGGAGCTCGGTGACGGCGAGGCGCTCGTGCGCTTCATCAGCCGCATTCCGGAAGCGGATCGCACGTTCTTCAAGGAGGACGTCGAAGCCTCGGCGGTCATCGACGCGTGGACGCATCCCGGTCCCGCACGCGCCGTCGCGGTGGCGGCCGGCGAGATCGTCGGCTACGTCGCCGTCGTGCCGCTGCACGGCTGGTCGGACCACGTGGGCGAGGTGCGGCTGATCGTCGACCCGGGCCATCGCGGTCGCGGGATCGGCCGCGCGCTGGCACGGCGCGCCGTCCTCGAGGCGGTCGCGCTCGACCTGCGCAAGATGGTCGTGGAGGTCGTCGCCGACCAGGAGCCGACGATCGCGATGTTCCGCGCGCTGGGATTCGATCCCGAGGCGCTGCTGACCGACCACGTCCGCGACCAGTCGGGCGCCGTGCGCGATCTCATGATCCTGGCCCAGTCCGTCGAGGCGCAGTGGTCGGCCATGTCCGTCGCCGGCATTTCGGACGAGCTGTGAACGCCCGTGTCGACGAGCTCCTCGAGGCGGCCGTCAACGGCTACGAGGACGCGATCCGCAGGTCATGCGACATCCAGCGAGCGCTCGCCCTCGCGCTGGCGTTCGAGCCGGCGCACTCGATCCTCAACGCGACTGCCGATCTGACGAGGGACATCGGAGCGGTGCAGCTCTCGGGCGCCCGCTGGCTGCTCGACTCATGACCTCGCTGCACTGGGAGAGCACTGGCGACGGCGATCCGGTGCTGATGATCATGGGCCTCGGCCTCAGCGGAGGCGCCTGGTGGCGCACGGTTCCGGTGCTGTCGCGGTCGCTCCGCGTGATCACGTTCGACAACCGCGGAGTGGGGCGGTCGCGGGCGCTCCTGAACAGCTACACGACGGAGGCGATGGCCGACGACGTCGTCTCGGTGCTCGATGCGGCCGGCGTCGAGCGGGCACACGTGTATGGCTTCTCCCTGGGAGGCATGGTCGCGCAGCAGCTCGCCCTACGCCACCCCGAGCGCGTGCGCTCGGTCGTGCTCGGAGCGACGCACCCGGGCGGGCCGCGCGCGGCGCGGCCGAGCGACGACGTGATCGCGTTCTTCCGCCGCCGGTCGAGCATGTCGGCCAAGGACGCCGCCCGCGCCTCGGTGCCGTTCAACTATGGGCCGCGCTGCAGACGCGAGCACAAGGACCGGATAGCCGAGGACATCCGCCGCCGGCTCGCTCACCCCTTTCCCGAGCGTGCCTACAAGGCGCAGATGGTCGCCGCGGCGCTGCACAACTGCTACCGGAGGTTGAAGCGCATCGAGGCGCCGACGCTCGTGGTCCACGGCCGCCACGACCGGGTCGTGCCTCCCGCGAACGCCGAGATCCTGGCCGAGCACATCCCCCGTGCGGAGCTGCGGATCCTCGATGACGCAGGCCACCTCTACTCGACGGAGCAGCCCGAGGTGGACGAGGAGATCGCACGCTTCTTCCTGGAGGCCGGATGAGGCCTGACGTACGCGTCGCCGACGTCATCCGTCGCCACGCCGGGCTGCGCCCGGAGGCGGTGGCGCTCCGACAGGGCGAGCGCGAGGTCACGTACCGGGATCTCGACGAGCGCTCGAACCGGCTCGCGCAGGCGCTGCTGGCGGATGGGGTGGGCAGCGGGACGCGCGTCGCCTACCTCGACCGCTCGTCTGTGGAGGTCGTGGAGCTGCTGTTCGCGGCGAGCAAGATCGGCGCCGTGGTCGTGCCGCTCAACTGGCGCCTCGCGCCGCCGGAGCTGACCACGGTGCTGGCGGACGCCCAGGCGCCCGTGCTGATCGCCGGGCCGGCGTACGGCGAGGTGGCCGAGGACCTGCTGGAGCGGCTGTCGCCGGCGCCCGACCTGATCGTCGTGGGCGAGGGCTACGAGCGCTGGCTGGCGGCGCACGCGCCGCGCGACCCGGGCGGCCGCGGTGAAGCCGGCGACGTGATCGTCCAGATGTACACGTCCGGCACCACCGGCGTCGCCAAGGGCGTGCTCACCACGCACGGCAACCTGGCCGTCACGGCCCAGACCTCGCAGCGGTGGGCGTTCGACGAGCGAACAGTGAGCCTCACGCCGCTCCCGATGTTCCACATCGGCGGCATCGGCTGGGCGTACTGCGGGCTCTGGCACGGCGCGACCACGGTGCTGGTGAGCGAGTTCGACCCCGAGGGCGTCCTCGACACCCTCGAGCGCCGCCGCGTGACCAACGCCGTGCTCGTCCCGACGATGCTCCAGACGCTGACCGCGGCGCCCGGCGCCGCGGAGCGAGACTTCTCGGCCCTCCGCGCGATCGCCTATGGCGCCGCCCCGATCACCACGCCGGTGCTCAAGGCGTCCCTGCGCACGTTCCGCTGCGCGCTGTTCGGCCTTTACGGCCTGACCGAGAGCACCGGCGGTGTGGTGGCGCTCGAGCCGGAGGATCACGATCCCGGAGGCCCGCGCGAGCGCCTGCTGCGGTCGGCCGGCCGCCCCTACCCCTGGGTCGAGCTGCAGATCGCCGATCCGGCAAGCGGTGCGCGGCTGGGACCACACGCGGTGGGCGAGGTGTGGCTGCGCGGCCCGAACGTCACGCCCGGGTACTTCAACCGGCCCGCCGAGACCGCGGCGGCGCTGACGCCGGACGGCTGGCTGCGCACCGGCGACGGCGGCTACCTCGACGAAGACGGCTACCTGTTCCTCGCCGACCGGATCAAGGACATGATCGTCAGCGGTGGCGAGAACGTGTATCCGGTCGAGGTGGAGGAGGCGCTCGCCCAGCACGCCGACGTCGTCGACGTGGCGGTCATCGGGGTGCCCGACGCGCACTGGGGCGAGGCCGTCAAGGCGCTGGTCGTCCCCCGTCCGGGCGCGCGGCCGGCGCCGGCGGACCTGATCGCGTTCGCGCGCGAGCGGCTCGCCGGATACAAGCTCCCGCGCTCGGTCGATCTCGTCGACGAGCTGCCGCGGACGCCGAGCGGGAAGGTGCTCAAGCGCCAACTTCGGGAACGCTACGTCACCTGAACTGAAGTCATGTTGACATTAGCTGAGTACCCTGCTAACTTGCTAACGGAGTCGTTCCCCACCCTCACCGAAAGGCAGCCGCACATGGCCACCCAGACCAAGCCCAGCCCCGTGACCGAGAGCATCGACGCCGCCGCGGAGCGTGTCGTGGAGCTCAACGAGAAGGCCGTCGCGAACGGCAAGAAGGCGAGCGCGGCGCTCCTCGACACCTACGAGAAGGCCGTGATCTCCTTCACCGAGTCGTACGAGAAGGCGGCCGGCACGACAAAGGTGGACTGGATCGTGAGCGCCGCCGCGGCACAGGCCGACTTCACGCGCGACGTCGCGAAGGCCTACACAACGGCCGCTCGCGAGCTCGTCTCCTGAGCTCCCTCCCCCACGACGGTCACGGCGCCTCGGCGCCGCGACCGTCAGCGGGGGCGCGAGCCCTCCCGCTCGACGAACGCGCTGTAGACCTCGAGCAACGCCTCGCGCTGCCGCGCTGTGAGCTTCGGGTCCGCCCGGATCGCGGCCACGACGGCCTCGTCACCGCCCTCGTCCTGCCGTCGGCCCCCGTGCTCGTATAGGGCCTCGGCCGACAGCTGCAGGTTCTCCGCGATCGCGTCGAGCACCTTCTCCGACGGCTCGCGCAACCCGTGCTCGATCTGGGACAGGTACGGATTGGAGATCCCGACGAGGTCAGCCAGTTGGCGCATGGAGAGCTCCTGCAGCTCGCGCTGACGGCGGATGAACTCGCCCAGCGGAGAGCTCATGCCCGTGGCGTACGAGGTCGCATGCGCTCCGACCCTAGCGCCCGCGAGTCGCGTCGCGAGCGCCTCGAGCCTCGTCGCGCTCAGGGGAGACCTGCCTGCGCCCCACGCGGCCGGCCGGCACCGACGCGTAGCAGCCCAGAATGCGCCAAGAGTGCGCCAGAAATCAAACAAGGCCGCGGACGCCGCATGAAACCGAGGGCTATGCCGCTTGACCTTCGGTGTCAGACCGACGCTCAAATCGGCCGAAACCCCAGCAAATAAGCGCGCCCGAGAGGATTCGAACCTCTGACCTTCGGTTCCGTGGACCGCACCGGCGAAAACCAGGCTTGACCCGAGACGGCCATGAAACCCCCCGAGAAGCAGAGGCGTGGCGGTGTCACTCCGACACATCGCGGGCGCGCCCGTAGCGCTCGTAGATCACGCGCGAGCCGAACGTCCTGGTCTCGATCAGGTCCAGCGCGATGTCGTCGGTGACGGGTGGCAGGAACGGCGTGCCGCCACCGACGACGACCGGGTTGCGGAAGATGCGCAGCTCGTCGACGAGGCCGAGCTCGATCGCCTGCGCGGCCAAGCCGGCGCCGCCGACCTCGACGTCCTTGTCGGTCGCGTCGAGCGCCGCGGCGACCTCCTCGGCCAATGACGCCTCGGCGAGCCGGGCGTTGCCCTGGACGCTGTCGAGCGTGCGGCTGAAGACGACCTTCGGGATCGCGCACCAGACATCGGCGAACGCGGCCCCGAGCTCACTGTCGCGCAACGACGGATCCGTCTCCCACACCAGCATCGTCTCGTACAGCCTGCGGCCGAGCAGACAACCGCCGAGCTCGCGTACCAGCGCGGTGTGGAAACGAAACAGCTCCTCGCTCGGGGCCGACCACCCGAACGCA
>DATAFH010000014.1:0-2864 GCA_036257565.1 Solirubrobacteraceae bacterium | reverse complement strand
GGACTGGATCCGCAGGTGCGTGGTCAGCAGCGGCCGCCCGGCGGAGCCAAGCTTGCGCGCCGCCTCGCCGGGCTCCAGCGTCGTCACCTGCGACGCGGCCTCGGTCAGGCCGTAGGTCTGGACCACGTTCGCGCCCCGCCCCGCGGCCTCCTCGATCGCCTCGACCGGCACCGGGCCGCCGCCGAGCAGTATCGCGCGCGGCCCCGAGAGGTCGACCTCGGCGTCCAGCAGGCGGACGAGCATCGTCGGAACGAGCGACACCAGCGTCACCCCGTCGCCCGCCAGCGACTCGGCGACGCGGTCGACGGAGAACCCCTCGTGGACGACCGCGCCCGTCCCGTAGACCACCGACCGCATCAGGATCGACTGCCCGGAGACGTGGTGCAGCGGCAGGCAGCAGAGCCAACGGTCGACGGGGTCGACTCCGATCTTGAACGCGGAGCCCACCGCGCTCCACAGGTGGTTGCCGTACGTGAGCGCCACCGCCCGCGGGGCGCCGGAGGTGCCGCTGGTGCGGATGCGGCAGTGCACCGCCCCCAGGTCGTGCTCGCCGAGCAGTGGCAGGTCCGCCTCCGGTCCCGCCGCATCCTCGGGGGCCGACACGACGAGCGCAGGGCCCGCGTCGGCGATCGCCGTATTGCGCTCGGCCGCGGTCAGCCGCGGATCGAGCGGATGGATCACCGCACCGAGCT
Organism: Solirubrobacteraceae bacterium; assembly: GCA_036257565.1. Taxonomy (GTDB): domain Bacteria; phylum Actinomycetota; class Thermoleophilia; order Solirubrobacterales; family Solirubrobacteraceae; genus DASSUW01. Next base: position 2,172 of record DATAFH010000014.1, on the reverse strand, counting down.
TCATCAGCGCGTGCAGGAGGATCACGTGGTCGGCGCCCGGCGGCAAGTCGACCACGACGGCGGCCTCCCTGCGCACCCCCCTCGCCGCCAGGCGGCGAGCCGCCGCGATCGTCTCGCTCTCCAGCTCGGCATAGGTCAGCGCGCGCCCGGACGCGACCAGGGCCGTGCGGTCGGGGCTCGTCAGTGCGCGTTGGGAGAGCCAGTTGTCGAGGAGCACCGGGTTGAGGGGATGGAACGGGCTACGGGCTATCGTTGCTGCGCATTCTTGCGAGCGGCGGCGTCTCAGGCGCCGCCGGAGGAGCACCGCGCCAGATGCCAACCCCACACAAGGACGCTCCCCCCACGGAGGAGCTGTACGCACCGATCGAGTGGCGATCGGCGGCGGAGTTCGGGGACATCAGCTACGAGCGCGGCGAGGGGATAGCGAAGATCACGATCAACCGGCCCGAGGTGCGGAACGCCTTTCGTCCCCAGACGCTGCGCGAACTACGCACCGCGTTCGACCTCGCGCGCGACGATCTCGAGGTGGCGACGATCGTCTTCACCGGCGCCGGCACGGAGGCGTTCTGCTCCGGCGGCGACCAGCGGATCCGGGGCGACGACGGCTACATCGGGGACGACGAAGTCGCCCGCGGGGGCGTCGGCCGGCTCGACGTCGGCGACCTCCACGTCCAGATCCGGCGCCTGCCGAAGCCGGTCGTCGCGATGGTCGCCGGGTACGCGGTCGGCGGCGGGCACATCCTGCACCTCGTCTGCGACCTGACGATCGCGGCCGACAACGCGCGCTTCGGGCAGACCGGGCCCCGGGTCGGGAGCTTCGACGGAGGGTTCGGCGCCGGGCTGCTCGCGCGCCAGGTCGGCGCCAAGCGGGCGAAGGAGATCTGGTTCCTGTGCCGCCTGTACGACGCCCGCGAGGCGGCGGACATGGGCCTCGTCAACGCCGTCGTCCCGCTCGACGAGCTCGAGCGCGAGACCGTGCGCTGGTGCCGCGAGATGGCGGCGCTGTCGCCGCTGTCGCTGCGGCTGCTGAAGGCGAGCTTCAACGCCGCCGAGGACGGGCTGACCGGGCTCCAGCAGCTGTCCCACGACGCGACGCTGCTCTTCTACATGACCGAGGAGGGTCAGGAGGGCCGCGACGCCTACGTCCACGGCCGCCGACCGGACTACTCGAAGTTCCCGAAACGACCTTGAGCCCGCGCATATGGCTCATGGCCGCGAGGCCGCGGACGCTGCCCGCAGCGATCGCGCCGGTGCTCGTCGGGACCGCGGCCGCGGTCGAAGCCTCGGACGAGCTTCGGATCGGCGCCTTCGTCGCCGCGCTGGTCGGCAGCGTGTTCATCCAGATCGGGACCAATCTGGCCAACGACTACTCGGACGCCAAGCGCGGCGCCGACTCGGTCGACCGCCTCGGCCCGATCCGCGTCGTTGCCTCCGGCCTCGTCGCACCTCGGCGGGTGCTGGTAGCGACGTGGGTCGCGTTCGCGGTCGCGGTCGCCGCGGGGATCTACCTGGCCGCGGTCGCCGGCCCGCTGATCCTGGTCGTGGGGGTTGTCTCGATCCTCGCCGGCGTCCTGTACACGGGCGGGCCGCGCCCGTACGGGTACGCGGGCTTCGGCGAGGCGTTCGTGTTCCTGTTCTTCGGCCTCGTCGCCGTCAACGGCTCGTTCTACGTCCAGGTCGAGCGGCTCGAGTGGCTACCGTTCGCGCTCTCGATCCCGATCGGGTTCCTCTCGACCGCGATCCTGGTCGTCAACAACGTCCGCGACATCGACACCGACCGCCGGGCGGGCAAGCGAACGCTGGCCGTGCGGCTGGGGCGGGACCGGGCGCGTGACCTGTACGCGGCGCTGGTCGTCGGCGCCTACGTGGCGCTCGTGCTCGCCGTCGCGCTGACCGGTGCGAGCGCGTGGGCGCTGCTCGCGCTCGCCTCCGCGCCGCTTGCTCTGCGCCCGCTGCGCGCGGTGCGCACGCGCACCGATGGGCCGGCCCTGAACGGGGCGCTGGCGGGCACCGGCGCGCTGCTGGCGGCGTTCAGCGTCCTGCTCACAGCGGGGCTGCTGCTCGCGGGCGCGTGATGCGGATCGAGGACGTCGAGACGGTGCCCTACGCACTCCCGTTCCGGGAGCCGTACGTGACCGCCCAGGGGCGGCTCGACCGCCGCGAGATGGTGCT
>DATAFH010000013.1:0-64810 GCA_036257565.1 Solirubrobacteraceae bacterium | reverse complement strand
TCCGTCTCGTCCTTGAACGTGGTCTCGATCACGCCGCCGCGCGTGCAGCCGATGCCCTTCGCGTAGGCCAGCGCGAGCTGCTGCGCGCCGCCGGAGGCGTCGGCGTGCACCGCAATCAGGCCGGGGACGCCGCTGCCCTCGGCGAACTGGCGGCGCACGAGGTGGCCGGGGCCCTTGGGGGCGACGAGCGCGACGTCGACCTCCGGGGGCGGCTCGACCTCGCCGTAGTGGACGGAGAAGCCGTGGCCGAAGAGCAGCGTGTTGCCGGGCGCGATCCCGTCGCGGATCTGCTCGCGCCAGACCTCACCGTGCTTCTCGTCGGGCAGCAGGACCATCACCACGTCGCCGCGCGAGGCCGCGTCCGCGACGTCGGTGACCTCGAGCCCGTTCGAGCGGGCCTGCTCGACCGAGGCCGAGTCTGGGCGCAGGCCGACGACGACGTCGACGCCGGAGTCCTTGAGGTTGAGCGAGTGGGCGTGGCCCTGGGAGCCGTAGCCGAGGATGGCCACGGTCTTGCCGTTCAGGAGGCTGAGGTCAGCGTCGTCGTCGTAGAACATGGGGCGCGGAAGCCTATCCCGTCGCTGCACCCACCCACGTGCGGGCCGGGATGGCGAGCGAGCCGTCCTCCGTCGTCCACCCGGCTGCGCGGTCCTTGAGGGCGGCGACGACCTCCGCCTCCTCGTCGCGGCTCATGCCGGCCGACGCGTCCTGCACACGCATCGACATGGCCTTCGTCGCGTCCCACCAGGCCTGCGCGGACGGCAAGCGCATCGTGAAGTCGACCGTGTCGACCTCGGGATCGACGAACCCGGCAGCCTCGAAGTTCTCGGCCACGACCCCCTCGGCCGCCCAGGCGAACTGGCCCGGGCCGGGCGGGATCGGCTCCAGGCGGCCGCGGTCGATCAGCTCCTTCACGGGCAGGACGGTCCACGGGTTGGCGTCGGGCTCGGCCCAGGCGGCCAGCGCCAGGCGGCCGCCGGGCTTGATCACGCGGCGGGTGTCCCGCAGGGCCGCCTCGGCGTCGGCCATGAGCATGTAGCCCCAGCGGCAGAGGACGACGTCGATCGTGGCGGCCGGCTGGTCGATCGCCTCCGCGTCGATCTGGCGGAAGCGCACGTTCTCGATTCCGAGCCGCTCGGCGCGACGCTGTGCGGCGCTCAGCATCTCCGGCACGAAGTCGGAGGTGATGAGCGTCCCGCCGGGCGTGATCAGCTCGGCGGCGAGGAAGCCGGTGTCGCCGATGCCGGCCGCCAGGTCGAGCACCGTGTCGCCGGGCTGCGGCTGCGTGGCGTCGAGCATCCAGGCGGTCACGGGCATCGTGTTGCGCCGGAAGTCGTCGGCGTACCGCTCCCAACCTGCGGCCGTCGTGGCCCAGCGGTTCCGGCTCTCCTGGCGGTACGCGCTCATGCGAGCTCCCTTCGCACCAGCTTCCCGGAGGCGGTCCGCGGCAGGCCGTCGGCGAGCTCGATCTCCTTCGGGACCTTGAAGCGCGCGAGCCGCTCGCGCGCGAAGTCGCGCAGCTCGTCGGCCGTCGCCGGGTCCTTGAGCACCACGCGGGCCGTGACGGCTTCGCCCCACTCCGGGTGCGGCCGGGCGAAGACGCCGGCGTCGGCGACCGCCGGGTGGGCGAGCAGCACGGCCTCGACCTCGGCGGGCGCGACGTTCTCCCCGCCGGTGACGATCGTGTCGGCCTTGCGGCCGGTCACGATCAGGCGGCCACGGTCGTCGAGAGCACCGAGGTCCCCGGTGCGTAGCGTCCCGCCGCCGGCCACCGTCGGACCTTCCACGAGGATCTCGCCGTCGGCCGCGAGCGTCACGCGGACGCCGGGCAGCGGGCGGCCGCTGGTCTCGACGTCCCCAGGCTCCCCCACCGTGACCTGCGAGCACGCCTGCGTGAGGCCGTACGTCGGCGCCACCGGCCAGCCGGCCTCGCGAGCGTCCTCGAGCAGCGCGCGGGTGGCGGGGGCGCCGCCGAGGAGCGCGGCGCGCAGCCGGGGAGGCGGCGGCGCGCCGGCATCGAGCAGCCGGGCGAGCAGGGTGGGCACCATCGAGGCGAGCGTGACGTCGTCGCGCTCGGGCGGGCCGACGACGGCCGTGGTGGCGTAGATGGCCGAGCGCAGGAGCACCATCAGGCCGCCGACGTGCGAGAGCGGCAGCGGGCACAGCCAGCGCTCGTGCGGGTCGAGCCCGAGCGCGACCGCCGAGCCGAGCGCGTTGGCCTGCACGTTGCCGAACGAGAGCGTCACGGGCCGCGGCGCGCCGGTGGTGCCGGAGGTCTGCAGGATGAGCGCGGGGTCGTGAAGGTCGGGCGCGAACGGCGGTGCCGGCCCGCCTTCGAGCGGGCCGTCGACGATCGCCGCAGCGGCGCGCAGCAGCGGCGCGCGCTCGGCCTCGGGGAGCCGCAGGTCGACCGGCATCGCCGCCGCGCCGAGCAGCAGGCAGCCGTGCAGTGCTGCGGCGAACTCGGCGCCGGCCGGCAGCGCGAGCGCCACGTGGTCCCCGGGCCGGACGCCGCGCGCGGCCAGCGCGCCGGCCACGCCCCGGGCGCGCTCGAGCAGCTCCGCGTAGGGCGGCGTGCCGTCCGGCGCCTCGACCGCCACGCGGTCCGGCCGCAGAGCGGCCGCGCGCTCCAGCCAGCGATCGATCATCGGGAGGAGGCTAGTGTCTGAACGGTGAGCGTTGACTGGACCCCGGCAGCCGAGTTCGAGGACATCCGCTACGAGACGTCCGGAGACGGGATCGCCAGGATCACGATCGACCGGCCCGAGGTGCGCAACGCGTTCCGCCCGAAGACGATCATCGAGATCTCGGAGGCGCTCGAGCTCGCCCGCGAGGACGCATCTGTCGGGGTGATCGTGCTCACCGGCGAGGGCCCGCTCGCGTTCTGCTCGGGCGGTGATCAGCGCGTGCGCGGCGACACCGGTTATCTCGAGGACGGCGCCTCGGTCGGCCGCTTCCATGTCACCGACCTGCACGTGCAGATCCGCCGACTGCCCAAGCCCGTGGTGGCCATGGTCGCCGGCTACGCGGTCGGTGGCGGGCAGGTGCTGCACCTCGTGTGCGACCTCACGATCGCCGCCGACAACGCGCGCTTCGGCCAGACCGGCCCGCGCGTGGGCTCGTTCGACGGCGGGTTCGGGGCGGCGCTACTCGCCAACACCGTCGGCGTGAAGAAGGCGAAGGAGATCTGGTTCCTGTGCCGCCAGTACGACGCGCAGCAGGCGCTCGAGATGGGGCTGGTCAACACGGTCGTGCCGCTCGACGAGCTGGAGGCCGAGACCGTCCGCTGGTGCCGCGAGATGCTCGAGCTCTCCCCCTTCGCCCTGCGGCTCCTGAAGGCCAGCTTCCACGCCGCCGAGGACGGGCTCAGCGGCATCCAGCAGCTCGCGCACGACACCAACCTGCTCTTCTACGCCTCCGAGGAGGCGCGCGAGGGTCGCGAGGCGTACAAGCGCAAGCGCAAGCCCGACTTCTCGCAGTTCCCCCGACGACCTTGAGCCCGCTGCACATCTGGCTCATGGCGGCCAGGCCGCGGACGCTCCCGGCCGCCGTCGCCCCCGTCCTCGTCGGCACGGCGCTGGCCGCCACCGAGGGGACCTTCCGGGTGCTCACCTTCATCGCGGCGATGCTCGGCGCGGTGTTCATCCAGATCGGCACAAACCTCTCGAACGACTACTCGGACGCGCGGCGGGGGGCGGACACCGAGGACCGGCTGGGGCCCGTACGCGTCACGGCCGGCGGCCTGGTACCGCCGCGGCAGGTGCTCGTTGCCACGTACGTGGCCTTCGGGCTGGCCGTCCTGGCCGGCGTCTACCTGATCGCGACCGCGGGCTGGGAGCTGCTGCTCGTCGGCGCCGCGTCGATCCTCGCCGGCGTCCTGTACACGGGCGGGCCGCGGCCGTACGGCTACGAAGGGCTCGGCGAGGTGTTCGTGTTCCTGTTCTTCGGGGTGGTGGCCGTGACCGGCTCGTACTTCGCCCAGACGGAGCGGCTGACCTGGGAGGCGTTCGTGCTCGCGGTGCCGGTGGGGCTGTTGGCGGCGGCGATCCTCGTGGTCAACAACGTGCGGGACCTGGAGACGGACCGGCGGGCGGGCAAGCGCACGCTCGCGGTGCGCCTCGGCCGGGCACGGGCGCGGGCGCTGTACGCCGCGATGGTCTACGGGGCGTTCGTGTGCGCGCTGCTCCCGTGGCTGCTGGGCTCGGACGAGCTGTCCGCATGGCTCGGGCTGGCGCTGCTCGCCGTGCCGCTGGCGGTGCCGGTCGTCGGGATCGTGCGCGCGCGGACCGACGGGCCGTCGCTGAACCGCGCGCTGGGCCGCACCGGCATGCTCCAGCTCGTGTTCTGCGCGCTCCTCTCGGCCGGGATCCTGGCGAGCTGATGGCCGAGCTCGCGGTCGAGACCCGGACGTTGCCGCTTCGCGAGCCGGTGCGGACGGCGTGGGGCGAGCTGCTGGAGCGCTCGGTGCTGCTCGTTCGGCTCGACTTCGGCGGCGACGACTTCGGCGAGGGCGAGGCGGCGCCGCTCGAGCCCTACGACGGCGTGTCGCTCGAGGCCGTGTGGGCCGCGCTCGACGCCTACGGCGGCGTGCTGATGCGGGCGAACCCGCGCTCCACCCACGCGGAGCTGCTCGCGGCATGCGCCGCCGAGCGGCCGCTGCCGCAGGCGCTCGCGGCCATCGATCTCGCGCTCTGGGACCGGGCAGGCCGGCGGACCGGCTTCCCGGTCTCGCGGCTGATCGCCGCGGGCGCCGTGCCGGCGGTGGCCGTCAACGCAGTGATCGGAGCCGAGGATCGCGCAGGGGCGGCCAGCGCGGCCGGTGCGGCGGCGGAGGCCGGGTTCCGGTGCGTGAAGGTCAAGGTCGGCGTGGGCGACGACGCCGGGCGGCTGGCCGCCGTGCGCGCCGCCGCCGGCGACGTGATGGCGATCCGGGTCGACGCCAACGGCGCCTGGGCGACGGCCGACGAGGCGCTCGCCCACCTTCGGACGCTGGCGCCGGTGGGGATCGAGTTCTGCGAGGAGCCGGTGCACGGGGTGGGCGCGATGAAGGAGCTGCGCACGCGCTCCCCCGTGCCCGTGGCGATGGACGAGACGGCCGCCGAGCGGAGCGCGGTGGGCTCGGGGGCGGCCGACGCCGTGTGTCTGAAGATCGCCCGCTGCGGCGGCATCTCAGGGCTGCTGCGCGACGCTCGGGCGGCGCGAGCGGCGGGGACCAAGGTCTATGTCGCCTCGAGCTTCGACGGCCCCCTGGGGGTGGCGGCGGGCCTCCACGCCGCCGCGGGGCTGCGCGCCTCGGGGCCGGTGGCCTACTGCGGGCTCGCGACGGTCGGCCTGTTCGCGGGCTACGAGGACGTGCTGGCGCCCGAGCGCGGCGCGATCGCGGTCCCGAGGTGCCCGGGTCTGCTCACCGTACGCTGAGCGCGGCCGCCGCGGTCACGGGATCCGCCGCGAGGAACCGCGCGCCGGTGTTCGCGAGCAGACCTTGGCTGGCGCCGGCTCCGCCGATGGCGGTGGGCGCGCGCGCGGCGACGCGCGCAAGTCCCTTGACGGCGTCGCGGAGCGGTTCGCGCTGCACCGCGCCGATGATCACCTGGGCCGGGTGGATCTGGTCCACGGTGGTCTCGAGCGCGTCTGTCGGCGTGTCGGGGCCGAGGTACGTGACCCGCCAGCCCCGGCGGTGGAGCGCGAGACCACAGCACAGGAGGCCGACGTCGTGCCGCTCTCCGGGCGGGCAGGCGAGCACCGCGCGGGGGCCGATCCCGTCGTCCCACTCGCGGGCGAGGCCGCGGAGGCGGCCGGTGAGGAGCTCGGTGGCGAAGTGCTCCTGCGCGACCGTGAGCTCGCCACGCGCCCAGCCCTCGCCGATGTCGTGCAGGACGGGCAGCAGCACGTCGCGCAGCGCGCTGTCGAGCGACTGTGAGGCCAGGAGGCGGTCGAGCGCGGCGTGGGCCGCGACGGCGTCGAAGCGCGCGAGCGGCACGAGCAGATCGGGAGCGCGGGGCGCCGCCGGCGCGTAGCGGACGACCGGGCCGAGCTCGGGCGGAGCGCCGGCGGCAGCTATCTCGCCGGCGGCCTCCGACGCTGCCCATCCGCCCGAGATGAGCTCCCGCATCCGTCGGGCGCGCCGCTCGTCCTCGACGTCGTAGACGCGGTAGCCGCCGCTGGTCCGCTCGGGCCGGAGAACGCCGTAGCGACGCTCCCAGGCACGCAGGGTCTGCTGGCCCACGCCCACGCGCCGGCTGAGCTCGCCGATCCGGACGCCGGCCGGTCGTGCCATCGCCGACACGGTAAAGACTTGGACGATCTCGGTGCAAACCCTGCAATTACTCTGTACACTGCAGTTGCGCCAAGTCTCGTGTGCCGCAATCATGGAACCGCTTCCATGGAACCGCTTCCACAGGTAGAGCTCCGCGACCCGGACACCTTCACCGCCGCCTACCGGCGCCTGTGGCCGACAGCCCACGCGGCTGCCGTGTCGGTCCTGCGCGACGTCGACGCGGCGCAGGACATCGTCCAGGACGTTTTCGCGTCTCTGTGGAGCCATCCTGAGGCGTACCGGCCCGACCGCGGCTCGCTGACCACTTTCGTGCGCATCATGGCCCGCAGCCGCGCGCTCGACCGGGTCCGCTCCCACACCGCGGGCACCGCCGCCCAGGTCCGCAAGGCGCGCGAGGCGCTCGTCCGGCCCGACTTCGCCGAGCCGCCGTCGGAGACGGTGATCCGCCGCCACAGGAGCCGGGCGATGCTCACCGCCCTCGACGGGCTGCCCGACGGCCAGCGCGCAGCGGTGCTCCTGCACCACGTCGGCGGCCTCTCCGACCGCGAGCTCGCCCAGGCCACCTGCGTCCCCCTGGGCACGGCCAAGAGCCGGATCCGCCTCGGCACCGCCCGAGCGCGCGACGCCGTCGAGCACTGCATCGCGGCCTGAGCCTTCACGCGGCGAGCCGCGTCATCATCACCTCGTGCTCCTCATCCGCGAGGCCGTCCCGCGCCCACCGGCGCTCGAAGTCGCGGTCTCGCACGCGCTCGCCGAGCGGGTGGGCTCCGCGGTGCTCGAGCCGGTGCTGCGGGTCTATCGCCCGGCGCCGACGCTCGCCTTCGGCCGCCTCGACGCCCTGCGGCCCAGGTTCGCGGCGGCGGCCGCGGCCGCGCGGGCGCATGGGTTCGAGCCGGTGGTGCGGGCGCCGGGCGGCCATGCGGTCGCGTATCACGAGGGCTGCCTGGTGGTCGACGAGGTGCTCCCCCACGCCGACCCGATCGCCGGCCTCCAGGACCGCTTCCGCCGCTCGGCCGACACGCTCGCGGCCGCGCTGCGCGAGGTCGGCGTCGACAGCCGGGTCGGCCGCATCGCCGGCGAGTTCTGCCCGGGCGACCACACGATCAGCGCGCGCGGTGCCGTCAAGCTCGTCGGCAGCGCCCAGCGCGTCATCCGCCGCGCCTCCCTCCTCGCCTCCTCGATCGCGGTGACCGACGCGGCGGCGCTGCGAGCAGTCCTCGAGGACGTCTACACCGCGCTCGAGCTCGACTGGGATCCCGATACGGCCGGCGGCGTCGCCGACGAGGTGCCCGTCGGGGTCGACGAGGTCGACCGCGCCGTGGTCGACGCCTTCGCGCGGCGCGAGGACCTCGTGCCCGCCGAGCTCGACACCGCGACGCTCGCCAGGGCAGCGGAGCTCGAGCCCCGCCACGCCGTGCGGACGCTCGAACTGCGGTATTGAAGGAGGCGCGCGCCGGCTGCCGCCGTCCTCCGAACTGCGGCATTTCGCAACAACTCAGGCGGCGCCGAGGGCGCGCGCTCCCGCGGCGACTCCCGCCGCGGCGGCGAGCATGACGAGCAGCGGCGCGCGGAGGGCGAGCGCGATTGCCGCGGCGCCCATTCCCGCCAGCCGGGCGTCCACGACCAGTGCGCGGCCGTCGGTCGCGGTCTGGCCGACGACGAGGGCGGCGAGGAGTGCCGGCGCCAGGAGCGGCATCAGTGCCGCCATGCCGCGGGGCAGCGGGCGGTCGGCGTAGACGACGGTGCCGGCGCCCTTCAGGGCGACGGTGGCCAGGCCGACAGCGACGACGGCGATCCAGGCCGTGGTCATTGGCGCACCTCGCGGACGGTGAGGGCGAAGACGGCTCCGAGAGCGGCGGCCACGATCGGGAGGCCGGGCGGGACGAGCGGCGTGAGCGCGAGGGCGATGACGCCGCCGGCGAGGGCCGCGACGCGCGCGCGGCGGCCGTCGAGCTGACCCACGAGCAGGGCGAGGAAGAGCGCCGGGAACATCGCATCGAGCCCGTAGTCGGCCGGGTCGCCGAGCGCGCTGCCGCCGAGCACGCCGGCCACGGTGCCGGACGTCCACGCGACCATGAGCACGAGCCCGGCGCCGAGCAGTAGCCCCCGCTGGACGCGCCCGTCGGTCTGCGAGACCGCCCACGACTCGTCGACCGCAAGCTGCGCCTCGGCCAGGCGGCGCCCGGCCGAGCCGCGCAGCGCCGGAGCGACGGAGACCCCGATCGCCAGGTAGCGAAGGTTGAGGAGCACGGCGGCCACGATCGCCGCCGTCACCGCGCCACCGGCCTCGAGCACCGACGCAACGGCGAACTGGGCAGAGCCGGCGAACGTCGTCAGCGACATCAGGATCGGCGGAACCACGCCCATCCCCGCGTCGCGCGCCAGTACGCCGAACGACACCCCGAACAGCCCGGCGGCGATCGCGATCGGCGCTGCGGCACGCGCGCCGGCGACGAGGTCCGCGCGAAGGTGCCGACCGCTGCGCGCCTCCCGCTCGGCGCTTCGCGTGCGGGTCCGAGCTTGCGATCCTCGGGCGGCGTCCGCCATAATGGTGCTCGCTTCCATGATGATGGAATCCTTCCATGGAAGTAGAACTTTGTCCAGTTCGGTAGACCACACTTCTGAGGGTGAGCCTGCCCCCGTTGAGGCGGCCTCGGGCGAGGCGGCTCCGGGCGTCGATGCGTTCGTGCGCGCCGTAGCGGCGAACGTGCGAACGCTTCGGGTCCAGGCCGGGCTGACGCTGGCGGACCTCGCCGGTGCCGCGGGGCTAGGGAAGTCGACGCTCGCGCAGCTCGAGTCCGGCCGGGCGAACCCGAGCGTGGAGACGTTGTGGGCGATCGCCGCCGCTCTCGAAGTGCCGTTCGCGCGCATCGTCGAGGAGGAGAAGCCCACGCTGAGGGTCGTTCGCGCCTCCGACGTGCCGCCGATCCTGTCCGCTGAGACGCCGGGCTGGGCAGGCCGCCTGTTGAGCGCCTCACACGGCCGCGGCACGTTCGACCTCTATGCGCTCGACCTCGAAGCGGGAGCCGCCCGCCACGCCGACCCCCACCACGCCGGCGTGACGGAGCACCTGCTCGTCGTCAGCGGCCGCCTCCGCGCCGGCCCGAACGGGAACACGGTCGAGCTCGGATCGGGCGACCTCGTCACCTTCGGCGCCGACGTGCCGCACACCTACGAGGCGCTCGAGACCACGCACTGCGTGCTGTTGATGGCATATCCCTGACCGCTGAGTGAAGGCTCGAACCGCCGGTCCAGAGCCTGCGTACGACCACCACAGCGACCACCACGGAGGCGAGCGGCCCGTCCGAGCGCGTCGCGCAGTTCAGGGCGATCGAGACCAATCCGACCGCGCCGCAGCCGTTCGCGCCCGGCGGCTACTTCGGGCTGCAGCAGGTGCGCTGGCCCCCGACCAACAGCGCGGACACGGAGAGCGAGGACGGCGTCGCCGACAACCAAACAAGTGGGAGATCACGGAGAGCGAGCCTGCTCTTCGGGCGCAACTTCGGCACGGCGACGGATATCAGCACGGGGCCCGACGGCGACCTCTACGTCGTGCCCCTGTCTCACGGCAACGTGTACGAGATCCACCGCCGCTGACAAGGAGGGCGGCGATCAGCCGATCGCCGCCGCTACCGCGTCCGGCCGCTCGAGCGGAACCGCGTGGCCGGCGCCCGGCACCACCTCGACCCGCGCATCCCGGATCGAGCCCGCCATGCGCTCGGCGATCTCCCGGAACCTCGCGTCCCGCTCGCCGACCACGAGCGTGACCGGCATGCCGAGCTCGGGGAGCCGGTCCCAGAGCGGCGTCATGACGCCCGTGCCGAGGCCGCGCAGCGCGGCGGCCAGGCCCGCGGGGGTGTTGCGAAGCCGGTCGGCGTGGGCGGCGGCAGCCACGCGCTCGCCCTGGCCCGCGAACAGCGCCTGCGATCCCCACTCCTCCGCGAACGCCCCGACGCCGATCGCCTCGATGCGGTCGGCGAGCGCCTCGTCCGCCCGGCGGCGCGCGTCGCGCTCGGCCGTATCGGCGAGCCCAGGGCTGGCGCCGACGAGGACCAGCCGGGAGACGAGCCCTGGCCACGCGAGCGCCGTGTGGAGCGCGATCCGGCCGCCCATGGAGTAGCCCGCCAGGACGCAGCGGTCGCCGGCGAGGGCCCGCACATACGCCGCGCACGCCGAGAACGAGGCCGGCCGCCGCTCGGCCGCGTGGCCATGCCCCGGGAGGTCGGGCGCCAGTGCGCGATAGCGTCCGCCGAGCGCCGCGACCGTCCGCCGCCAGCTCTGGCGCGTCTGCGTGAAACCGTGCAGGAGGACGAGCCGGTCCGGCATCCCGCCAGATCATGACGCCGACCGACCATGACCCGCGCGACACGCACCTCGGGCTGCAGGCGTTCGTGGACGAGCTGGCCCGGTGCGGCGTGCGGGAGGCCTGCACGTCGCCGGGATCGCGGTCGACGCCGCTGGTGCTTTCGCTGGCACGCGACCCTCGCATTCGTGCGACGTCGCACCTGGACGAGCGCTCCGGAGGGTTCTTCGCCCTCGGCGTCGGCAAGTCCACCGGTGTGCCGGCGGTGCTGGCCTGCACGTCGGGCACTGCGGCTGCCAACTACGCGCCCGCCGTGTTCGAGGCCCGTGAGGCGCGGGTCCCGCTGCTCGTCCTCACCGCGGACCGGCCGCCGGAGCTGCGCGACGTCGGCGCCGGGCAGACGATCGACCAGGTGAAGCTCTACGGGACCGCCGCGAAGTGGTACCTGGAGGTCGACGAGCAGCCGGCGACCCCGGTCCGACTGCGGTGGCTGCGCCAGCTCGCCTGCCGCGCCTATCTGACCGCCCTCGACGGGCGGCCCGGGCCCGTGCACCTGAACTTCGCGCTGCGCGAGCCGCTCGTGCTCGACGAGCCGCTGCCCCCTCCCACCGGCGGCCGCGAAGGCGGGCGCCCGTGGGTGACGCGCCCCCGCCGCACCGCCACGCCGCCGCCCGAGCTCGTCGACGGCCTCAAGGCCGAGCTCGAGAACCGGCCCAGCGCCGTCCTCGTCGCCGGCCGTGCCGAGCGCGACGCCCACCTTGGCCTCGCCCTCGCCGCCTTCGGCGAGCGCGCCGCGATCCCGCTGCTCGCCGACCCCCTCTCCGGCGCCCGCCGCGGGCCGGCCGCCGTCGCGCACTACGACGAGCTGCTGCGGAACCCCGAGTGGGCCGCCGCGCACGCCCCCGAGCTGGTGCTGCGGGTGGGCGACCTCCCGACCTCGAAGCCGCTCCGCCAGTGGCTGGCCGGGCTCGAGAACGCCCTCCAGATCGCCTTCGACGCCGAGAACGCCTGGCAGGATCCCACCGGCTCGGTCGCCACGATCGCCGCGGCCGACCCGCGGGCCACTCTCGAAGCGATCGCCCATCGGACACAGGCGCGCGACACCGCCTGGCTCGACAGCTGGCGCCGCGCCGACCGCGCCGCCGCCACCGCGATCGCGATCGCCCTCACCCCCGCCGGGCTGTGCGAGCCGCGCGTGGCCGCCGAGATCGGCGCCGGACTGCCGGCCGAGGCGACCGTGGTCGTCGCCTCATCGATGCCGGTGCGCGACGTCGAAGCCTTCTTCCCCGCCCGGGAGATCCCCCCGCGGGTGCTGTCCAATCGCGGCGCCAACGGCATCGACGGCACCGTCTCGACCGCCTTCGGCGTCGCCGCGACCAGGGACGGCCCCACCGTGCTCCTGATCGGCGACGTGGCGCTGTTCCACGACCTCGGCGGCCTGCTCGCCGCCACGCGCCATCGCCTCAAGCTGACCATCGTCGTCCTGCACAACGACGGCGGCGGCATCTTCCACTTCCTCCCCGTCAGCCACGAAGGCGCCGCATTCGAGGAGCACGTCGCCACGCCCCACGGGCTCGACTTCGCCCACGCCGCCACCCTCTTCGGGCTCGGCTACGAGACCGCCGACAGCGTCGACGCGTTCCGCGCCGCGCTGGCCAGGGCGCTCGCCGCCGACCGCACCAGCATCGTCGCCGTCCACACGGATCGGGAGACCAACGTGGCGATCCACCGCGCGGTCCGCGACGCCGTCGCCGCCGCTGTGTAGCGTTGGCTAATCAAGGCGCTCGCGCGAGCTTGCGAGTGCGAGTAAGCCGCACATGGCATCCAACGACGACGGTCATCAGATCGGCTACAAGGCGCTCCCCCGCGGCGTGCCGGTCCACAGCGCGGACGGGATCGAGGTCGGCACGGTCCATCGCGTGCTCGACAACGCGCGCGAGCACATTTTCGACGGCATCATCGTTTCCACGCCCGACGGGCGCCGCTTCGTCGACGCGCCCGAGGTGGCCCGCATGACCGAACGCCGCGTGACGCTCACGATCACCGTCGACGAGGCACGCGAGCTGCCCGAGCACGGCGGCATGCGCGCCGCCATGGAGACCCGCGCCAAGCGCGCCGGGCGCCGCTGGAAGCGCCGCCTCAGCCGCTGAGCACCGGCAGCAGCGCGCCGAGCTTGACCTCGGTCTCGGCCAGCTCGGCCGCCGGCTCGGAGTCGCGCACGACCCCGACGCCCGCATAGAGCCGCGCCTCGCTCCCCCGCAGCAGCGCACAGCGCAGGGCCACGCAGAACTCGCCGTCCTCGTTGGCGTCCGTCCAGCCCACCGGCCCCGCGTACCAGCCGCGGTCGAGCCCTTCGAGCGCCGGGATGCGGGGCGCGGCGACCGCGTGCGGCTCTCCGCCGACGGCCGGCGTCGGGTGCAGCAGGCCGGCCAGCTCGACCGCGCTGCGCGGGTGCGTGAGCTGGGCGCGGATCGGCGTCGCGAGGTGCTGGATGTTCGCGACCTTCACGATCGCCGGCTCCTCCGGCGCGGCCACCCAGACCGCGTGCGGCCGCAGCGCGCGGGCGATGCGGCGCGTGACGATGGCCTGCTCCTCACGATCCTTGTCGGAGCGCATGAGCTGCTCGGCGAGGTGGTCGTCGACCGCCGGGTCCGCCGACCGGCGCGTCGAGCCGGCCAGCGCCACCGTCGACGCGCGCAGGCCCTCGCGGCGCACGAGCAGCTCGGGGGAGGCGGCGATGAAGGCGGCGTCGCCGCGGCCGGCGCAGAAGACGTAGCAGGACTCGAAGGCGGCGCGCAGCACGCCGAACACTGCGGCGGCGTCGTGAGTGGCGGGCGCGTGGACCGCGACCTCGCGGGCGAGCACGATCTTCTCGAAGTCGCCCGCCCGGATCCGCTCGACGGCGCGGGCCACCGCCGCCTCATAGTGCTCGGGCGGGGCGACCGACGCGATCCGGAAGCGGCCCGCGGGCGCCGGGTCGAGCAGCGGCAGCGGCGCCTCGCGAAGCTCCTCCGCGCGCCGCGCGAGGCGGGCGGCAAGCTCCTCGGGCACGTCGTCGGGAGCGGCGAGCGCGGCGAGCGTGAGCCGCACGTCGGCGCCCCGGCGGGCGATCGCGACCTCGGGGACCACCAGGTCGCCGGCGCCGAAGCCCGCCCAGTGCGGCGCCGCGCCGCCGTCGTCGGCGAACGCGAAGCCGCCGACGGCGACGAGGCCGGCGGCCGCCGGGCCGTCCGATGCGTCGGCGCGCGCCTCCGCCACCAGCGCGCGCCAGGCGGCGGCCACGCGCGCGAAGCGACCCCGCCCCGCGGCGCTCAGGCGCCGCACGCAGCCGAGCGTGGCCAGCGCGGCCCCGCCGCGGTCGGGCTGCTCGAAGCAGAACCACTCCTCGCCCGGCCGCCGGGAGGCATAGGCCGTGGCACTCGGGTCGACGTCCGGACGCACCGCGACCGTCACCCCCGCCAGCGTCTCGCGACCACTGCGGCGAGCCTGGCGCACGGCTGCCTCGCAACGAGCCTCCAGCGCGGCGTCGAGCCTCGGGATCGTCCCTACCGCGGTCACCCCGAGCAGGGTACGAGCTACGCGACGGCGGTGAAGGACGCCGGAACGCTGCGGCAGCGGTCGATCACGCGCCCGGCCGGCGAGCGCGCCACGCTCGAGACCCGGACCCGCCCGACGACGCCCGACAAGGTGAAGCGCCCGCGCACGGTCACCCGGTAGCGCTCCCGCGCATCGGCGAACCGCAGCGTGAAGCGCTCGCGCAGCGCGAACGTGCCGTCGGCGCCCACGCGGCCCCCGGGCGTGACGTTGATCCGCTCGCTGACCCCGCCGCGGCAGCGCAGCCGGTACTCGAAGGCCGCCGAGACGATCCGCCGGCCCCTGCGCTCGAGCAGGAACGCCCGCGGCCGCCCGGCGTCGTCGCTCGTGAGCCCGTAGAGGCCCGTCCCGGCCCGCCAGCGCCGCTCGCCGCTCGCGCAGCGACCCACGACGCGGGCGCCGCGGCGGAACGTCAGCCGCATCCGGGCGGTGCCCGTCGCCGCCGCGCCGACGACACGGCCCGCGACCACGAGCCGCGCGATTCGCCGCACGGCACGGTCGTCGGGCGCCCGGCCCCGCACGCGCGCGGCCACGGAGAACGAGCCGTCCGGCGCCAGGGCCGCGCGGCGCCGCACCGCCCCCGCGCCGCAGCGAGCCAGGAGATGCGCACGCACCACGACGCCGTCCGCTCGCGTGCGCAGGGTCACGACCGTGTCCGGCGCACGCCCGCCACCCAGGTCCGCGGCGCTCGCCGGCACGGCCCACAGCAGCGCCGCGGCCAGCACGAGCCCCGCCCGCGCGCTACGTCTCGCTGCGCCCGCGGGAGATCGCGATCTCGCCGGTGCGGGCCATCTCGACGAGGCCGAACGGCCGCACCATGCGCTCGAAGGCCTCGATCTTCTCCCACGTGCCTGTGACCTCGACGATCAGCGACCGGCGCGTGACGTCGATGATCTTGGCGCGGAAGATCTCCACGATCTGCATCACCTCGCCGCGTGCGACGCCGTCGGCGGTCACCTTGAACAGCGCCAGCTCGCGCGCGACCGTCTCGGTCGGCTCGAGGTCGCGGATCTTGATCACGTTGACGAGCTTGTGCAGCTGCTTGGTCACCTGGTCGATCGGGTGCATCGCGCCGTCGAGCGTGAGCGTGATGCGGGAGAGGGTCTCGTCGTCCGTGGGGCCGACGGCCAGTGTGTCGATGTTGAAGCCGCGGCGCGCGAACAGGCCGGCGATGCGCGTGAGCACGCCCGGCTTGTTCTCCACGAGGATCGAGAGGATGTGCTTGCGCCCCGTGCGGACGGCGGTCGTCGCCTCGAGCTCCTCGAGCGTGAGTGGCTCCTTGGTCCCCGGCTCGCCCATCAGCCCACCATCTCGCGAGCCGCCGACCCGGCCGGGATCATCGGGTAGGTGTTCTCCTCGCGCGTGACGCGCACGTCGACGACGACTGGTCCGGGCGTCTCGATCGCCGAGCGCAGGTCCTCGACCAGCGTCGTCTTGTCCGTCAGTCGCAGGCCCTTCGCGCCGTAGGCCTCGGCGAGCTTGACCCAGTCCGGCCACTCGCCCATGTCGACGTTCGAGTAGCGCCTGTCCCAGAACAGCTCCTGCCACTGGCGCACCATGCCCAGGTAGCCGTTGTTCATGATCACGACCTTCACCGGGATGTCGTGCGCCCTGCAGGTGGCGAGCTCCTGGATGTTCATCTGGAACGAGCCGTCGCCGGTCAGCAGCACGCTGGGAACGTCGGGCGAGCCGACCGCGGCGCCCATCGCCGCGGGGAGCCCGAAGCCCATCGTGCCGAGGCCGCCGGAGTTGATCCACCGCCGCGGCGTGGCGAAGTGGAAGTACTGCGCGGCCCACATCTGGTGCTGGCCGACGTCCGAGGACAGGATGCAGTCCCCGCCCGTGGCCTCGTAGAGCGCCTCGACGAGGAACTGCGGCTTGATCTCGCCGTCCGGGGAGTCGTCGTACCGCAGTGGGTGCTGGGCGCGCCAGCCCTGGATCCGCTCCCACCAGGCCGCGAGGCGCGACGGGTCCGGAGCGAGCGCGCGGTACTCGACCGTGAGCCGGGCGAGGATGTTGCGCGCGTCGCCCACGATCGGGATGTGCGCGGGGACGTTCTTCGAGATCTCGGCCGGATCGATGTCGATGTGCACGAACTTCGCGCGCGGGGCGAACTCGGACAGCTTGCCGGTCACGCGGTCGTCGAAGCGCGCGCCGACCGCGACGATCAGGTCGGCCTCGTCCATCGCGTAGTTCGCGCTCCGCGTGCCGTGCATTCCGAGCATGCCGAGCCACTGCTCGTGCGGCGCCGGGAACGCCCCGAGGCCCATCAGCGTGCACGTCACCGGCAGCCGGTCGCTCGTCGCCAGCTCCACGAGCTCGGCCGCGGCGTCGGAGTTGATCACGCCGCCGCCCGCGTAGATCACCGGCCGGCGGGCGTTGGCGAGCGCCTTGGCGGCCAGGCGGATCTGCTTCGAGTTGCCCTCGGTGGTCGGCTGGTAGCCGGGTAGCCGGAGGTCCTCGACGGGCTGGTAGTCGATCTCCGCTCGCGTGAGGTCGACCGGCATGTCGATCAGCACCGGGCCGGGCCGCCCGCTGCGCGCGATGTGGAAGGCCTCGTGGACCGCCCGCGGGATCTCCGTCGGGTGCTGGATCATGAACGAGTGCTTGACGATCGGCATGGTGATGCCGAACGTGTCCGCCTCCTGGAAGCCATCGGTGCCCAGCAGGTCGGTACGCACCTGGCCCGTGAAGGCCACGAGCGGCACCGAGTCCATCATCGCGTCGGTGAGCGGGGTGACGATGTTCGTGGCGCCCGGACCGGAGGTGGCGAACACCACGCCGACCCGTCCGGTCGCCTTCGCATAGCCCTCCGCGGCATGTCCGCCGCCCGCCTCGTGGCGCACGAGGACGTGGCGGATGCCGGCGTCGACGAACGCGTCATATGTGGGCAGGTTGGCCCCGCCCGGATAGCCGAATACGACGTCCACGCCTTCGGCCTTGAGGCATTCCATCACGGCGTCGACGGCTCGCATCATGGCGCGGCAGTCTAACGATGCGTTGTGGCCGATTCCGGCACTATCGCGACGTCAGGGAACTCCATGTCCTCCCCGCAGCGCATGCACACCTGGTCATAGAGCTTGACCACGCTCCCGCAGCGCGGGCACTGCCGACGCACCTCGTCGCGCTCGTAGCGGTAGAAGACGGCCGCGAGCAGCCCGAGGAACGGGATCAGCGCCGAGATCAGGAACCACAGCACGAACGACGACCCCTTGATGCGCCCGACCCATCCTCCGGCGAGGCCGAAGAACAGGCAGATCACGAGGTAGGCCATCGCCGCCTAGGCTACCGCCGGCTCGCGGCCGCGCGGCCCGCCTCGTCGAGCGCCGGCCGCATGGCGGCCGGGAGCCGGCGCCGCACGCGCCGGCGGGCGCCGCTGAACGCGAGGTTGGCCACCGTGGCGAAGCCGTGCTCGTCGGTGCGCAGGGCGAGCAGGAGGTGGGCGATGCGGTCGGCGCTCGGCATCGTCCGGTCCTCGACGTGGACGCACCAGCAGTGCACGCGGCGGCCACCGGGGCGTACGAGCACGGCGCCCGTCTCCCCCACGAGCCACACGCCCAGCGCGCCGCGCTCCAGCACGAGGCCGGTTCGCGCGTGGAGCTCGCGCGCCCGGTGGCCGACGAGGTCGCCGAGCAGGCCGAGCGCCGTGCGCTCCGGCCCGGCAGCGGCCCGGGGTCGCCGCCTGAGCACGTTCGCGCCGCGCTGCGCGTAGAGCGCGGGGATCACCCAGGCGTGCGCGAGGAGGATGGCGCCGAGCGGCGCCGTCAGCGGTTCGAGGGCGAACAGCACGACCGCGGCGATCGCGTACGGGATCGTGTGGACGACGGTGGTCAGCGTCCAGATCCGCCCGCGGCGCACGAGCCGGTCGTCGTCGACGCGCGGTCGCCAGTAGACCGCCGCGGTCTCGCTGAGCGGCTCGGCGGTCATGGCGACGCGATCAGCCCCCGGCGATCGGGCGCCGCAGGATCACCAGCGGCGCGTCGAGCGGCAGCTCGTCGACCTGGCGCGCCTGCCCCTCGCCCTCGCTCACCACGGCGTAGTAGCCGGCGTCGAGCTGCTCGCGGAACGCGGCCACGGCCGCCTCGACCGCCCGCTCGTCCTCCGCGGTCCACTCGGCCACCGTCGTGTGTCCGGTCCCGTCCATGCGGATCAATCTGGCCATGGGCGAATCCTACGCCTCAGCCCGGGTCCACCGATCATCGTGGATGCCTCGCCGTGAGAATCGGTGGACTCAGGCTTGGACGCCGAGCTTCTCGCGGATCAGGCGGTTGACCTCGCCGCCGTCCGCCTTGCCCTTGGTCTCGCGCATGATCGGACCCATGAGCGCACCCATGGCCTTCGCGTTGCCGCCGCGGATTCGCTCGACGACGTCGGGGTTCTGCTCGATCACGCGGACCACGACGTCCTCGAGCGCCGAGGCGTCGCCCATCGCGCCGAGGTCCTCGCGGGCGACGATCTCGGCCGGATCGCCGCCGTCGGCGATCATCCGGTCGAGCACGACGCGGCCGTTGCCGGCCGTGACCGTGCGCGCCTCCACCAGCTCGGCGAGCTTGGCCAGCGCCGCCGGCTCGACCCGCTCGGGAGAGCCGCCGCGGCCGCGCAGCTCGGTCACCCAGTTGGCGACCACCCGCGGCTCGGCCGAGCCCGCGTCTGCCGCCGCCTCGAAGAAGTCGCCCCACTCGGGCGCGTACGCGAACAGCCGCGCGGAGTCGACCGCCAGGCCGCGCGTGCGCTCGTAGCGCTCGGCGCGCGCCGCCGGGAGCTCCGGGATCGCCGCCCGTGCCGCCTCGAGCATCTCGTCGGTCGGCGCGACCGGCACGAGGTCCGGCTCCGGAAAGTACCGGTAGTCGTGCGCCTCCTCCTTGGAGCGCAGCGGGCTCAGCCGCCCCGTCACCGGGTCGAAGTGCAGCGTCTCCTGCGCGACCGGCTCGCCCGCCTCGACGAGCCGCGTCTGGCGCTCGATCTCCGCGTTGATGCCCCGCTCCAGGAACCGGAACGAGTTCATGTTCTTAAGCTCGGTCTTCGTCCCCAGCTCGGTGCTCCCGACCGGCCGCACGGAGACGTTGGCGTCGCAGCGCAGCGAGCCCTCCTCCATATTCACGTCGCTCACGCCGAGCTGGCGCAGCGTGACGCGCAGCAGGTTGAGCCACTCGCGCGCCTGCTCGGCCGAGTGCAGGTCGGGCTCGGTCACGATCTCGGCCAGCGGCGTGCCGCCGCGGTTGTAGTCGACGATCGAGGCGTCCGAGCCGTGGATGCGCCCGGACTCGCCGAGGTGCACGAGCTTGGCGGCGTCCTCCTCGAGGTGGATCCGGTGCAGGCGCACGTCGCCCAGCCGGCCGCCCGTGCAGAGCGGGATGTCGTACTGGGAGATCTGGTAGCCCTTAGCGAGGTCGGGATAGAAGTAGTTCTTGCGATGGAAGATGGAGCGCGGCGCGAGCTCGCACTCGAGCGCCATCCCCATCATCAGGCCAAAATGAATCGCGCGCGCGTTGGTCACCGGCAGCGATCCGGGCATGCCGAGGCAGACGGGGCAGGTGCGCGTGTTGGGCTCCTCGCCGAAGCTCAGCTCGCAGCCGCAGAACATCTTCGTCCGCGTCGCCAGCTGGACGTGGATCTCGAGGCCGATGACGGGTTCGAGGTTCATGCGCGGGCCGCCGCTCCGTCGAAGCCGATCGCCTGCTCCAGCGCATACGCCGCGTCGAGGATGCGGTTCTCGCTGAACGCCGGCCCGGCGATCTGGAAGCCGACGGGCAGGCCCTCCGAGAGCCCGTTGGGGATCGAGATGGCCGGGATGCCGGCGAGCGGCATCGGCACCGTGCAGTAGTCGTTGAGGTACATCGCGAGCGGGTCCGCGGTCTTCGCTCCCAGCTCGAACGCGACGCCGGGTGAGGTCGGCGTGACGACGAAGTCGAACCGCTCCCACGCGCGCTGGAAGTCCTGCGCGATCAGGGTGCGGACCTTCTGCGCGCGGCCGTAGTAGGCGTCGTAGTAGCCGCTCGACAGCGCGTAGGTACCGAGCATGATCCGCCGCTTGACCTCGGCGCCGAAGCCCTCCTCGCGCGTCCGCGTGTACATGCTCAGCAGGTCGGTCCCGTCGGTGCGGATGCCGTAGCGGACGCCGTCGTAGCGGGCGAGGTTGCTCGACGCCTCGGCGGGCGCGATCAGGTAGTAGGCGGCGATGCCGTGCGGCGCGTGCGGCAGCTGCATCGTCTCCACCGTCGCGCCCAGCTCGCGCGCGACGTCGAGGGTCTGCTCGAACGCCGCCAGGACGCCGGGCTCGATTCCCTCGCCGCTCAGCTCCTCGGCCACGCCGAGCCGGATGCCCCGCAGGTCGGCGGCGTCGGGCAGCTGCACCGGTTCGGGCAGGCCGAGCGAGGTCGAGTCGCACGGGTCGGCGCCCACCATGGCCTGCAGCAGCAGCGCCGAGTCGGTCACGTCGCGGGTGAGCGGGCCCGCCTGGTCGAGCGAGGAGGCGAACGCGATCATGCCGTAGCGGGAGACGGCGCCGTACGTGGGCTTGAGGCCGACGATCCCGCACAGCGCGGCGGGCTGGCGGATCGAGCCGCCCGTGTCGGTGCCGATGGCCCACGGCACGGTCCCCGCGGCCACCGCGGCCGCCGAGCCGCCGGAGGAGCCTCCGGGCACGCGCGTGCGGTCCCACGGGTTGAGCGTCGGCCCGTAGCCGGAGTTCTCGGTCGACGAGCCCATCGCGAACTCGTCCTGGTTGGTCTTGGCCAGCACCGGGGCACCGGCCGCCATCAGGCGCCGGACGGACGTGGCGGTGTACGGCGGCCGGTAGCCCTCGAGGATCCTCGAGCCCGCCTGAGACGGCACGCCCTCGGTGCAGAACAGGTCCTTGACCCCGATCGGGACCCCACCGAGCGGGCCGCCGGGATCGATGGACTCCGGGTCGTCCCCCTCGCACACCCAGGTGAACGCGTTCAGGTCGTCGGCCAGCGCGCGGTCGCGGTAGAAGCGCCACAGCTCGCCGCGCTCGACGTCGCCCTCGCGCACGCGCTCGCCGGCCTGCGCGGCGGTGAGCTCGAGGAGCTCGCTCATCCGGCTCCCGGGCTGGGCACGCGGAAGCCGCCGTCGGCGACGTCCGGCGCAGCCTCCAGCACCTTCTCGCGCGGCCATGAGGGTCGCGGCTCGTCGGCCCGGAGCACGTTCTCGACGGCCACGACGTGGCTCGTGGGCTCGACGTCGGCGAGGTCGCCGAGCTCGCCGATCTTCTCGATGTGGTCAAGCACGTTCGACAGCTCGCCGCCGAAGCGCTCCATCTCCTCGTCGCTCAGCTCCAGGCGCGCGAGCCGAGCGACGTGCAGGACCTGGTCACGGCTCAGCATCGGCAGCGATTCTAGGAGTAGGCCGCAGCTCTGGCTCGGGCCCGGGCGGCAGGCCGGGCACGTGCTCGTCCGCGAGCGAGAGCCAGCCGCCCGCGGTGACGGCGATCGCGGCGAGCAGGCCGAGGTAGGCGCCCAGGCGGACGTCGACGAACTCGTCCGGCCCCGGCTCGTTCACGATCCGGTAGAGCACGAGCAGGATCCCGAGCAGCCCGGCGGTGACGGTGATGATGCCGAGAGCCACGGGCAGCGCCGGGCGGTCGTGGGTCGCCTGGACTGCGGCGAGCGCGATGCCGGTGGCCGCGACGAGCACGAGCAGGACGTCGATGACGTCGAAGGCGGCGAAGCCGGAGATCGCCGCCTCGCGGCCGCGGGCGCCGTACCAGTCGAGCGTGAGCGAGGCGACGAGGCCCACGCCGGCGAGCGCGGCCAGCCACTCGCCGAGCCGCAGCCGCCTCACGCCTTCGCCGCCTGCAGCGTGTTGCGCAGCAGCATGGCGATCGTCATCGGCCCCACGCCGCCCGGCACCGGCGTGATCAGCCGCGCGCGCTCGCCCGCAGCCGCGAAGTCGACGTCGCCCGTCAGCCCGGCGTCCGTGCGGTTCGTGCCGACGTCGATCACGACCGCGCCCTCCTTGACCCAGTCGCCTTGCACGAGCGCCGGCTTCCCGACGGCGGCCACGAGCACGTCGGCGCGCCGGCAGACCTCCCCGAGGTCGCGCGTGCGCGAGTGGCACGTGGTCACCGTGGCGTTGGCGGCCAGCAGCAGCGCGGCGAGCGGCTTGCCGACGAGGTCCGAGCGGCCGACGACGACCGCCTCGGCGCCCTCGAGCTCCACGTCGTGGCGGCGCAAGAGCTCCATCACGCCCTGCGGGGTGCACGGCCGCAGCCCGGGGCGGCCCTTGGCCAGCAGCCCGGCGGAGATCGGCGTCAGCCCGTCGACGTCCTTGGCGGGGTCGATCACCTCGGTCAGCGCCGGGCCGTCGACCTGCGGGGGCGTCGGGAGCTGGAGCAGGATGCCGGACACGGCGGGATCCTCGTTGAGCTCGCGCAGCAGGCGCTCGGCCTGTTCATTCGATGCGTCGGCCGGCAGGCGGTGGTCGAAGCCCTCGATCCCCACCTCGGCCGAGGCGCGCTGCTTGCCGCCCACATAAACGGCCGAGGCCGGGTCCTCGCCGACCAGCACCGTGGCCAGCCCCGGCCTCGGGTTGCCGGCCCGCACCCACTCGTCGACCTCGGCCGCCACCTCCGCCCGCACGAGCTGCGCGATCGCCTTCCCGTCGATGATCTCCGCCGCCATGACGGGCGGGCAGGCTAGCGGGAGCCGGCCGCTGCGCCGAGACCGGCCACGCGTCGCCGCGCGCGGAACCGCGGGTCCACTTACGTGCCGTGACGGCACCGAACCGGCCACAAGCCGAATCCCGAGACGACCGTTGTCCACTTCTGTGCCGCGACGGCACCAAACCGGCCACGACCGGCCGACGACAGCGCCCGTTGTCCACTTATGTGCCCCACCTCGCTACCCACCGCAGTCTGCCGTTGGCCACGCCGCCAGGACGCCCCCGGCCCGGCCGCAGAGCCGCCGCCGACGTCCGCCCGCGCCGCGATCACGCGGGGGCGACCGCGCGGTCGCGCCCGCGGACGAGCCCGGCGAGGGTGAGCGCGCAGACGCCGGCCAGGACCAGGTACGGGACCCGGTCTCCCACCGTGTCGGCCAGCCAGGCGCTGCCGGCCGCTCCCGCCGTCTGGCCCGTCGCCCAGGCGAGGTTGACGAGCGCGAATGCGAAGCCCTGGGCGACGCCGAAGGCCTCGGCGCCGTCGCTGAGCATCGCCATGGCCGGCGTCCACAGTGTGCCGATCAGCGGCGCGGCCACGATCACCAGGCCGCCGAGCGCCCACGCCGAGGTCGGCCACGGCAGCGCGAGCATCACGAGGCCGCCGCCGGCCACGCCGGCGATGCTCGGCAGGAGCCGGCCCCGGCGGTCGGAGAGACGGCCGACGAGCGGGTTGACGGTGGCCTCGAACGCCCCGGCGATGACCCACGCGGCGGCGATGCCCGCCGCGCCGGCGCCCACCTCGTCCATGCGCAGCGGAACGAGGACCGCCACCGTGCCGAACAGCACTCCGGGCAGAGCGGTCAGCCACATGCCCGAGGCCACGCGCCGGTCCCCGAGCGAGGCGAGCAGCGTGCGCAGCCGCGAGTCGCCCTCCGGCTCGGCCGCCCGCAGCCGCAGCGCCCATGCCATCATCGCGGCGCCCATCCCCGCCACGGCGGCGAAGACCGGCGCGTGGCCGATCGCCCCGGCCGCCGCTCCCAGCACGGGGCCGAGCAGGGCGCCGACGATCGCCGCCGCGAGCGCGGTGCCGATCAGCTCGCCGCGGCGCTCGCGGGGCGCGGCGCCGATCAGCCAGCCGAGCGCTCCAGCCCACGACGCCGCGCCGCCGACGCCCTGGACGAAGCGCGCCACGTCGAGCACGACGATGTCGTCGGCGAACGCGAAGGCGATACTCGAACCGACGAGCAGCCCGAGGCCGAGCAGCACCGTCGGCCGCGTCCCGGCGCGCGCCGCAAGCCACCCGCCCGGCAGGGCCCCCAGGAACGTCCCGGCCGGGTAGGCGGCGGCGAGCACGCCGGCCGCGGTCTTCGAGAGCCCGTACTCGTCGCTCAGCTCGGGCAGGATCGGCGTGATCGCCGCGTAGAACACGGTGTCGACCCCGACCACGAGGCACACGAAGGCGAGCAGTCCGCGCATCTCGCCCGATGCTACGGAGCGTCAGCGGCGCTTGAGCGGCGCGAAGTCGGCCATCAGCTTGCGCTCGCGGCCGTCGTCGGCGAAGCGCACCACGACGATGCCGCCCGGCTCGCTGCCGGTCACGACGCCCTCGCCGAGCTGGGCGTGCACGACGTCGTCACCCAGGTGGAACACCTGGCCGGCCCCGTCGCCGCCCACCTCGGCCGACGCTGCCGCAGCGCCCGCCCACGACGCGACTCGCCCGGTCGGCAGGCCGGCCGCCTCGCGCGCCGCGTGGTCGGTGAGCTCGCGCGGGATCTCCTCGACGAAGCGCGACCGGACGCCGAACGACTGGGCGCCGAACGAGTTGCGACGCCGCGCCGAGGTCAGCGTCAGGTCCCGCATCGCGCGGGTGATGCCCACGTACGCGAGCCGCCGCTCCTCCTCCACCCCGCCCTCGTCGAGCGCCCGCGAGTGCGGGAACACGCCGTCCTCCATGCCGATGATGAAGACGATCGGGAACTCGAGCCCCTTGGCGTTGTGGAGCGTCATCAGCGTGACGAGACCCTCGTCGTCGCGCAGCGTGTCGGTGTCGGCGAGCAGGGAGATCTGCTGCAGGAACTGCGCCACGGAGCCGTCCTCGGTCGTGGCGTCGTACTCGCGCGCCACCTGCACGAGCTCCTCGAGGTTCTCGATCCGGCCCTGCGCCTCGATCGTCCGCTCGGCCTCCAGCGCGTCGGTGTACCCGGTCTCGCTCAGCGTCTCGGCCAGCACCTCGCCGACCGGCGCACCCGCCTCGACCCGCTCCCGCAGCCGCTGCATGGTCGACATGAAGCGCCCGAGCGCCTTCTGCGCCGCCGTGCCGAGCCCGGGAACCTGGTCGGGCGCCTCGGCCGCGTCCCACACCGGCACGCCCATCGTGTCCGCGTGGGAGAGCACCCGCGAGAGCGACGTCTGGCCCAGCCCGCGCTTGGGCGAGTTGGCGATCCGCGTGAAGCTCTGCGCATCCTGCGGGTTGACGATGAACGTCAGGTACGCGATCGCGTCCCTGATCTCAGCGCGGTCGTAGAACTTCGTCCCGCCGATGACCTGGTAGCCGATCTGGGCCCGCACCAGCATGTCCTCGAGCACGCGCGACTGCGCGTTCGTCCGGTAGAAGACCGCGATCTCGTTGCGCGAGACTCCCTCGTCGACCAGCCGCTCCACCTCGGCGGCGACGAACCGCGCCTCCGCGTGCTCGTCGGCCAGCTCGCGGACCCGCACGGGGTCGCCCTCCCCCACGTCGGTCCACAGCGCCTTGCTCTTGCGCCCGCGATTGTGGGCCACGACCGCGTTGGCAGCCGACAGGATCGTCTGCGTCGACCGGTAGTTCTGCTCCAGCTTCACCACATGCGCGTCGGGCCAGTCTTCCTCGAACGCGAGGATATTCCTGACATCCGCGCCCCTGAAGCCATAGACGCTGTTGTGGACCAGAAGGCCGCCAGCGACGAAGTTGTGTGTCACGTCGACGTTCAGGTCAACGACCCGCGACGGCTCTGTCGCGCGCTCAACCGAGGTGACGACGTCGTAGTCGCCCGTTCCGGTGAACATTGCCATCCCCGGCCGGACCGAGGACGAATGCATGAACGGCAGCGCATTCATGGTTCCCTTCCTGCGTCGACCTAGGCGGGCCACGCACCGGACTGAAACGTCAAGGGCATTCTCGAGCCTGCGGGCGGCCGCCATTGCCTCGCCGAAGTCGCGAAAGTATGTCTCGCTGCGCCAACCCACGGACTTGGGCCGACGCTTGCTTATCTTGAGCCCGGCCGCCTCGAGCTGCCGACGCGCCGCGTGATCGCGTCCGCCGACCGAAAGGGTGTGGAGGACATCGCGACCGCTGCGGTCTGCGCAGAGCGTCACAACGACGTTTCGCCGGGAACCTTCGAACCCTTGCCAGAGGTGGTGTGGATCCTCCGGCCGCAGGCCGTCGTCATGAAGGAGGCGGAGCCCTCCGGTTTCCGTGTCGAGACTGGCGAAGATGTCGTCGATGAGCGTCTGATCGCTCATCGATCCCCCGCGCTCGCTCGTCTGGCGGGCGACGAAGGGAACCGTCGGGGGGGGCAGCTGATATCCGACCGAAAGCTTGGATTCCGCCGCCCTTGCCTGGGCCTCGTTGCGATGGGTCGAGATGACCCATGCCGCATCGGCGCCCTCGGGCATCGCCCGTGACTGAACGCCCGCGACGGACTGGCCGCGACTGTTGACGTGCGTCTTGGTGGTCCCTACTCGGCAGCCGACCCCCCGCTTACGCATGAGGTACGTGATGTGCATCGGCGGGGTGAGACCATTTCGGTAGCCGGCAAACACAGTGTGCTCCGGTGTGCTCACGAGCTCCGCGCCACCGCGCGTGCGAATGCGGACGAGGTCCGGTCGCTCAGAAGTGAACACGCCGGCCACCCGTGCCGGGCGGAAGTCGCCGCTGCCGTAGCAGGAGAGCACCTCGTCGCCCGCCCGCACCTGTTCGATGGGGCGAAGCGACCCGTCCCCCATCGTCACCGGCGTGCCCTCGATGAGGCACTGATCGTCGTCGCCGACCACCGCGAGGTTGCGGTGCTCTGACGCCAGGAGCTGGAGGAGCCGATACTGGGCGTGGTTCGTGTCCTGGTACTCGTCGACGAGGATCCAGCGGAACGCGCCGGCGTAGCGGTCTCGGACCTCCTGGAACATCGTGAGCAGGTCGACGGTGCGGAACAGGAGGTCGTCGAAGTCCATCGCGTTCATGCGGTGGAGCTCATGCTGGTAGTGCTCGTAGACGTCGGCCGCGGTCTGCTCGAAGAACGAGCCGACCATCTGCCGGTAGTCCTCGGCCGACCGGAGCTTGTTCTTGGCGTCGGAGATCTGGGCCTGCATCGCCCGCGGGGTGAAGCGCTTCGCGTCGATGTCGAGGTCGTCGAGGACGCGCTTGATCAGCCGCCGCGAGTCCGCCGCGTCGTAGATCGTGAACTGGCGCGTGTAGCCGAGCCGGTGGGCGTCGGCGCGGAGCATCCGAGCGCACGCGGCGTGGAACGTCATGACCCACATCGCGCGGGTGGCGCGGCCGACGAGCAGCTCGACGCGCTCGCGCATCTCCTGGGCGGCCTTGTTCGTGAAGGTGATCGCGAGGATCTCGTCCGCGCGGGCCTGCCCCGTGCGCAGCAGGTAGGCAATCCGGTGGGTCAGGACGCGGGTCTTCCCCGATCCGGCTCCGGCAAGGATCAGCAGGGGGCCCTCGCCGTACGTCACCGCGTCGCGCTGAGGCTCGTTCAGGCCCTCGAGGAGAGCGTCGATCTGGGTGGACTGCGGCATCCCTCAGGCCACGGTAGCGGGCGCTCCGGAAGTAGCCTGCGGGGCCATGGTCCTCTTCGCGTACGACGGCTCCGACCACGCCCGCACCGCGATCGCCAAGGCGGGCGAGACGCTGCGTCCGGGGGCCGCCGTCGTGGCCACCGCGTGGACCTCGTACGCCGACGCCGCGCCTCGGGCGCTCCTGCGGGCCAGCGTGCGCCCGGTGGTCGACGATCTCGACGCCGCGGGCCGCGAAGCGGCCGAGGAGCTCGCGGCCGAGGGCGCCGAGCTGGCGCGGGCCGCCGGCTTCGACGCGGAGCCCCGCGCGGTGCGGGCCAGCGGCCCGTTCTTCGCCGCGCTGCTCGAGCTGGCCGACGAGCTCGACGCTCGGGCGATCGTGGTCGGCAGCCGCGGCCGCTCGCAGATCGCGGCCGCCGTGCTCGGCAGCGTCTCCACCGGGATCCTGCACAACACGCAGCGCCCGGTGCTCGTCGCCCGGTGAGCCTGACCGACGAGATCCGCGCGGGCGCCGCCCACGTGGCGGAGCGCGCGCAGCAGGTCCGCATCGTCGACGCAGCGATCGAGCCGTACGCCGCCGGCCTCCCCCCCGAGTCGCCGCCCGCGCCCGACCTCGAGGGCGCGAGCCCGGAGCAGCGCGCCGCCTTCTCGCTCACCCTCAACGCGGTCAACTTCGGCTCAGGCTGGTTCCCGACGCTGCGCAAGGCGCCCGGGACGTCCGGCTTCCGCACCGTCGAGGCCGGCCTGCGCGCCCAAGGCGCGTGGACGGCGGACGAGCTCGCCGCCATGACCCCCGACCAGATCGCCCGCGCCGTCGGCCAGGACCCGGGCCACGAGCTCATGAGCCACTTCGCCGCCCATCTGCGGGAGCTGGGCGAGAAGGTCCGCGACGAGCACGGCGGCGCGTTCCTCGCACTCGCACGCGCCGGCGACGGCTCGGCGGTCTCCCTCGCCGAGCGCCTCGCCGGCTGGCCCACGTGGCGCGACGTCTCGCCCTACGACGGCGACGAGGTGCCGTTCTTCAAGCGCGCCCAGATCGCGGCGGCGGACCTCGCGCTGGCCGGCATCGCGCCCGCGAACGACCTCGCCGCGCTCACCCTGTTCGCCGACAACCTCGTGCCGCACGTGCTGCGCATCGACGGCGTGCTCGAGTTCGACTCCGCGCTGGTCGCCCGCATCGACGCCGAGCAGCTGATCGAGCACGACTCACCCGAGGAGGTCGAGATCCGTGCTTGCGCGCTGCACGCGGTCGAGCGGCTCGTCGCCGCACACGGCGCCACCACCGCCACGGCGGTCGACAACGTGCTGTGGCACCGCGGCGCCGCGCCCCGCTACAAGGGCCATCCGCGCCACCGCGCGCGGACGACCGCCTACTAGAAGCCGTCCGGCTTCAGCGCCACCCGGGTGGATTCGATGGGGACCAGGAGCAGGCAAAGCTGCCTCTCGGCGACGAACTCGTCGACGGCCTTGCGCGCTCCCTCCCAGTAGTCGTAGTCGTCGATGATGAGCACGCCGCCCGGCGTCACCCGGTCATACAGGTGCTCGAGCTCATGCCGGGTCGAGGCATACCAGTCGGTATCCAGGCGCAGGAGGGCGATCGTCGCAGGCGCCTCGCTCGGGAGCGTGTCCTCGACGAGCCCGGCGTGATAGTGGATGCACTCGGCCGGATAGCCGGTTGCCGACATGCCGGCGCGAACGTCGTCCAGATCGGCGATCCCCCAGATGTTCGCGGTCCTTGGGCGTCTGTCGAGCATCTCGCGGGCCGGCCGCCCCGCCACCCGCCTGTCGACCTCGGTAGGCGGCGGCATCCCTGCGAAGGTGTCGAACAGGTGCAAGTTCCGCTCTCTCGTACCTCGGGCGAGAAGGGTACGTGCGACCGCCTGCATGCTTCCGCCGCGCCAGACACCGCACTCTGCGATGTCCCCCGGCACGCGGTGGTCGACGACGTACCGGACGGCCACGATGAGGGCGAAGATCTGCCAGTGGGACGTCATCGTCCAGCCCCGCACCGCGTGCATCGTGGCGCGCGCCTCGTCGTCGTGGTAGCGCTTGATCCGGCCCACCTGCAGCCGCTTGGGACGTTCCGGCACCCGCTCGGGCACCGGCTCTGGCGCCGGCCTCGCCTTCACGAAGTGGTATCCGGTAGCCCGGCGCAGAGCACGGTTGGCCATCACGCGCAGATCTCGCACCAACTCAGCGTCGCGCTGCCACCCGAGCACCGGAAGGCCCCAAAGGTGTGAAATCGACGCCCCCGGGCCGCGACGTATCTATTGAGCCTGCACGGAGACCGACGGCTCGATCGTCGTCACCTGCACGCCGAGCCGCGCCACCCGCTCGGGGAGCCGCGCCTCGACCCAGCGCGAGTAGCCGCGCTTCATGGTCGAGACGATGACCTCCTCGAAGGTGTCGGCGCGGATCGCGTCGTAGATCGCCTCGTACGGATACGGGCCGCCCACGAGGCCCTGCACCGGCGCCCCGGCAGCCTCCTCGAGCAGCGGCAGCGCGTGGTCGAGCGTCCAGTCGCCCATGCTGCGCTCCTCAGCGTCGGGGATCAGCAGCGTGAACGCGCACGGCCCGGCCGCCGCGCGAGCACGCACCGCCTCGAGGAGCCGCGGCGTGGCCGCGGTCCGGTTCGCGACGACGAGGACGCGGGTCGGGCGCATGGCAGCGACCGGACTCTAACGCCCGAGGACTACGGCCGCCCACGCCGGGTAAACGGACCGAGGTACCCGGAGGGGAGGCTGGATGTACGAGCAGGTATTGGACCCGGTCGACGGATCGCTGTTCGCGAGCGCAATCTTCGCCTCGCTGCCCCTGATCACGCTCTTCGTGCTGCTCGGAGGGCTCAAGATGAAGGCCCACGTCGCGGCGCTGATCGCGCTAGCGGTGG
The DNA here is from genome assembly GCA_036257565.1 of Solirubrobacteraceae bacterium. Classification (GTDB taxonomy): domain Bacteria; phylum Actinomycetota; class Thermoleophilia; order Solirubrobacterales; family Solirubrobacteraceae; genus DASSUW01. Next base: position 34,351 of record DATAFH010000013.1, on the reverse strand, counting down.
CCATCCTCGTCGCGCTGATCGCCTACGAGATGCCGGTCGGCCAGGCGCTCGACGCCGCGCTCCTCGGGGCCTGCTTCGGCCTCTTCCCGATCATGTGGATCGTGTGGAACGCGGTGTGGATCCACAACATGACCGAGGCGACCGGACACTTCCATGTCCTCCGCCGGTCGTTCGCGTCGATCTCCGACGACCAGCGCATCCAGGCGGTCATCATCGCGTTCGCCTTCGGTGCCCTGATCGAGGCGCTGGCCGGGTTCGGCGCGCCGGTGGCCATCACCGCGGCCATGCTGCTCGCCGTCGGGTTCAAGCCGATCCAAGCCGCGTCCGTCGCGCTCGTGGCCAACACCGCGCCGGTCGCCTTCGGCGCGATCGCCACGCCGATCATCACGCTCGCGGAGGTCACCGGCCTGCCGAAGGAGGACCTCGGCGCGATGGTCGGCCGCCAGACACCGTTCCTGGCCCTCATCGTGCCGCTGGTGCTCGTCGGCATGGTCGACGGCATGCGCGGCGTGCGGCACACCTGGCCCGCGGCCGTCGTCGGCGGCGTGAGCTTCGCCGTGGGCCAGTTCCTGTGCTCGAACTACCTCTCGGTCGAGATCACCGACATCGTCGCGTCGCTCGTCTCGGCGGGCTCGATCGTGCTCCTCCTGCGCGTCTGGCAGCCGTCGCAGCCACTGCGGATGGAGGCGGCCGGCGGCGGCCGCCCGGCGATCGCCGGCGCCGCGACCGCCGACGCGACGCACGAGGAGGAGGTGCGCCGGCGCAGCGACGACGTGCGCGACTCGCGCGGGGACGTGCTGGCCGCCTACGCGCCGTACGTGATCATCATCGCCGTCCTCTCGCTCGCCCAGTGGGGCCCGATCAAGGACGCGCTCGGGAGCGTCACCAAGGAGATCGAGTGGCCCGGGCTGAACGTGGTCAACGCCGAGGGCGAGGAGCCGTCCACGGCCACGTTCAACTTCAACTGGCTGGCCACGCCCGGCACGCTGCTGCTCATCTCCGGCCTGCTGACCATGCTGGTGCTGCGGATCTCGCCGGCACGTGCGCTCGGCGTCTACGGCCGGACGCTGAACCAGCTCAAGTGGGCGACGCTCACGGTGGCCAGCGTGCTTGCGCTCGCGTACGTCATGAACTTCTCGGCGCAGACGCTCACGCTCGGCCAGTGGATCGCCGGGGCCGGCGGCGTGCTCGCGTTCCTGGCCTCGATCATCGGCTGGCTCGGCGTCGCGGTCACCGGGTCCGACACGTCGTCGAACTCGCTGTTCGGCGCGCTGCAGGTGCAGGCGGCGCAGGAGGCGGGGCTCAACCCGACGCTGCTGGCCGCGGCGAACTCCTCCGGCGGCGTGCTCGGGAAGATGATCTCGCCGCAGAACCTGGCGATCGGCGCCGCCGCCGTGGGGCTCGCCGGCCAGGAGGGCGAGCTGTTCCGGCGGGTGCTCGGCTGGAGCCTGGCGCTCTTGTTGATCATGTGCGTGATAGTCCTTCTGCAGTCAACCGCCGTGCTCTCGTGGATGGTCGTCTAGCCGCAGCCCCCGAAGGTCCCACCGTCGCGTCTCCCGCGGCGCAGGCCGACGCCGACGCGTCGCCGCGCGACCTGCGCAAGCTGGTCGGCGAGCTGCGGGTGATCTGCGGCGACCAGTGGGTCTTCACACAGGAGCATCAGCTCCGCACCTACGAGTCCGACGGGCTGCTCCAGTACACGGCGATCCCGGCGGCCGCCGTGGTGCCGGGCGGCGCCGAGGAGGTCCAGCGCGTGGTGGCCGCCTGCGCGCGGGCCGAGGTCCCGTGGGTCGCGCGCGGCGCCGGGTCGGGCCTCTCGGGCGGGGCGCTTCCGGTCGAGGACGGCGTGCTGATCGTGCTCTCGCGCATGAAGCGCATCCTCGAGATCGACCTCGAGAATCACCGGATCTGCGTCGAACCGGGCGTGACGAACGCGAACGTGACGGCCGCCGTCGCGCCCGCGTTCTTCTACCCGCCCGACCCGTCGAGCCAGATCGTGTGCTCGATCGGCGGCAACGTTGCGGAGAACTCGGGCGGCGCGCACTGCTTCAAGTACGGGTTCACAACCAACTACGTCACCGGTCTCGAGCTCGTGCTCCCTGACGGCGAGCTGGTGCAGGTCGGCGGCCGTGAGCTCGACCCACCGGGCTACGACCTGCTGGGCGCGTTCGTGGGCTCGGAGGGCACCCTCGGCGTGGCGACCAAGGTGTGGCTGCGGATCGTTCCCGCCCCGGAGACGGTCCGCACGCTCGTCGCGTTCTTCGACTCCACGCGACACGCCGGCGAGGCGGTCTCCGACATCGTGCAGGGCGGCGTCGTCCCGGGCGCGATCGAGATGATGGACGCGAAGGCGATCGAGGCGGCCGAGCAGGCCGCGCGCGCGGGGTTCCCGATGCGCGGGGCGGCGCTGCTGGTCGAGCTCGACGGCGCCGAGCGCGAGTGCGACGCGCGCTTCGAGGAGGTGTCGGCGATCTGCGAGCGGCACGGGTCCGACGACGTGCGGGTCGCGCGCGACGAGGCCGAGCGCCAGCGCTTCTGGAAGGCGCGCAAGGCCGCGTTCGCCGCCATGGGCCGCATCTCGCCGAACTACTTCGTCCAGGACGGCGTGATCCCGCGTACCAAGCTCCCGGAGGTGCTCGAGCGCATCGAGCAGCTCGGGCAGGAGTACGGGCTGATCGTCGCCAACGTCTTCCATGCGGGCGACGGGAACCTGCACCCGCTCGTGTGCTTCGACGGCGCGGTGGAGGGCGAGGCCAAGCGAGCCGAGGAGCTGTCGGGCCGCATCCTCGAGGTCTGCCTCGAGGCCGGCGGGTCGATCACCGGTGAGCACGGCGTCGGCGTCGACAAGAAGAAGCACATGCCGAAGATGTTCGGCGAGGCCGACCTCGACGCGTTCCAGCGGCTGCGCTGCGCGTTCGACCCGGCGGGCCTCGCCAACCCCGGCAAGGTGATGCCGACGCCCCGCCTGTGCGGCGAGGTGCCGGGGCCGTACCGGCAGCATCCGCTCGAGGCGGCGGGCCTGGCCGAGCGCATGTGATGACGGTCGAGGAGGCGGCCGCCTGGATCCGGGAGCACGAGGCCGTGAGGCCGCGCGGCGGCGGGACGAAGCTGGGCTGGAGCCCCGCCGGTGACGCGGCCGACCTCGACACGCGCGGGCTGAGCCGGATCCTGGAGCACAACGAGGGTGACTTCACCGCGGTCCTCGAGGCCGGCGCGCCGCTCGTCGAGGCGCAGGCGGCGTTCGGGGCCGCGGGACAGATGCTCGCGCTGGACCCGCCGCTCGGCGAGAGCGATGCGGCGACCATCGGCGGCGTGATCGCCACCGGCGACTCGGGGCCCCTGCGGCACCGCTACGGCGGCGTGCGCGACCTCGTGGTCGGCGTCACCGTCGTGCTCTCCGATGGCACGATCGCCAAGTCGGGCGGCAAGGTGATCAAGAACGTCGCCGGCTACGACCTGGCGAAGCTGTTCGCGGGCTCGTTCGGAACGCTCGGGCTGATCGCCCGCGTCGCGCTGCGGCTGCATCCGTCGCCGCCACGGACCGCGACGGTGACCGCGGTGACCGACGATCCGGCCGAGCTGGCCGGCGCCGCCGCCCGGCTGGCCGCGCTCCCACTCGAGGCGGACTCGCTCGACGTGTCGTGGCAGGAGGGCGCGGGCCGGCTCGACCTGCGGTTCGCGGGCGCCACGGCGGGCGAGCGGGCGCAGGCAGCGCGCGAGCACGTCGGGCTCGACACGGAGATCGACGAAGACGACACCGAGCGCTGGGCCGCGCTGCGCGACCGCCAACGCGGCGACGTCGTACTCAAGGTCTCGGGACGGCCGAGCGACCTGCCGACCCTCATCGGGGCGCTGCCCGCCGGCGCCTCGCTCGTGTCCCGCGCCGCGCTTGGCCTCTCCTGGGTGTCGCTGCCCGAGCCCGCGGCGGTCGCCCCCTTGCGCGACGCGATGGCGCCCCGCGCGTGCACGGTGCTCGACGGCGCGACCCGCGTCACCGACCCGTGGCCGGCGGTCGACCCCGGCGTGCTGGCCGTCATGCGCCGCGTCAAGCAGCGGTTCGATCCGGCGGGCGCGTTCCGCCCCGGCACCTTCGTAGGAGGCCTATGACCACCGCCTGGGACGACACCCGGCCGCCCGAGATGGACCTCATCAAGGACTGCGTGCACTGCGGCTTCTGTTTGCCGACATGCCCGAGCTACGCCGTCTTCGAGGAGGAGATGGACTCGCCGCGCGGGCGGATCGTGCTGATGCGGATCGGCCACGAGGAGGGGTCAGAGGTCTCGGCGGAGATGACCACGCACCTCGATCGCTGCCTCGGCTGCATGGCGTGCGTGACCGCCTGCCCGTCCGGCGTCCAGTACGACCGCCTGATCGAGCGCGCGCGGCCGCAGATCGAGCGCCACGGGCCGCGCTCCCGCCGGGAGCGGGCGCTGCGGAAGGGCATCTTCGCGCTCTTCACCCACCCCGGGCGGCTGCGGGCCGCGGTGCCGTTCATGGCGCTGCAGCAGAGGCTCCCGATCAAGGTGCCGTTCGGCGAGCTCGCGCCGCGCGTGCCGGTGCGCGCCGCGCTGCGCCGGCTGCCCGAGGTCACGCCGGCCCGGGGGCGGCGGCGCGGGCGCGTCGCGCTCATGCAGGGCTGCGTGCAGCGCGTCTTCTTCGGTGACGTCAACGCCGCCACCGTGCGGGTGCTTGCCGCCGAGGGCTGGGAGGTCCACGCGCCGCGGCAGCCACGGTGCTGCGGGGCGCTGCAGCTGCACACCGGCGTCGAGGACGAGGCGCGCGAGCTGGCGCGGAAAACGATCGACGCCTACGAGGGCTTCGACCGGGTGGTCGTCAACGTGGCCGGCTGCGGCTCGGCGATGAAGGAGTACGGCTACCTTTTCGAGGGCGACCAGCGGGCCGAGGCGTTCTCGGCCAAGGTGCTCGACGTCCACGAGCTGCTCGCCGAGGACGAGCCGCGCGCACCGCGCCATCCGCTGCCCCTGAAGGTCGCCTACCACGACGCCTGCCACCTCGCCCACGCCCAGGGCGTGCGCGAGCAACCGCGGGCGCTGCTGCGCGGCATCCCCGAGCTTGAGCTCGTCGAGCCCGCCGACTGGGAGCTGTGCTGCGGCTCCGCCGGCATCTACAACCTCGTGCAGCCCGAGCCGGCCGCGGAGCTCGGCCGCCGCAAGGCCGCCAACCTGGCCGCCACGGGCGCGGACGCGATCGCCGCGGCCAATCCGGGGTGCGCGATCCAGATCGCCGCCCACATGCCGGGCGGCGGCATTCCGATCCATCACCCCATGACCCTGCTCGACCATTCGATCCGAGGGAGCCGACCGTGAGCCTGGACATCGCGCCCACCGAAGACCGCCTCTCCACGATCCTCTCGGACGACGCGCTGGCCTTCGTCGGCGACCTGCACTCCCGCTTCGGCGCCCGCCGCAACTCGCTGCTGCAGGCCCGCAGCGAGCGCGGCGCACCGCGCGAGTTCCTGGAGGAGACGCGCGAGATCCGGGAGGGCGACTGGCAGGTCGCCGCGCCGCGCCCCGACTACGAGGACCGGCGGGTCGAGATCACCGGCCCCACCGATCGCAAGCTCGTCATCAACGCGCTCAACTCGGGTGCGCGCGGGTTCATGGCGGACTTCGAGGACGCGAACTCCCCCACGTGGCAGAACCAGATCGAGGGGCACGTGAACCTCATCGACGCGATCGACGGCACGATCACCTATGACAGCTCGGACGGGCGCCGCTACGAGCTCGACGAGGAGACCGCCACGCTGCTCGTGCGCCCGCGCGGCTGGCACCTGCCGGAGAAGCACCTGCGGATCGACGGCGAGCCGGTGGCGGGCGCGCTGGTCGACTTCGGGCTGCACGCCTTCCACAACGCCCGCCGGCTGCACGACAAGGGGCTCGGCCTCTACCTCTACCTGCCCAAGCTCGAGCACCATCTCGAGGCTCGGCTGTGGAACGAGATCTTCTCCTTCACCGAGGACGAGCTGGGCGTCCCCACGGGAACGATCCGCGCCACCGTGCTGATCGAAACGCTGCCCGCGGCCTTCCAGATGGACGAGATCCTCTACGAGCTGCGGCAGCACTCGTACGGGCTCAACGCGGGCCGCTGGGACTACATCTTCTCGATGATCAAGAACTTCCGGGACGACCCGTCGTTCGTGCTCCCGGACCGCAACGACGTGAAGATGACCGTGCCGTTCATGAGGGCCTACACGGAGCTGCTGGTCAAGACCTGCCACGCCCGCGGGGCGTTCGCGATGGGCGGCATGGCGGCGCTGATCCCGTCGCGGCAGGATCCCGAGGCCAACGAGCGGGCGATCGCCGCCGTACGCGAGGACAAGAAGCGCGAGGCCGAGGCCGGCTTCGACGGGACCTGGGTCGCGCATCCGGACGTCGTCGACGTCGCGACGGAGGCGTTCGACGCCGTGCTCGGCGACAAGCCCAACCAGATCGACCGCCGGCGCGATGATGTGAACGTGACCCCGGAGCAGCTCCTGGACGCCGCAGCCACTCCCGGCGAGATCACCGAGGAGGGGCTGCGCAGCGATGTGAGCGTCGGGTTCCAGTACATCTCGTTCTGGCTCGGCGGCCGCGGCGCGGCCGGGATCAACAACCTGATGGAGGACGCCGCGACGGCCGAGATCTCGCGCTCGCAGATCTGGCAGTGGATCCGGCACGGTCGCTTCACGCGCGAGCACGTGATCGAGGTGCTCGAGCAGGAGATGCAGCGGATCCACGACGAGGTGGGCGACGAGGTGTGGGAGAAGGGCCGCCCGCGCGAGACCCGCGAGGTGTTCGAGCGCGTGACGCTGCGCGACGACTTCCCGGAGTTCCTGACGTTACCGGCCTACGAGTACCTGGAGTAGGGACCTCTGGGCACCCGCCGGCCGTATTCGGTCGTGTGGGAAGCTGCCGCAGGGCCGGCCATCGACTCCTGGCATAGGTCCGTGACGCGCCGGCGCCGCGCGCGTGAGGCGGCGCTGGGTGCGGGCAGCGCAGCGGGGCTCGGAGGACGCGGTTCGCCATGGTGCAGACGACGGCGGGCCGCAGCGAGGTCGTCGTCCGCCGCAAACAGGACGAGCGAGTGCTGTTCTCGATCCCCGGACGGCTCGGCGCGCCCGTCTGGTCGCCCGACGCCGTCAGGCTGCTGGTTCCCTGGCCGGGCGCGGACCAGTGGCTGTTCCTGCGCCCTTACGGCTTCGGGCGCCCCTCGGTTCCGGTGGCGAGCCTCGCCCGCCAGGTCTCACCCGGCGCAAGCGGTCCACCGTTCCCCGCACCGTTCAGTGGTGCTGCCCGCGGCCGTAGGACCTCGCGGCCGAGCGGGCGACGTCGCGGCGCGTTAGAAGTCGCCGCCGCCGAAGTCCCCGCCGCCGAAGTCGCCTCCCCCGAAGTCGCCTCCCCCAAAGTCGCCGCCACCGAAGTCGGACGTGTCGAATGTGCTCCCGAGCATCGTCCCCACCAGCAGTCCGGGCAGCAGGCCGACGCCGAAGAAGCCGCCCATGAACGGCGCGTACATCGGACCGGCCGCCCAGTAGGGCATCCGCTGGCCGCCGAGCGTGACCTCGCGCGCCTCGGGGTCGTCTCCGTGCTCGACGCGCTGGGCGTCGGCCTCGCAGGCCGGGACCATCCGGGGCTCGCCGCCGTAGGGCGCCCACTCGACCTCGCGCGACGACGGGCCGTGGCGGGGGTCGAAGAAGCACGGCGTGCGGCGCTCGGGCGGCTCGCGATCCTCCAGCCGCGCCTTGGCTGACGCCATCGCCCAGCGACCCTCTTCGAGCGCCGCGCCCACCGGCTCGAGGTCCTCCGGCCGGCGGGCGGTCTCCCAGGCCGAGTCCGCACGGTCGTAGGCGTTAACCGCCTGCTCATAGTCCGCGCGCGCCTCCGCGGACACGTTCGGCAGCTCGATGTCGAGGTCGAGCGCGCGGATGTCCTCGCCGAGCGCTACGAGGTCGTCGCGGGCGTTGTCCTTGACCTCGGCGAACGCGGCTTCCTCCTCGCGGCGACGGCGGCGGCGCGACGCGAGCACGGCGGCGCCACCCGCGCCGGCGAGGCCGAGCAGGATCAGGCCGCCGGCGCCGACCCCGCCGCCATCGTCGCTTCCGGTGCCCCCGCTCGTGCCGGCGCCGCCCACGCGGTCGACGAAGTCGAGGAGCACGGTGGCCGCGCCCTCGCCCTCGTTCGCATTGACCGCGGCGGTGGCTGCGTCCTCCACCTCGGCGGTGCCATCGACTGCGAACGAGTTGCCGGCGACCGTCCCCACCGATCCGCCGAGCCGCGAGCGCAGCTCACGTGTGACCGGCCTGGGATCTCCCGCGGACGGCGGGAGGACGGCGATCCGCAGCTCCCCGGGCGCCACCTCCTCGATCCGCCGCCGCAGGGCGTCGGCCTCATCCGGGCTGAGGACGCCCTGCGCCTGGGGGTCCACGTAGACCGGGTCGTCGCGCAGCGCCTCGGCGGCGGGGTCGACGGCGGACTGCGCGGCCGCCCCGGGAGCGGGGACGAGCAGCAGGGCGATGACGAGGAGCAGGAGGTGCATGCCTCGGCCCTACCCGGAGAGGACCTCGCGAAGGCGCTCGAGGTCCTCCGTGAGCTTCTGCTCGAGCCGCGGCTGGACCACCGGCAGGAGCAGCTTGGCGGTCAGCCCACCCGCCTTCGCCTCGAGCGACTGCGTGAGCCGCGTGCCGGCGCCGGCGGGCTGGAGCGCGTACCCGTTGAGCACCTTGATGCCGTTCGTCTCGAAGCGCGACTCGGCGCCGTTGGGCGGGTCGTAGCGGGTGATCTGGAGCTCGACGTCGATCGTGCGGCCGCTCACGTCGAGCACCTGCCGGACCCGCGAGCCGGTGCCGAGCGAGCCATCGAGCTGCTCGTAGCGCTCGAGGTGGCCGGTCCAGCGCGGGACCTTGTCCTGCTCGAGCAGCCACGGGAAGACCTCCTCCGGCGGGCGGGGGATCTCGACGGTGTGCGAGAAGCTAGCCACCGGCAGGGCTCGGGCCGCCGACGGGGCGCAGCGGCACGACCTCGGCTTCGTTGCTCGGGTCCTCGCCGCGGACGGCGGCGAGCTCGCGCTCGAGCTCCGCGATGCGCCGGGAGAGCTGCTTGAGCGCGTCCGCGATCGGGTCGGGCAGGTGGACCCAGTCCGCGTCCGGGCCCTCGGGGCGGCGACCCTCGACCCGCACGGGATGCCCGGGGTTCCCGACAACCGTCGAGTTCGGCGGGACGTCGTGGATGACCACCGCGTTGGCGCCGATCTTCGCGCCGTGGCCGATCGTGATCGGGCCGAGCAGCTTGGCGCCGGAGCCGATCGTGACGTTGTCCTGCACCGTCGGGTGGCGCTTGCCGGTCGCGAAGCCGGTACCGCCGAGGGTCACGCCCTGATACATCGTCACCGTGTCCCCCACCTCGGCCGTCTCGCCGATCACGACGCCCATGCCGTGGTCGATGAACAGGGCGTCGCCGATCCTTGCTGCCGGGTGGATCTCGATGCCGGTCAGCGACCGCGACACATAGGCGAGCGCCCGTGGGGCGAGCGGCACGCCGGCGCCGTGGAGCGCGTGCGCCACGCGATGGCTGAGCAGCGCGTGCACGCCCGGCCAGGCGGCAAGCACCTCGGCCGCGCTGACGCCCTTGGCGGCCGGGTCGCGCTCGTAGGCGGCGCGCACGTCACGGCGCAGCTCGCCGGCCACCCGGCGGAGGGTTCCGATCCCCAGCATCCTGCCTTACAGGTTACGCCGGGAGCAGTCTTGGCAATCCTCGCGGCGGCCGACGGCGACCCGCAGGAAGTCGAGCAGCGCGAGGTCGATCTGCAGGAACGCGTCCGTGAGGGCCGGTAGGCCGGCCAGGAGCTTGAGCGCCTCGAGCGCCTGCAGCGAGCCGACGACGCCCGCCGCCGGCCCGAGGACCCCGGCCTCGGCGCAGCTCGGCCGGGCGTCCGGTGGCGGCGGTGTCGGGAACGCGCAGCGGTAGCAGGCGGTCTGCTGCGGGCGGATCGCCATGACGATCCCGGTGAGGCCGGTGACCCCGCCCTGGACCAACGGGACGCCGGCGGCGCAGCACGCGGCGTTGACGGCGTAGCGGGTCGCGAACGAGTCCGTGCAGTCGACCACCAGGTCCTGCGCCTCCACCATCGTGTGGTTGAAGCCCGCCTGGTAGGGCTCGATCACGACCTCCGGGTTGAGGAAGCCGAGCTTGGCCGCCGCGCTGTGCGCCTTGGGCACGCCGACGTCGGGCGTGAAGTGCAGGTGCTGGCGATGGAGGTTCGAGAGCTCGACGTCGCCTTCGTCGACGATCCCGAGCCGTCCGACGCCGGCGCCCGCGAGATACGTCGCGACCGGGGAGCCGAGCGCCCCCGCGCCGACAACGAGCACGCTGGCCTCCCCGACGGCGCGCTGCGCGGCCTCGCTCCACTCGGGGAGAACGAGCTGGCGCGAGTAGCGGTCGAGCCAGAGGTCCGGCGTTCCGGCAACCGGCGCCTCGACCTCGTCCGCAGGCGCCGCCTCCGCCGGCCGCGGCTCGCGCGCGGCGCCCGCCAGCCCGCGAAAGAACGCCCGGCGGTCGTTCATCGCCGCACGATCCGAATCGTGGCGCCGGTCACCTCGACGTCGTGACCGGCGTCGGCCGCCGAACGGGGCACGTTCTCGAGCGCCTCGCCGGGCGCGCAGCGCACGTCGAGCGCCTCCCCGGGGGCCATCCGCTCGAGCTCGAGCTTGGTTCTCACCCAGGTCATAGGACACGTCAGGCCCGTGATGTCGAGCGTCCGGACGGCCATTTCGGACTACGGTAGCGACGGTGTCGGCCCGCTCGTTTCTCATACTGCACGGCCTGCAGGCCTCGGGGCCCGGGCACTGGCAGACGTGGCTCGCCGCCCGGCTGCGGGCCGACGGCGAGCGCGTCGCCTACCCGGACCTGCCTGACGCGGACCTGCCTTCGCTCGACTCCTGGCGCGGCACGCTCGAGGGCGAGCTGAGTGCGCTGCCCGCCGGCGAGTCCGTTCTCATCTGCCACTCGCTGGCCTGCCTGCTCTACCTGCACCACGTCGCCGACGGCGGCGCACAGGCGGGCCGCGTGCTGCTCGCCGCGCCGCCCTCCGAGGCCTCCGGCGTGCCGGAGATCCAGGGCTTCTTCCCGGTTCCCCTCCCGGCGCTCGGAGCCGGCGCGCGCCTCGTCTGTTCCGACAACGATCCGTACTGCCCCGAGGGCGCCGCCGGCCTCTACGGCAAGCCGCTCCGCATCCCAGTCGACCTCCTCCCCGGACGCGGCCACCTGAACCCGGAGGCCGGCTACGGCCCGTGGCCGTCGGTCGAGGCGTGGTGCGTCCAGGGCGACGGCCCGATCGCCGCGTAGCGCGCCCCTCGCCGATACGGTGCCGGGATGCGCCGAGCCACGATCGTGCTGACCCTCCTCCTCACCGCCGTGGTCGCCGGCGCGGTCCCGGCGGCGGCCGATGTCCCGAAAGGCCCGAAGGGCGCGGCCTTCTACACGCCGCCGAAGCCCCTCGAGGGCCGGCACGGCGGACTGATCTGGGCGCGGCGCCAGCACGGCCCGGACGCGCTGAAGCGCAACGCGCGGCTGCTGCTCTACGGCTCGAAGAGCGTCCGCGGCAAGGTCGTCGCGGTGTCGGCGTCGCTGACGCTGCCCCGCGGTCCGAAGCCGCGCGGCGGATGGCCGGTGGTCACGTATGCCCACGGCACGGCCGGGATCCCGGACGCCTGCGCGCCGACCCGCGGCTACGACGCGACCATGCTCGTGAGCTACGCCTACCCGCTCCTGCGGCGGTTCCTGAAGGCCGGATACGCGGTCGTGCGCACGGACTACGAGGGCCTGGGAACGCCGGGGGTGCACCCGTTCCTCGTCGGCCGCTCTGAGGGCCGCAGCGTGCTCGACGCCGTCCGCGCGGCGCGCGAGGCCGAGCCCCGGCTGTCGCGGCGGTTCGTCATCGCCGGCCACTCGCAGGGCGGCCATGCGGCGCTGTTCGCCGCCGACCTCGCGCCGCGCTGGGTGCCCGACCTCAAGCTGCGTGGGACCGTCGCGCTCGCGCCCGCCTCGCACCTCGGCCTGCAGTTCGAGGCCACCCGACTCCTGCCGCAGCCCGGCGGCGGGCTCGGCTCGTTCGTCGCGCTCGGTCTCCGTGCCGCCGACTCGGTGGCGCCGCAGGTCGACGTCCCCTCGCTGCTCACCGACCGCGCGCGGCAGCTGTTCCCACAGTCGCTGCACCGCTGCCACGACACGCTGCAGGCGGCCGACTCGTTCGGCGGGCTGCCGCTGAACCAGATCCTCCGCGGGGACGTCGACCTCAACCCGCTGCTCGACCTGATCAGCGCCCAGGACCCCGAACGGCTCAAGATCATGTCGCGTGTGCGCGTCCTGCAGGGTGATGCGGACGGCACCGTCTTCCCCAACTTCACCACGCAGCTCGTCGAGGACTACCGCGAGCGCGACACGAAGGTCGCGTACACGGTGTACCCCGGCGTCAGCCACGCCGGCGTGATCGAAGCCGGCGGAGCCGACGCCACCGCGTGGGTCAAGCGGCGCCTCGGATAGGTCAGGCGGCGCCGGCGCGCTCGGGCTCGGGCGCGAAGAACGGCGTGGAAACGTAGCGCTCGCCCGAGTCGGGGAGCACGACGACGATCCGGGCCCCCTCGGCCTCCGGCCGGGCCGCGACCTCGAGCGCGGCCCATAGCGCCGCCCCGCACGAGATGCCGGCGAGCACGCCCTCCCGCCGAGCGACGAGCCGCGCCGTCTCGATCGCGTCCTCGTCGTCGACCGCCATCACCTCGTCGAGCAGCGCACGGTCGAGCACCGGCGGCACGAACCCCGCGCCGATCCCCTGGATCTTGTGCGGTCCGGGGTCACGCCCCGACAACACGGCCGACGAGGCCGGCTCGACGGCGATCACCTTGAGCTTCGGGTTGCGCTCCTTCAGGTAGGAGCCCGCCCCGGTGATCGTGCCGCCGGTCCCGACTCCCGCCACGAAGTAGTCGACCTGCCCGTCGAGCGCCTCCCAGATCTCAGGACCGGTCGAGCGGCGGTGGGCCTCCGGGTTGGCTGGGTTCGAGAACTGGTCGGGGAGCCACGCGTCGCTGTCGCGGGCGAGCGCCTGGGCGGCGACCACCGCCTCGTTCATCCCGCCGAGCGACTCCGTGACCTGCACCTGCGCGCCGTACAGCCGAAGCAGGCCCTCCCGCTCGCGGCTCATGCCCTGCGGGAGCGTGAGCACGAGGTCGTAGCCGCGCGCCGCGCACACGAAGGCGAGGGCGATGCCCGTGTTGCCGCTCGTGGCCTCGACGATCGTCGTGCGGCCCGGCTCGATGCGAGCCTCGGCCTCCGCGGCCTCGATCATCGCGACGCCGATCCGGTCCTTCACCGAGCCGCCGGGGTTGAACATCTCGAGCTTCGCGAACACCCCGACGCCCTCGGGCGCGATGCGCGTGAGCTGCACCATCGGCGTGCGGCCCACGTGCTCGGCAATGTTGATCGGGATACGCGACATTCGCGGACCCCTCCAGGCTACCTGGTCAATAGCGCCCCGAGAGGTAGTCCCAGGCGCGCCGCAGCTTGTCGCCGAGCTCGTCAGGAGCGGTGTCCGCGGGGTCGGCGCCGAGCGTCGCCGGGTTCTCCGAGGGCTCGGGCAGCCGCGCGGCCGCCTCGGCGTCCAGGGCCAGGACGACGCCGCGCTCGTAGATCGCCTCGAGCTGCGCGGCGTCGGCGAACCGGTGCCCGCCCAGCCCGGCGCGCATGTCGACGATCACGCCGTCGAACACGTCGGCGTCGGCGTCGGCCAGGACGTGCTCGATCCGCCCGAGCTCCTGGCCGTCGGAGGCCAGCACCGGGGTGCCGTCCGCGAGGACGAGATACGAGATGGGGTTGCCGAGATCCATGCCGTGCCCCTACCCCCGCGCCGGGGCCGCGTCACAATCCCTGTGATGGTCGAGCTCGCGCCAGGCGACGAATTCGCCGGCTGCCGCATCGAAGCGGTCGCCGGTCGCGGCGGCATGGGCGTGGTCTACCGCGCGACGGAGCTGAGCCTCGGCCGGCCCGTCGCGCTCAAGCTGCTGACCCCGGAGCGCGCCGGCGACCAGGCGTTCCGGGACCGGTTCCAGCGCGAGTCGCGGATGGCCGCCGCGATCGACCACCCGAACGTGATTCCGGTCTACGCGGCCGGCGAGCACGACGGCTCGCTCTACCTCGTGATGCGCTACGTGGGCGGCACCGACCTGCACGCGCTGCTGCGGGAGCGGGGCGCACTCGAGCCGGAGCTGGCGGCCGAGCTGGTCGCCCAGGTCGCGTCGGCGCTCGACGCGGCGCACGCCGCCGGACTCGTGCACCGCGACGTGAAGCCCGCGAACGTGCTGCTCGCGGGCCACCACGCGTACCTGAGCGACTTCGGGCTCACCCGGCTGGCCGGGTCAGACACCGAGCTCACGAAGTCGGGCCAGTGGATCGGCACGGTCGAGTACTGCTCGCCGGAGCAGCTCCGCGGCGAGCGGACCGACGCCCGCGCCGACGTGTACTCGCTCGGCTGCGTGCTTTACGCCGCGCTCACCGGCGGCCCGCCGTTCGCCCACGGCACCGTGCCGGCCACGATGCTCGCGCACCTGCACGACGAGCCGGCCCCGCCGTCCGACCGCGGCGCGCCGCGCGAGTTCGACCGCGTGATGGCCCGCGCGCTGGCCAAGGACCCCGCGCGCCGCTTTCCGTCGACCGGCGACCTCGGCCGCGCGGTGCTGGCCGCCTCGCGCGGTGAGCCGGTGACCGAGTCCGAGCGCAGCGTCGCCGTCGGCCCCGCCGCCCCGGGCGGCGGTGCGAACGGCGACGTGACGCGCGTGATCGGCGACGAGGCGGTGACCGCATGGGATGCCGAGTCGCACGAGGCGACGGCCGTGACCGCCTGGAACGCCGCCTCCCACGATCCCGGCACCAACGGCTCCGCCCGCGCGGCCCCCGGCGATCCCGGCGCCGAAGACGAGTCGGCGCCCCGCGTCGTCCGACCCCGCCGCTGGCCCGCCCGGGCGGCCGTGACCGTCGCCGCCTTCGCCGGCCTCGTCGCCATCGGGCTCCTCGCCGGCGTCCTGTTCGGCGACCCGGGCGGAGCGGCGGCCCGGACCGGGCCGCTGAGCGAGGACGAGGTGCGCGACGCCGCCGAGGCGTTCGGCGACGCGTACGCCGCCGAGGATCCAGCCGCGCTCCGCCGCACGCTCTCCCGCGACGTGCTCCGCGTCCTTCCCGGCGGCCGCACCCAGGGTCGCGACGAGGTGGTCGACCAGTACGCCCGCCAGTTCGACGGGCGCGTGGAGGGCTACGACCTGAACGACCTCGAGGTGCGGGGCGGACGGGCCGGACGGGCGCGCGGCAGCTACCGTGTCGGCCGCGACGGCGGCGACCCGTACGAAGGCACGATCGTCTTCGGGGTGGTGCGCGAGCGCGGCGAGGCGAAGATCGCGCTCATCGCCGCCACGCCGCGCGCGTGATCAGCAGCGCTTCGCCACGCTGACGGCCACGACCGTGCCGCGGCGGACCATCGCGCCGGCCTCCGGCTCCTGCGCGCAGACCGCCGGCTCGCCCGGCAGCAGCCCGTCGAACAGCCCGCCGCCGTCGTGGACCTCCGGCTCGAGCCCGGCGTCGCTCAAGCGGCTCTCGGCCTCCTCGGTCGCCAATCCGGTGACGTCGGGCACCTCGACCGGCATCTCGCGCGTAACGCGGATCGCGGTGAGCGCCGGCGCGCGGCCGCGGGCGCTGGCGATCACGTCGAGCACGTTGGCGCCCGGCTCGAGCGACACCTCGAGCGAGAACGTCTCGCCCTGCTGCTCGGCCGCGCGCCCGTCGACCCGGACGTCGGCTCCCGCCGGGGACACCGAGCCGCGCACCCGCACCGTGGAGGTCCGCACGACGGCCTCGTCGGACGGCTCCGTCAGCTCGAGCACCACGGGCGCCAGTGCGCGCGGCGCCGGCTTCTCCTCACCCCCGCCGCAGCCCACGGCAACCACGGCCAGGCAGGCGACGAGCGGAACGGGACGGGCGCGCATGGTGTGGACTCACACTAGTGTCAGCACTCGGTCCTCGCTCAGGGGATCGAAGCAAACGAACGCCGCGATGCGGGCACCAAGAACGCCTAGGCGTCCCGCCCCGCATCCGCTCCGTACGCCCGATGTCCGGGCGGGACGCCGGTTTCCGGACTCTGAGCCTCGGTGCGAAAAGCGACACGCTCAGAGCTTTACACCGAACCTTCTGCGCGCTCGCGCGTCTTTGCCTGTACGCGGCGCGCGCTCGGGATCCAGACAAGGACTGACCAGGGACGGCGGCCGGGCGCGCGTCGCTCAGATGTAGTACATGTGCGCGCCGGCCTGGCGGTTCTCGCGCTCCACGACGTCCGCGATCGTGGCCGCCTCGAGCACCGCGCGGGCCGCGGCCGCAGACTCGGCGAAGATGCCCTCGGCACCGGCGCCCACCGGCCCGTCGAGCAGCTCGACGACCTCGAGCACGGTGACCTGTGAGGGGTCGCGGGCGAACGAGTAGCCGCCCTTGACGCCGCGCTGGGACTTCAGCACGCCCGCCCGCCGGAGGGCGGCGAACAGCTGCTCGAGGAACTGGACGGGGATGTCGCGGCGCTTGGCGAGCTCGCCGATCGGCACGGGGCCGGCGGCGCCGCTGCGGGCGAGCTCCGCCAGGGCGCGGACCGCGTACGGGGACTTCGTGGTGATCGAGAGCACCGTCTCATCCTGCCACCATCACCGGCCGATGCGCGCCGTCTCCCGCTTCGGGCCGCCCCTGGCCCTGATGGCCCTGATCTTCGTCTTCTCCGACCAGCCCGACCTCGGGACCGGCCTCGGGGCGTGGGATCTGCTGCTGCGCAAACTCGCCCACATGGCGGAGTACGGGCTCCTCTGGCTGCTGTGGCAGCGCGCGCTCGGCCACCGGCACCCGCTGGCGGCGACCGCCATCACGCTCGCCTACGCCGCGACGGACGAGTTCCACCAGACGTTCGTCACAGGGCGCTACGGCACGCCGGTCGACGTGCTCATCGACGCGACCGGGATGGCGATCGCCGCCCTGCTCTACTCGCGGCACCGGCGCCGGGCCCTCCAGCGGGGCTAGCCTGGATACACCGACGATCCGTGGTGCCTCGGGGATCGGTGGATTCAGGCTTAGAGCCAGCCGCGCTCGGTGGCGTGGAGCACGGCCTGGGCGCGGTCGACTGCGCCGAGCTTGCCGTAGATGTTGTGCAGGTGCGTGCGGACCGTGCTCGTGGAGAGCGAGAGCTCGAGCGCGATCTGCTTGTAGACCATGCCCTGGGCGAGCCGCTTGAGCACCTCGAGCTCGCGCGTGGAGAGCGGGCACGGCTCAACGGAGCGCGGGCGGTCCTTGCTCGGGTACGGAAGGTCGTAGAGCACGGCGCGCAGCTCGCTCGGCCCGAAGCCGACTGCCCGGGCGGCCCGCAGCAACTCGGTCGAGGAGACCGGCGAGCCCTGCGAGTAGTGCGCGAGCATGTCCGCGAGGCGGACGAACGCGCTGTCGCCGTCGGCGTCGTCGGAGTGATGGCGCTCAATTGCCGAGGCGACCGCCTTCGGCATGTTCCACCGGCGGGCGAGCACGCCGCCGACCAGCGCGTGGTCGACGCCCAGCTCGCGGCGCTCGTAGTGCAGCCGCTCCTCCGGCGTGCGCGCCGGCCCGTGGACCTGGCGCGGGTAGCCGGGGTACGCGTGCATGAGGACGAGCTTGCCGACGTCGTGAAGCAGCGCGGTGACCAGCAGCCGGTCGCGGTGGGCGTAGCCCGAGGCGGCGGCCAGGCGGTCGGCCGCGCGCTGGACGGCCACCGCGTGCAGGCGGAAGCGCTCCGGGGCAGCGTCCCACGTCTTGCCGCGCTCAAAGAACTCGAACGTCTCGGCGTCGGCGGCCAGGCGCTGGACGGCCTCGGGAGACAGGACCTCGACCGAGCCGACGATCGACTCGACCTGGCCGCGCCGCGGCGAGTCGAGCCCGTTGGCCAGGCGCAGCACCGAGATCACGAGCGCGACGTCGGACTCGATCGCGCGCACGACCTCGCCCGTCGACGGCCGCTCCTCGGACACGAGCTCGAGCAGCCGGTTGCGGGACTCCGCGAGCGCCGGGAAGACCTCTAGCGCCTCGAACGCCGCGGTCAGGCGCTTGCCGTGGCCCTCGTTGCGGGCGCGGCCGACGACCGAATACGGCTCGCGAGCACCGTCGCCGCGGGTGGGCGTCCGGGGCGGGCTGGTGGGAGGTGAGGAAGGGGGCATCAGGCGGTCGTCGGGCGTCACGGATGGCGGCTCGGAGAGCGGGGTGCCGGGATCGCCCCGGCCTTCACCCTCTATCGGCATCTCTGGACGGATCGTTGAGCCGCCGACCCCGCCGTCCTGCCGATTCAACTCGCCCTCCCGTTGAGCGCATGGTCCACCCTTGTCAGGGTCTCGTCGCGCCCGAGGAGCGCGACCGTCTCGAAGATACCCGGTGACACGGTGGTTCCGGCGACTGCTACCCGCAGCGGCTGGAACACCTGTTTGCGCTTGACCCCCATCTGCTCGGCCACGCCGTCGAGCGCCGCCTGCACGGATTCCTCGGTCCAGGGCTCCGGGACGGCCTCCAGCGCCGCCCGGGCGCCGGCCAGCGCATCGCGGCCGCCGGGCGCGTCGAGTACGCGCTCGCGGGCCGCCGGATCGTCCGCCGGGCCGTCGAAGAAGAAGCGGGCGAGCGGCCAGAACTCGGCGAGCGTGCTGATCTTGTCCTGCGAGATGGCCACCGCGTCCCGCAATCCCGAGCGCCCGGTGTGCTCCTCGAGCCGCCGGGTCAGCTCGTCGACGTCCATCTCCCGCAGGTAGCGTCCGTTCATCCACCGCAGCTTCTGCTCGTCGAACACCGCCGGCGCCTTGGAGACGCGCTCGAGCCGGAAGCGCTCCTGAAGCTCGGGAATGCTGTGGAAGGTCGTCTCGTCGTCGTAGCCCCAGCCGAGCAGCGCGATGTAGTTGAGCACCGCCTCGGGCAGGTAGCCGGCCTCCCGCAGGTCCTCCACAGACGTGGCGCCATGCCGCTTGGAGAGCTTCTTGCCGTCCGGCCCGTGGAGCAGCGGCAGGTGGCCGTAGACCGGGGTCGGAGCGCCCATCGCCTGATGGATGAGCATCTGCTTGGGCGTGTTGGAGTAGTGGTCGGCGCCGCGCACCACGTGCGTGATGCCGGCGTCGGCGTCGTCCACGACGACCGCCAGGTGGTAGACCGGCGTGCTGTCCGCGCGCGCGATCACCAGGTCGTCGAGCAGCGCGTTCTCGAACGGCGTCTCGCCGCGGATGACGTCGCGGACGACAGTCGTGCCCTCGTCCGGGACCCGCAGGCGCACCGCGCCCGTGCCCTCGTCCTCCCCGCGGAAGCCGCGGTTGCCGTGGCGCTCCTTGAACGCCCGCACTTCCTCGGGGCCGGCGTTCGAGCGGTAGGCGTGGCCGCCGTCGATCAGCTGCTCGACGACCTCGGCGTGGCGGTCGGCGTTGGCGGACTGGTAGATCGGCCCCTCGTCCCAGTCGATACCGAGCCACTCCAGGGAGTCGAAGATCGTCTGGACGTTTTCCGGGGTGGAGCGCTCGCGGTCGGTGTCCTCGATCCGCAGGACGAGCTGCCCGCCCTGCCCGCGCGCCATCAACCAGTTGTAGAGCGCCGTCCTCGCATTGCCGATGTGCAGCGCCCCCGTCGGCGAAGGAGGGAACCGTACCCGCATGGGGGTAAGCATGCCACGATGCCCGCCCCATGTTGATCGGCGCCCACGTCTCCCCCGCCGGCGGCCCCGCGAGGGCGGTCGAGCGCGGCAGCGAGCGGGCCTGCCGCGCGATCCAGATGTTCAACCAGAACCCCCGCGCCTGGAAGCCGACGAGCTACACGAAAGACCAGGTCGACGCGTTCCGCGAGGCCATGGAAGCCTCCGACGTGCAGGCCCTCGTCATCCACGCCGTCTACCTGCTCAACTGCGCCTCCAAGGATGCGGAGATCCGCGCGAGGTCGGTCGCCTCGCTGGCCGCCTCGCTGCAGGCGGGCGCGGCGCTCGGCGCGGAGGCGGTCGTCCTCCACCCGGGGTCGGCGCTCAAGAACGGCGGCGAGGTCGATCCCGCGCTGAGCCGCGCCGCGGAGGCGATCAAGGAGGCGCTCGCCGAGTCCGAGGGCTGTGCCCTGCACCTGGAGAACACCGCCGGCGCGGGCGGCACGCTCGGCCGCACGTTCGAGGAGCTCGCGACGCTGATCGAGCACGCCGGCGGCGGCAAGCGCCTGGGCGCGTGCCTCGACTCGTGCCACCTGCTGGCCAGCGGCTACGACGTGCGCACCGCGGAGTCGCTGTCCAGCGTGCTCGACGAGTTCGACCGCATCGTGGGGCTCGATCGCCTCGGCACCCTGCACGTCAACGACTCGATGACCGAGCTGGGCTCGAACCGAGATCGCCACGCCAACCTGGGCGACGGCGAGATCGGGGTCGAAGGCTGCGCCGCGTTCCTGTCGGAGCCGCGCTTCGAGGGCCTGCCGTGCATCTTCGAGGGGCCGGGCGCCTCCGGAAAGGCGGTCGAGCCCGTGGACATCGCGAACGCCTGGCGCCTGCGCGCGGAGGGCCTGACCGCGCGGATCTAGGCGGCCACGTGCTCGGCCGGTGCCGCGGCCGGAGCAGGGCCTAGCAGGCGGTCGAGCTCGGCGGCCAGCGCGGCGTTGCGTGCGGGGACCTTGAAGCCCTCGCCGAACCGCAGGCAGCGGACGCCCGTCCGGGTGTCGACCTCGAGCACGAACTCGGCGTCGCCGGGGTAGCGCTCGAAGAGGTCGCGCAGGTCGTCGATCACCGCGGCGCCGAGCTTGGCGGCGTCGACGCGCCGGCGCACGGGTTCGCGGATGGTGCTGGCGGCCAGGCGGGCGACCTGCTCCTTCGCCTTCTCAATCTCGGCGTCCGACGGATCGAACCGCTCGGCGTCCTGGACGATGATGCAGCTCTTGCCGGCCTCCTTGTGGTCGACGCGGCCGCGGACGACCACGATCTGGTCGGCCGCGATCACCTGCTGGACCGCCTCGAGCGTCTTCTCGAAGACGACGATCTCCACGCTCCCGTCGAGGTCGTCGAGCGTGGCGAACATCATCGGCGTCCCCGTGCGGGTGCGGATCTTCTTGGACTCCGTGATCATGCCGCCGACCTTGACCCAGTCGCCGTCGCGCTGCTCGGGCAGCTGGGCGCAGCTGCAGTCAGCCTTCATGCGCAGCGCCTCGCGGACGCGCTTGAGCGGGTGCTCGGTGATGAAGACGCCGACCGACTCCCGCTCCAGCGCGAGCAGCTCGGGACGCTCGTACTCGTGGTCGGGGATCGGCGGGTGGGCCGGCGTGAACGCGCTGGGGGCGGCGGCGTCGCCGAAGCCGCCGAGGTCGAAGATCGAGCCCTGGCCGATCTGGGCGTCGAGCTGGGCCTTCTGACCGGCCCCCTGAGCCGCCTCGAGGACGTCGAGCATCCCGCGCCGTGTCGCGCCCGTGGAGCCGAAGGCGCCGCACTTGATCAGCGCCTCGATCGCCTTCTTGTTCACCGCGCGGCAGTCGACGCGCTCGCAGAAGTCCCATAGGCTGGTGAAGGGGCCACCGGTCTCACGCGCGCGCTTGATCGCCTCCACGGCGGCGAAGCCGACGCCCTTCACCGCGTCGAGCCCGAAGCGGATGTTGCCGTCCACGACCATGAACTCGTGGTCGGACTCGTTGACGTCCGGCGGCAGGATCTCGATGCCCATGCTCTCCGTCTGGGCGACGAAGAACGGGACCTTGTCCTTGGTGTCCATCACCGAGGAGATGAGCGCGGCCATGTACTCGGACGGGTAGTTGGCCTTCAGCCACGCCGTGCGGTAGGAGATCAGCCCGTAGCACGCCGCGTGGGAGCGATTGAACGAGTAGTCGGCCGACCGCTCGTTGACGTTCCACAGCGCCTCGATCACGTCCGGCGCCGTGCCCGACGCCCGGCAGCCCTCGACGAACTCGGGCTTGAGCTTGGCCATCGCCTCGCGGTTCTTCTTGCCGATCGCCTTGCGCAGGTCGTCCGCCTTCGGCCCGGAGAAGCCGGCGAGCGACTTGGCGATCTGCATCGCCTGCTCCTGGTAGAGGATGACGCCCTTGGTCGTCTCCGTGATCGACCGCAGGCGGTCGTCGATGTAGCTGATGGTCTCCGGGTTGCGCTTGCCCCTGGCGTACGTGGGGATCTGGTCCATCGCCCCGGGGCGGTAGAGCGCGTTGAGCGCGACGAGGTCCTCGAACTCCGTCGGCTGGACCTTCTTGAGCGCCTCGCGCATGCCCTCGGACTCGAACTGGAACACGCCCACCGAGTCGCCCCGGGCCATCATCGCGTAGGTCTTCTCGTCGTCGAGCGGGAGCGCGGTCATGTCCAGCCGCTCGCCCGTCGAGCGCTCGATGATCGACAGCGTGTCCTCGATCACGTCGAGGTTGCGCAGACCGAGGAAGTCCATCTTCAGAAGGCCGATCTCCTCGATCGGCTTCATGGAGTACTGCGTGACCGTGCGGTAGGCCTTCTGGCCGTCGTCGGTCGTGCCGGCGTCGGCTAGCTGGAGCGGGACGATGTCGGTCAGCGGCCGGTCGGAGATCACGACCGCGGCGGCGTGGATCGACGCGTTGCGGACGATGCCTTCCAGGCCCCTCGCCACATCCACGATCTGCTTCGCGGTGGGGTCTCTCGAGACCTCGGCGGCCAGCTCGGTGCCGGGCTGCAGGCAGTCCTCGAAGCTCGGCGGGCGGCCCATGATCGGGTCGGGGATGAGCTTGGCCAACCGGTCTCCCGCCCCGTATTCGTGCCCGAGCACGCGCGCGGCGTCGCGCGTGGCCGCGCGCGGGAACATCTTGCCGAAGGTGATGATCTGCGCCACGCGGTCTGAGCCGTACTTCGCGGTGACGTAGCGGATAACGCGCTCGCGCCCGCGCACGGAGAAGTCGATGTCGATGTCCGGCATCGAGACCCGCTCGGCGTTGAGGAAGCGCTCGAACAGGAGGTCGTAGCGGAGCGGGTCGACGTCCGTGATCTGCAGGCAGTACGCGACGAGGCTGCCGGCGGCGCTGCCGCGGCCGGGGCCGACCGCGATGCCGTTCTCTTTCGCATACCGCACGAAATCCCACACGATCAGGAAGTAGGCGTTGAAGCCCATGCGGTCGACGACGCCGAGCTCCATGTCCATGCGCTCGATCGCCTCGGCCGGCGGCGGGTCGCCGTAGCGGCGGCTCAGCCCTTCGAGCACGAGCTCGCGCAGGTACGCCTTCTCGTCCTTGCCGTCCGGGCAGTCGAAGCGCGGGATGAGCTGCTTGCCGAGCTCGATGCTCACGTCGCAACGCTCGGCGATCTCGAGGGTGGAGGCGAGGGCCTCCGGCATCTCGGCGAACGAGGCCGCCATCTCCTCGGGCGACTTGAGGAAGAACTCGTTCGTCTCGAAGCTCATCTTGGGTTGCGCGAGCGTCGACTTCGTCTGCACGCACAGCAGCGCGGCGTGGTGGTGGAAGTCCTCCCGGCGGAGGTAGTGCACGTCGGCGGTCGCGACGAGCGGCCGGTTCATCTCCTGCGCGAAGCCCTTGATCGCCGCGTTGACCTGCTGTTGCTCGGCGAGCCCGTTGCGCTGGACTTCGAAGTAGACCTGCTCGGGCCCGAAGGCCTGCACGAGCTCGTCGAGGTGGGCGCGGGCCTGCTTGGGCTTGCCCTGGAGGATGCGCTGGCTGGTGCGGGCGGCGAGGCAGCCGGTCAGGCAGATCACGCCTTGCGCGTGGCGCTCGAGCAACTCGAGGTCCACCCCCGGCTTGCCGCGGTACAGGCCCTCGAGGAAGCCGGCGCTGGACAGCTTCACGAGATTCCTCAGCCCTTCCGGCGTCTCGGCCAGGAGCGTCAGGTGATTCCGCTCGATCTTGCCGTCGCGCGCGTGGCGGTCGTCGACGTAGTAGGCCTCGAGCCCGACGATCGGCTTGATCTGGTGCTTCAGCGCTGCCTTGTACAGCTCCACCGCGCCGTTCATCACGCCGTGGTCCGTGAGGCCGATGGCCGGCTGGCCGAAGCTCGCGGCCCGCTCGGCGAGCTGGTCGATCCGGCAGGCGCCGTCGAGCAGCGAGTACTCGGAGTGGACGTGGAGATGGGCGCAGCCGGGAGCCGTCACGGGCAGCCAAGACTAGGCGTCTCCTCGGACAGCATCCGGCGGCCCCGGCCGGACGCCGCTGTGTGCGACGAGTGGCTGGAGGCCGGCCCGTGCCATGCCGTATTTCTCCCGATGGCTTGAGACGGATCGTCGCCTACGCCGGCGGCCACGGCCGATCGGGCGAGTGTTGTCCCGCGACTGACTAACAGACCGGTTGCGGACTGGTTTGTGCGACAGCCTCGCCTCCAGTGCAGCAGTGGCTGGCGATCCCGTGGCCGACGCCAGGTCAGTGCGTGACGGGTGGCGGCACCAGGTCGTCGGGGTCGTCCACGAGGACGAGCATCTTTTCAACCCCGGTCAGCTCCAGCACCCGCTGGATCGCGGCCCGTGCCGCGCACCACGGCGAGGTTGTGGCGGTTGCTGCGGGCGAGCTCATTCTGCCTGATGAGCTCCTTCAACCCGCGCACGTCCATGAACGTCAGGCCGCGCAGGTCCAGCACGACGTGTCGCAGGCCATCGGGGCGTGGTTCCAGGCCGTCAAGCACCTCTGCGACCTTTGACACTGTGAGAAGGTCGAGTTCGCCGCGAAGCGCGACCAGGGCTGTGCGACGGTGCGTTCGAGCCTCGACGGCCAACTGCTCTGCGGCGAGCCGTTCTGCGAGCGATCTGGCGGGGTGCTCTGAGGACACAAGGCCCCTCTCTAGCCCCTCTCAGGAGGATGCGCGTGGGGGCAGGAGGAGCGAAGAACCCGAAGCGTGCCTCCAGTCTCGCAGACGGCGACCACACCGCAAGAACGAGGGCGGCAGCAGGAGTCGACGCGCCACTGCTTTCGCCTGGAGGCCTTCGCTCGCTCGACGCCGGCGATCCGGCATTTGCGGTTTGCGCGGTTCCCGCGCGGACCGGTCGTGCCTTGGCCCGCGAGTAGGAGCAGCCGGAGCGCTGGTGGCGCTTGCTCTCGTGTGCGGGCGCGGTACGGTCTGGCAATGAGCGAGGTCCCACTGCTCGTTCGCCGGTTATTCCGACCGCGATCCCGAGGAGCAGGCGGAGCTCGCCTCGAGTCTGCAGAGAGAACCGCTCGAGCTCGACGTCGGGGACGTCACAGGTCTGTCGGCCCGTCCCGTGGAAGTGGCGCAAGGCCGACGCCCTGGAGTGCGCTCAGCTCGGCTGCCGCCGATGGTCGCGGCGCTGCAATCATGGTTAGGGCGTCATCCAGGCGCGTCCGTCATGCTCGAAGTTGGTTGGCGACAGCTTGACGTTCGCCGATCCCTCCGGTTATGCGCGGAGAGACGTCATCGAGGGATGGATACGGCGACATGGCGGAGGGCAAGCGGCTCGCGCTCCTTGTCGCGACCGAGGCGTATGCGGATCCTGGCCTGACGACCTTGAGGTCTCCGATGGGCGATGTGCGGGCGCTCGCCCAGGTCCTCGAGGACGGATCGATCGGCGGATTCCAGGCACGACAGCTGGTCAACAGGTCGACGGACGAGCTCAAGCAAGAGATCGAGGGATTCTTCGAGGACGCGCGCCTGCAGGACCTGCTGGTCTTATATGTCTCAGGGCACGGGCTGCTCTCCCAGAACCGCCGCTTCTACTTCGCCACGGCGACAACGAAGCTGACGCGGTTGCGTGCGACCGCGATCGAGGACAGCTTTGTCCACGACGTCATCCAACACAGCCGAGCGCGGTCGATCGTGCTCATGCTTGACTGCTGTCAGAGCGGCGCGTTCGCGAAGGGCTTCGCCCCTAAGGGCGCCACTCGCGTGGACGTCGAGCACCGATTCGGGCAGGGCGCGGTCGTGTGACGCTCACGGCCTCGTGGAGATCGCGGCGGAACTCTTGCCGGGCTGGAAGTGAGGGTGCGCGTGGCCCGGTCCCGCGAACTGGTCGCGCAGGGCCGCCGGCGGCCGTTGTTGCCCGGGTGGCGGGGATCCGTCGCCAGGCGATCTACCGGCGCCCGGGGCGCCCGCCGGCCGGCCAGCGCCGCCCGCTCGACCAGGTCGACCGGGTCGTGTTAGCGGTCGCGCGCACGAACCCGACGGACGGGACCCGGATGGTCGCGGCTCTCGCGGGCCGCGAGCTCGGCGGACCGGTCAATCGCAAGCGCGTGCAGCGGCTGATGCGCGAGCACGCCCTGTTGCAGCGCCGCCGCAGCGAGGGCGGCGTCGGCGGCCGGGGTTCTTCCGCGTCGAGCGCCCTGACCAGCTCTGGCATCTGGACATGACCAGCGTCTGGGTCGCCGAGCACGGCTGGTGCTACCTGAACGCCGCGATCGACTGCGGCACCCGCGAGATCTGCGGCTGGGCGCTCGACGTCCGCTGCCGCGCCCGAAGCGATCGCGGTCATCGAAGCGGCCGCCGCCGAGCGCGGCATCCGGCCAGGCCGCCTGACGCTCGGCACCGACAACGGCACCGCGTTCACCTCACGAGCGTTCCGCGCCCGGCTCGGCGAGCTCGGGATCGTCCACCGTCGCGGCGGCTACCGCGACCCCGAGAGCCAGGCCTTCATCGAGTCCTGGTTCTCCAAGCTCAAGCAGCGCTGCATCTGGCGCGAAGAGTTCGAGACCCTCGGACGAGGCCCGCCTCGCGATCGGCGCCTACATCGACAGCTACCACCACCGACCCCACAGCCGGCTGGCCTACCGCACCCCGCGCGAGGTCGCCGCCACCTGGAAGGATCACGACGACCAGCTGACCCCAGCGGCCTGACCTGACAACGCCGACGGGCCCACGCCAGACTCCCTTCTGTCGTCGCGAGCGGCAGCTGTCCGCGCGGGTCAAGACGCTCTCCTGCACCGCGCTTGGCAGTCCGGGCACGCGGTCCGCGCTGCTGCTTGGAACGACGTCGAACGTGAGCGTCAACCTTCGGCGCGCGCGTACTGAACTCGGCGGCCCTGGGCGTACGAGCCAAGATCTATCAGGAAGGCCAGGACGACGAAGAACCACTCAAAGCCGGTCACCTGGCGGCCGGATCCCCAGTCCCAAAAAGCGACATAGGTGAGTGTCGTCCACGGCAGCAGCATGAAGCCGAGCAGCGGAATGATCCAGCTGTCGAACGCGCGGCTCAGTACGTTGCTGAAGATCCACAGCAGGAACAGAACAAGCCGCGGGGAGATCAGCGCGAGAAGCGCGAGGAGGCACCCCACGCCTCGGAGTCTCGCGCAGCGCGGAGGCCACGGCAAGCCGGGTGCCGGATGCGCGTCGCTGCCCGTGTCATGCAACCCGACACTCATCAGGGTCAAATTGCGCGACCGCCTGCCGCGGATTCGTGCATGCGACAGCGGCGCCACCTCCGGCGGGGCGCCGCTGTGGTGCAGCCGCCGGACGGTGTCCACGAGCTGCTCGAGGTCGGGGGTCTTGTTAGGGTGATCGCGGCGCCGCTGTCGAGTGCGTGCGCGGCCTCCGCGGGATCGGATGCCCGCCATCCATCGCGGTAGTCGTTCGGGCCGCAATCCGAAACGGGCGACTTGTCATAGTGCCCGAGAACACGCGTGATCACGGGAGGTTCCATGGATTTCAAGAGCCTGCAACGCAGGGCGAAGCAGCTGATTGAGCGGCGCGGCGGCACGGATAGCCTCAAGGCGGACGCCGAGGAGCTCAAGGACATCGCGAAGGGGCCCGGTAGCGTCACTGACAAGGCGAAGCGAGCTGGTGACGCCCTGAGGGACCCGGGCGCCAAGGGCCCCGACACGCCCGCAAGTCCGCGCGCGCCCGCCACTGACACGCCCGTGCCGGCCGCTGAGCCACCGGCCCCGCCCGCGCCGGACGCCGACGCTCCCGGGACGCCGAAGCCCGGCCATCCGCCCGGCGCCTAGTTACCGGTCCGACGCCCGCTTCTCTCCTCCGGGGTAGCACGGCGAGGTGCCCGACGGCTACTTCGTCGCCTCGCCCGCAGAGCTCGGGCGTCTGATTCGCGTTGCATGCCTTCCCCACGCGCACCGCCGCGCCGCTCACACCGTGCGCTACCGGGCGCGTCGGTAGGCGTGTGCACGCCCGCTGTGCTGGCCTGCGTGCCTGCTTGCGCGCGACGGGCGCTGCCGTGAGGCTGCGTTCATGACGACCGGCGCGCGGCCGCTTCGGTCGCCGAACGCTACCCCGGAGGCTAAAGATCATGCGTGGACGCAGACAGGAGCGGCGCGACGAGCGTCGCGAGTTCGGGCTTGGCGGCGAGGCGGCCCGTTACCAGATGCGCGAGAAGCTGCTGTCAATCGGCGACGACTCCTGGATCGAGAACGCGGCCGGCGAGCACGTGTTCAAGGTCAACGGCAAGGCGCTGCGCGTCCGCCAGACGCTGATCCTGGAGGACCTGGACGGCAACGAGCTGTGCAAGATCCGGGAGCGCAAGCTGCATGTGAAGGACAGCATGGAGATCGAAGGCCCCGGCGGCGATCGACTCGCGATGGTCAAGCAAGCGCTGGTGACGCCGTTGCGCGCGCGCTTCGACGTGAAGGTCGAGGACGGGCCTGATCTGCGGGTGCAGGGCAACGTCGTCGATCACGAGTACGAGATCGAGGCTGACGGGACGAAGGTCGCGGAGATCTCCAAGCGCTGGTTCCGGGTGCGTGATACCTACGGCGTCGAGATCGCGGCGGGCCAGGACGAGATCGTCGTCCTCGCGGTTGCGGTCGCCGTCGACGCGATGGCCGATCGGGCGGACTGAGCCGCCTGCCGTTGCCGGCCTCGTACGTCGGTCGGTCTCGGCTCCACACTGTCCCCGGTAGCGTGATCCGGCTCACGACGTTCCCGGTCAGCCTGTCGATATGACGCTCGACGTGCTCTGGCACGACCTCGAGTGCAGCGGGGACGAAGAGGACCTGCCGCTCTGGCGCCGCTGGCCGCCGAGGCGAGCGGGCCCGTGCTCGACGTGGCGCCGGCACCGGGCGCGTCAGCCTCGACCTCGCCGGCGGCGGCGTCGCCGTCGTCGGCCTGGATGCCGACGCCTCGCTGCTCGAGGCGCTGGAGCGCCGCGCCAGCGGGCTGCCGATCGAGACGGTCCTGGCCGACGCCCGCGACTTCGATCTCGGTCGCCGGTTCTCGCTGGTGCTCGTGCCGATGCAGACGCTGCAGCTGCTCGGC
Source organism: Solirubrobacteraceae bacterium (assembly GCA_036257565.1). Taxonomy (GTDB): domain Bacteria; phylum Actinomycetota; class Thermoleophilia; order Solirubrobacterales; family Solirubrobacteraceae; genus DASSUW01. The sequence continues at coordinate 5,161 of DATAFH010000013.1, read as the reverse complement.
GGCCGCCCCGCCCGCGCGGCGTTCCTGCGCTGCGCGCTCGCAATCTGCAGCCCGGCGGGCGCCTCGCCGCCGCGCTGGCCGACGCCATGGATTGCTGTGACCAGGAGCACGACATGCCCCCGCCCCCGACGCGTGCGAGATCGCCGGCGTGCGCTACCCCAGCCACCTGACCTCGGTGGTGGAGGAGGACGGTCGCGCCTGCGATCCACCGCCGACGAGAGATCATCGGGCCGGGCGAGCGCTGGAAGTCAGTCGAAGCCGTCGTGCGGCTCGACCGGGTGACAGCCGACGAGGTCGCGGCGGAAGCGACGCAGCTCGGCTTCCTCACCGAGCCGTGTCTGTCGATCCCCGAGACGGAGGAGTACCTCGGATCGACGGTGGTCCTGCTGCGCGCGCCGATGGCGGCTCTGTAGCGCGCGCATGTCGTCGGCGCCGGGTCGAGGGTCACAACCCCGTGCTGTTCGAAGAGCCGAGCTGCGGTGCTTCGTCGCAGCTCAACCGACAAGGCCACTGCTGCTTCCGGCTGAACGCAGTCGCGACCGAGCGAGGCGCCGGAACTGCAGCTTGTCCCCTCGTTGCGAAAGCGGCGAGCTCCCCCTCGTCGAGTACCGCGCCGGCGAAGGCCGCGCTGATCCGGCGTCCGTCACAACGCCGTCCGCCGCCCGGCAGGCCGCCTCACGCGCCGCCGAGCCCGAGCCGGTCGGGCTGCTCGACGATCGCGCGCTCGTGCGCGTCCGCGAACGTGGCCAGCACCGCTTGGCCGAGCAGGCGGCGCTCGAGCTCGATCCGCGGCCGCTCGCCGGAGCCGGCGACCGCGAGCAGGCGGTCGTAGAGCGCGTTGAGTCGGCGCACGATCTGCGGCGACTCGGCGCCGCAGCGACGAATCTCCATCAGCCCGAGCTCCATGTACGCCGCCCAGCGGGGCGCCGGGACGATCGCGCGCGGGGTTCCGTCGCCGTCGATGACGAGCGAGGGGCCCGGGCGGCGCGTCGCCAGCTCGGCGAGCAGCGACTCGATCCGGTCGAGCGCCTGCACGGCCGTCGTCGGATCGTTGATCGCCGGCGAGAGCGCCCGGATCGCGATGTCGACGAGCATCCGCAGCACGAACGCGGGGTCCTGGTCGATCGTGCGCTGGCGGGCGAGCACGAAGACGCGCCGCGCGAGGGCCGGGTCCGGCGCGGTGTGCCCGCGGCTGATCCGCAGTACCGGCCGGCCGGGAGTCAGGTACTCGCCCACGACCGGGACCACCGCGACGAAGCCGCCGGTCTGGCGGGCGAGGCGCACGAGCGCCCTGCGGTCGACGGCGGCGATCACGGCCGGGCGGCCCTGGTGAGCGAGTTCGGTCGCGCCTGGGTCCACGCCCGGCGGCTCCGCCATCCCGCCGCTCGGGTCGGTGCGGGGATGGACCTCCTCGATCACGGCGTAGCCGCGCCGCACCAGCGTGCGCAGGATGCCGCCGATCTGCGTGCTCTCGAATGCGCGCTGCACCAGGGCCACGAACGCGCCGATGGTGATCAGCGCGAGCAGGAGCCCGCAGACAACCGTCACGGCGGGCACGAAGTCCCGCCCGGCCTGGTTGGTCTGGCGGCCGAGCGCCGCGAGCGCGAAGAGCGAGTAGATCGCGGTGGCCGTCGGCAGCGCGAGGCCGGCGATCACCACCGGGTCACGGCGCAACCGCGCGGCGAGCCTGGGCGAGTAGGACGACGTCTGGATCTGGGCGACGACGAACACCGCGGAGAACACGATCCCGGTGAACGTGATCATCCCGCCGGCGAGCGCGCCGAAGATCGCCTGCGCCGACGTGCCGGCCAGCGGCAAGCTCGTCTGATCGCCAAGGTGCCCGTCGAGGATCGGCAGGCCGATGCCGAGCGCCACCGCGACGAGGTTCGCGCCCAGTACCGGGACCCACATCGCCGAGGTGAGCCAGATCCGCAGCCGGAACAGGCGGCCGGCGGCGTGGATCTCGTGGTGCGCGTCCGGCCGGGTCACGCGGTGACCTGCCGGACCTCCGCTGCCTCGGCGGCGGCGCGCCGCTCCGCCGCGATGCGGCGCACGCGCAGGCCGTGCAGCGGCCCGGCGAGCGTCGACAGCGCGCCGGCGCCGACCAGGGCGGCCGCCGTCGAGGAGCGCATGTGGCCGCCGTCGACGGCGACGGTGGTGATCGCGACCACCAGCGGGAGCTGCGTCGCCGTGAACAGCGCCAGCGCTTCGCGGTCCTGCCGGAGCGGGAGCACGCGCCGGTACAGGAGCATCGCCGGCGTGCCACGGACGACCAGGAACAACACGAAGAAGATCCCCATCTTCGCGACGCTCCCCACGCTCGCGAAGAGCGCGTCCACGTCGAGGCGCATGCCGCTCACGACGAAGAAGAACGGGATGAAGACGCCGAACGCAACGGCGGTGAGCTTCGAGTCGAAGAGCGGGATCTCCCGCGCCCGGAGGGTCTGCCGAGTGATCAGGCCGGCGGCGAACCCGCCGAGGAGCAGGTCCAGGCCGAGGTCGGAGGCGAGCAGCGCGAGCGCGAACACGAGCACGACGATCCACCGGACCGCAAGCTGCGAGCTGCTCTCGATCGTCCGCTCGAGCATCGGGAGGGTCCGCCCGGCCGACCGCACCGCGAGCACGGCGACGCCCACCGCGAGCGCGACGAACGCGACGAGAATGAGCGCGTTGTGCACCGCGCTCTGCGTCGAGAGCACCAGCGTGAGCAGGAGGATCGGCCCGAACTCCCCAACCGCCCCGGCCGCCAGCAGGTAGCGGCCGAAGTCCGTCTTCAGCTCGCCAGTGTCCGAGAGGACGGGAATCAGCGTGCCGATCGCAGTCGTCGCCAGCGCGGAGCCGACATAGACGAGCGACACGACCACGCCGAAGGCCGCCAAGACGCCGCCGAGCGAGTAGGCGATCACGAGCGAAAGGGCCCAGCCCGCCAGTCCCAGCCGCAGCGGCTCCCCGCGGATGCGCGCGATGTCGATCTCGTAGCCGGCGAAGAAGAACAGCATCCCGAGCCCGAGAGCGGCGAAGAACTCCGTGAATGAGTTCACGTGGGCGAGGTCCAGCAGCTGCGGCCCGATCACCACGCCGAGGGCGAGCTCGACCACCACCACTGGGACGAACACGCCGCGGGCGCCGGCGACGGCGGACAGCGTCCCGGCGATCGCGGCCGTCGCGACTATCGCCAGGAACGATCCGGCGTCCACGTTGAATACCTGGGTCGTCGCGGCGAACATGCGCAGACGGCACCGGGCCGTCCCTCCGTGCCGACGATGCTAACCACCGCACGGTGACCAGCGCTCACCCGGTGAGGGTGAACCTTTCCGGCAGCCGCCCACCCGCCGGCAGTCCCCGGAAGAGCCCCGGGGATGAGATTCAACGTCGAAATGGGCGATCGCTCGACTGCGATCCGCACCCCGACAGCGCCGCGCAGCAGCACACGGCGCGAAGCAGCCGGCGGCGCACGTTGCCGCCCATGCCGGGCACGATAGTGCGCCAGCGGAGCGGCTCACCGAATGGGCGTCACCGCACCGCGCAGAAACATCCAGTCCGAGCAAGTCACGCCGGAGCGGCGGCCGACGCTCGTCCGCGCTCGACGCCGGGCTACGGCAACGCCGAAGGCTCGAGCGGGACGATCAGGCCGACGAGCACGACGAGCGCCGCGCCCTTCCACAGCCATCCCACGGCGACGCGCCGCCGTCTGCCGATCCGGTGGAGGTAGAGGAGGCGGGCGAGGATCACTGCAGCGAACCCGCACAGGACGGGAATGCCGCCGGGCTCGGCCCACGGACTTTCGAGGGTGTACTTGAAACCGCCCGCAGTCAGAAGCAGGATCGGCGCCCAGAGGAGGGCCTTGGTGACCAGATCGAGCGGAAGGATCGCCGGCGGCTGTACACCAAGGGACTCGAAGGCCCTGAGCTCACAGGCCCGGGTGTTCAGAGCGTGTGTCGCAGCGTTGAGGGCGCTCCCCCGCCGCAGCCGCGTCGGCTTGCCTTCCTGTCCGAGCGCGAGCATCGCCAGGCGATAGCCGCCGCCCGGGAGACGAAGAAGGCAATACGCGGTCCAGCAGACCGCCGTCACGAAGATCAGCACCTCGATCCGGTTCGCGTGCAGGAGCCCGTCGATCACATCCCGGATCGACGTGGGGTCCGGCGAAGGGCCGAGGTGAGTCATCCCCTTCATGAGCCGTTCTCCAAGCCGCTCGTCGAGGACGCGCGGGAGGCCGGCGAGCAACGCCTGCGTCAGCACGAGCTGCGCTATGACGAACGCGAGGATTGCGACCCGCGGAACCGGCGCCGGGAGCGAAGCCCGGAAATCGCTCAGCCGCCGGCGATCGGGTTCGTCGTCGGCGTGGCCGTCGAGCCCGACGATGGCCGCCCTGCGAGCGATGCCTCGGTCCAGCGAGCTCAAGCTGCGGCGGATGTGACGCGCAACCCAGTGTTGCGCGCCCAGGTCCGGCCGCAGCGCCCGGTGAAGCGCCACGTTGACGCGACGACCGAATGGCCAGGCCGGCAGGCGGACCGAGGCCGGCACATTCTCCGTGACGGCGAGGACTCGGTCGTACGCCCTCAGGAGCGAGGCGACATCGGATACAACCGGTTCTGTTGGGGCGGACTGGAGCACGCGGGGAGCCGAAACGGCCACATCTCGTCTGCGCACATAGGAGCCTCGCCCGCTACCCGTGATACACGCGGCGGGCTCGCCGGAGCTACTCGGCCGCTGCTCGGCGGATCATCGCGGAGGTGAGCTCGACGACGCCGGCGCGTTTGATGCCGCCGTCGCGTGCGAGTGAGCGCCACGTGTGGAAGTCGACGGCATGGCGGGCCGCGGCGAGGAGCATTTCGCGGCGCCCGCCGCAGCCTGCGGCGAGCGCGTCCGCCGCATCGTCGAGGTAGGCGCGGAACGGCGCCAGGTTCGGGCCGACCGCGGCGACGAGCGCCTCGTCGCGCAGCACGTTGGTCCACATCTCCCCGGTGGTCTCGTACCAGGCGTACAGCTCGTCGAGCCCGACGCGCAGGCGCTCGGCGGGGTCGGCGACCGCCCGCCAGCGGCTGGTGTCCGGCCAGGGGTGCGTCTCCGCGAAGTGGCCCGAGCAGGCGGCGAGCAGCTCGTCCTCGTTCGCGAAGTGGCGGTACACGGTCTGCCGCTGCACCCCCGCGCGCTCGGCCAC
>DATAFH010000012.1:0-2649 GCA_036257565.1 Solirubrobacteraceae bacterium | reverse complement strand
TCAGGGCGAGCGCTGCCGCCCGACCGACGCGTCGTGTGTCCATGGCGCGAACCATGGGCCGCCTCCCTGGTCAGCGACCTGACCGTGGGTCGAGGTCGAGGCTGAGGCTCGACGAATGGTCTAGCGTCGGCGGCGCTCGCGGCGCTGGCGCTCGACCTCGCGCAGCACGAGGAAGCACAGGATCCCGGCGAGGATGCCGCCGACGATGCCGGGGAACACGTCGCCGCGCAGGCTCATCCCCACCGCGTACAGCACGCCGATGAGCGCACCGACGAGCGCCTTGGCGCGGTCCGGTATTCCGCTCGTGGGCTCGGGCGGTTCGCCCGTGTCGCTCACTCCCACTCGATCGTGCCGGGCGGCTTGCTCGTGATGTCGAGCACCACGCGGTTGACCTCGCGGATCTCGTTGATCATCCGCGATGCGATCTGCTCGAGCAGGTCGTAGGGAAGCCGCGCCCAATCGGCGGTCATCGCGTCGTCGGACGTCACGGCGCGGATCGCGACGACGTAGCCGTACGTGCGCTCGTCTCCCTGCACGCCGACCGTGCGGATGTCCGGGAGCACGCAGAACGACTGCCACAGCTCGCGGTACAGGCCGGCCTTGCGGATCTCGTCCTGCAGGATCGCGTCCGCGTGGCGCAGGGTGTCGAGCCGCTCCTTGGTGGCCTCGCCGCCGACCACGCGGATCGCGAGCCCGGGGCCGGGGAACGGCTGGCGCCAGACGAGCCGCTCGGGCAGCCCGAGCTCGGCCCCCACCGCGCGGACCTCGTCCTTGAACAGCGCGCGAAGCGGCTCCACGAGCTCGAACTCGAGGTCCTCCGGGAGGCCGCCGACGTTGTGGTGCGACTTGATTGTCGCCGCGCCGGTGCCACCGCCGGACTCGATCACGTCCGAGTACAGGGTGCCCTGCACGAGGTAGCGCGCGTCGCCGATCTTCGCGGCCTCCTCCTCGAAGACGCGGATGAACTCGGCACCGATCGCCTTGCGCTTGGCCTCGGGCTCGCTGAGACCCTCGAGGCGCTCGAGGAAGCGGTTCTCGGCGTCGACGGCCACGAGCGGGACCTTGAAGTGGTCGCGGAACGCGGCGATCACCTGCTCGCCCTCGTTCTTGCGCATCAGCCCGTGGTCGACGAACACGCAGGTCAGCTGGTCGCCCACCGCGCGGTGGACGAGCAGCGCCGCGACCGACGAGTCGACGCCGCCGGAGAGCCCGCAGATCACGCGGCCCTCCCCCACCTGGGCGCGGATGGCGGCCACCTGCTCGTCGATGATCGAGGCCGGGCTCCAGTCGCGCGCGCAGCCGCACACGTCCTCGAGGAAGGTCGTCAGGACCTGCTGGCCGTAAGGCGTGTGGACGACCTCGGGGTGGAACTGGATGCCGTACAGCCCGCGCTCCGTGTCTTCGACCGCCGCGACCGGCGACTCGGTCGAGCTGGCGAGCGCGGTGAAGCCGGGCGGCGCCTCGTAGACGGTGTCGCGGTGCGACATCCAGCACGACTGTTGCTCCGGCGTGCCGGCCAGCAGCCGGCCGGGCTCGGCGACGGTCAGCGTGGACCGCCCGAACTCGCCGACCTCGGCGCCTTCGACCCGACCACCCAGCGTCAGCACGAGCGCTTGCATGCCATAGCAGATGCCGAGCACGGGGATCCCGAGCTCGAGCAGCTCCGGGTCGAGCCGCGGGGCGCCCGGCGCGTACACGGACGCCGGCCCGCCCGAGAGGATCAGTCCCCTCGGCCGCCGCCGCCGGACCTCGTCGACGCCGACGTGGTGCGGCAGCAGCTCCGAGAACACGCTGCATTCGCGCACCCGGCGCGCGATCAGCTGCGAGTACTGGCCCCCGTAGTCGAGGACCAGCACCTCGTCGTGCGCCACCGCCCGCTCGAGCGCAAGCTCGGAGAACGGCTGGTCGGCGACGACGCCCGAGCCGTGGCCTTGGGTGATGACGTCAGTCCGAGACAAGCGCGACTGCTCCGCCGCGGGCCGCCATCCCGATCTGCTGCTCGCGCTGGAGCTGCTTGCCCTCCGTCTGCAGCGCGGGGGCAACCATCAGCTCGGCCCGGTTGAACTCCGCGATGTCCTGGTAGCCGCAGGTGGCCATCGAGGTCCGCAGCGCGCCCATCAGGTTGAACGTGCCGTCGTTCTCTCGCGCCGGGCCCGTGATGATCTCCTGCAGCGAGCCGTTCTGGGTGGTCTGGACGCGGGCGCCGCGCGGCAGCGACGGGTGGAAGGTCGCCATCCCCCAGTGGAAGCCGTGGCCGGGAGCCTCGTACGCACGCGCGAGCGGGGAGCCGATCATCACCGCGTCGGCCCCGCAGGCGAACGCCTTCGCGACGTCGCCACCGTTGCGCATCCCGCCGTCGGCGATCACGCGGCAGTACTCGCCGGTCTCCAGCATGTGCTGGGCGCGGGCGGCCGCCACGTCGGCGATCGCCGTCGCCTGCGGGACGCCGATGCCGAGCACGCCGCGGGTCGTGCACGCGGCGCCGGGGCCGACGCCCACGAGCACCGCGGCCGCCCCCGTGCGCATGAGGTGCAGGCCGGTCGAGTAGCTCGCGCAGCCGCCGAGCACGACGGGCACGGGCAGCTCGCGCACGAACTCCTTGAGGTTGAGCACGTGGCCCTGGCTCGAGACGTGCTCGGCCGAGATCAC
>DATAFH010000011.1:0-53073 GCA_036257565.1 Solirubrobacteraceae bacterium | reverse complement strand
CGATGGAGCCGCGGATGGCAACGCCGACGCGCTCCGTCCCCCACGGGTCCTCGCCGGCGCCCTGCACCGTCGCCTCGACCTCCACCTCCCGTGTCACGTCCTTGATCGTCAGATCCCCCCAGACGCGGTACGTACCGGCCTGCACCCACTGAATCCGAGTCGAGTCGAAAGTGATGCGCGGGTAGCGCTCGACATCGAAGAAGTCGGGTGAGCGGAGGTGTGCGTCGCGGTCGGGGCTCCCCGTGTCGATGCTCGCGACGTCGACCCAGCCGTGGGCGTGCGAGCGCTCGGGATCCTCGTCTGCCTCCAGCGTGCCATCGAACGAGCTGAAGTGGCCGCGCACGGTCGCGATCATCATGTGCTTGACCTCGAAGGCGACGCTGGAGTGCGCGCGGTCGACCTTCCAGGTGCCCGCCGGCACCTTCACGAGGCCCTGTTCGGTGTGGAGCTGGGTCATGGGAGCGCGGATAGGACGGTCGGAGCCGTCGTCAAGGCTCCCTTGTGAGCGGGGCGCCGCGACCTATGTCGCGCGTCATGGGACAACCGATTCTGGTCGGATACGACCCTCGGACGAAGGATCGCGCCCCTGTCCGCCTGGGCGTCGTGCTGGCCCGCGTCACGGAAGCGCCGCTGATCGTCGCGTCGGTCCAGGCGCCGGCGGGCCCGCGCCCGATCGGGATCACACCCCAGCAGGATCTGCCGTATGCGATCGTGCAGCCCGATCCCGACCTGCTGCACGACTGCGCGCCACAGGTCGAGGAGATCCGGTTGGAGCTCGAGGCGTACGGCATCAAGGCCGACTGCGAGGTCCTCATCGGCACGAGCGCCGCGAAGGCGCTGCATGAGGCCGTCGAGGAGCGCCGCGCCGGTCTGCTCGTCGTCGGCTCGAGCCGGCGAGGCGCTCGCGGGCGGGTGCTGTCCGGCGCCACCGCTGCGCGGCTGCTGTCCGGGTCGCCGTGTCCTGTTGCGGTGGCTCCGCACGGCTGGGAGCGCCATGAGCTCCCGAAGACGATCGGCGTCGCGTTCCGTGACACCGAGGACGGTCGCGAGGCTTTGCGCGGAGCGCTCGCTCTCGCGCGGCGCGCGCACGCGCGCCTGCGCGTCGTCACGGTGGTCGAGGCCGGCCTCAGAGCCGCCCTCGAGTCAGACACGTACCGAGCCGGCCGGGCCGGCAAGAGCGTCGAGGACGTCATCGGCGAGCATGAGCTGTCGGCCCGACGGGCGGCGGAGAAGGCGCTGGCGGAGCTCGACGGGCAGCGCCAGGTCGCGGCCGAGATCGAGAGCTGGGTCGGCGACCCCGTAGACGTGCTCGTCCGGCTGTCGGAGCACCTCGACCTGCTCGTCTGTGGATCGCGCGGCTACGGCCCCGTGCGAGCCGTGCTCCTCGGCGCGGTTTCGCGCCGCGTCGTCACGGAGGCCCGCTGCCCCGTGACTGTGGTCCCGCGCGGCCGCGAATCCCGCCTCGAGTCGCTGATCGCCGAGTCGCGGGCGACGGCGCACGCCTGACGTCATCCGCGGGCGGAGGTGCGCGAGACCCGCCCTTGGCGGGCTCGTCAGTGTGGGGGGTCTACGCCGTCCTGTGGGTGGAGTTCGGACCGCGACCGGCGGGCCCCGCCGACGAATGGTCGGCGAACCTCCGGCTGCTGGCCCGCGACCCGGCGACCGCCTGCGATGCCCTGCCATCGACCCGCGGCGCGGTGCTCTCCGGGCCGGGTTGCCCGCGGATCGGTCGACGTCGGGTCGGCATCACGGCCACGGCTCGGTCAGTGGACGCGACTCGCGCATCGCGCTGGTCGCGGCGGCTGCCCGGATCCCGACGGCTGGCGCGTCGTGAATGCCCTCGGCCTTTCGGTCCTCGAGCCCGCCAGGAGCTCGACGGGCGGGCGCCCGGCGCGCACGTTGAGCTGGTGTTACCGCGACGTCTGAGCCTCCGAGGCGCTCACGGCCACCCGGCGCGCCCACGCCTCCGTAGTCAGCCGGCGGAGCTCGCACGCAGCGTAGTAGCGAGGAGCGCCACACTGCGCAGGAGCGGCCGCGACCTCGGCGTGAGCGCCGAGCGGGTGCGCCAGATCGAGCAACGCGCGCTGGAGACATCACGAGCCCTGGCGGCGCAGGCGAGGGCGAGCGCGACGCCGGCCTGCTGCGGCACGGCACGGCCGCGCTTGTCGGCGACGGCCGGAGGCCTACCGAGCGGCACATGGGAACCGCGCCATCTGCTACGCCCTTCACCGGAGGGGCCGCGACCGCGGACCCGGCGGAAGAGGTCAAGCGCACACGGCGCTGGCTCATGATCGCCGGCGTCCTCTCGCTGCTCGGCGGCATCGTCGCCATCGCGCTGCCGAACATCGCGTCCGTCGCGACCGCCGTCCTCATCGGCTGGCTGCTCGTCTTCGCGGGCGCCATGTACGTCGTCGACGCGTTCTCCACCCACGACCGGACGCGCATTGCGCTGCGGCTCGTGCTCGCCGTCCTGTGCCTCATCGCCGGCGTCTATCTGCTGGTCGCGCCGCTCGACGGCACCTTCACGCTGACCGTGGTGCTCGCCATGTGGTTCGCCGCGATCGGCGTCGCACGGATCGTGATCGGCATCGCCGACCGCGACGCGCCCGCGCGGGGCCTGGTCGTGCTCAGCGGCGTCCTGGCGCTCCTCCTCGGCCTGCTCATCGCGCTCGAGCTGCCCGAGTCGGCCGCTTGGGCGATCGGCCTGATCGTGGGCGTCGACCTGATCTTCACCGGCGCCCTGCTGATCGGGCTCGCACGCGTCCTCCCGAAGCCGTCGCAGTGATCCCCGCCACGCCCTGCGCGCATCTCAGCCTCATCCGGCCGGTCGCGCCGCGCACGCCCGAGGGCTGCGAGGAGTGCCTGCAGCTCGGCGCGCCGTGGGTCCATCTGCGTCTGTGCCTGACCTGCGGCCACGTCGGGTGCTGCGACTCGTCACCGAATCGCCACGCGCGCCGGCACGCGCACGCGATCGGGCATCCAGTCGTGCGCTCCTTTCAGCCCGGCGAGAGCTGGCGCTGGTGCTACGTCGACGAGCAGTACGTCTGAACGGCTCAAGAGCCGATCCAGGCCCCTCCCGGAGCCTGGTGAGTGCGCGCAGCTCGATCTGGCGCACGGCCTCGGACGTGAGCCCCAGTCGCGCTCCGATCTGGCGTAGCGTGCTCGTCGCCATGCCGATCCCATAGCGCGCGTGGATGACCGCGCGGTCGCGGTCTGGCAGCTCGGCGAGCAGGTCCTCGATCTGCTCGGCCGCAACCTGCGCGTCGATGCGCTCGATCGGGTTCTCGCCGTCCGGGTCGGCGACCGCGTCGTGCCACGACAGCGAGCCCCCGCTGCGCCCGGCCACGACCAGCCGTTCGACGCGGGAGCGCTCGATGGCGGTGGCGGTGGCGAGCTGAGACGTCGTCGGCTCGCGGCCGTGGCTTTCCAGGTCGCCGCGGCGCGCCTGGCTGATCTGCGCCAGCTCACGGGCGGCTCGATCCGACAGCACGACCGGTCGTGCGAGCTCGGCCACCAGCTGCTGCATCCCCCGCCGCACCCACCAGGACGCATAGGCCCAGAAGGGCGTGCCGAGCTGGGGGTCGTAGCGGCGCAGGGCGTGAAGGAGCCCGGCGACCCCCTCCTGCATCAGGTCATCGCGGTCGACGGTCGCCGGCGCCGAGAAGCAGCGGGCGACGCCCGCGATGAGCGGCAGAGAGGCGTCGACGAGGGCGGGCGTCCACACGCTGCCGTCGCGCTGGGCGGCACACACGAGCGCCCGCTCCTCCTCGGGCGTCAGCCCCGACGCCGCCAGGCGGGCCTGCCGGCGGAGGGCAATCGACAGTCGCTCGAGCCCCTGGGATTCGGCGAAGAGGCGGCGCGCCTGACGTCGAGTCTGCGACGCGCGACGTCGGAGCGCCTCGCGCTCGTCGCCCAGCGCCGCCATGCCCGGCCCGCGGCGAGCTTCGTCTTCCAGTCCTGCGAACCGATCCCCCACGATGGCCTTTCCCCTGAGCGAAGGTCGCCCGGGCACCAGCATCGTGGCGCACCTGCGTCGGCCCGTCATGGGGAATCTGACTCATCTTCTGCGGCCGCGCACGGCCCGGACTCCGGTGGGCTCAGAGCTCGACGATGGCGTAGCGGAGCGCGAAGAGGACCGCCTGGAGCCGCGAGTGCACGCCGAGCTTGCAGAGGATGCTTGCGACATGGTTGCGCTCGGTTCGAAGCGTGATGTGCAGGCGATCCGCGACGGCCTGCTGTCGAGTCCGTGGGCCAGGGCGTGGAGCACCACGCGCTCACGCCGTCGTGAGCCGTTCGATCGCCTGCCGGTCCGCCCGCTCCTGCTCGCGCCGGCGGCCCGCGAAGCGCAGCAGGTCGGCAGACGCCGTCTCGTCGCGGACGGCGACCGAGATGAGCTCGACGTCGACGAACGTCCCGTCCTTCCGCCGGGCCGTGAGCTCGATCCGCGTCCGGTCTGCATCGAGCAGCTCGCGCTCCAGCGCCAGCCGCGACTCGTCGGCGGCGTACGTGGCCACCTCGCGCGCGTCACGCCCGATCACCTCCTCTGCCGTGTAGCTGTAGAGCCGCTCGGCGCCACGGCTCCAGATCGTGAGGCGGAATGTGCGAGGTCGGCGACCGTGCGCCCGACCACGCGCTCAGGCTCCAGCGTGCTGGAGAGGACGACGCCCGACGGCGTCTCCGCGACGACGACCACGTCGGTCGATCGCCGGGGCTGGGTCCTGCCGATGACGTCGCGGCTCTGCACGCGTGCCTTGTCGGGCTTGATGCCGACGCTACGACCGCAGCACCTTGAGCACAAAGGATCGGGGCCTAGTCATGCCGTCCATGGCTCAGGAACTCAACGGTCGCGCGATCGCGATCCTTGCCACTGACGGCGTCGAGCGGGTCGAGCTGGAACAGCCGTCCGGAGCCGTGCTTGCGGCCGGCGCCCGAACCGAGCTCCTCGCCCTTCACGACGGCACCATCCAGGCGCGGCAGGCGGACATGGAGCCGGCCGGCTGGTTCACGGTCGACAGGCCGGTGTCCGAGGCCTCGGTCGACGACTACGACGGCCTGCTGCTTCCGGGCGGCACGGTGAACCCGGACAAGCTGCGGATGAGCACCGACGCGGTCGGTTTCGTCAGGGCGTTCGTCGCGACCGGCAAGCCGGTGGCCGCCATCTGCCACGGACCGTGGACGCTGGTGGAGGCCGACGTGGTGCGCGGCCGGCGGGTCACGTCGTGGCCGAGCATCCGCACCGATCTGCGCAACGCCGGCGCCGAGGTCGTGGACGAGGAGGTGGTCGTCGACGGGCAGCTGCTGACCAGCCGCTCGCCTGCCGACCTGAAGGCGTTCTGCCCGGCCATCGTCGACCACTTCGCGCACGCCCGGGCGGGAGTCGGCTAGTGCGGCCGGGCCGGCGTGGACGTCACGCTGACGGCCTGGACCGCGCTGATCGGAGGCCCCACCGCTGATCTGGAGCACCGACGCCGCCGTCGGTGTGCTCACGACCGCGATCGCCGCCTCGCTGCTGCGGCTTTCACGCTGATGACGGCCGGCCCGCGGCGGCGCTCCGGCGTAACAGGTGAATCGAAACCGAGAGCACGAGGGCGAGGCCGGCGAGCGCGCCGATCTGCACCAGGAAGTCGCTCATGTCGCCGCCCGACTGCTGAACCTCGGCAGTGAGGACGAGTACCTTGCGCACGATTGCGATCAGGCCGATGAACAGGAACGGCTCGACCAGTATCCGTCCGCCGATGTTGACGACGCGCAGCGTGTAGAGCAGCTCCGCGATGATGAACAGCAGCAGCACGCGGTCGAGCAGGAACACGCCCGCGTCAGCGATCGCGCGCGAGTCGCTCCCTTCCACGAGGTCGGTGACGGTGCCGACGAGGACGAAGGCGGCGCCGAGCACCAGCAGGCTCGCCACGACGATGTAGATCGCGCGCTCCGCCCGGCCGATCCCGGCGTCGACCAGCATCGCCCGCCCTCGCTCATGCTCGCGGCGGGGGGCTCGCTCGTCCCTTGGCTGGTCTCGGAGCTCGTGCGGCTGCATGTCGCGGCGCTGCCTCCCAGGGTGGAACTACGCCGAATCGGCCGGCGCCACAAGCCCGGCAGGTCGGCGTGGCGGCGCGGTTGACGCAAGCGACGGCCGGCCTACCACGCGTGAGAACGAGATGGCTCCGGCCCACGACCGAGGAAAGGAGGCGATCCACATGACCGCCTTGACCGAGCCGTTCCCGCCCTGGCTGCGCGACCTCAACCGGTTCTTCAACAGCGAGGGCACGGCCTCCGCGTTCGTGCCGCCCGCCGACGTGCTCGTCGACGACGACGGCGTGACCGTCTACATGGACGTGCCCGGGGTCGGCAGCGACCACCTCGACGTGGAGCTCGAGAACGACATGCTCACCGTCCGCGGCGAGCGGCCGTACCCCTACGGGGAAGACGGCCAGCGGGCCGTCCGGCGCATCGAGCGAGGCTTCGGCCGCTTCGAGCGGAGCCTGCGCGTGCCGCGCGGCCTCGACCCCGACGCCATCGAGGCATCCCTGACCGACGGGGTGCTCCACCTCAGGATCCCCAAGCCCGAGTCGCTCAAGCCGCGCAAGATCGAGATCAAGGGCGGCTCGGAGACGCGCCAGCTCGAACCCGCAAGCGGCTGATCTCGCCGGCATGACGTGATCCGGCGTGACCGAGAAACGAGCACGCGAGCTGCTCGCGCGCGAGCGCGCCCGGATCGAGCGGGCGCTGGCCGACCTCTCCGGACGCGAGGACGAGGCCGAGCTCTCGCACCTCGATCAGCATCCCGCCGACTACGCGACCGAGCTGTTCGACAAGGAGCTCGAGCAGGGGCTCGAAGCGCAGCTCCGCGACGAGCTCGCGGCCGTCGAGCGGGCGGAGCGGCGACTCGAGGAGGGGACGTACGGGCGATCGGTCGAGAGCGGGAAGCCGATTCCGGACGCGCGGCTCGAGGCGATCCCTTGGGCGGAGCGCACCGCGGAGGAGCAGGCGCGCCACGAGGCGCGCGCGTGACCCGAAGGAGCAAGACATGAAGACCGCAGTCAGTCAACAAACCTCGCGCCAGCCGGTCGCCGCGTACGACAGCTACGTGGAGGCCCAGCGCGCCGTCGACCACCTCTCGGACCAGGGGTTCCCGGTCGAAAAGGTTGCGATCATCGGCCAAGGCCTCCGCTACGTGGAGCAGGTCACCGGGCGGTACACCACCGGCCGCGCCGCGCTCATCGGCGCGCTCGAGGGCGGGCTCCTGGGTGCGTTCCTCGGCCTGCTGATGGGCCTGATCTTCACGTACGACCCGAATCCCGCCATGTGGCTGCTCATCCTCTACGGGCTGGCCGTCGGAGCGCTGATCGGCGCCGGGCTCGGTGCGGCTCTGCACATCGCCACCGGCGGGACGCGCGACTTCTCGTCGGTGCCCGGTATGCAGGCCGAGCGCTACGAGATCGTGGTCGACGAGGACGTCGCCGACCGGGCGGCCGGACTGCTGCGCTCGGCCGCCTGAGCGGGGCCCGAGGGTGACGCGCCGCCGGAGCATCGCCGGTCTGGCCGCCGCGGTGGCCATCATCGCCGCCGCGGCGGTGCTGGCGCTGGCCGCGTCGCGCACGGAGGGCTTCGGCTACCGGGATCCCTTCGACCCACTGCCGTCGCCCGAGGCGCAGGGGACGGGCACGGTCATCGAGGGCGCGCCGGATCCCGAGCGGCAGCTGGGCGCCTTCCTGGAGTTCGTCTTCGACGACATCCAGGGCTTCTGGGCGAGCACGCTCGAGCGCAGCGGGACCGAGTACGCGCCGGCGACGCTCGTGGTCTTCCGCGGGATCGTGGGCAGCGGCTGCGGTCTCGCGTCGGCGTCCGTCGGCCCGTTCTACTGCGCGCTGGACCGGCGGGTCTACCTCGACGCCGGGTTCTTCCGCCAGCTCGCCGTCGAATTCCGCGCCCCCGGCGACTTCGCCCAGGCGTACGTCATCGCGCACGAGATGGGGCATCACGTCCAGAATGTCACCGGCATCCTCCCGCAGGTCCAGGAGGCGATGGCCGAGCGGGTGGCTTCGCCCAACGAGCTGTCGATCCGGATGGAGCTCCAGGCCGACTGCCTGGCCGGCGTGTGGGGCCATTCGACCTACGAGCGCGGCATGCTCGAGCGCGGGGATCTCGAGGAGGCGCTGCGGGCCGCCGCCGCGGTCGGCGACGATCGCATCCAGCGGCGGACGACCGGCCGGATCAACCCGGAGACCTGGACCCACGGCTCGTCCGAGCAGCGGCGCACCTGGTGGCTGCGCGGCTACACCGCAGGCGACCCGGACGCCTGCGACACGTTCTCCGACGCCGTCTGAGTCACCAGCGCGTGCACGACGGCCTGCTCGGCGTGCACGCGGTTGCCCGCCTGCTGCCACACCACCGAGTGCCCGCCGTCGACGACCATCGCCGAGGCCTCCTCCCCGCGGCGGGCCGGAAGGCAGTGCATGAAGACGTGGCGGGGATCCGCGAGCGTCATCAGCTCCGGATGGACGTGGTAGCGGCGCAGTCGCTCCCGGCGCCTCTCGCGCTCGTCTTCGCGGCCGACGGGGACCCAGGGCGCGGTGTAGACGGCGTGGGCGCCGGCGACCGCGCGGCGCGGATCCTGCATGATCGTCACGCGCCCGCCGTGGCGCTCGGCGAGCATCTCGGCTCCGGCCTCGACGAGCCGCGACGGACGGTGAAGCCCGTCGCGTCAGCCTTCATCCGCTCGGCGCGCTCGAGCAGCTCGACGAGCGCGATGCATGTGAGGTCGCCGACCGACAGGAGATGTGGTGGCCACTCCATGTCCTGCTCCGTTAGGCCGCGGCGGCCGCAGTGAAAGCCGTGGTTGTCCGCCCCCGCGCACGGCCTACTCCGTGCAGGAAGGGCATGAGCGAAGCGGCGGAGGGCGATAAGGTGCTGGTGCGTCTGCGACGGTCCGACACCGTCGAGCTCGGTGTGCTCGCGCGCGAGGCCGGACTCCATCCCGACCTCGTGCAGCGCTTCGTCCGCCTCGGCCTGCTCGACCCGGCACCGTTCCCGCGCGACGCGGCGGCGCGGCTGGCGCGCGCCGGGCGCCTGCGGCGCGATCTCGGGCTCAACTATGCCGGGGCTGTCCTGGCCTGCCAGCTGCTCGCCCGCATCGAGGAGCTCGAGTCTCGCGGGCGATGAGGGGTTCTCAGCCCGGGTGCCGCTGCTCGGCGTAGAGCGTGGCGGCGAGCGCCGGGCCGCGGGTCCACGCCACGAGAGGCTGGAAATCCGCGGCGAGCGGACTAGTGGCAGTCCTGAGGCGCGACCCGCGTACCCGGGACCGCGCGATGACTGCTCAGAGCCCGGGTGCCTCCCGGCACAGACGGAGGCACACGCACCCTCGCACATCGTGCGACATACGGGGAAACGGGTCGCGCCGGACACGCCATCGCACCCCCCGCCGGACATCACCGTGGACCACGACGAGCGATCCGACCGCGAGGCCCTCGCCGCGGAGGCCACCCGTGCTCGACGTGCGGACCATGACCTGGCGCTGGAGCTCGATCGACCGGCGCCGACGGATGCCGCCGTCGGGGCCGGACCCCTGGAGGCACTGAGCCGCCGGGCCGGTGCTCGCGGCGAGCCGCCCCGCAAGGCGGTCGCGGCGGCCAAGGCGGGCGACGAGCGCGCGCTCACCGAGGTCGTCGAGGCCTGTCTGCCGCGGATCGCCCGGCTGGCCCGCCGCTATGCCGCCGCTCCCCACGTCGAGCGCCTCGAGCTCACCCAGGAAGGCGTCGCCGGGCTCCTGCAGGCGCTGCATCGCTACGACCCGGAGCGCGGGACCCCGTTGTGCGCCTACGCGCAGCCGACGGTCCAGCGCGCGATGCAGCGGCTCGTGGGCGAGCTGGGCGACGCCGTGGCGCTCTCCGACCACGCGTTGCGGCGTCTATCGCGGCTCAAGAGCGCGGAGGACGAACTGATGCGCGAGCACCACCGGCTGCCCACCCGGCGCGAGATCGTCGAGCGCGCGGGGGTCAGCGAGGAGGAGGCCGAGCGACTCCTGCGCGACACGAGCCGGCCGCGCTCGCTCGAGGAGCCGATCACGGCCGAGGACGGCGGCGTGATCGGCAGTCTCGGCGATCTCGTCGACGACCCGCGCGCCGAGGACGCCTATGACCGTGTCCTCGACGTGCTGGAAGGTCACGAGCTGCGCTCGCTGCTGTCGGTGCTGTCGCCGCGCGAGCGCAGCATCCTGCGTGCCCGCTACGGGCTCGACGGCGAGCCCCAGAGCATCCGGCAGATCGCCGAGCGTCTCGGCCTGAGCACGAGCCGCGTGCGCGACATCGAGCGCCGGGCGCTGGGCAAGCTGAGGCAGGCGGCCGTGGCGGCCGGCGCGGCGCGATGACGTTCAGCGGCATGACCATCGAGGAGCAGGCAAGGACCTCCAACGCGGCGTATGACCTTGTGAGCGTCATCTACCACGCTCTCCAGGGCGCCGAGACCTACGACCGGTACAGCGCCGACGCCGATGAGCGCGACGACCACGAGCTGGCCGAATTCTTCCGCGAGGTCCAGTCCCCGAACTGCGACATCGCCGAGCGCGCGCAGCGCCTGCTCCCCGCCCGGCTCTAGGCGTCCACCTCGGGCAGGTGCCGGACGAACCAGTCGCGCGCCAGCGTCGTGACCTGCTCGAGGGCGGCCGGCTCCTCAAACAGGTGCGTGGCACCGGGGACGACCTCGAGCCGCGACTCGGCGGCCAGCAGCTTCTGCGCCTGCTGATTGAGGCGCAGCACCTCGGGGTCTCGGCCGCCCACGATGAGCAGCGTCGGAGCGGTCACGCGCGGCAGCGCGTCGGCGGCAAGATCGGGGCGGCCGCCGCGGGACACGACGGCCCTGACCCGGCGGGGCCGCTCGGCGGCGGCCACCAGCGCGGCGGCGGCGCCCGTGCTGGCCCCGAAGCAGCCGACGGGGAGCGACCCGACCAGCTCGTCTGTCGCGAGGTCGAGCCGCGGCGTGGCGAGCCGGCGCCGGCGGCCTATACGCATCCCCATTGAGACCGCCGGCAAGATCCTGCTCATCGCCGCCGTCACGCTGGCGCTGCTCGGCGTCGTGCTGCTGATCGCGGGCAGGCTCGGCCTCGGCCGGCTCCCCGGCGACATCCTGATCGAGCGCGACGGCGTCACGATCTTCATCCCGCTCGGCTCGCTGCTGCTGCTGAGCCTGCTCGGCTCGCTGGTCCTCTACCTGATCCGGCAGCTGTGACCGCGGCTCAGCGCGCGCTGGAGTGCCTCAGCGCCTCCAGCATGCCGTGCAGGTGCGCCGCCGCCGACTCGACGTCGCCGTACTTGCGCTGGCCCGCCCGCGACTCGGCGGCCAGGACCGCACAGCGGTGGATGGCCTCGAAGTCGCCGTACGGGAACTTGTAGCGGCCCTTCGTGTCCGGTCGGCGCTCGTCGTCGATCGCGAGGTGCCAGCGGCCGTACGCGGCGTAGCCGTGCTCGTCGATGAACGCGTTCTCTTCCGCAGCGGAGGGCTGGTGCTCGCTCCAGTCGTCGCGGTCGTCGAGGACGACCCTGCCGTCGGCGACCAGCTTCCTGGCGTGGTCGTAGCCGGGTTGGTGCAGCTTGACAGCCATCAGACACCCCACGGGTAGGTCTCGGGGAGCTCGCCGGCCTCCCACTCGCTGGTGCGCTCCAGCGGCTTGAGCGCATGCGTCTCGTCGATGTGGATCACCGCGTCGAACTGGTCGGCGAGCCGGGCATGGAAGTAGTGCGATATGCGTTCGGTCTCGGGCCGGTAGACGACGCCGATCGCGCGCTCGAGCCGCCGGCCCCGCAGCTCGCGCGGCTCGAGCCAGAACGGGTCCGCCTCGCGCTCGTGGAACAGCTCCTCCCAACTTCCCGGGAGCGCGCGCCGGACGCGCTTGCGCTCCGCAGGGCCGCCCCAGTCCGACGCGGCGGTCACCGTCCCCTCATAGGTCGTGAAGCCGACCAGCAGCGTCTCGTCGCCGTGGCGATCGCGCACGAGCTGGCCGAGGTTGCGCTGCCCGGCCTGCGCCAGCTCTGTCGCACGCTCGTCACCGAGATGCGAGTTGTGCGCCCACACGACCACCTTGGTCGGTCCGCTGGTGCGCTCCAGATGGGCGACGAGCTCGTCGAGCGTCTCGGCCATGTGCCGGTCGCGCAGGTTCCAGCTCTCGATGCCGCTGCGGTACATCGCTCGGTAGTACTCCTCCGCGTCGACCACCAGGCGGGCGTTCTGCTCGGCGAAGAAGTGCTCGTCGACGTCGAGGCGCCCGTCGTCGCCGGCGATCCCGCGCGCCATGGCCTGGAGCTCGACGAGCTGCTGGACGGCCTCGTGCTCGCACGGCTCGGCGCCGGCGACGCCGGCCTCGTACGCGTAGATCTGCGGGTCGCGGCCGAATTGGTCGAAGCACGCGTAGCGCTCGCGCGCGCGGTGCGCGGACTCCGGGTCGACGCGGTCGAGATACTCGACGACCGCCTCCATCGTCGGTGCAGGCTGTAGAGGTCGAGCCCGTAGAAGCGACCTTCTGACCGTCCGGCGCGAGCGCGTCGTTGTACTCGCGCAGCAGCGTGACGAACTCCGCCACCACCACGTTGCGCCACATCCAGGCCGGGAACCGGCGGAAGTCGGCGAGCGCCTGCTCCGTCGTCGTGTCGTCGCTCGCCCCGCGCACGAAGCGGTTGACACGGTAGGCATCCGGCCAGTCCGCCTCGACGGCCACGGCGGTGAAGCCCGCCTCGGCGATCAGCCGCTTT
Source organism: Solirubrobacteraceae bacterium (assembly GCA_036257565.1). Lineage (GTDB taxonomy): Bacteria > Actinomycetota > Thermoleophilia > Solirubrobacterales > Solirubrobacteraceae > DASSUW01. The sequence continues at coordinate 40,336 of DATAFH010000011.1, read as the reverse complement.
GTGATCTCCGCACGCTCGCGGTAGAACTCTGCGGTGCCGTGCGACGCCTCTCCGATGAGGACGAAGCGCGCCTGCGTCGCGCGCTCGACCAGGCCGTCGTAGTCGGAGGCCTCGCCCCGGATCGGATGGACGGACTCTGGCGGCCGCGCGGCCGGCGGGCGGCGGGCACGCTCGAGCAGCATCCGCACCTCCTCGTCGGTCGTCTGCGAGAAGTCCTCGTACCACAGCCCGACCGCGCGGAACTCGCGCGGCGTGAGCAGGCACACGACGTCGTCGGCAGCCTGGCGCAGGTTCTCGCACACGGCGGGGTCGGCAACCGGCGCGGCGGCCACGACGCGCGCCGGCTCGTCGGCCCGCACGGCGTGCAGCGCCGCCAGCATCGTCGCACCCGTGGCCAGTCCGTCGTCGACGAGGATGACCGTGCGGCCTGCGAGATCGGGCGGGGGCCGGTCACCGCGGTAGGCCTGCTCGCGGCGCTGGAGCTCGCGCCGCTCCTTGGCGTCGATCGCCTCGATCCACTCGGCGGGCAGGTTCAGCGACTCGACCACGGGCGTGTTGAAGACGCGGATGCCGCCCGTGGCGATCGCTCCGAGCGCGTACTCCTCGTGGCCGGGCACGCCGAGCTTGCGCACGAGGAAGACGTCGAGCGGAGCCTCCAGCGCGCTCGCGACCTCGTACGCGACGGGCACCCCGCCGCGCGGCAGGGCGAGTACGACGACGTCGTCGCGTCCTGCGTAGTCGCCCAGGCGCTCCGCAAGCAGCCGCCCGGCGTGCGCGCGATCCCGGAAACGCTGCGTGCGTGTCGGGGACTCTGCCATCTGGTTTCTCCACTAGGACGCCTGCGCGGCGCGTCGAGCCCCGTCAGTTCAGCGTGTCGATCAGCTTCGCGACCGAGTCGACGATCCTCGACCGCGGTAAGGGATTGCGCTCGGTCTCCTCGCGCGTCGTCACTCCGCTGAGCACCACGATCGTCGCGAGCCGCGCCTCGATGCCGGCGATCACGTCGGTGTCCATACGGTCGCCGATCATGGTGGTGCTCTCGGTGTAGATCGAGCTGCTGGTGATGACGAGGAAGCGCCGACCGAGCTCGGCGAGCCGCCTAGAGCAGGAACAGGATCACGAAGAGCGTGAGGAGTATCGCCGCGAACGCCGCCAGCGCGACCAGCCACAGGCGCAGGATCAGCTTCTCGAGAGCGGGCTCCTCGAGCCTCAGCTTCAGCGGGTCGTCATCGCCCATGCCAGCCTGCCCGGCGTCGCGATGGCACGCCGTCAAGCCCGCGAGCCGCGCGGGCTCGCCGCCTGGTCGGCGTGGCGACGCAGGTAGTCGAGATAGAACGGCTGCAGGAGCTCCGCGATCTCGCCCCGGCCCGAGTCGGTGATGTCGTCGACGTGCGCGCGCAGCGTCAGGATGTCGGCTTCGGCTTCATCAAGCTCCCCGGCGGGCGCTTCGGCCACCGGCAGGTACCCGAGCAGCCGCCAGAAGAACCCGACATCCAGCCGGCGAAGCGCCTGGCGCATGGCGAGGTCGTGCAGCTCCGCCGACGAGAGCCCGTCCAGGTCATCCCCTTCGGGCACGCTGCCGTCGATAGACCGCGGGGCCCCCGAGGCAAGGGCGCTCCCGGTTGACGCCGCGGCGCCGGCGTCCTACTCCAGCAGTCGCCATCTCGGTTCGCAACGCACCCAACACCGCCGAAGCACGACGCGAAGCGCCGCCCGTCCGTTCGGGTCCGGTGCTGATCGCCTACGACGGGACGAAGACGTCCGAGCAGGCGCTGCGCGAGGCGGCAGCCCTGCTCGGCGGCCGGCCGGCGCTCGTGGTGGTCGTCACGAAGCCCGGGCTGGCATTCGAGCTGATCGAGCTGCCGGCGAGCTCGATCGGCCTGCCGCCCGCGCCGCTGGACGTCCGCACCGCGCTCGAGACCGAGCGCGCGCTCTACGAGGGCGCCCAGCGGGCGGCCCAGCGCGCCGCGGCCCTCGCGCGGTCACTCGGCCTGGAGGCCGACGCGCTCGTCATCGCCGAGGACCCGGACGTCACGGTGGCCGAGACGCTGCTCCGCATCGCGCGCGAGCGCGACGCCCGGGCGATCACGGTCGGGGCCCATCCGCACGGCGGCCTGCTGGGGAGCACCACGCGCGCGGTGGTCCGCGACGCCCGCTGCCCCGTGATCGTGGTCCGCTCGGACGTTTCCTGATCCGTCAGCCGCCGGTGGCGGCGAGCGCGGCCGCCTCGCCGAGTTGCCCGACGGCGCCGCGGATGATTCGCGAGACGTGCATCTGGGAGAGGCCGATCCGCGCCCCGATCTCTCGTTGCGTGAGGTCCTCCTCGAACCGCAGCCGAAGGATCTCGCGGTCACGCCGGCTCAGGGTGCAGAGCAGGTGGTCGAGCGACTCCCGGGCGTCGACGACCTCGTAGCCGCGCTCGTGGTACGGCAAGCTGTCACGAAGGGTGAGATCGGCATCCTGCTCGGGGCGCGGGAGCTCGAGCGATGTCGCGGTGTGGGCATCGCCGGCACGGAGGGCCTCGAGCAGATCGCCCTCGTCGACGTCCATGTGCGCCGAGAGCTCACCCGCGGTCGGCGCCCGCCCGAGCGTCGCGCTGAGGCAGTCGCGCGCCCGGCTCGCCGACATCGCCCGGTCCTGGAGGTCGCGCGGCACCCGGACCGCCCACGTCTTGTCGCGGTAGTGGCGTTTGAGCTCGCCGCCGATCGTCGGCACGGCGTAGCTGGAGAAGGCGACCCCGCGTCCGGGGTCGAACCGATCGATCGCCCGCACCAGCGCCAGGCAGGCGACCTGGAGCAGGTCGTCATACGGCTCGGTCCCGCCGGCGTAGCTGGAGGCGACCTGGCGCGCCAGGGGCATGAAGCGCCGGAGCAGCTCCTCGCGGTCGATCGGATCCCGCTCGTCACGGTAGCGGCGGAACAGCAGCCGGTCGCGAGCCGCCGGCGCGGGCCCTGCTCGCGCCACGCCGCCGCGGGCCCTGCGGCGCATCTGCGACTCGACTGGCATCAGGCTCCCGCGCCGACCTGCTCGCGCTCGGCGCCGGCCTCGTCCGGGTTCCGCCAGCGCACGACGAGCCCGTCGCCGTCGGCGTCGACGATCACGGTGGCCCCGTCGTGGATGTCGCCGGCAACCAGCGCGCGCCCGATCCTGGTCTCGACCTCGCGCTGGATGAACCGGCGCAGCGGCCGTGCCCCGTAGACGGGGTCGTAGCCCTCGCGCGCGATCAGCTCCTCGGCCGCCTCGCTCAGCTCGAGCGTCATCCGCCGATCGGCGAGCCGCCGCTGCACGTCGGCGATCTGAAGCTCGACGATCCGCTCGATCTCGGCCAGCGTGAGCGGCTTGAACAGCACGATCTCGTCGACGCGGTTGAGGAACTCCGGGCGGAAGTGGCCGCGCAGCTCGGCCATCACGCGGTCGCGCGCGTCGGACTCGATGTGGCCGTCGGGCGTCACGCCGTCGAGCAGATGCAGCGACCCGATGTTCGAGGTCATGATGATCACGCTGTTGCGGAAGTCGACCGTGCGGCCCTGCGCGTCCGTCAGCCGCCCGTCGTCGAGAATCTGCAGCAGCGTGTTGAACACGTCCGGGTGCGCCTTCTCGATCTCGTCGAACAGCACCACCGAGTACGGCTTGCGGCGCACCGCCTCGGTCAGCTGGCCGCCCTCCTCGAAGCCGACGTAACCCGGAGGCGCGCCCATCAAGCGGCTCACGGTGTGGCGCTCCTGGTACTCCGACATGTCGAGGCGGACGATGTTGTCCTCGGAGTCGAACAGCGCCTCGGCCAGCGCCCGCGACAGCTCGGTCTTCCCGACGCCGGTCGGGCCGAGGAAGATGAACGAGCCGATCGGGCGCCGGGGATCCTTGATCCCGGCGCGCGCGCGGATGACAGCGTCGGCGACGAGCCGGACCGCCTCGTCCTGGCCGATCACGCGCTCGTGCAGCACCTCGTCGAGCCGCAGCAGCTTCTCGCGCTCGCCCTCCATCAGCCGCGCGAGCGGGATGCCGGTCCAGCGGGACACGATCTCGGCGATCTCGTCCTCGGTGACCTCCTCCCGCAGCAGCCGCTCGCCGCTTCGCTCGGCCAGCCGCTGCTCCTCGGACTGCAGCCGCCGCTCGAGCTCGGGCAGCCTCCCGTGCCGCAGCTCGGCGGCGCGGTTGAGGTCGTAGTTGCGCTCGGCCTCCTCGATCTCGCGGTGCACCTCCTCGAGCTCCTGCCGGAGCGCCTGCAGGCGCTTGATCGCCTGCCGCTCGGCCTCCCACTGGGCCAGCATCGCGTCGCGCTCCGCGCGCAGGTCCGCGAGCTCCCTGCGCAGCGCATCGAGCCGCTCGCGGCTCGCGGGATCGGTTTCCTTCTCCAGCGCCGCCTCCTCGATCTCGAGCCGCATCACGCGGCGCGTGATCGCGTCGAGCTCCTGCGGCAGCGAGTCGATTTCGGTGCGGATCACGGCGCACGCCTCGTCGACCAGGTCGATCGCCTTGTCGGGCAGGAAGCGGTCCGTGATGTAGCGGTGCGAGAGCGTGGCCGCGGCCACCAGCGCGGCGTCCTGGATGCGGACGCCGTGGTGGACCTCGAAGCGCTCGCGCAGCCCGCGCAGGATCGAGATCGTGTCCTCCACGTTCGGCTCGTCGACCACCACCGGCTGGAAGCGCCGCTCGAGCGCCGCGTCCTTCTCGATGTGCTTGCGGTACTCGGCGAGGGTGGTGGCGCCGATGCAGTGCAGCTCGCCGCGGGCGAGCATCGGCTTGAGCATGTTGCCGGCGTCCATCGACCCCTCGGCGGCGCCGGCGCCGACGACGTTGTGCAGCTCGTCGATGAACAGCAGGATCCGACCCTAGGCGGCCTTGACCTCGTTAAGCACCGCGGTCAGGCGCTCCTCGAACTCGCCGCGGTACTTGGCGCCGGCGACCAGCGCGCCCATGTCGAGCGCGAACACGGTCTTGTCGCGCAGCCCTTCGGGCACGTCGCCGCGGACGATCCGCTGGGCGAGGCCCTCGACGATCGCCGTCTTCCCGACGCCCGGGTCGCCGATCAGCACTGGATTGTTCTTGGTCTTGCGCGAGAGGATCTGGATGACCCGGCGGATCTCCTCGTCGCGGCCGATGACGGGGTCGAGCCGGCCGAGGCGCGCCTGCTCGACGAGGTCGCGGCCGTACTTCTCCAGCGCCTCGTACGCCGTCTCGGGGTTCGCGCTGGTCACCCGCTGGCTGCCGCGCACGTCGGTGAGGACCTCGAGCAGGCGCTCGCGCGTGACGCCGTGCTCGCGCAGGATCCGGCCGGCCCCGGTGCCCGTGCCGGTCGCCCCCATGGCGAGCACGAGGTGCTCGACCGAGACGTACTCGTCCTTGAGCCGCTGGGCCTCCTGCTCGGCGGCGTCGAGCACCTGGTTGAGGTTGCGCGAGACGTAGACCTGGCCGGGCGCGGCGCCCGGGCCGCTCGTGCGCGGGCGGCCCTCGAGGTGGCGCTCGAGCGCGCCGCGCAGGGAATCGGCGTCGACGTCCATCCGCATGAGCAGCCGCGGGATCAGCCCGTCGGGATCATCGAGCAGCGCCAGCAGCACGTGCTCGGAGTCGACCTCGGTGTGCCCGTAGCGCAGCGCCTTCGTCTGCGCGTCGTGGAGGGCCTGCTGGGACTTCTGCGTGAGCCGGTTCGGATCCATGCCATCTCACCTCATGCTGTGGTTCGCCGCCGAGACCGGCGCGGGTTGAAGTCGGACACCTCGGCGAGCCGCTCGAAGAGCTCGCGCTCCTGTGGGCTCAGCCGCTTGGGAACGTGGATCTGCACCACCGCGTACAGGTCGCCGCCGCCGAGGCCCTCGCCGCGCAGGCGCAGCCTGCGCCCGCTGGAGGATCCGGGCGGCACCTTGACCTGAGCCGTGCCGAGCAGCGTGCGCACCTCGACCGTCGCGCCCAGCGCCGCCTCCCAAGGCGTGACGGCCAGGTCGGTGTAGACGTCGCGACCCTCGACCCGGAAGCGCTTGTCGGGACGTATCCGGACGCGGAGGAAGAGGTCGCCGGTGGGTCCACCGCCGCGGCCTCGCGAGCCCTCCCCCGCCAGCCGGATCCGCTGGCCGTCGCGGACGCCCGGCGGAATCTCGACCTCGAACTCGCGGTCGTCGAGCGCCAGCCGCCGGCGCCCACCGCGGGCGGCCTCTTCGAGCGACAGCTCGAGCACCGCCTCCTCGTCGGCACCGCGCGCCGCGAACCCCGCCCCTCGGCGACGCCCGAACAGCCCGTCGAAGAAGTCGCTGAAGTCGTCGGCGGCGCCGCCGAAGTCGAAGCGGATGTCGTCGAAGCCGCCGCCCCCGCCGCCGCGGAAGCCCTCGAACCCGGAGGCGCCCGAGACGTCCTGGCCGGCGCGCCAGTTCGCGCCGAGGCGGTCGTAGCGCTCGCGCTTCTCGGGGTCGCGCAGCACCTCGTAGGCCTCCGAGATCTCCTTGAAGCGGTCCTCGGCGCCGGGTTCCTTGTTGACGTCTGGGTGGTACTGGCGGGCCAGCCGGCGATGCGCGGCCCGGATGTCGTCCTGGCTCGCGTCGCGCGCGACGCCCAGCGTCTCGTAGTAGTCGTGGTACCCGACCGCCATCAGGCCTCGCGCTGCTGCGGCGCCCGCACGACCACGACCTGCGCCGGACGCAGGACGCGGTCGCCGCGTGCGTAACCGGACCGGAGGACCTCGACGACCGTGCGATCCGGCGCCTCGTCTGTCTCGCGGACGTCGACGGCCTCGTGACGGTTCGGATCGAACGGCTCACCGCGCTCGCCGATCCGGCGGACGCCGTGGCGCTCGAGCACGGCGTCCATGTGCTCGAGCACCGCCCGCAGCCCGTCGTAGAGCGGCGTATCGGCCGTCTGCTGGAGCGCGCGCTCGACGCCGTCGACGACCTCGAGCCAGTCGCGCAGCACCGCGTCGCCGCGCTCGGTGACGTGCCGCTCGACCTCACGCGCCGAGCGCTTGCGGTAGTTGTCGAGGTCGGCTAGGGCCCGCTTGAAGCGGCCCTCCATCTGCTCGAGCTCGGCCTGGAAGTCGCGCTCGGCGGCCTCGCTCGCCTGGTCCTGCTGCTGGTCACTCGCGTGTGAACTCGGCATCGACGACCTCCTCGTCCTCGTCCGCGGTCTCGGCGCCGCCGGCGCCGTTGCCCGTCTGGGCGCCCGCCGCGGCCGCGGCGCTGGCCGGCAGCGCCTGGATCATCTGCTGGGCGTCGGCGATCAGCGGCCGCACGCGGTCGAGCCCGGCGCCCCCCTGGATCGCCTGGCGGGCATCGGCGACGAGCTGCTCGGCGCGCGCCTTCTCGTGCACCGGCAGCCGGTCCTGGAGCTCCCCGACGAGCTGCTCGACGCGGTAGGCGAGCGTGTCGAGCTCGTTGCGGGCGTCGATCTCCTCGCGCCGGCGGCGATCCTCCTCGGCGTGCTGCTCGGCCTCGCGCAGCATCCGCTCGACGTCGCTCTGGTCGAGGTTGCCGCTCTCGGAGATCGTGACCTCCTGCTCGGCGCCGGTGTCCTTGTCACGCGCCGACACATGCAGGATCCCGTTGGCGTCGATGTCGAAGGTCACCTCGACCTGCGGCATGCCGCGCGGCGCCGGCCGGATCCCCTCGAGCCGGAATCGCGCCAGCTGCCGGTTGTCGGCCGCCAGCTCGCGCTCACCCTGGAGGACGACGACGTCGACCGCCGTCTGGTTGTCCTCGGCGGTCGAGAACACCTCCGTGCGGCGCGCCGGGATCGTCGTGTTGCGCTCGATCACCTTCGTCATGACGCCGCCCATCGTCTCCAGGCCCAGGGACAGCGGCGTGACGTCGAGCAGCACGACGTCCTCGACCTCGCCCTTGAGCACGCCGGCCTGGAGCGCGGCGCCGATCGCCACGACCTCGTCCGGGTTGACGGTCATGTTCGGGTCCTTGCCGCCCGTGAGCTTGCGGACGAGTCCCTGGACGGCCGGGATGCGCGTGGAGCCGCCCACGAGGATCACCTCGTCGATGTCGTCGGCGGTCATCCTGGCGTCCGACAGCGCCTGCTCGACCGGCCCGCGGGTGCGCTCGATCAGGTCGGCGACGAGCTGCTCGAACTGGGCCCGCGTGAGCGTCATGTTCAGGTGCTTGGGCCCCGATGCGTCGGCGGTGATGAAGGGGAGGTTGATCTGCGTCTGCGTCCGGCTCGACAGCTCGACCTTCGCGCGTTCGGCGCCCTCGTAGAGCCGCTGGAGCGCCTGCGGGTCGGCGGCCAGGTCGATGCCCTGGTCCTTCTTGAACTCACTCGCCATCCAGTCGACGATCCGCTTGTCGAAGTCGTCGCCGCCGAGGTGGCCGTCGCCGCTCGTGGCGCGCACCTCGACCACGCCGTCGCCGACGTCGAGGATCGAGACGTCGAACGTGCCGCCGCCGAGGTCGAACACGAGCACCGTCTCCTGGCCCTTCTTGTCGAGCCCATAGGCGAGCGCCGCCGCCGTCGGCTCGTTGATGATCCGCAGCACCTCGAGGCCGGCGATCTGGCCCGCGTCCTTAGTGGCCTGGCGCTGAGCGTCATTGAAGTACGCCGGGACCGTGATGACGGCCTCGGTGACCCGCTCGCCGAGGAACTTGGCTGCGTCCTCGGCCAGCTTGCGCAGGATCAGCGACGAGATTTCCTCGGGCGAGTACTGCTTGCCGCGGATCTCGAAGCGGACCGCGTCGTTCGGGCCTTTGACGACCTTGTAGGAGACGATCTTCGCCTCCTCAGTGACCTCGTCCCACTTGCGGCCGACGAACCGCTTGGCCGAGTACACGGTGGCCTCCGGATTGAGGATGGCCTGCCGCTTGGCGACCTGGCCGACGAGGCGCTCGCCGTCGTCGGTGAACGCCACGACCGACGGCGTGGTCCGAGCGCCCTCGGCGTTCGGGATCACCTCGGCGTGACCCCCCTCCAGTGTCGCGGCCACGACCGAGTTGGTCGTGCCCAGATCGATCCCGACCGCCTTGGCCATTGCCATACCTCCCAATCGAGGGCTTGCCCTGCGTCTGGTAGGGCGGCCCGGCTGGCGTTCAAGTCGAGGCGGCCTACGTGCCCTCGGGCATGGGCACCGACCAGTACCACGAGCCGCCGGAGGAGCTGCCGGCGGCCGTCCGCACGTTCGCGCGCATCTGCGCTTCGCTGGTCGAGGAGGCCGAGGCGATCGGCTGGTACGAGCAGCGCCTGGCGATCGAGCGCGACGGCGAGGCGGCGGCGATCATGCGCGAGGCCCAGCAGGAGGAGTTCAACCACTTCAGCATGGACCTGGAGTTCCTGCTCCGCCGCACCCCGCTGTGGCGTGAGATCGCCCACCGCGTCCTCTTCCAGCCGGGCCCGATCACCGAGCGCGCAGAGGTCGCCGAGGAGCAGGTCATCCACGGCGACGACGAGCAGGCCGGCGACGGGTCGCTCGGGATCGGCAGCCTCAAGGGGGCCGAGCCGTGAACCACCTCCTGCGTTCGCTCGCACCGATCACCGAACACGGCTGGGAGGCGCTCGAGGAGGAGGCCCGCCGGCAGCTCGAGACGGCGCTCGCCTCGCGCCGGCTCGTCGACTTCGCGGGACCGCACGGCTGGGGCCACTCCGCCACGAACCTCGGGCGAACCGAAGCCGTCGCCGCCGACGCCGTCTCCGCGCGGCGGCGGATCGTGCTGCCGGTCGTCGAGCACCGTGTCGCGTTCGCCGTGTCGCGATCGGAGCTGGCCGACATCGACCGCGGCGCCGAGGATCCCGACCTCGACAGCCTCGCCGACGCGGCGCGCCGGATGGCGCTGGCGGAGAACACCGCCGTGCTCGGTGGCATCGCGAGCGCGTCGCCGCACGGGCCGATCGCCGTCGGCGACGACGCCACCGCGTGCCCGACGCACGTCGCCAGGGCCGTGGAGGCCCTGCTCCGCTCGGGCGTCGGCGGTCCGTACGGGGATGGCGCTCGGGCCCGAGCTGTACACCGCCGTGATCGAGACGACCGAGCACGGGGGCTACCCACTGTTCGAGCACCTGCGACAGATCCTCCGCGGGTCGTTCGTCTGGGCGCCCGGCGTCGACGGGGCCGTCGTCCTCAGCCTGCGCGGCGGCGACTTCCTCTTCGACTGCGGCCAGGACATCGCGATCGGCTACGACCACCACGACGACGAGGCCGTGTCGCTGTACCTCGTCGAGTCCTTCACGTTCTGCGTCGCCGGCGGGGAGGCCGCCGTCGCATTGACGTCAGCTTAATGACGCACCGGCGCGCCATATATCCCGCATTTTGCGAGCGTTTCGTGGGGATCGCTTGACCCCGCACTCTGCGGCCTTATGGACGGTGGTAGCGGCGGCTGACCGCTTCCAAGCGCCACCGCCGCCTCATCTTGGACGGGAACGACCTGGACTTGGGTCCGGCCTGGACACCGCCAATGAAGCCCCTGGAGGCACGCGCCCTCGACTGGCGGGTGAGTGCGTCTGCCGCACGTCACGGGATCGCCCCCGGGGCTCGCGTCTGTAGACGAGTCGAAAAGGAGTCCCCATGGCCCTGCCAGTGCGACGGCGTGACACCGCTCCCCAGCCGATCCAGCGGTGGGACCCCTTCCGCGAGCTGGAAGGACTCCAGGAGCAGCTCGCCCAACTGATGCAGCGCAGCTCCGACGGCGACGGCGGCGCGCCGTTCATCCCGCTGGTGGACATCGAGGAGACGGAGGACGCGTGGATCGTCGAGGCCGATCTCCCGGGCGTGAAGCCCGAGGACGTCGAGGTCGAGGTCCGCGGCTCCGAGATCGCCATCGCCGGCGAGATCAAGGAGCGCGAGCGCGAGGGGATCCTGCGCCGGCGTACCCGCAAGACCGGCGAGTTCGACTACCACATCACGATGCCGGGCGATGCCGACGCCGAGAACATCGAGGCCGAACTGCGCGACGGGGTCTTGGCGGTGCGGATCCCCAAGCCCGAGCAGGAGCGCCCCCGCCGGATCGACGTCAGGTCCGCCTAGCCATGCCGGCACTCTGTGACAGGGACCCGCCCGGACGGCCCCGGCTCTCGCTGGCGTCCGAGCGCGAGCTGGTGCTGGCGGCCAAGGCGGGCGACCATGAGGCGCGCGACCGGCTGGTCGAGGCGTTCATGCCGCTGGTCGGCGGCGTCGCCCGCATCTACCGCGGCTCCCCGGCCGTCGACCGGAGCGAGCTCATGCAGGAAGGCGTCGTGGGACTGCTCCGCGCCTTGAGCCGCTACGACCTCGACCTGGGCACGCCCTTCTGGGCGTACGCCTCGTGGTGGGTGCGGCAGGCGATGCAGCAGCTCGTCTCGGAGCTCACGCGGCCGGTCGTCCTCTCCGACCGGGCGGCGCGTCAGCTCGCGCGGGTCAAGGACGCCCGCCGCGAACACCTGCAGGCCTGCGGCCGGGAGCCGTCGCTCGCCCAGCTGGCCGACGGGGCGCACCTACCGCGCCGGCAGGTCGAGAACCTCGTCGTCGCCGAGCGCAGCCCGCGCGGCCTCGAGGAGCCCGTCAAAGGCGACGAAGGGGTCGTCTGCGCGTTCGGCGACCTGCTCGCCGACCCGCAGGCCGAGGCCGCCTTCGAGCGCGTGCCGCATCACCTCGAGGTCGAGCAGATGCGGCGCCTGCTGGAGGGTCTGAGCGAGCGGGAGCGGACGATCCTGCACGGCCGCTTCGGCCTCGACTGCGCGGAGCTGACGCTGCGCGAGCTGGCGGAGCGGCTCGGGGTGAGCGCCGAGCGGGTGCGCCAGATCGAGGAGCGGGCGCTGTCGCGCCTGCGCGAGGCGGTTGACGCCGAGGGCTAGCGCCCTAGGTACGCCCGGGACCGACCATGGCCGACTCGGCGATCGTCAGGTGCACGAACTGCGGCAAGAAGAACCGCGTGGCGGTCGTCGGGCACGGCGTGCCGCGCTGTGCCGTCTGTCATGCCGCGCTCCCGTGGATCGTCGACGCGGACGCGCAGCAGTTCGACGGCGCGATCGACGCGGACATGCCGGCGCTCGTCGACTTCTGGGCGGAGTGGTGCGGTCCCTGCCGCATGGTCAGCCCGATCGTCGAGCGCGTAGGGACCGAGCTGGCGGGCCGGCTCAAGGTCGTGAAGCTGAACGTCGACAGCGCGCCGGAGGTCGCGGCGCGCTACGGCGCCATGAGCATCCCGCTGCTCGTCCTGTTCCGCGGCGGCGAGGAGATCGACCGGCTCGTCGGCGCCGTCCCCGAACCGCAGCTCCGCCAGTGGCTCGAACCCCACCTGTCCGCCCACAGCACGCCGTCGAGCTAGTCGTCCGCGGCGAGATCCCGGCGACGGACGTCGAGGCCGCTCGGAGCTTCGTCGCGGATCTCGCGCAGCATCACGACGGGTCGCTCATGGCGACCCGGCTGGCGCTCGAGGTCCTCGCGGGCGCGGGAGTCCGGCGGCGCTACGTCGCCCGCGCCCACTCGCTCGTCGACGGGCGGCTGCTGGCGGCGCGCGCCATGGCGCCCTCGGCGGCCAGGGCCGCCGAGGTCGTCGCGGAACGGCTGCTGCGCCAGATCAGGCGCGCGGCCGGCGCCGACATCGCGCTGCGGAACGAGCCGCGGGTCATCGAGGGCGACCTTCGCGACCTCATGGGCGAGCGCCGCCCGCCGCCGCCCGGGCGCATGAAGCCGGCCGAGGAGCGCGCGATCGTGCCGCGTCGCACGTACGCGCCGGGACCCGAGACGACCCTCTCGGCGATCGCCGACCTGCTCGACCTCGACGAGGAGTTCCACCTTTTCTCGCACACGCGCAGCGACGAGGACGTCGTCGTCCACTGGCGCGACGACAACCGCATCGGCCTGCTCTTCCCGCCGGGCAGCGTGCTCGCCGATGAGGATGACATCGTCGTCCCGCAGCCGAGCCGCTACTCCGCCCCGCTCGCCGTCGAGGACGCGCGGGCGGAGATGGACGTGGTCATGCACCGCTTCCTGTACTTCGTCGATGCCCGCGACGGGCGCGGCCGTGTCCTCTACCTGCGCGTCGACGGCGACTACGGGCTGGTGCAGCCGTGGTGATGCACGACGGGTGGAAGGTGAGCGGCGGCCGGCTCGTGCGCGAGCTGTCGATGCGCGACTTCGACGAGGCGATGCGGATGGCCGAGCAGATCGCGCAGGCGGCCGAGGACCACTTCCGCCGCCCGGACATGTGCATCACCGAGTTCAACCGGCTCCGGATCATCGTCGCCAACCCGCACCGCGCGGGCATCACCGAGGCCGAGCGGCGCCTCGCCGCCAAGGTCGACGCGGTCGTCGGGTGACCCGGCGTGAACCACGCCCAGGCGGCCGATGTCTACCTCCAGCTCGGCGCGGTCGTGTTCGTGCTCGGGCTCGGGGCGCGCGCCGCGTCGCGCGCCGGGCTCTCGCCGATCCCACTCTACCTGCTGGCAGGCCTCGTCCTGGGGTCGCTCGACATCCCGGCCCTGCACGGCGAGTTCATTCAGTTGGCCGCGGAACTCGGGGTGATCCTGCTCCTCTTCATCATCGGCCTCGAGTACACGGCCGAGGAGCTGACCGGGCACCTGCGCCGCTTCCGCCGGATCGCCGCTCTCGACGCTGCGCTCAACTTCGCGCCCGGGTTCGCGCTGGGGCTGCTCCTGGGGTGGGACATCGTCGCTGCGATCGTGCTCGGCGGCGTCACGTGGATCTCCTCCTCGAGCATCGCGCTCAAGGCGCTGTCGGACCTCGGCCGGCTGCGGGAGCGCGAGACGCCGGCGATCGTCTCGATCCTCGTCGTCGAGGACCTCGCGATGGCGGGCTTCCTGCCGCTGGTGGCGTCGCTGCTGGTCGGCGGCGGCGTGCTCGCCAGCCTCGGATCGCTCCTCATCGCCGCCGTCGCGGCGACGGCCACGCTCGTCGGCGCCATCCGCTTTGGCGAGTCGCTGGGGCGCATCGTCTCGCACCACTCCGAGGAGGTCGTGCTGCTGTCGGCGCTCGGCCTGGTGCTGATCGTGGCGGGCACCGCCGAACGGCTGCAGGTCTCGGCCGCGGTCGGCGCGTTCCTCGTCGGCATCGCCCTCTCCGGCGAGGTCGCGCACCGCACGCGCAATCTCCTCACGCCGATCCGCGACGTCAACGCGGCACTGTTCTTCCTCTTCTTCGGGCTGCAGCTCGACACCTCGGAGCTGCCCGGCGTCGCGCTGCCGCTGCTCGCCCTGGTCGTCGTCTCGGCCGCGACCAAGGCCGTCGTCGGCTGGCGCGCCGCGCGGCTCGTCGGCGCCGGCCCGGAGGGCCGTGCGCGCGCCGCGGCGGCACTGGTCGCGCGCGGCGAGATGTCGATCGTCCTCGCCTCGCTCGGCGCCGGAGCCGCCACGGGGCTGGAGGCGTTGGCGGCTGGTTACGTGCTGGTGCTCGCGATCGCGGGGCCGGTCCTCATGCGCTATCCGGCCTTCGTTGACATGCTCGCGCGCCGACTTACCAGACGACCTGTGCCGGCGAGGGTGATCTGATCGCCTCCCACGCGTTCCTGTCCGACGGCGAGATGGACGTGCTGGTGGCCACGCCGGTCGCCGCAACCGTGACCGAGGAGGCAAGATGACGACGGATCCCCTCAGCCTGCTGTGGCTGTTCATCATCCTGGCCTCCCTCCAGCCCGCCGTCGCTCGCCAGGTGCTGCTGATCCAGCGACGCCGCGCCCTCAACGAGATCTCGAAGGAGCGCGGGGCGACGGTGATCACGCTGATCCACCGGCAGGAGACGATGTCACTGCTCGGCTTCCCGCTCGTGCGGTTCATCGACATTGACGACGCCGAGAGCGTGCTGCGGGCGATCCGCGAGACGCCGTCGGGCCGCCCGATCGAGATCATCCTCCACACGCCCGGTGGCATGGTCATCGCCGCGCGTCAGATCGCGTCGGCGCTCGCCGACCACGACGCCCAGGTCACCGCCGTCGTGCCGCACTACGCGATGAGCGGCGGCACCCTGATCGCGCTCGCCTGCGACGAGATCGTGGTCGACTCGCACGCCTCCCTCGGTCCCGTCGACCCTCAGATCAACCAGCAACCCGCGGCGTCGTACGTCGAGGTCGCCCGGATGCCCGGCGACCACGACGATCAGACGCTCCTGATGGCCGACGTGAGCCGCAAGGCGATCGCTCAGGTCGAGGGCTTCACCGCCCGCCTGCTCACCGAGAAGCTGGGGGCGCAGGGCGCGGCCGAGGTCGCCCGCCTCCTGGCCAGCGGCACGTGGACGCACGACCACCCGCTCCAGGCGCCGGAGCTCAAGACGCTCGGCCTGCCGGTGCGTGTCGGCGTCGGCGGGGGCGAGCGCGAGCTGATGACGCTCTATCCGCAGCCGCGCGGCCGCACGCCGGCCGTCGAGTACGTGCCCGGCCCGGGCGACGGGACGCCGGGCCTGCCGCCGGGCCGGCGCCCGAGCTCCTCCTCGAAGGGTTGACCGGCGCCGCGCGTGGCCTACGGGCGAGGGCGTGGCGAGCCTTCTGCTGGAGGAGTTCCGCGCCCCCGCGGGAACGCGCGAGGCCCGCGTCCATGACCGGGCGTGCAAGCGGACGCTCGAGCGTCTTGCCGGCCGAACCGTCTGGTGCGCGGAGCGGCTGGGCCGGCACCTGGAGCGGAGCGCCGCCGGCGGCGTCCGCGCGGAGCCGCTGCGTGCGCCCGAGGACGTGCGGCCCGGCGACATCGTCGTGCTCCATCATCCGCTCGCGGCCGCGCAGGCGAGCGAGCTCAGGGAGCGGGGCGCGCACGCGATCTGGCACGTGCTCTCGGCACGTGAGCGGGCGCCGGCCGTCGACGCCTATCTGATGACCGACACGAGCTGGGTCGGGGGCCAGGTCGTCGTTGCGTTGGTGCCGGCCGCGGACGTGGTCTTCGCTAAGGAGATGCGCGGCCCCACCTACGAGGACATCGGCTGGTGCAGCGTGCTCGCTGACGTCGTCCGCACCGACCGCGAGGAATGCGTCGGGGGCACCCTCCACGCACGCCCGGCGGTCGCCGCACGATGACACGGCTGGTCCAGCTCGTCGCCGACTACGGGCCGGGCGACCTGGCCTACGCCGAGCTGACCCAGCGGCTGGCGCTCGCGGTGCCCGACGCGGTCGTGCATTTGACGCGCGTGGCGCCGGGCGACACGCTGGCGGCGGGCTACTGCGTCGCCGACCTCGCCCTGACCGAGGGCCCGCCCGACCGCATCGTGGCGCACGATGCCGGCGGCGGCCGGGTGTGCGGCGGCCGCACCCGAGGCGGCGCCTGGATCGTCGGCCCGGACGCGGGCTGGTCGTGGTCGTTCGTGATCGACGAGCTCTCGAGTCTCTGCCGGCTCGACGCGTCCAACCCCGCGCTCGCGATCGTCCACGTGGCAAAGGGTCATCCCCACGCCGTGTGCGATCCGGTGCCGCGCGAGAGCGTCCCGCCCGTTCCGCAGCGGGTCGTCGCGTACATCGACAGCGCCGGCAACGTCAAGACGACGATCGCCGAGCCGCCCGCGCCGGCAGGCAGCCGCATCCACATCCGGATCGGCGACGCGTCGGGTGACGCGCTCGTCGCCGGCGCCGAGGAGATTCCCGACGGCGAGCTGGCGCTGGCCGCAGGCTCCGGCTGGCCGAGCCGGCGCGGCGGCCGCCGCTGCTTCTTCGAGCTGGTCGTGAGCGGCGGCAGCGCGTCGAACCGGTTCGCCGACGCGGCGCCCGGAACAACGGTGCACGTGTCAACGTGACCGCGCCGAGAGCTCCCCGAGCTCGGCGGTGCGCGCGTGCAGGTCGGCGACGGCGTAGCTGCCCTCGGCGAGGCTGCCCGGCGCGACGACGAGCGTGCGGCCGATCGTCATCGTCGCCGGCGGGCCGCCACAGACGACGAGGCGCGCGCGCACGGTGGCGGCGAGCTGCGTCAGCGCCTCGCTGCCCGGAGTCCCGAGTCCCTTGTGGGCGGGCGGGGTCGAGAACAGGAGGATCGGATGCTGGTGCTCGGCCAGCTCGTGCTGGAGGATCTTCAGGCGGTACTCGACCTCCCAGCGCGGATAGCGCAGCCGCCGGAGCTCGTCCCGCGGGGCCTCGGGATCGTCGTCGACCTCACCGCCGAACCCGGCGACGAGTTGCGTCCCGGGCGCGAAGGCCGCGGTCCCGTGGACGCCGCGCACGAACGGGTAGACGATCTCGACGTTGTGGGCCGCGCGCAGGTAGTCCTCGACCGGCGCGTCCGAGGGGCCCGGGACCCAGAAGGTGTGGTGCCCTGCGGCGCCGAGCGCCCGGAACACCGTGCGGTAGTCGGTCGCGCGGTCGCCGGCGTCGGCGGAGAGGTCGCCGACCACGGCGATCGCCTGGACGTCGAGCTCCTCCGCCGCCCGCAGGAACGCTCCGATCGCGTCCTCTGAGCCACGCGGATCCGCCGCGCACAGGACGCAGCTCACGCGCTTCGGCCGATTCTGTTCCTTCTCAGGGCCCATTCCAGCTCCTCGATCGTCGGTTGGACGAGCACCTCGCCGCCGACCACGACGGTGGGGCTTCGCACGCGGCCGCCGGTCAGCCACGCGAGCCGCGAGCGGACCTCGGGGTTGCGGTCGACGTCGACGTATCGGTAAGGGATGCCGCGACGGTCGAGCCAGCGCCGGATCATCTGGCTGATCGCGCAGCCCGGACGCCCGTAGACGGTGATCACGCGTGAACCCCCTGCACGTCGTCGACGGCCTGGAGCAGCTCGTCGAGCTCGGGCACGAAGTCGAGACGCGGCGCGACGGTGCTGTAGCGGATTACGCCGTCGCCGTCGACGACGTAGAGGGCGCGGTCGGAGTACCCGTCCTGCTCACGCCACACCGAGTAGCGGCGCACGACCTCGCCCTTGGGATGGAAGTCGGCCAGCAAGGGGAACGTGATGCCGCGCATGGCTGCCCAGGCGCCGTGGCTGTAGAGGCTGTCGACCGAGATGCCGAGCACCTCGGTCGCGCGGTCGCGGAACTCGGCCAGCTCCTGCTGGTAGAGGTCGAGCTGCTGGCTGCAGCCGGGGCTCCAGTCGAGCGGGTAGAAGACCAGCACGACCGGCACGCCGCGGAAGTCGCTCAGCCGCACGACGGTCCCGGACGGGTCCGGGAGCGCGAACTCGGGCGCCTCGACGCCGGGCTCGAGCGGCGTCGTGATCGCCGGCTGGTCCATCGGTGGGGCGGTGTGGAAGAGATCGCGCAGGTCGCCCAGCCCGTCGGAAGGCGTCGCGCCGTCTCCCCCGCGCTCCCGCTGCACGGCTCGCCAGATCTCCATGACCATGCCGTGCAGGACCGAGATCGCCTGCTTGCTCGGCGAGTCCGGGATCTCCTCCGCGAGCCGCTCGTAGTCCTGCTCGAGCTCGGCGAGCACGTGGTCTGGCATCGCTGCTCTCCGTAGGCCTCCCGGCGGAGCGCGCAAGCCGCGGCTTGTCACGCCAGGCGCCCGGCATAGTGGCCACCGCATGCCTGCCACCTCCGGCATGCGCACCACGACGCTGCCCTCCGGCGAGCCGGTGCCCGTGCTCGGCCAGGGCGCCTGGATCCTCGGGCAGGACGCCTCCCGGCGCGGCGAGGAGATCGCCGCGCTCCGCCGGGGCCTCGACCTCGGCACGACCCTGGTCGACACCGGTGAGCTGTACGGCGACGGCGCCTCGGAGCGGATCGTCGGCGAGGCCATCGCAGGGCGGCGCGACGAGGTCTTCCTGGTCGGCAAGGTGATGCCCGATCACGCGACGGAGGAGGGGACGGTCGCGGCGTGCGAGGCCAGCCTGCGCCGCCTCGGCACCGACCGGCTCGACCTGTATCTGCTGCACTGGCGCGGACGCGTGCCGCTGGTCCGGACGCTGCGCGGCTTCGAGCGGCTGCTGAGCGCGGGCCGCATCCGCCACTGGGGGGTCGCCAACTTCTTTGTCGCCGATCTCGCCCAGCTCGCGCGCCTTCCCGGCGGCGAGGCGGTGGCCACCGACCAGGTGCTCTACAACCTGGCGCACCGCACGATGGAGTACGACGTGCTGCCGTGGTGTCTAGAGCGGGGCCTGCCCGTCATGGCGTACTCGCCGCTGGAGCAGGGCCACCTGCTCGGTCATCCCGCCCTCGACACCGTCGCCGCACGCCACACCGCCACGCCGGCGCAGGTCGCGATCGCCTGGGTGCTCGAGCACGAGCACGTGATCGCTGTGCCGCAGGCCGGCACTCCTCAGCTGGCGAGCGAGACCCGCGCGGCGCTCGATCTCCACCTCACCGCGCCGGACCTCGCCGATCTCGACGAGGCGTTCCCCCCGCCCCTGTGGCCTGGCCGGCCGAAGGCGTACTGAGGTCCCGCTCGTCGGTGTCGCCGACGCCCAGGCCCGGCCACGGGTCGCGATGATCGGCGGCGGAGGCATCCCGCGGCCGGCCGGCCTGCTCGGCGCTCTTGAGGCGCGCCGTCGCGAACACGAATCAGGACGGGCGGAGAGCGGGATGAGACCCGCGAGCAGGGCGGCGATCGCATACGCCGGACCGAGCGTGGCGGCGACGGCCGTGGCGACCGCGTAGAAGGCCGTGACCGCGGCGATCACCCACCCGAAGCCCGACGGTCGGCGTCGGTCGCGCAGCCGCCGCGTGGCGATGTAGAGGGAGACGGCGAACACGGCGACGGCGAGGCCGACCCCGATGGTCAGTGCCACCGGATCCCACGGCCCGAGACCTATCAGGATCAGCAGACTGGCGAACGACATCACGGGCCACAGGAGCGGGGGCCAGAGACGCATCGCCCCGCTCACCAGGCCGTGACCGTCATGTTCCCACCCGCGGACCGTCCCGCATTGTCAGCGGCCGGAAGGGGCCTATGAGCGCGCCTATGGCCGACGGGATGACCACCGACCACGAAGCGATCCGCCGCTGGGTCGAGGAGCACGGGGGCAGGCCCGCAACGGTTCGAGGGACGACCGGCGACGGCGATGCGGGCGTCCTCACGATCGACTTTCCCGGCGGCGCCGGAGAGGATTCCCTGGAGCCGGTCTCCTGGGACGACTGGTTCCGGAAGTTCGACGAGAACGGACTCGCCTTCCTCTACCAGGACGAGAAGGCGAGCGGCGAGGACAGCACGTTCTTCAAGCTCGTCCGCCGCGACGGATCCTGAGCAGGCGGCTCCATGACGGGTCCCGACCCGCGCGTGGCCGTCGTCGTCGCATCCCGCAACCGCCGCGAGCTTCTGCTGCGCACGCTGCCCAGGCACCTGGCGCTCCCGGAGCGCCCGCGCATCGTGGTCGTCGACAACGCGTCGACGGACGGGGCGGCGGATGCCGTCGACGCGCTCCCCGGCGTCGAGCTGATCCGCCTGGAGCGCAACCTCGGCGGTGCCGCGCGCAACGTCGGCCTACGGGCGGTACAGGCCCCGTACGTCGGGCTCAGCGACGACGACTCGTGGTGGCGTCCGGGCGGGCTGCGCCGCGCCGCCGACCTGCTCGACCGCCACCCGCGCCTGGCCGTCGTCAACGCGCGCATCCTCGTGGGCGCGGAGCGGCGCCTGGACGCGGTGTGCGAGGAGATGGCGCGGCACGTGCTGCCCACCGTCGGCGACCAGCCCGGGCATCCCCTCCTCTCCTTTATCGCCTGCGGCGTCGTGGTCCGCAGGAGGGCCGTGCTCGAGCTCGGCGGGTTCTCCGAGCGTTTCGGGATCGGGGGCGAGGAGCTGCTCGGCTGGGACCTCGCGGGCGCCGGCTGGCTCATGTCGTACGTCCCCGAGATCGTCGCGCATCACCACCCGCCGCCGAACGACGGCCGTCCGGAGCGGCGCGAGCGCGCGGTCCGCAACGCCCTCTGGGTGACATGGCTCCGGCGGCCGGCCCGGACGGCCGTCGAGCGGACAGTGGACGTGCTTCACCGCTGCGCGCGCGACTCGGCCACGGCCCGCGGCGTGGCGCGCGCCCTCACGGGCCTCCCGTGGGTGCTGCGCGAGCGGCGCGTCAGCCCTCCGCACGTCGAGGCGATGCTGCGGCTGCTCGAGGCGTCCTGACCCACGCTCCACGCTGCTGTTTCACGTCCGTCGAGGTCGGGAGGCGAATACATGGCCCCGACCGAGCCGCTGTACTCAGACAGCACCTGGCGGACGCACGTCATCGACCGCCTGCGTTCCCTGACGCGGGCGCTGGCCGTCGTCGGCGTGTTGGCCGTGGCCGCGCTCGGCATCGCCCTCTGGGCTTTGCTGGCCGAGGATGACGACGACGGCCCGGCGCGGGCGCGCGCGGTGCGCGCGCTCGAGGATCGCGTGGAGCGACTGGAGGCGGAGGTCGACCGTGCTCACTCGCGCATAGTGGTGTCGGTCCGAGACGAGCAGCGATCGCTGGACGAGCGGCTCGACGAGCTCGAGCAGGGCACGAGCGAGGCGATCGACGGTCTCCGCCAGGACGTCCGGGAGCTCGAGGACCGCGTCGACGAGTTGCGGCAGCAGCTCGAGCGGCCTACTGCACCCGAGCAATGACCGGGCACCACCTCGAGATCGTCCCGCTGTCGCGCCATCGGTGGGTCGTCCGCTACGAGGACGACGTCACGCCGCTGTCCGAGCACGCCACCCAGACCGAGGCGCGGGCCGAGGCCCGCAACTGGGCAAGGCAGTTCGGCGAGCCGGTCATCCACGTCCACGAGCTCGACGGCGATCGCCACACCGAGACCGTGGACGCGGAGTTCCGGGCGCCGACGCCGGCCGACGTCAAGGGTCCGGTCGTCGACCCGTGAGGGTCGCGATCGTCGGCACCGGCAACATGGCGCGCGGCATCGCCACGCGCGCGCTGGCCGGCGGACACCGCGTCGCCTTCGTGGGCACCGCCCTCGGCAAGGCCGAGGAACTCGCCGACGAGTTCGAGGGTGAGGGAGCCGTCAGCGCCACCGAGGAGGCCGGCGGTGACCTCGTGGTGCTCGCCGTCCCCTTCACGGAGGCGCCGCACGCCGTCCGCCAGCACGCCGACGAGCTGGCCGGCGCGGTGCTCGTGGACATCACGAACCCGGTCGACATCAGCGTCTTCGAGCCGCTCGACGTCTCACCGTTCCGCTCCGGCGCCGAGGTGATCGCCGACGTGGCGCCCGACGGCGTCCCGGTCGTGAAGGCCTTCAACACCGCGTTCGCCGGCACGCTCGTCGCCGGCGCGGTCGCCGGGCAGCCACTGGACATCTTCATCGCCGGCGACGACGAGGGGGGGCGCGGCCTCGTCGCGCGGCTGGTCAGCGACGGCGGCATGCGGCCGATCGAGGCCGGGTCGCTCGCGCGGGCGCGCGAGCTGGAGGCGCTCGGCTACCTGCACATGGCGGTCCAGGCGCCGCTCGGGACCCACTCCGCGTCCGCCGTGAAGGTGCTGTCCTGACGCCCGGATCAGCGCACGCCGGTGAGCCAGTCCCAGGCCTTGCGCAGCAGCACCTCGATCGGCGGCTCCGGACCGCCGTCGTCGCGCAGCCGGCGGCCGGCGCGCTCGTCGAGCTCGTAGAGCTCGGTGCGGCCGACCGCGAGCCGCACGCCGTGCTCGCGCAGCTCGCCGATCTGGTCGTGGCCGGCGAACAGGTGCGTGCCTCCCACGACCGGGCGCGTGTGGATGATCAGTCCCTCGAAGATGCCCGTGGCCTCGTCGGTGATGACGCGATCGACGACGCCGACCTCCTGCCCGTCGCGGTCGTACACGGGGACTCCGTCGCGCAGGGCGAGGTGCGAGATCGGCGCGCCGAGATCGTCCATCGCCTCCCCGGTAGGCCGCCGCGCGCGGGCAGCAAGCACGGCGTCAGCCCGCGTGCGGCCGCGCGGCACGCGTGCGCACGGCGCCGGCGATGCGGTCCAGCTCGGTCGTGAGGTCGCGGAGCCGGTCCTTCTGCTGCTCGGAGCGCTTCCGGGTCGGGATCTCGAGGAGCGCCCGCTCCTCGCCCACGAGCCCTTCGATGCGGGCGAACAGGCCGAGGTCGGCCGGGACCTCGGCCCGGTCGTCGGGAGTCTGGACGTAGGCCGGACCGCGGATCCGTCGACCGGCCTTGACGGCGGGAACGGGCGCCCTAACGCCTATGGCGTGATGCCGACCCGCATCGTCTTCCACGACGGCCTCGAGATCACCGTCCCCGAGTCCGAGGACGACGTCGTGCTCGCCATCCGTCGCGACCATCCTAACCCCGTCCGCCTCCGCGCCGACGGCTCGCGGTACGTCAACTGGGACCACATCCGGCTGATCGGAGCGGCCGAGGACGCGGCGCGCGAGCTCGGCATCGAGCTCGACGCCTCTACGCTGGAAGACCGCGAGCTGTTCGAGCGCCTCAATCTCCCGGGAGCGCCGGCGGGCGCTCGAGGCGGATGAGCCATTGGTGCTGTTCGCCGTCCTCGATGTCGTACGTCACCTCGAGGGGCGGCGGCTCGCCCGTGGCGATCAGGACTCGCTGCGGGTGCTCGATCCGAAGCTCGCGCCGCTCGGGCGGCGGGCCGGGAGCGTCGAGCCCGACGGCGATCGCGTCGGCCTCGTCGTCGTAGGTCATATCCGTGAGGACGTGCCGCTCGGCCTCGATCTGGTCGCCGATGTCCCGCCCGACGACCTCGACCGTCGCCTCGACGGTGCCCAGCACGGTCCTCAGCTCCTCGAAGTAGGAGCCCCAGATCTCGCGTTGGATCTCCTGCGTAGCCGTGGCCATCGTCACAGGGTCATAGGCCCGTGCGCCGGGAGCACAGGCTCACGACCGGACCGGCTTCGGCGGCGGCTCGAACGCGTTGTCGAGCGCCAGCAGGTCGTCGGCGTCGAGGCGCAACTCGAGCGCGCCCAGGTTGCGCTCGACGTGCGCCGGCGTCGAAGCCCGCGGATGCGCGTGGACGCCGGTGTGGCTCAGCACCCACGCCAGCGCCACCTGCGCCGAGGTCGCACGGTGACGCGTCGCGATACCGCGCAGCACGCCGTCGCCCACCACGTGCCCGCCGTCCAGCGGCGAGCTCGCGAGCAACGGGAGGCCGCTCTGGAAGCAGGCCGGCAGCACGTCCCCTAGGACCGCCGCCGGCGCTCGCAAGCGCTCGCCGGCGGCTTAGTGGAGAGGCGGTCATGGCCGCGACCCTGTCGACCGAGCAGTGCGTCGACGAGGGGACTCCCCGGGCGATGGATGACCATGTCCTGATCGATGGATGACCACGTCCTGATCGACCGGCTCCAGTTCACGCTGACGGTCACCTTCCACTACCTCTTCCCCATCCTCACGATGGGGTTGGCGCTCTTCATCGCCTACATGAAGACCGTCTCCTACCTGGGCCGCCCCGACCGGCCTATGCGTCTGCTCCGCAGGACCGACCCGAGCGCGAGCGCTACGAGGGGATGTCGCGCTTCAGGGCGAAGATCTTCGCCGTCAACTTCGCCTTCGGGGTCGTCGCCGGCATCCCGCTGGAGTTCCGGTTCGGCACGAACTGGGCGGCGTCCTCGAACCACGCCGGCGGCGTGATCGGGACGACGCTCGCGATGGAGGGCATGCTCGCCTTCTTCGCCGAGTCCGTCTCCTCGGCATCTTTCTCGCGCGCGAGCGGGTGAGCGCGCGTCTGCACTGGATCGCGGCGCTCATGATCTTCGCCGGCTCGTGGCTGTCGGGCTGGTTCATCATCGCGACGAACGCCTGATGCAGCATCCGGTGGGCTACACGGCTCCCGAGAGAACGTCGAGATGGAGTCGTTCTGGGCGCTCATGACGAACCCGTGGCTGCCGTGGCAGTACCTGCACAACATGCTCCGGCGACCGCTCGGCCCACAATGTCGCGCATCACCAGCCGCCGGCGTTCGCCGCGATGGAAGGGATGTTCGAGACGCAGGCGGGGGCGCCGCTGGTGATCATCGGCAACCCAACGTCGAGGAGCGCCGGCTCGAGTCCGCCATCGAGATGCCGAAGCTGCTCTCGTTCCTGACCTCGCGCCGCTGGAACGAGCGCCTGACCGTCCTCAACGACATCCCCGAGGATGTGGCCCGACTCGGTCCCGCTCGTCTACTACGCGTACCACATCATGGTCGGCCTCGGGACGATTCTGCTGGCGGTCGCCGCCCTGTCTGCTGTGGCGCGGCCGGCTGTTCCGGTCGCGGAAGGCCCTGTGGGCGCTGCGGCTGGCGCGGCCGTTCACCTACATCGCCAGCATCGCCGGCTGGACGACCGCCGAGACGGCGCGCCAGCCGGGGGTCGCCTACGGGCTGCTGCGGACCGAGGACGGTGCCTCGCCCGCCGAGTCAGTGCCGTCCGCACGGCGCTGTTCACGCTGCTCGGGGTCGCCGGGGCTCCGACGGCCGTCGCCGACGGCAAGAGCCGTCCGCGACGGCTGGACCTCCAGCAGCAGCTCCGCCGGCCGCTGCGCGAGTTCCTGGACGCCGAGAGGGGGAGCGCCGGCGTGCTTCTCGCGGCCGCGCTGATCGCGCCCGTGTGGGCGAACTCGCCGCTGTCGGACGCCTACTCGTTCCTCTGGAGCACGGGCCTTTCGCGTTCGGCTTCCATCCCTACCTGCGCCTGCCCGAGCTGCCGCGCCAGCGCTGGTGGATCGAGCTGCCGGTGACCAGCCGCATGGTGCTCGACGAGCGCATGCCGCGGACCGGCCACAGCGAGCCGGTGCGAATCCCGCCGCGTCCCCGTATGGGCGCCCATGTCCAGGCGCGACGCGTTCGCCGGGTCGCCGCGCTCGATCGACTTCGCGAGCGTGATCGCGACGCCGGGATCGCCCGGATAGATCGGCATCCGCGGACGGACGCTGACGGACACGTCGATCGGCCGACCGGCCGGCATGGCCCCAACGGCGACCGCCTACCTCGACCCCGCGGTCGCCTGGAGCATCAGGTGCCGCGGCGAGCCGGTCCGGGCTCCCAGGTACTCGTGGACGAAGCGTACGGCCATCGCGCCCTCCCCCACGGCCGAGGCCACGCGCTTGATGGCGCCGCTGCGCACGTCGCCGGCCGCGAACACGCCCGGCACGCTCGTCTCGAGCATCCGCCGTCCGTCGCCGCCCGTGATCACGTAGCCGTCCGCGTCGAGCCGCACGCCGTCCGCGAGCCAGCCCGTGTGCGGCGTCGCGCCGATGAACACGAAGAGATAGCGGGCGCCGATCCGGCTGCGCTCGCCGCTGTGGCGGTCCTCGACGACGAGATCCTCGAGCACGTCGTTGCCCACCAGCTCGCGGACCTCGGTGTGCAGGCGCAGCTCGATCCGCGGGTTGCGCTCGATGCGATCGGTGAGGTAGCGCGACATGTTCTCCTCGAGGCGGTCCTCGCGGACGATCATGACCAGCCGTCCGACGTGGTCCACGAGGAACAGCGCCGCCTGCCCGGCCGAGTTGCCGCCGCCGACGACGGCGATCGGGTCGCCTGTGCATACGCGTGCCTCGATCAGGGTGGCGGCGTAGTAGACGCTCGACCCTTCGAACTCCTCGAGCCGCGGGACCGGCAGCTTCCGGTAGCGCACGCCGCTCGCGACGATGACGGTCCGGGTGACAAGCTCGCTTCCGTCCTCGAGCGCGACGACGTGGTCGCCGCCCCGCTCCTCCAGCGCGCACGCCTCTGCGGGCACGCTGATTCGCGCGCCGAACCGCCGCGCCTGGACGGACGCGCGCTCGGCCAGCTCGAAGCCCGACAGGCCGGCGGGGAAGCCGAGGTAGTTCTCGATCCGCATCGTCGTGCCCGCCTGGCCGCCGGTGCTCACCGCGTCGAGCGTGACGGTGTCCAGGCCCTCCGAGGCGCCGTACACGGAGGCCGCGAGGCCGGCCGGCCCCGCGCCCACGACGAGGAGGTCGCAGACGCCCTCGACCGGCAGCGGTTCCCGCAGGCCCAAGATCCGCGCGAGGTCGGCGTTGCCGGGGTTGCGCAGCACCTGGTCGCGCCAGATCACGACCGGCGTCTCCTCCGGCCGCACGTGCAGCCCGCGCAGGAGCGTCTCGGCGTCGCAGTCGCGCTCGAGGTCGATCCAGCGGTGCGGCAGCCGGTTGCGGGCGGCGAAGTCGCGCAGCCGGCGCGCGTCGCGCGAGTAACAGGAGCCGACGATCGTCAGCCCGGCGCCCTCCCCGATGAGGTGCCACCGGCGAACCAGGAACGCCCGCACGATCACGTCGCCGAGCGCGGCGTCGCGCGCCACGATCTCCCGCAAGCGCTTCACCGGCACCGCCAGCAGCTGCCCGCGCTCGACCGCGCACGCGGTCACGAACGACGGCTGTCCGGAGAGCAGGCCGAGCTCGCCCAGGAAGCGCCGGGATCCGTGGACGGAGAGGACCCGCTCGTCGTACGTTCGGGAACTGCCCGTCGATGAGGCAGCGATCGCGACCTTGCCGTCGAGGATCACCTGCAGCTCGCCCAGCCGGTCGCCCTCCCGATACAGCACCTCAGCAGCCTCGAAGTCGCGCCGCTGTCCGGACGGCTCGAGCTCGGCGATCTGCTCGTCGCTCAGCCGCGGCCAGGCCCCGTCGTCGTCCGGCGTCTCGTCGTGCGCCCTGCGTTCCGTTACGGTCATGCCCGGGTTACTAGGCCGCTGGACGGATGCGTCAGGCCGGCGCCGGCACGGCGGCGCGCAGACGCGTGATACGCAGCCCGTCGACCCGCTCGACGACCAGCGTGACGCCGTCCACGGTGACCGTGTCCCCGGGCGCGGGCCTGCGACCCAGCGCGGCGAACACGAGTCCTGCCAGCGTGTGGGCCTCATCCTGCGGCAGGGTCGTCCCCACGCTCTCGTTGAAGTCGTCGACGGTCATCGAGCCGGCGACGCGCACGGTGTGGTCGTCAATCCAGGTCAACGTGTCGTCGGGGAGGTCGAACTCGTCCTCGATGTCCCCCACCCCTGAAGACGCGCCGTACCACGGGTCGAGAACGTCGAACGAGGCGCTCGACTACGTCGCCGAGGTGCTCGCGTCGGCGCCCGTGCTCGTTACGGTCTGGCGGGAGCTCACCGAGGAGATGCCCTCGTCGGAAGCCGGGCTGCCGGCCGGCGATCCCGTCGAGGTCAACGCGCAGTCGCGCGAAACGGCGCAGGAGGCGGCGCGCCGAGCGCGCACGCGCCGCCGGCCTGGACGCCAAGCCGCTCGTGGTGAGGACCCACCGGTGCGATCTGGCGCGCGATCGAGGCCGTCGCGCACGAGCGCGACGCCCTCTCGTCGTGTGCGGCACCGGACGGAGCGGGCTCAAGACCGTGATGCCAGGCGACGTCGCCATTGCGCTCGTGCAGCACGCCAGCAAGCCGGTGCTCGTCGTGCCCACCAGAAGGGCCGCCTCCGAGCGGCGTAAGGCCGCCGACCGCAGTCAGCGTCCGCGCGAGCCGGTCCGGTAGATCCGCGCGGGCCCGCGCTCGACGCGCCCCTCGCGGATCGCGGTCCGCAGCGCGGCGCGGTAGCGGCCGGGCCCCCAGCGCCGCGCGTCGAGACGCCGCGCGAGCTCGTCGCGCCGGAGCTCGCGGTGCTCGGCCAGCGTGTGCTCGAGCAGCTCGAGCTCGCGGTCGAGCGCCCGCTCGCCGGCATTGCGCTGGCGACCCGTGGCGCCCGCGGTTCCGAGCATGCCCGGGGAGTGGTAGGTGCCGCCGTAGCCCGGGCCCGGCCGCAGCCGGCGCGCGCGATCGTCGGCTCGCCGGCGCTCGATCCGCTCGCGCAGCTGCTCCTCGGCCTCGCGCTCGCGCTCGGGCACCTCGGGCGGCCCGGTGTCGACCTCCTCCGCCGTCAGCGGCGTGGCGATGTCCTCGAGCGCCTTCTGCTCGGCACGCACGCCCAAGCGCAGCTCCGCGATGCCGCCCAGCGCCATCGCCCCGGCGCCGATCAGGAAGCCGGTCGCGACCTGCTCGACGTTGCCGCTGTGGATGAACTGCCCGAACAGGTACGGGCCGCTGATGCCCCCGACCGCGGTGCCGATGGCGTAGAAGAGCGCGATCGCCAGCGCCCGCGTCTCCATCGGGAAGATCTCGCTGACGGTCAGGTACGCGGAGCTGGCGCCCGCCGACGCGAAGAAGAAGGTCGCCAGCACGAGCGCCATGAACCCCCAGGTGCCGAGCGCGCCCTCGCGCAGGAGCAGGGCGAGCACGGCGACGATCGCGGCCGAGGTGAGGTACGTGCCCGAGATCATGGGCACGCGGCCGACGGTGTCGAAGAACCGCCCGAGCAGCAGTGGTCCCATGAAGTTGCTGACCGCGAACAGGACCATGAAGTACGGCACGTCGCCGGAGGCGACCTCGAAGAAGCGGTTGAGGATCGTTCCCAGATCGAAGGTGACCGCGTTGTAGAGGAACGCCTGCCCGATGAAGAGCGACAGCCCCAGTGCCGCGCGGCGCGGGTAGCGCGTGGCCGTGACGGCCGCGATCTCGCGAAACGGGATCGCCTCACGTTGGCGGACCGTGATGTAGCGGTCGGCCGGAGCGAGCTCCTGGCCGGTCTCCCGCCGCACGTCCTCCTCGATCTGGCGGACGATCCGCTCGGCCTCCTCCTCGCGCCCGTGGATGAACAGCCAGCGCGGGCTCTCCGGCACGTGGCGCCGTACGAGCAGGATGCCGAGCCCGAGGATCGCGCCGGAGCCGAAGGCGATCCGCCACCCGATGTCGCCGGCGAAGAGCGCCTCGTCGAGCAGCAGCAGCGAAACGAGGCCGCCGATGGCGGCGCCGACCCAGAAGCTCCCGTTGATGGCGAGGTCGACGCGGCCGCGGTTGCGCGCGGGGATCAGCTCGTCGATCGCCGAGTTGATCGCCGCGTACTCGCCGCCGATCCCCGCGCCGGTGAGGAACCGGAAGAGCCAGAAGTACCACGCCTCGGTTGCGAACGAGGTCGCAACGGTGGCGCCGATGTACAGGGCCAGCGTGAGCATGAACAGCTTCTTGCGGCCGTAGCGGTCCGTCAGCTGGCCGAACAGCAGCGCGCCGCTGCAGGCGCCCGCCACGTAGAGCGCCGCACCGGTCCCTACGTCGGCGGCGTCGAGGTCGATGCCCGACCCTGGTTCGGTCATCCGCGGCGCGATCGCCCCGACGATCGTGACCTCGAGCCCGTCGAGCACCCAGACGGTGCCCAGGCCGATGATGATGCGCCAGTGGAACCGGCTCCACGGCAGGCGGTCGAGCCGCGCCGGGACGTTGGTGCGGACCGTCCGGAGGGTGCGCGCGCCCGCGGTCATCGCCGGCGGTACGGTGGGCAGCGATGGTCCGCTGCCGGCTGCTCGGCCACCGCTTCCGCTTCAGCAGCGACGGCCCGACGATGCGCTGGACGTGCGAGCGGGACTGCGGCGCCGGGGGCGAGAAGCGGTATCCGTCGGCGGCGGACGCCGCACGCTATGCGCGCGCGTTCGACCGCGAGGACCGGAAGGATCTCGGGCGCCGAGCCCCGCTCGGCCTGCTGCCTCTCCGACCGATCCGGGCGATCGTCCACCGCCGTCGGAAGTAAGTCCTTCGCCGCGTCGCGCAAGGTTACGTCAGCGCCTCGGCGTAGCCGCGCGGCAGCTCGGCCAGAAGGTCCGTCCACTCCTTGTCGGGGATCGCCTCGCGCAGCGTCGCGAACACTGCGTGGGCGTGGTCGAGCGCCTGCTCGATCGACACGCCCTCGCGCTCGGCGACGCGCACGATGAACTCGTCGAGCGACATCCTCTGCGCCTTCCCGCCCGTGCGGTCGCGCCCGCGCTCGAGCGGCGGCCGCAGCTCGGCGGGCAGCAAGGCGGCGAGGTCGTCGACCTCGCCGCCGGTGACCCGCTCGGCCAGCGTCTCCAGGACCGCGTCCAGCGCGCGCTGCGCGCCGCCGCGATCGAGCCCGGCGCGGCCCTCGACGCGATCGAGGATCACGTCGGGCGGGAGCGCCTCCGGCGCCGTCGGGTCGCGGCGGCGGCGCACGGCCTCGCCGAGCAGCACCGCGTAGTCGTTCGGCAGCTCCGCCGTCAGGTCGGCGATCTCGCTGCCGCGGACGAGACGGGCGAGCGCGACGAAGACGGCACGCGCGTGCTCCTCCGCTGTGGCCGGGTCGGTGCCCTCGCGCTCGGCGACGCGCCGCACGAACTCGACCGCGTCGAACGGCTGGGCGTCGCCGCCCGGCTCCAGCCAGCGGGCGACGTCGGCCGGCAGGTCACGTGCAAGGTCGCGCGCCGTGCCGGAGGAGACGCGCTCCGCCAGCGTCTCCAGCGTCGCGCGTGCGGCCTGCTCGGCCTTGGCCCAGGCGATGCCGGCCCGCTGCTGGATCGTCGTGATGAAGCGCTCGTAGCGCCAGGCGTCGTCGTACTGGTCATCGAAGAGGTGCGACATGGGTGCCGGCGATAGGCCGCACGGGCGCGTTCGCCAAGCCGGCCGCGCCGGTCACTGCTCGAGCCGATCGCACACGGCGCTGGTCGTGCCGGCGTATACGAGGTGGTGGAGCGCGTCGACGGCGACCTCCTCGGCGCCCCAGCGCAAACCGGCGGCACGCCGATGTCGAGCGCCGGCAGCGTCACCAGCTCGGCCGTCCACACGAGCCCTAAGAACAGCGCGGCCGCCGCCCTGCCGTGGATGCCGAGCGCGCCGATCAGCCCGCGGGCAGTGCCCCAGCAGGTGCCGTAGCCCCAGTGCACGATCGTCGCGAACCGCTCCTGCTCGCACGGCTCGACCCCGAGGACCTTCGCCGCCGTAGCTGGGCCGCCAGGCCCTACGCGTGCTGCCCGCGGTGCGGGGTGATCAGCCTCAGCGTGGCGCGCTGGTCGCACATCGACCGCTGCGGCCGCTGCGAAGAGGAGCTGCCGCGGCCGTCATGGGACGAGCTTGACGACGGCCGTCGGCCGGCCTATCTCGCACCCCGAGCGCGAACGAAGGAGGACCGACATGACCGCGCTGGTCGAGCCCGCCACGCTGTGGCTGCGTGACATCAACCGCTTCGTGGACCGCGAGACGCGGGTAGACTCGTTCGTGCCGCCCGCCGACGTGCTCGTCGACGACGACGGCGTGACCGTGCACATGGACGTTCCGGGGGTTCCGCGCGATCGCCTCGACGTCGAGTTCGTGAACGACATCGTCACCGTGCGCGGCGAACGCCAGTATCCGTACGGCGACGACGACTCCGGCAAGCGCGCCGAGCGCGGCTTCGGCGCCTTCGAGCGCACCCTGCGGGTCACGGACGACCTCGATCCCAATCGGATCGACGCGACGCTGCAGGACGGCGTCCTGACGCTGCGCCTGCCGAAGTCGGAAGCGCGCAAGCCGAGCCGGATCGAGGTTCAGGCCGGCGAGCGCGGCTCCACATGACGCAGCCGCAGGGGCGGCGGCGCGTTCCATGCGAAGAGACGGGGCGGAGCTGAGGCAGCGCTTTGAGGCTCGCGCCCGCACGTGGCGGCAGAGCGCGCTCGCGCGCGGCCTCACCCGCCGAGCGGTGCGGCGGGCGCGGATTCAGACGCTCGTGCTGCTCCCCCTGCTGGCGGGCGTGCTCTTCGTCTACAGCCGGCGGGACATCTGGCCGGACCCGAGTGGGATGCGCCGGTCCGGATCGGCACCGCCGTCGTCCTCGTCGCGCTCGGCTGGCACCTCGCTCGCGCCGTCGGCCGCGCGCTCGGCCCCTGGCTGTTCAAGCGCCTGGAGCCAAGCACGGCGGGCACCGTCGGCTTCCTCATCCGGCTCGCGACGATGACCCTGGTCGCCGTCGTCGCGCTGCGCATCGCCGGGTTCAATCCACGCACGCTCGCGCTGGGCGGCGCCGTGACCGCCATCGTCGCCGGTCTCGCCGCCCAGCAGACGCTGGCCAACGTCATGGCCGGGACCGTCCTCCTCAGTGCCCGGCCGTTCAGGGTCGGTGAGCGCGTGCGGCTCCAGGGCGGCGGGCTCGCCGGCTCGATCGAGGGCATCGTCAGCGCCCTTGGCCTGCTGTACACGACGTTCGCCAGCCGCGACGGGCCGATCATGGTTCCCAACGCGGTCGTGCTGAGCGTCGCGGTCGTCCCGCTCACCGAGCCGACGGACGTCGAGCTGCGGGCGCGGCTGCGTCCCGACACGACGCCCGAGAGCGTCGAGCGCCTGCTGCGCGAGACGATCACCACGCCGATGCGCGGGACCCCGCGGGTGACGCTTGAGGAACTCGACGGCGACGACCTCGTCGTGCGCATCGCCGCCACGCCGGCGACGCCCTCTGACGGACCGCGCCTGGCGAGCGAGGTGCTCGCGGCCGTCACGTCGCGGCTGGTCAACCAATCCGAGGAGATGCCGGCGGATGGGGATCGCGAGCCTGCCCCGCACGGATCCTGACGCGGCGCTCGTCGCCGAGAACCCGCTGGCCGACGGTCTCGACCGCGACCCGGTCCATCCGACGGCGCTCGTTGTGTTCGGCGCCACCGGCGACCTGGCCAGGCGCAAGCTCCTGCCGGCCGTCTACAACCTGGCCCACGACGGGTCGCTGCCCGGTCACTTCACCCTGATCGGCGTCGCGCGCGGGGACCTGCCGGACGACGGCTTCCGCGAGCTGGCGGCCAGGAGCATCCGGCGTCACTCGCGCCGGGAGCCGGACGAGGCGGTGCTCGAACGGCTGCTCGAACGCCTCGACTACCTGCCGGGCGACTTCGACGACGAGGGCGCCTACGCGGCGCTGCACCACCGGCTCGGCGCGGCCGACCGTGGTGCGGGCCTCCCCCTCAACCGCTGCTTCTACCTCGCGACCGCACCGGAGTTCTTCGCGATCATCGTCCGCCGGCTCGGCGACCACGGCCTCGACCACCACGCGAGCGCCGCCGTCCGCGTGGTCATCGAGAAGCCGTTCGGGCGCGATCTCGAGGATGCACGGCGGCTCAACCGCGCCGTGCTCTCAGTGTTCGCCGAGTCGCAGGTGTTCCGCATCGACCACTACCTCGGCAAGGAGACGGTCCAGAACCTGCTCGCGCTCCGCTTCGCGAACGAGCTGTTCGAGCCGATCTGGAACCGCAACCACATCAGCCACGTCCAGATCACCGCCGCCGAGGACATCGGCATCGAGGGTCGTGCCGGCTATTACGACGCCACCGGCGCGCTCCGCGATCTCGTGCAGAACCACCTCCTCCAACTCCTGTGCCACCTCGCCATGGAGCCGCCGATCGAGTTCACCGCCGACGAGGTGCGCGACGAGAAGGCCAAGGTCCTGCGCGCGATCGAGCCCCCGGCGCCGGACGACGTCCCGCGAGTCGCCGTGCGCGCGCAGTACGGGCCCGGCACGGTCGGCGGCGAGCCGGTCCCGGGCTACCTCGAGGAGGAGGGCGTTCCGCCGGACTCGACGACCGAGACCTACGCCGCCGTCCGCCTGGAGGTGCACAACTGGCGCTGGGCCGGAGTGCCGTTCTACCTGCGGACCGGCAAGCGCCTCACCCGCAAGCTGACCGAGATCGCCGTGGCCCTGAGGCCGGTGCCCCATCTGGGCTTCGGCGCCGATGGATCGAGCGGGGTGCGCCCCAACCAGCTCGTCCTCGTCCTCCAACCCGACGAGGGCGTCGCCCTGTCGCTGGTCGCGAAGGTCCCTGGCACGCGGATGCGCCTGCGGCCAGTCCACATGGACTTCCTCTACGGGACGACGTTCCTGTCGCAGTCCCCGGAGGCGTACGAGCGGCTGATCCTCGACGTCATGCGCGGCGACGCCACGCTGTTCACACGCGGCGACGAGGTCGAGGCTCAATGGCGCGTCTGCGATCCGATCGTGCGGGTCTGGAGCGGCACGCCGGGTCCGCTCCTGCAGTACCCGGCCGGGTCGCAGGGTCCTCCCGAAGCCGACTCGATCCTGCGTCCGGGCGACGCGTGGCGGCGGATCTGAGGTGCACGTGGGCGAGCCGTGCGACATGGTCTGGAGCGCCGAACGGACGACTCCGGCGGAGGTCGAGTCAGCGCTGTCGGCGATGCTCGTCCAGCGCCACGGCGAGCATGCGAGCTGCATCCCGGCGCGGACGCTGAACCTGGTGTGCATCGTCGACGCGCGCTCGCGCGCGGATCTCGTCGAGCGGCTCGCGCGGCTCGGCGGCTACCACGCCTCGCGCACGATCGTCTGCTCGGTCGAGCCCCGCCGCACGGTGATATCGGCGCTGGTCAGGATCGGCTCGGACATGCATCCCCGCCCGGGCGAGCTCGCCGTGCTGCGCGAGACTGTCGTGCTCGCCCTCGGCGAGCGACATCTCACGCAGCTCGAGTCGATCGTCGATCCGCTGGTCGTCGCCGACCTGCCGACCGTCGTGTGGTCCCCGGCGGACTACGACGACGCCGTGCGCGCGCTGCTCGGGCTGTCTCAGGTCGTGCTCTTGGACTCCGTCGACGAACCCGTGCCCATCGAGGCGATGTGGCGCGCGCGCCGGTGGCTGGAGCACGCCCGGGTCGTCGATCTCGCCTGGGTACGCACCGCGCCGTGGCGCGAGCGCCTGGCGGCCACCTTCGATCCGCCGCCGCTGCGACCGGATCTGCGCAGGATCCGCGGTGTCACCGTCCGGCACCACGCCGGCTCGGCGGTCGCTGCGCTCCTGCTCGTCGGGTGGCTCGCGGAACGACTCGGCTGGCGGTTGAGCCCGCTGGCGCGGGGCGACCGGCGGAGGGAGGGAGTCGCGTCGGCGCCCGGCGGCGACCTGCGGATCGTGCTGTGCCCGTCGCCGCGCCAGCGGGTGCAGGGGCTGGCCGGGATGACGCTCGAGACCGGCTCCGGCCGGACGCTGTCGCTCAACCGCGCGCCCGGGGGACTGCTCGCACGGGAGCGTGAGCACGGAGGCGAGCAGCGGGCATGGACGCTGCTCGGCGCGTCGCGCGGCGAGAGCGGCATCCTCGGCGAGGCGATCCGGCAGGCACTGATGCCCGAGCGCCTCTACGGACCGGCCGTCGCGGCGGCGTGCACGCTCGCCGCCAATCGCTGATGTCCGTCCTCCCGCGTGCCGTCGTGGATCTTGCCTTTCGTTGCGGCCGCCGCGGCCTATCGCTCCACCCATGAACGCAACGCTGCGCCTCGGGCGAATCGCCGGGATCGACGTCGGCGCCCATTGGAGCCTGCTGCTCGTCGTCGCGCTGATCGTCTGGTCGCTGGCCGACGGCGTGTTCCCCCAGACCAATCCGGGTCTCGACGACGGAACGTACCTCGCGATGGCCGCCGTCGCGACGGTCCTGTTCTTCGCCTCGATTCTGCTCCACGAGCTGGGCCACGCCATCCAGGCGGGCCGGGACGGGATCCCGATCGAGGGCATCACGCTATGGGTGTTCGGCGGGATCGCCAGCCTGCGAGGCGAGCCACCGTCCGCAGGCGCCGAGTTCCGGATGGCGATCGCCGGGCCAGCGGTCTCGCTCGCGCTCGGGGTCGCCTGCCTGGCGGCCGCCCTCGCGCTGCCGCTGCCCGACGCAGTCGACGGGGTCCTGTTGTAAGAGGAAGGCATGCAGCACGCGGCCGCCGTCGAGCGGCAGGGCGGGGATCAGGTTGAACATGAGGAGATAGACGTTGATCTGCCCGAGCCATGCGGACGTCCATGAGCACGACGTCGGGGCGGTGGTGTCGCGCACGCTGGACCGCGAGCCTGCCGTTCTCCGCTATCGTCGACGACGTCGATCGACTCATCGCTGGAGAGGATCGCGCGGACTCCGCTTCGCAACAGGTGGTCGTCGTCGACGAGCATCACGCGCACACGCTCGGTCATCGCTGCGCTCGAGACCGAGGTGGGTGGCTGCCGATCTGGTGTCCCCTCGATCGTGAGGTGGACGTCGAGACCGCCGGCGCGCTGTCGCTCGACCAGGGCGGGGATCTGGTCGATGCCTGGCAACGGCGAGCGGTCCATCTCCCGGTCGTCGCGGAGGAGACCGACGATGCGATCGATCTCCTCGATCGTCTCGCGAGCGAGGTCCTCGATCGTCGCCACAGCCTGCGCCGAGCGCTCGCGATCGCGCTCGCGCAGCACGCGCGCAGCCCCCGCCTGCACCAGGATGGTGTTGAGGGCGTGTCCGGCAGAGTCATGGAGCTCGCGGGCGATCCGGGCGCGCTCTTCGGCGACGACGACCTCGTGCTCGCGCCGAGCGTGATCCACCTGGTCGGCGACACGGGCGCGGAGGACCCGGCGCCGGTCACCGATCAGCCACGCGCCGGCCCAGATCAGCCCGGCTGTCTGGTCCTCCGTCCGCTGACCGCTCACTCCAGCGCGTGCCAACGCGAGCGACAGGCCCGCGCCCACCTGCGTCGGCGAGCCGCGTGGCTGTTTAGTTGGGGTGCTCGCGGCTGAGCGTGTGGGCGGCAAGGACGCAGATCGCGATCAGAGCAGCGGCGATCGCGAGCGGGAGCACGAGGTCGACGTGGATCACGAGCAGCGCGCCGAGAAGCGCGCCGGTGAACATTGCCGTCACGGCGATCAGGCGACGGGCGGGGTGGCCTCCGGTTCCGCCGACGATTCGGGAGTCAGCCGCGATGCCGGTGAGCGTGAGGGTGAGGACCGTGGCGCCGGGCGAGACGGACTTCGAAGCGCTGGCGATCGACGTGCTGCGGATCGAGGAGGGCCGGGTCGCCGAGATCACCTCGTTCGTCGACTCAGGGTTCTTCGTCGGCCTGCCGCTGACGCTCGAGCGATGACTTTCTCGGGGCGGCTCGTTGTAGGTGGTGAAGGCCAACTACACCAAGGAGAAATCGATGAGAACTCTCGCTGTCAACGCGTTCGTCTCGCTCGACGGGGTCATGCAGGCGCCCGGCGGGCCACATGAGGATCCGACCGGCGGCTTCACTAAGGGCGGCTGGGCCGTCAACTATTTCGACGATGAGATGATGGACAGGATCTCCGGGGCCGAGCCCTACGAGCTGCTGCTTGGCCGCGGCACGTACGAGATCTTCGCCGCGCACTGGCCCTATGACGAGGGACCGATCGCCGACCACCTCAACAGCACCCGCAAGCACGTCGCCTCGACGACGCTCGACCGGGTCGAGTGGAACAACTCGATCCTGATCTCGGGCGACATCGCCGAGTACGTCGAGGCGCTGAAGCGCGAGGAGGGACCCGAGGTGCAGGTTCATGGGAGCCCCGGCCTAACCCAGACCCTGCTCGAGCACGACCTGATCGACGAGTTCCGGATGTGGATCTTCCCTGTCGCGCTCGGCACCGGTAAGCGCCTCTTCGGCGACGGCACGATCCCCGTCGCGCTGAGGCTCGTGGCCAACTCCGTCTCGAAGACCGGGGTGACCATCAACACCTACGCCCGCGCCGGTGAGATAGAGATCGGGGAAATGGACTTCGAGGAGCCGACCCAGGCCGAGCTCGAGCGGCGCCAACGCTTCGCCGCGGGCTGAGCACTGCGACGGATTTCGGGTTGCGCTGAAGACCGAACGAGGAACGGCCCAGACCCTCGGAAGCGGGGCGGCCATCCTCGCGTCGGCCGGAATGGCTCTTATAGCGACGCCGGGCGGGTCGGCCGGCCAGCGAGATGCGCGGTTCGTCGCAGACGCGGGCGTCCCGTCGAGGTGCGTGCTCCGGACGAGGAGGAGTAGTGCACCGGCGCGCGATCCCCGCCCGCCTCGCTCCTGCATCCGCGGAAAGCAGCGGTGAGCTCGTTATTGCTGCCCATGCAACTCGGCGGTGCGCACGGATGAGGCCGATCCACCGGCGCGCTGGTGCTTCCCGTGGAAGCGGTCGTCTCCGGCGAGCCTGTCCGGGCGCTCGCTCGGGACGAGCGGCGGGAGCGCGTGCCAGACGGCGCGTGCACCTCCCTTGCGCCGGATGCATCGCTACGCGCGCGCACGTGCGCCGCGCGCGACGTTCAGCGAGGCCATCGACATCGTGATTCAGGCCTGACTACCGGCGTGCGCATCGCCGATCCTGGGCGTGATCCACGGTCCAAGTCGGCGGCTATCGCCTTCTTGTCGCCTTTCTTGAGGCTAGGGCGCGTCAGCGAGTGACAGCTCGGATGATGCGTTAGCGACTGCGCGTCTCAGTCGGCCGCCGGCGTTCGACGCCGGCATTCTGCCGCCGCGCCGATATCTATGGGATCGAGGCTGCAAGCACGTCCACGGCACGTGCGCGGCGATAATGGAGTCCTCCTCCCGCCAGCTGCACCCGAGCAACTCCGCGGGTCATGCGGCGAACGGGTCGAGGAGGCGGATCCCCGAGGATGCGACGGCCATGCGCGCTACCTCGGCGGCGGCCGTGGGTCCGACGGGGAGCCGGGCTGGACCGTGGGGATACCGCGGGTGACGAGCAGGGCGACGAGCGCGAGGAGCGCCAGGATCGCGAGCGCGCTTCGCAGCCCGGCGATCCGGCTCTTCTCGTTCTCGTCGACGACCGCGTTGGCCGTCTGCGGCGAAACGTTCGCGTCGGACAGCGCGGACTTCAGGTCCTCGTCGGACAGGAACGGGATGCCGCCCGCGAGCTCCGTTTGCGCCTGGGAGCTGACCGTGTCCGGTACGTCGGGGTTGTTCTGGACGCCGGTGAGGAAGGACGCCGTGAGGGCGGAGATGAGCACGGCGCCGGCGAGCGCGGTGCCGATCGACGCGCCGAGCTGGGTTCCCGTGTTCTGCAGGCCACCGACCTCGCCGCTGAGCTCGTCGGGTTCCGCCGACACGGTGACGCTGCCCAGCTGCGAGGCCAGCGCGCCGAGCCCGGCCCCCGCGATCAACAGCGGCCAGGTCACGATCTCCGGCCCCGAGCCGACGTCCAGCAGGGCGATCAGCAGCACGAGCCCGGCGAACAGCGCCACGAACCCGAGGTTGATGACCCGCCGCGGTGACACGTCCGGGAACAGCTTCGGGATGCCGAGCGCGAACGCCAGCAGCGACAGTGACAGCGGCAGCAGTCGGACGCCGGTCTCGATCGCCGAGAGCCCGAGCGCGATCGACAGGAACAGCGGGACGACGAAGAACGTTCCGGCCTGGATCAGGAACATGAACAGGAACGACGTGACGCCGCTGCGCAGCTGGAGGTTGCGCAGCATGTTCGGGTTGAACAGCGCGCCCTCGCCGCGCTCTATGCGCCGGCTCTCCCAACGCCCGAACAGCGCCAGGACGACAGCGCCGCCGAGGATCATCCAGATCACCGGAGAGAGCCCGAACCACTCGGGCGCGCCGGACTTGGGCTGCACGAACCCCCACGTGCCTGACTTCAGCAGCCCGAGCACGATCGCACCGAGCCCGAGCGCGGACAGCCCCGTGCCGACCAGGTCGAGCTTCGCCTCGCGATCGGCGGGCGTGTCGTTCATCCGCCGCGCCAGCAGGAGGATGACCGCCACGATGAGGACCTCGCCGGCGAACACCCAACGCCACGACCAGTAGGTCGTGAACGCGCCGCCGATGACCGGGCCGAGCGCCGCCGCGATCGCGCCGGCCGCTGCGACGAGCCCGTACGCGCGCGGGCGCTCGGGCTTGCCGAAGTTCGTCGCGACGAGGGCGACGATCGCCGGCATGATCAGCACCGCACCCAAGCCCTCCAGGAACGACCAGCCGATGATCAGCATCGTCAGGTTCTGGGACAGTGAGGTTGTCAGCGACCCGCACGCGTAGACGATGCACCCGATCGCGAACGCACGCTTGCGGCCCAGGATCTGACCGACCTTCCCGCCGGTGATCATCAGGCACGCCATCACCAGCGTGTAGAGCGTGATCGCCGTCTGGATC
>DATAFH010000010.1:0-1773 GCA_036257565.1 Solirubrobacteraceae bacterium | reverse complement strand
CTCGCGATCCTCGGCACGGTCGGGACGGCGGTCTACCGCGGCCACACCGCCGACGCCTTCCCCGCCGAGGTGCCGGCCGACTCGGCGTCGACGGCGAGCGACACCCTGGGCGGCGCGGTCGAGGTCGCTGATCGGCTGCCGCAGCTGCTCGCCGCCGATGTGCTCGAGCCCGCCCGCGAGGCGTTCACGCAAGGGCTCCAGGTGGCGGCCACCGTGAGCGGGGCGCTCGTGATCGCGGCCGCCCTCATGGTCGCGAGGCTCCTGCGGAGCGGCGATGAGCCGCAAGAGTCCGAAGAGCGCGCGGCTCCGTCAGTGGCGCTCGCTACTTCGCAGCCGTGCGCATAGACGTCTCCTCGTGCTCGACGGATGGTTCCCGAAGCAGCTACTCCACGGCCACGATCGCATCCACGATGATCGGCACGTTCAGCGGCGATGGGCCCTGTCCGGGCGCTGAGCGCGCGTGCCGACCCGCGTCGCCCCAGAGCTCGACAATCAGGTCGCTGAAACCGTTCACGACCTTCGCGTTCTGCGCGAAGCCCGGCCCGCAGTGCACATAGCCGACGACTCGGATCCATTCGCTGATCCGGTCCAGATCGTCGAGTTCGTGCTTGAGCGAGGCCAGCATCGACAGCGCCGTCAGGCGGGCGGCGTCATAGGCGTCGTCGAGCGAGAGGTCACGTCCGACGAGACCCTGAACGAGCGGTGTACTTCCGTCGATGGGCCCGTGTCCGGCGACGTACGCCAGGCCGCCGTGGACCTTGACCAGTTCGAATGTGCCCGGCGGCACCATTGGCGCCGGCAGCGTGAGGCCCAGCGCCTCGAGCTTCTCCTCGATCCGCATGCTCATTGTTTGGTCATGCTCCCCTTTCTCGGCGACCTTATGGGAGCAGACCGAAACGGTGATCCGCCCCGGGCTTGCGCGCCCGCACGATCGCCGAGCCTGCGTGCTCGTGAACGCGGTGGGTCTCGCGGATCTCGATTTCCACCAGGCCGGCGTCGGCGAGCACGGCCTCGTACTGCCCCCGGGTGAGGGCCCCGGCGACGCAGCCCGTCCACTGCTGCATGTCCTCGCGCGTGGCGCGGTCCATCTCCGGGTCGGCGATCACGTCGGAGACCGCGAATCGCCCGCCTGGCCGCAGCACCCGCGCAGCCTCGGCGAGGACCTTGCGCTTGTCGGCGGCCAGGTTGATCACGCAGTTGGAGATGACGACGTCGACCGTTTCGTCCGCGAGCGGGATGTCCTCGATGTAGCCCTTGACGAACTCGACGTTCTCGACGCCCGCCTCGGCGGCGTTTGTGCGCGCGAGCTCGAGCATCTCGTCGGTCATGTCGAGGCCGATCGCCTTGCCGCTCGCGCCCAAGCGGCGCGCCGAGATCAGCACGTCGGCGCCGGCACCCGAACCGAGATCGAGGACCGTTTCGCCCTCGTGCAGGTCGGCCACCGCTGTGGGAACGCCGCAGCCGAGTGATGCTTCGACCGCGGCCTTGGGCGCGGCGTCGCCCTCCTCGTCGTAGAGACGGCCGCCGAACACCTCGGCGCCGGCCGAGCCGCAGCCGGCCCCGCCGGTGGCGTTTCCGCAACAACCTGACGAGGTGTTGGTCGCCACGGCGGTGGCGGCGGCGGCGTAGCGTTCGCGCACCTGCTCTCGGATGTCGGTGTCGGTCAGCTCAGCCATGCAGACAGCTCCTCGAGCGCCTCGGGGTTGACGTAGTAGTAGGCCCACAGGCCGCGCCGCTCGGAGTCGACGATGCCGGCCTCGCGCAGCTTCTTGA
>DATAFH010000009.1:0-34880 GCA_036257565.1 Solirubrobacteraceae bacterium | reverse complement strand
CTTGTGGTAGATCGCCATCGCGTGTGACTTGACGGTGTGGCGCGACAGGAACAGGCGCTCGGCGATCTCACGAAACGAGAGATGCGTGGCGAGAAAGGGGAGCACGCGCAGCTCCGCCTCGGTCAGCGTCGAGGCGCCGGGCGCCTGCGCGCGCATCGTCTGAAGGCTCACACGTAGCTCCTGGGCCTGGGCGGACAGCGTGCCCAGGTCCGGTTGCCGGCGCAGCAGTCCGGCGATCTCGCGCAGCATCGTCTCCGCACCGCCCGCGTCGGCCATCGTCAGGTAGGCGCGCGAGAGCTCCAAGCGCGTCTGGACCGCGACGTGTGGCAGGGCGTACGTGAGCCCTGGCCGCATCCGCTGCGTGCGGGCCAGCAGAGCGCCCGCGCGCTGGGTATCTCCTCGGTGAAGCGCGACGCGCGCCGCGACGGCGTAGACGAGCGCGCTGGTCGGATACTCCTCGAGCCGCGCACGGCGGATGATCAGCAGCGCTCGGTCGGAGAGCTCCTCCGCCCGGACCCACGCGTCTCGCTCGATCGCGATCGCCGCGCGTTCGCTGAGCGCAACGGCAGCCGGCTCGTGCACCTCCAGTTCAGCGCTGGCCTCGACGACGTCGGCGAGCAGATCGTCTGCCGCGTCAAGCTCGCCTGCCAGTAGCCGCGACACTGCGACGAGGAGCAGGGCGACCGGCCAGAAGTGACTGGCAGGCGCGAGCGTCCGCACCGCGAGCTCCGCGTCGGCGCGCATCTTGGTCGGACCTGCGCGGCAGAGCATGGCTTCCAGCAGCGAGCGCCACGACTCGATCGACTGGCTGCCGTCGTAGAGCGTGTCGCTATAGCTGGCGCGGTTGGCCGCGTCCGCCCACCGCTGCGCCTCCACCGGCCGACCGCGGACGGCGGCGACAAGCGCCCCGAGGACGGCCACGGCCGCGTTGCGCTCGAGCGCCCCGTGGGCATGCAACCAGCTAAGCCATCCCTCGACGGTCGTGGCGCGGCCGCTCTGATGCGCCGGTTGCGCGCACGCCTCGACGAGCCGCGCCACGCGGTCGACATCGCCGGCCTGCTGCGCGTACCCGATCGCCCTCTCGGGATTTCCGAAGGTCTCGCACCAATCGGCTGCGCGCTCCAGCAGACCCGGCACGAGATCGGGCTCGGCCCGCGCGAGCTCGGATCTCAGCAGCTCCTGGAAGAGGTGGTGATACCGGTACCACTCGCCGTTGGGGTCGAGCGGGACGAGGAAGAGGTTGGAGCGTGCCAGCGACTCCAGCGTTGACGCGGATCCACTCTGCTCCAGCACCGCGTCGCACAGCGGCCCCGACAGCCGGTCGAGCACGGAGCTGCGGGTGAGGAAGCGGACCTCATCCGCAGAAAGCTGGGCGAGCAAGGCGGACTGCAGATAGTCCGAGACCAGGAGGTTGCTGCCGGCGAAGCTGACCGCCGGCCCGCCCTTTGAGCCGCGCGCCCTGATCGACAGCGCGGCGAGGTAGAGGCCCGCGGGCCACCCCTCGGTGTGTGCGCAGAGCTCGACGACCTCATCGTCGGGCGGGTCAACGCCGGCCGCTCGCAGCAACACGCCGGCCTGCTGTGTGTCCATGCGTAGATCCTCGGGCCCGATGTCCAGTTCCAGCCCCCGTGCCCGCAGCGCGCCGAGCTCCAGCGCGGATGCGCCGCGAGCCGACAGGGCGAGCTGCTTTCCGTCGCGAACGTGTCGCGCAAGCGTGGCCACCGCGTCGAGCGAAGCGCGATCATGGAGCAGATGCAGATCGTCCAGGACCAGCACGAGCGGCTGCGGGATCGCGGCCAGCGCTGCGCTCAGTCGCGGCACGACCGTCCCCTCGACTGACGCGCCGGGGGACGTGAGGGCCTCGAACACCCTCGCGTCGATCGGCGAGACGCGATCGAGGGCGGTCGCTACGTAGGTCAGGAGGACGATCGGATCGTTGTCCTTCTCGTCGACGTGTACCCAGGCGAACGACCGCGACGAGCGCGCGGCCCACCCAGCCAGCAAGGTCGTCTTCCCCCAACCCGGGCCGGCGGATAGGAACACGACTGGGACCCCTGCTGCACTCTCCAAGCGATCGATCAGCGCATCGCGCGACACCGCCCCGCCGCGACCGTGCGGCGGCACCAACTTCGACTCCAGCAGCTCGAATGCAGGCGAGGGCCGCTCGTGGTCGCTGCGCCGCCGCTGCGGCGCCGACTGCACAGACTGGTTCGCCGCGCGCTCAGCCGACGATCCGACACGATTTGACACGACGCTCTCCTGGCAAGTGGGACCGTCGATCCCCCACAGGCGACCGTCCGGGTGCCGTGCCCCGCGGAGACCAAGGCTGAGATGACGCTATCCGATCCGCGCCCCCCGATGTCAAGGCTGCCTCTACCACAGGAGGGGGTGCGTCGTTGGGTGAGCGAGCTGCGCGCACAAGGGCCCGGCAGCTGGAGACGACCGACAAGC
Source organism: Solirubrobacteraceae bacterium (assembly GCA_036257565.1). Taxonomy (GTDB): domain Bacteria; phylum Actinomycetota; class Thermoleophilia; order Solirubrobacterales; family Solirubrobacteraceae; genus DASSUW01. Next base: position 32,429 of record DATAFH010000009.1, on the reverse strand, counting down.
CACTGCACGCCGCTCTGCCCATGCGCCGGCGAGCCGCCCGATCCTCGGTCGAACGAGGTCTCGACGTCGGCGGCGCGGGCTAGGGTCGCTCCGGCTCATCGCCGCGCCGATTGGCGGTGAGAACGGTCACCGACGTCGGACACGCCCTGGGGCTTCGCATGATCGCTGACGGACCGCGACCCGGTCTCTGCCGCGCGGCACCTGCGGCTCGGGTCGACCAGAGTGCTGGGCCGCCCGGGTACCCAGTGGGTAACGGACAGTGCCGGAACGTGCCGATCGCTTCCGCGCGGTACAGCAACCGGATTCGCGGCTCTTGCAGCGGCTTTGGCCATCTGCAGGGCTATTCGCGGCATAGCCGGACCGCCATGGTAAGGAAGGGTCGCCGGTTCGAGTCCGGCACAGGGCTTCAGAAACCGCACTACGGCGCGGTTTTCTCATTCCGGACTGGGTCAGATGACCGCTTCCACGGACAAGCGGAGTGGTCACCGCGGTTCGATCCCGACACGGTGCCGTCCGTCAGAGTCCGGTGCGGCGCCGCTTTCATCGTGGGACGCTTGGACAGCATTGTCGGCTCGTCGCTAGCACGGGTACCCACTGGGTACCGCTTCGTCGAGGACGACTGTGTCTCTATGACGATGGCTCCGGGGGCGCGCGAACGAGCGCGCCCGTGCGGGGCGTCCTACTCGGATGCGGCGGCGAACGCGGGCAGTGAACGCGGGCGTCCGGTTGCTGGCGGATTGCGCGAGCAGGCTCGGGGTCGGTTCAGGCTCCCGGATTTCGTCCCGACCGGGAGCCCGCGCCAACCCGTCGCTCGCGCTCTTAAACCGTCACCCTTGCGAGCGTCTCCGGGACCTGACTTGACGCCCGTGCTGCGCAAGTCTGCCGCACGATGCCGCCGTGATCACTGGCCGAATCGACTGGCGACCCCGGAGCCGTCACGCTGCTGGCCGCAGAGACGCGATTATTGGCCGCCGCCGGAAGGCCTAGGCGGGCACGCCGGCCGCGAGGGCCTTGACGTCTTCGGTGCCCAGCGGCTTGCCGCCGACGCCCATGTCGCCGCTTGCGACCTCCTCGACGACGACCCAGGTCACTGGGCGTAGGTTCTCGCCTTCGATCGAGACCATCGCGTCGGTGAGGCGCTCGATGATCTCGCGCTTCTGGTCTGGGCGTGAAGGCGTCCTCGATGAGCTTGACGTTGATGATTGGCATGGTTCCTCCTGGTGGTTGGATTGGCTCGCCGCGTGCTCAGGCAGGCGGCGCGATAAGTGGTTGTGCCGGGTCGTCGAGTTGGAGTCGCCGGGCGTCGTCGGCGGCGATCGGGTTTCGGGTCAGGAACTCCGCCAGCGCCTGGGCGACGGGCTCGGGACGCTGGATCTGCAGGAGATGTCCGACCCTGTCGATCGTGCGTTCCTCGACGTGCGGGAGCGAGGAGCGGAGGAACTCGGCGATCTCCACCCACAGCGGCTGGGTGTCCGCGCCGATCACGGACAGGACCGGTCTGCGAATGGCGGACGCCTGCTCGGGCCCGAACGTCCAGGCGGCGACCGCGGGCAGCTCGACTCCGAAGAACGTGTCGGCATCCTTGATCGATTGCGATACCACACCTGGGAGCCGGTCCTCGAGCAGCGCTCGACACTCCTCCCGGTCGAGGCCACTTGCGGCGGACACGAACATGGCAAACGCGCCTGAGTGGTCACCGCTTCCGTATGCCTCGAACACCGGGCTGGCGGCTTTCAAGAACTCACCGCCGAGAGGCAGCGACACCAGCGTCGGCTCCAGCAGAGCGAGCGTGTGCACCTTCTCGGTGTGGTCGAGGGCCAGTTGGGCTGCGATCGACGCGCCGGTGGAATGGCCCGCGATGTGAGCGCGCCCGACACCGAGGTGCTCGAGCAACGCCGCGGCGTCGGCGGCGTGCTCTGCGATGCTCACCGGCGGCGGAGTGTGGGTGCTGCCGACCCAGCCCCGCTTGTGGTAGCGGATCAGCTGGTAGCGGTCGGCCAGTGCCGGCTCTGCAAGGAGCGGCACGAAGCAGTCGGTGATCAGCATGTCGATCAGCAGCACGGGCTCCCCTGCTCCGATCACCTCGTATTCCAGGTCGACGCCGTTGACGTTCACGCTCTGCGTGGGTCCTTCTCCTTTGGTGCGGGGTGTTGTGGTCCGCAACCCATATGCGTGAGCAAGGTCGTTACGGCGGGTAACTTCCACGGTCACGCCCGGTGCTGGCTCGACCTCGTTCGATGGCTCTGCGATCGTTGGTGTGCAATGACCGACGCTGTCGGTGATGCCGTCCTCCAGCGCGCACGTGATGCGGCAGCGCGAGGCGATTGGGAGGCGGCCCTCGAACTTTTCACGCAGGCGGACGCGGACGGCTCGCCGGTCCCGCCGATCTAGCAGTCCTCGGCGAGGTCGCCTACGCGGCGGGGCATCTCGACGTGACCATCGACGCGTGGGAGCGCGCTCACGCGTTGTGCGTGGAGGCCGGCGACACCGAAGCGGCAGCAGGGGCGGCGGTTCGCGTGGCTATGCACCTGCTCTTCGATACTGCGTTCGTACTGCACGCGCTGGCGAAAGACGGCGAAATCCGGCCTCAGACGAAGACCGGCGAGGTCCCGTGGGATCGCGAAATCCCTGCAAATCGGTCCAGATCCAACGCCGTCGCCTCTCGAGGGAGTCACCGTGGATCCCCTTACCATGGAAGTGCTCTGGCTGGTCGCACGCATCGGATCGCCGCGGCGATCGAGCTGACGCGCGCGGGGGTCGGGAAGATCGCCCAACCTGGACCGTGCCCGCTGGGGTGGGTTCGTGAGAACGGATTTGGGAACGTCCGCCGTCTGGATCGTCCTCGCCCGCGGAAGGAATGTGACGGTCTAGCGCGGTTTGGACACTAAGGACACCTCCCGAATCGGGTTGAGGGCCTGGTCCGGGATAACCGGGTGGAGGTTCGAGTCCTCTTCGGCGCATCACGCGAAGGCCCCGCACGGCGGGGCTTTTTCGTCCACGATCCCGCTCCGCCGCCGGCTCGGTCCGGGTCGCCGTCGTGGTCGACGCCGATCACGACCGGGTCTGCGGCTTCTACGCCCCGCGTCCGCAGCCGTCACACACGAACACGCAACCGAACGTCGCTCGAGTAGGGAAATTGCATGTCGTGGGCGCACACGCCCCAATAGACTCGTAATGAGGCCATGAGCGCTCCGCTGACCACCGCCGCGGGCCAAGGCGGACGGTTCGTCGCTCCACGGATCGCGGCACTGCGACAGACGCCGTATGGGCGGGGTGTGCTGTTCGTCATCTCGACCGGGCTGATCGCACTCGCGTACTACCTCGCGGGGCGGGCCGGGCTGGAGCTGGCGTATCTCAACGGCGCGGTCGCCGCGTTGTGGCCGCCGGCGGGACTGGGTCTGGCCGTTCTGGTCCTGTACGGGCCGCGCGCAGTGCCGGGCATCGTCATCGGCGACCTCCTCCTCGGCGACTTCTCCACCCCGCTGGGCACCGTGCTCGCCCAGACGGTAGGGAACACCGTGGCGCTGGTCGTGGCGGCGAAGCTGCTGCTCCGCCTGACGAACGGGCGCCATGGCCTCGATCGGGTGTCCGACGTGCTGGCCTTCATCGTCTGCGCGCTCGTCGCGGCGGTCGTCAGCGCCGCCTTCGGGCCCACGGCGCTGCGCCTCGGCGGCGTGATCCCGACGGACGAGCTCGCCGGTGTCTACCGGACCTGGACGCTGGGCGACGCGGCCGGCGCGCTCGTGGTCGCGCCGGCGGTGCTCACCTGGGCCGCGCTCGGCCGGCGAGGGATTCGGCGGCGGGACCTGGTGGAGGGCGCCGTCCTGCTCGCCGTCCTGCTGCTGCTGGTGGAGCTGCCGGCCCAGCGGGACGTTCCCTACGTCGTGTTCCCGGCGCTGCTCTGGGCGGCGCTGCGGCTCGGCCCGCGCGGAGCCGCGACGGCGATCCTCGTCGTCTGCTCGATCACCGTCTGGAAGACCTCTCGCAACACCGGGCCGTTCGTGCGTGACTCGCTCACCGACAGCCTGCTCGCGACGCAGCTCTTCATCGCGACGTCGGCGGTCACGTCGCTGCTTCTCGCGGCGGTGACCGCCGAGCGCTCCCGCGCGGCCCGGGCGCTGGCGGCGACGGAGGCGGCGCAGCGCGCGCTCGCCGCCGAGCAGGCGGCGTTGCGCAGGGTGGCCACCCTGGTCGCCAGCGACGTGCCTCCGAGCCGCGTGTTCGAGCAGGTCACCGAGGAAGTCGGGAGGCTGCTCGGGCTGCCGGGCGCGAACGTGATGCAGTACGACGGCTCCCGGACAGCGACGGTCGTGGGCGCGTGGAGCGATGACGGGCCGCCGCGATTCCCGGTCGGCGCGAGCCTCGACCTCGACGGTGACTCGGTGGTCGCGCGCGTCGTGCGCAGCGGCAGCGCCGCGCGCGTGCGCTACGACGCGATGAGCGGGACGCTGGCCGCGAGGGTGCACGCCGCCGGCTACCGGTCGGCGGTCGCGGCGCCCGTCAACGTGGGCGGACGGGTGTGGGGGGTGCTGGCCGCCGCCACCACCTCGGAAGACCCACTTCCCAAGGACCTCGAGCAGCGGCTGCGCGACTTCGCGGACCTCGTCGCGCAGGCCCTGGCCAACGCCGACGCGTACGAGAAGCTGGCGGCGTCGCGTGCGCGGCTCCTGGAGGTCGGCGACGCCGAGCGGAAGCGGCTGGAGCGCAATCTCCACGACGGCGCGCAGCAGCGCCTCGTCTCTGTCGCCCTCGAGCTCAGCATGCTGGGCGCGCGGCTCGAGAGCGATCCGCGAGGTGCCCGGGAGCTGCTGACGACCGCCCAGGCCGATCTCGCCCGAGGCCTCGACGAGCTGCGTGAGCTCGCCCGCGGCATCCACCCGGTCGTTCTCACCGAGCGCGGGCTAGGCCCGGCACTGGATGCGCTCGTGGCACGCGCGCCGGTCCCCGTGGAGGTCACGACGCTGGCGGACGAGCGGCTGGAGGCGCCGGTCGAGGCGGCGATGTACTACGTCGTCGCCGAGTCGATCACGAACGTGGCGAAGTACGCCCGCGCCTCCAGCGCGCACGTCAGCATCGCGCGGTCGAACGGCGTCGCGATGGTGACCGTCTCCGACGACGGCGTCGGCGGCGCCGATCCGGCGGCCGGATCGGGGCTGCGCGGCCTCGCGGCTCGCGTGGAGGCGCTGAACGGCCGACTGGAGGTCGACAGCCCACCTGGAGGCGGCACGCGCGTGAAGGCGGAGTTCCCGCTGGCCTGATCCCGCCGGAGCAGCACCCGGTACTCGGCGGGTAGCTGCGCGGTGGTGCCCAGCGGTCGCTTGACCTAGCCGCGAAGACCGATCTAGGCTCGCCGCAATGGTGAGCACGGAGACACCGCCGCGCCCCCCGCCGGCTCTCCAGCAGGGCAAGACGCAACGGGCGCGGCAGCGGCTCGCGATCGCTCTGCGGGTGCTCGCCGGCCTGCTCTTCCTGGGCGCCGTCGTCTACGTGCTCGGCCCGCTCGTCGGACCCGCGCAGGACTTCTTCCGCGAGCCGCCGTTCGTCTCCAACTCGGCGGTCAAGGTGACCGTGATCGCGCTCGCGTGCCTGTACGCGGCCGGCGACCTCGACCGTCGCGGTGCGCTCGTGCTGATCGTGATCGCCGTGCACCTGATCTCGATCACCGCGATGGGCTCGATGCTGCTCTTCGCGGAGACCGGCCGCGACGTCGACCTCGGGTTCGCCGAGCCGTCCTTGTCCACCGTGCTGTGGGCCGCGATGGCGCTCGACGGAGCGATCGCGCTGGTCCTCACCGCGCTCGCACTGCCCGCACGGCTCAGCCGCAATGCGCCCGTCCCGACGCCGCTGAGCCGGACGGCGCGGCGCACGAAAGTGTTCCTGATCGCCTTCGCGGCCCTGTTCGCCGTCGGCGCCGTCGCGTACGAGATCGGCCCGTTCCTGAACACCAGCGACCAGTTCTTCCGCGAGCTGCCGTTCGTCACCAACTCGGTGGTGAAGGTGTCGATGCTCGCGATGCTGTGCGCCTACGCGGCCTCCCCCCGCAACCTCGCGCTCGTGACGCCGATCGTCGCCGTCCACGTGCTCTCGGTGCTCGTGAGCGCCCTCTACCTCATCTTCGCCGACACCGACTACACGCTTCCGCTGCTCGGCGGCGACGTCAGCATGACCGACGTGCTGTGGGGCGCGCTCACGCTGGACGGCGCGATCGCCGTGATCTTCTTCCTCGTCGCCCGCGCCGCCTGGAAGGACCACTACCAACCCAAGTTCTTCGCCCCGGCGCAGATGCGCGCGCTCGAGGCCGTTGCGGACGTGCTCGTCGCCGGCGAGGACGAGCGGGTCCCGCCCGGCGACGTCGCCCGCAACGTCGACCGCGAGGTCGCCGAGATCCGCGCGCAGCGCCGCTGGCTCTACCAGGTCTGCCTCGCGGGGATGCAGCTGCGCCCGATGGTCGAGCTGATGCCGCCGCTGTCCGAGATCGAAGCCGGCGCCCGCCGCCGTTTCCTGACCAAGCGGTTCAAGGCGCCCCCGCCCTGGCCGCCGTTCATCAAGCACCTGACGCAGATCATGATCCGGATCTGCCAGCAGCTGAGCTTCGTCGGCTACTACGGCGACCGGCGCTCGTTCGAGTCGATCGGCTACCAGCCGTTCAGCGAGCGCGCCCGGTTTGCCGACCTCCACGTCCCCGAGCCCGGCCCGCATCCGCTGAAGGTCGACCGGCCGGAGAACATCGGCGTCAAGGAGCTGAAGGCCGACATCTGCATCATCGGCAGCGGCGCGGGCGGCGGGATCCTCGCCTACGAGCTCGCCAAGGCGCATCCGGACGCCGAGATCCTCATGCTCGAGCGCGGCCAGTACGTCGAGCCGCGGCACTTCAGCGAGGACGAGGTGGCGATGATCGGCCGCCTCTACGCCGACGGGCTGATGCAGCAGACGGAGGACTGGCGCTTCACGGTCCTCCAGGGCAGCTGCGTGGGTGGCTCCACGACCGTCAACAACGCGGTCTGCTTCGACCCGCCGCAGCGGGTGCTCGACCGCTGGAACGGCGAGTACGACGCCGGGCTCGACCTCGGCGACCTCAGCCGGAGCGTCGCCGCCGTACGGTCGTTCCTGTCCGTGATCCCCCAGAAGGACGCGGTGCTCAACCCCTCCGGCCCGAAGTACCTGGGCGGAGCGGGCAAGCTGCCGGCGGGACGGCTCGACGTCGGCGTCGTGCAGGCCAACATCCAGGGTTGCTTCGGCTCCGGCTACTGCAACATCGGCTGCAAGTGGGGCAAGAAGCTGTCGATGCTCGAGACCGCGCTGCCATGGGCGCAGCGTGACTTCCCCGACCGCGTGCGCATCGTGTCCGACTGCGAGGTGGAGCGCATCGTCACGCTGAGCGGCCACCCCAAGCGGGTCGCCGGCCTGCGAGCCAAGTTCGCCGACGGGCGCAAGATCGACGTGCGCGCGCGCCGGTACGTGGTGGCCGCGGGATCGGTCGCGTCGAGCTACCTGCTCCTGCGCAGCGGCGCGGGGCGGGGACTGCCGGTCGGCAAGCGGTTCGCGTGCAACATGGGTGCGCCGCTGACGGCGGACTTCGACGGCGAGCCGCTCAACTCGTTCGACGGCCTCCAGATCTCGCACTTCGGGATCCCGAGCGACCCCGGGTTCGTGTTCGAGACCTGGTTCAACCCGCCGGTGTCGCAGGCGCTCAACATGCCGGGCTGGTTCGAGCGGCACTTCGAGAACATGCAGCGCTACGCGCATCTCATGGCCGTCGGCGTGCTCGTCGGGACGGAGGGCAACGGCCGCATCGTCCGCGCGCTGACCGGCGGTCCCGGCGTCGACTTCCGTCCCAAGCCCCACGACCTCCAGACGCTCGCACGCGGGCTCAGGCTGCTCGGCGAGCTGCTGCTCGAGGCCGGCGCCCAGCGCGTGATGCTCAACGCCTGGGGCGACTACGAGTTCACCGAGCGCAGCCAGCTCGCGAAGATCGACGAGATCGCGGCGGACCCGGACGACATCTCGCTCGGCACCGGCCACCCGCAGGGCGGCAACGCCATCAGCCGCGATCCCAAGAAGGGCGTCGTCGACCCGAGCTTCCGGGTCCACGGCTACGAGGACCTGTACATCTGCGACGCGAGCGTCTTCCCGGGCAGCCTCACCGTGAACCCGCAGCTCACCGTCATGTCGCTCGCCCACTACGCGGCGCAGCGGATCGCGCTCTAGCCGTGTACGACGTCACCGCGCCGCGGGTCCTCGTGATCCTCGCGTTCTACGCCGCGCTGCTGATGGTGATTCGCCTGGTCAAGCCGCGGATCGAGCCGTACGAGCGGCGGACCGCGGTCGCCATAGGCCTCGGCTGGGCGGTGCCCGTGTTCGTGAGCAACTACCTGCTGTACAAGGCCGGCCTCATGAGCTTCCTGCCGTGGGTCACGAACTTCATGCACACGTTCCTGTGGATCGGGATCTGCCTGACGTTCCTCTATCTCGGGGTCCGCGAGGACCAGCCGATGCCCGTCCAGATCCTGCTGTTCGCGACCTTCAGCATCATCGTCAAGTACGCCGAGCAGCTCGCGTTCGGCACGTGGGACCTCGACCACTTCTTCCACATCTTCGACGGCAACTTCGCGTACGTCCTCGGCTGGTCGCTGGCGGACGGCACCTACCCGGTCATCACGCTGTTCGCCCTGCGCCTGGCCGCGACCCGCATCCCGCGTCTCGCCGTCACGTGAAGTCCTCGCTCAGCGTCGCGCAGCGGCTCGACTGGCTCGAAGCACGCATCGACGAGCTGACGTCGTGGCTCGATCGCGAGTGGCTGGACCTCGACGGCTGGACGTTCGACGGCGCGCCGCTCGCCCTCGGCGCGCCGTGGCCGGACGGCGACGGGGTGCAGCGGCTCGAGCACGCCGGAGTGGAGCTGCCCGACTGGCCCGTGGAGGAGGTGCGGCTGCGGCTCGACCTCGGCGGCGAGGCGCTCGTGACGCTCGCGTATCCGGATGGCAGCGCGGCGTCGTTCGGCTCGGACCCCGAGCACCGCGGGCTGCCGCTGCGGGGCCGCCGGTTCGCGGTCGCCGCCGAGGCGGTCGCGCGCCTGCCGTTCGGGATGCCCAACCGCGACGCGCGGCTCGTCATGGCCCGCGCCGTCTGGATCGATGTCGCCCTCGAGAGCTTCGTGAGACGGCTCACGCTGGTGCTCGAGGCGGGCCGCGTGCTCGGGACCCACGACGCGGCCGGCCCGCTCGTCGAGGCGGCCGCCGGCGCGCTGCGCGAGCTCGACTGGCCGAGCGCGAGGTGGGCCTACGTGAGCCGCCGAGCCGGGACGGAGGAGCTGCAGATCGTGTGGGAGCTGCCGGCCGGACTGGACCCGTACCCGCCGGCCCTCGACGACGGCGCGCGGCGGACGGTCGTCGCGGCCGCCGCCGCCCTCGACCGCGAGCTCGCCGCGCTGGCCGAGCGCTACCCCGCGACGGGCGCGCTGACGCTGACCGGCCATGCGCACCTCGACCTCGCCTGGCGCTGGCCGCTCGCGGAGACCCGGCGCAAGGCGCGGCGGACGCTGTGGACCGCGGTCGGCCTGCTCGAGCGCCACCCGGAATTTCACTTCAACCAGTCGAGCGCCCAGCTCTTCGCGTGGCTGGAGGAGGACGACCCGGCGCTGCTCGAGCGCCTGCAGCGGCTCGCCGGGAACGGGCGCTTCGAGCCGATCGGCGGCATGTGGGTCGAGCCCGACTGCGTCATGCCCGCGGGCGAGTCGCTCGTCCGGCAGCTGCTCTACCGGCAGCGCTACTTCGCGGACCGCTTCGGCGGGTATCACACGGTCTGCTGGCTGCCCGACTGCTTCGGCTTCACGCCCGCGCTCCCACAGCTCCTGCGCGGCGCGGGGATCGAGCGGTTCTTCACGATCAAGCTCTCCTGGTCGGAGACCAACCGGTTTCCACACGAGCTGTTCTGGTGGGAGGGGCTCGACGGCACCCGCGTGCTCGCCCACATGTTCGACAACCCGGACGGCGGCTACAACGGGCGCGTCGGGCCAGTGGCCGCACGCGGCACCTGGTCGGGGCGCCATCCGGAGAGCATCCTCTCGGTGGGGTACGGCGACGGCGGCGGTGGACCGACGGAGGACATGGTCGAGCGCGTCGCGGCGCTCGCGGACTTCCCCGCTCTGCCGGCGCAGCGCTTCGGCCGTGTCGACGCGTTCTTCGACCGCGCCGCCACGGCGGATCTCCCGCTGTGGGCAGGCGAGCTGTACCTCGAGCTGCACCGCGGGACGCTCACGACCCAAGGTCGCACCAAGCGCGCGCACCGCCGAGCCGAGCGCGACCTCGTGGCCGCCGAGGCGCTGCAGGCGATCGAGGCGCTGGCCGGCGGGGCGCTACCGGAGAGCCTGGAGGCCGCGTGGCGCGTGCTCCTGCGCAACGAGTTCCACGACATCCTGCCTGGCAGCAGCATCCGCGAGGTGTACGAGGAGGCCGAGGCGGAGCTGGCCGAGGTGTCGCGAACCGCGGAGAAGGCGATCGACGGCGCGCTCGCGCGCCTGTCGGCGCGGCTCGACGCCGAGGGCGCCGGACTGCTGGTCGCGAACCCGGACCTCACGCCGCGGCCGCTGCGGGTCGTTCTGCCCCTCGGCGTGCCGGGCGCCCAGGTCGTCGAGGGCGGGAGCGTGCTCACCGCCGCCGGCGCGATGGGCGGCCTGGAGGCGCGCGTCGTGTCGCCGGGGCCTTCAGCGGGGTCGGTCTCCGCCGCCGGCCGCGTGCTCGAGAACGACCTCGTGCGGGTGGAGCTGAAGGCGCTCGAGGACGGCGGCGGGCTGCTCCTGCGCGCCTACGAGCCGCAGGGCAACCGCGGCCGCGTGCAGCTGACCGTGCCGGACGGCTGGGCGGCAGACGCCCGCCTCGACCTGCTCGAGCGCGAGACCGGCCCGCCCGCCCTCGAGGTCGGCCCGTTCGAGGTCGCGACGTGGCGGCTGCGGCCCCGGGACGCCCGCGGCGGGGCGTCCCGGGAGCGCGGACGAGCGGGCTATGCCCTCGCCTGCTGCGCCGTCTCCTGCGCGTGCTGCTGCGCCGAGTCGCGGAGCTCCTCGCCGTGGCGCTGGCCGCTCTCGTGGGCCGTCTCCTGCGCCGACTGCGCGGCCTCCTGGGCGACCTGCTTGCCGCGCTCGAGCGCCTCCTGACCGGTCTCCTTCGCACGCTCGATGACGTCGTCGGACACCTCGCCGAGCTTCTCGTCCTCGATGCGGGTGGCCGGCACGAGGAGCCCGGCGATGAAGCCCACGGCGACCGCGCCGATCGCCAGCCCGAGCGGGTTCTCCTGGGCCAGGCCGGCGGCCTTGCGGGCGCCCTGCTTGACCTGCTCGGTGTCCGGCGTCGCGTCGGCGGCGCCGTCCTTGGCGCCGACGAGCTTCTCCTTGACGGTCTGGGTGGCTCCCACGACGGTCTCCTTGGCTGAGTCTCGCTTCTCCTGGATCGATTCCTTGGCGCGCTCCTTGACGTCGGCCTTGTAGCCGAGCGCGTCCACGGTGTCGGTCATCTCCGCGCGCGTCTGCTCTATCTCGCGGCGGATCCGGTCTGGGTCTTCGCCCACTGGATGTCCTCCTTCACGGTTTCGACAGTCTGGGGTGCAGGGGGCGTCGCCCGCTGCAGAGAGCGTTGCCCGGCCTTGGCCAGGACGGCGGCGACAATGACCCACAGCACCATCACGATGAGGGCGGCGAGCCAGGTCGCCATCGCCTCGTCGAGCAGTACGATCAGCGCCGCGGTGAGGGCGCCGAGCGCCAGCAGGCCAAAGACGGCGGCGCCCGCGAGCAGGCCTGCGCCCTTGCCGGCGAGCTTGCCCTTCTGCGTCACCTCCGCCTGCGCGAGCTGGATCTCCTGGCGCACGAGCGTCGACGTCTGGCTCGCCAGATCCTTGACGAGCTCGGCGATGCCCCGCTCGCGCGGAGACGACTCGCTCGCCGCGAGACGGGCGTCGCCGCCCGCTGCGTCTGAGCCCGCCATGACTAGCGGCCGTCGCCGGGCGTGTACGGCCCCGGCTCGCCGAGGCCGCTCGTCGACGGCGGCGGGACGGCCGACGGCGGCGGGACGGCCGACGGCGGCGGGACGGTCGACGCCGGCGGGCGCACGGTGGTCGCGGGAGTGGTGGTCGGCCGGGTTGCCGGCAGCTGCGAGGAGCGCTCCTCGTAGCGCCGCGTGCTCGACGCCTTCAGGAACCGCGAGGCGAGGAAGCCGGCGGCCAGGCCACCGAACATGACAGCCCATGGCTGACGGCGCCCGAAGCCCTCGACGTCAGACAGGATCCTGTCGCCGTCGGAGTTCTTCAGGTAGTCGCCCAGGCGCTCGACGCGGTCGGCCGCCTGCTCGGCGAGCTGCGCGGGCTTGTCCTTGCCCTGCTCGCGGAGCTGCTGCGCGACGCTGCGTACGTCCGATGCGGTGGTGCCCACCTGCTCGCCGGCCTGGGTCGAGCGCTGGTCGACCTGCTGGCGCAGCCGGCTCTGCGCCTGGCCGGCCGCCTTCTGCGCGGTCTCCTGCGCCTTCTGCTTGGCCTGCTCGGTCGTCGACCCGTTGGTTTCCTGCTGGGGGTCCGGCCTAGTGCCGGACGCGGTGGTTCCGATCGTGCTCAAGGTGTGCCTCCAGGGGATTGCTCTCCATGGAGGCTTCCGCCAGATCAGGCGCTGAAACCCGGCTCGCGCGGGTCGTCACTTTGGCGACACCTTGCGTTTGAAGCGACACCTCAGGTGGCGGTGCGGCCGGTCTCGACGCCCGCCGCGTCGGCGAGCCCGTTCGTGAGGCCGGCGATGAACCCGTCCAGGGCCCGGCGCATGAGCCACCGGTGCCCGGGATCTTCGGCGCGAACGTGGACACCCACCGGATGGCGGTGCCGCTGGAGGTCGGCTCGAGGTCGATCTCACCGCGGTAGTCGCGGACGGGCAGGGTCGAGGTGTGCCGGTAGGCGAGGCGGCGGTCCTCACGAGCTCGACGATCTCGTCGCGGCGGGTGACGCGACCGGACCGGAAGATGCGGACGGCGCCGATCCCTTCACGCTCGTCGGCTCCCGGGCGGTCGAGCTCGAAGGACTCGATCGGCGACCACGTCGGCCAGGTCGCGCCGTCGCGCAGCAGGGCGTAGACGGTGCTCGCGTCGGCGGTGGTCGTGGCCCGGTGTTCGATGCGCTGGCGTGCCATGGAGCGCTACATCGCGGCCTTCAGCGCCTGAGCCGCGACGGCCAGGTCGCGCGCGAGCGCCTCGCGCTCCGCCTCGCGTGACGCACTGTCGCGCTGCCGGAGGATCGCCGCGGGATGGATCGTCGCCGTCACGAACGGCGCGAGGTCGGAGTCCAGCGGCTGCCCGCGCGACTGGGTGAGCCGGAAGCTCGAGCCGAGCAGCGCCTTCGCCGCCGTCGCACCGAGGAACACGAGCACGCGCGGCTTGACGATGTCCAGCTCGGCGCTCAGCCACGGCAGGCACGCGTCGACCTCGGACTTCTTCGGCGTATCGTGGATCCGCCGCTTGCCACGCTCCCGGAACTTGAAGTGCTTGACGACGTTCGTGACGTACGTGTCCGAGCGTTCGATGCCGACCCGCTCGAGCGCCGTGTCGAGCTCCCGTCCCGCCGGCCCGACGAACACGTGGCCGGCGACGTCCTCGCGATCGCCGGGCATCTCGCCGACCATCATCAGCGGGGCCCGGCTCGGCCCCTCGCCGAACACGGTCTGCGTCGCCGGGACATGGAGGTGGCAGCCGCGGCACTCCGCCGCCGCCTCGCGCAGCTTCTTGACGCTGCGCGTAGCGGGGACGAACGGCTCGGCGCTCATGCCCACCACGCCCTGAGCGCTCAGCTCGCGTTGCGCATTGTGCGACGCGCGGTGCGGCGGCGAGGACGCGGCGCCGCGTTCGGCTCCTTCGGAGCCCGCTCGAAATGCTGGATCGCGACCTCGGACCGGATGGGCGAGGCGGACTCGCCGGCGTCGGCCAGTCGCGTCAGGCTCTCGGCCTCGATCCGAGCCGCCTGTTGGAGCACGTCGGCGAGGATGTCGGAGAGCTCCCGCCAGCCCTGCTCGTCGAGCTGCAGCGGCGTCCACGAGATGTGTGTGTCGACGCGATCAAGGCCGTGGGCGTTGCCCGCGTCGAACAGGTGCTCGCCGATCTGCCCGAGCACCTGCGCGAACAGCTTGCGACGCATCACGGGCGGCAGCTGCGCCCAGTGCGTGTCGTCCAGCATCGGCCGCATGGTCGCGCGGTAGAAGTGCTCGATGGCGCCGCGCACGGGCCTCGTGTCGACCAGCTCGATCGCCTCATTGGCCAGCAGGATCTTCACGTGGTAGCTGACGTTGCCCAGCGGCTCGCCGAGGCGCTGGGCGATCTGGTTGGGGCTCGCGACTCCCTCGCTCAGCACGTGCAGGATGCGCTGTCGCAGGGGATGGCCGAGCGACTTGACGACCCGCTCGTCGACCGTCCCGCTCGCTTTCATCGTCTCGTCGTCCCCTCGGCAAGCGCCCGGCGGGCGCGATCGAGCCGCACTCTAACCGTTCCCTCGTCTACACCGGGCAATTCCGCGCCCGTGGCTTGTGAATCGGTTGGACAGTCCTGAACGTTCGGCGCACCGTCCCGTCTGCATGTCTACGCCGCGCGCGGGAGCGCGGCGAGCTCCGGCTCGCGCAGCGCGGCGGCGATCGCGACGTACGCCTTGCGGTTCCACGTCAGCCCGACGTGCGACCCGGTGATCTCGACGTTGTCGGCGTACGGGACCACGCAGGAGGACCAGCGGACCATCCCGTCGCCCTTGGAGTAGATGCTCGTCAGCCGCACGTCGTCGGGGAACGGTGCCTGGTAGCCGGCGGTGAACGTGCAGCCGCAGCTCTCGGTCATGCACCCGCGCCGGCCGCTCCGGGCCTCGACCGCGCGAGCGAGCGCGACGGCCGCCAGCGCGGGCGCGGCGGCATCGAACTGGGCGGAGAGGCCGGAACCCATGGCGACGACGTGCGAGACGAGGTCGGGGCGGCGGGCGGCGGCCGCGCGCGCCAGGTGGCCGCCGCGGGAGTGCCCGACGAGGGCCGCGCGGCGGCCCGCCGTCTTGGACGTCGCCGCGATCCGCCGCTCCACGCGCGCGAGCGCCCGCTCGGCGCAGCCGGCGTTGAACAGCATCGTGCACGTCACCGGCCGGTAGCCGGTTCGGCGCAGCCAGAAGCTCAGGTGGGAGAGCGTCCAGTCGCCGCCCGCGAAGCCCGGAACCAGGACCACGGGCCGCCCGTCGCCCCGCGGCGTGCCGCCTCGCAGGTACATCGGGTCGGCGAGCAGGCGAAGGAACTCGGCCTGCCAGCGCATCTCGGCGAGCGGTCGGCCCCACCAGACGGGCGGCATGGCGGGATCGTACGCGGCCGGTCGGTAGGCTCGGCGCGGTGAGAGACGTGCAGGCGGCGATCGACGCGCTCGGCGCTCTGCTCGGCGACCGGCTGTCGACCTCCGATTCGGTCCGCGACCTGCACGGCCGGGACGAGTCGTCGTTCCCGCCGGCGCCGCCGGACGCCGTCGCCTTCCCGCGCTCGACCGACGAGGTGTCGGCGATCGTGCGCGCGTGCACCGAGCACGGCGTGCCGGTCGTGGCCTTCGGCACGGGCTCCTCGCTCGAGGGCCACGTGCTGGCCGTCGAGGGCGGCGTGGCAGTCGACACGAGCCTGATGGACGCGATCCCGCGCGTGAGCATCGAGGACCTCGACGCCACCGTGCAGCCCGGCGTCACGCGCACGACGCTCGAGAAGCGCGTCGGCCAGGACGGCGCGTTCTTCTCTGTCGACCCGGGAGCCGAGGCGTCGCTCGGCGGGATGGCGGCCACCGGCGCCTCGGGGACTAACACCGTCCGCTACGGGACCATGCGCGAGAACGTGCTGGCGCTCGAGGTCGTGCTGGCCGACGGGCGCGTGATCCGCACCGGGACCCGCGCGCGCAAGTCGAGCGCCGGCTACGACCTCACGCACCTGTTCATCGGCTCCGAGGGGACGCTCGGGATCATCACCGAGCTGACGCTGCGCCTGCGCCCGATCCCGGAGGCGATCTCCGCCGCGGTCTGCTCGTTCCCGACCACCGCGCACGCGGTCGCCACCGCCATCGAGATCGTGCAGTCGGGCGTACCGATCGCGCGCTGCGAGCTGCTCGACGCGACGATGATGAGCGCGGTCAACGCCCACGCCGGGCTCGACCACGCCGAGGCGCCGACGCTGTTCCTCGAGTTCCACGGCTCGCCGTCTGGGGTCGAGGACGACGCCCGCTACGTCTCCGAGCTCACGCGCGAGCAGGGCGGCGGCGACTTCGCCTGGTCCGTGCGTGCCGAGGACCGCTCGCGACTGTGGCGGGCCCGCCACAACGCGTACTTCGCGGCACTCGGGCTGCGCCCCGGCTGCCGCGTCCTCACCACCGACGTGTGCGTGCCGGTGTCGGAGCTCGCCGAAGTGATCGATGCCACGGTCGAGGACGTCGCGGACCTCCCCTTCCCCGCTCCCGTGCTCGGCCACGTGGCCGACGGCAACTTCCACGTGATGCTGCTGATCGATCCGGACGACGACGGCGACCGGCAGGCGGCCACCGCGGTCTACGAGCGGATGGTCGAGCGCGCGATCGCCGCCGGCGGCACCTGCACCGGCGAGCACGGCGTCGGTCTCGGCAAGCGCCGCGCGCTCGGCGCGCAGAGCGGCGAGGCCGTCGAGGTCATGCGCGCGCTCAAGCACGCGCTCGACCCCGACGACCTGCTCAACCCCGGCAAGGTGCTCCCCTACTCGGCGACGTAGGTGCCCGGCGCCCGGCCCAGCACGGGATGCCGGCGGTTGCCGAGCTGCCGCGGGGCGCGCCGCAGCTCACCCGAGCGCTCCCCGAGCCACGCCGCCCAGTCCGTCCACCAGGTGCCGCTCCGCTCGCTCGCGGCCTCGAGCCAGTCCTCGGCGGCCGGCGGGTTGACGCCGTCGCCGACCCGGTACCGAGCCTTCGGGTTCCCGGGCGGGTTGACCAGCGCGGCCACGTGGCCGCTGCGGGAGAGCGCGAACCGCGTGTCGCCCCCGAGCAGCTGCGTCGTGGCGTAGCAGTTCTCCCACGGCGTGATGTGGTCCGAGATCCCGGCGACCACGTACGCGTCGGTCTTCACCGCGCCGAGGTCGATCGGCGTGCCGAGCAGCTCGATCACGTCCTGCTTGGCGAGCCCGTTGGACACCGCGAGGTTCGCGAGGTCGCGCAGCAGCCCGGCGGCCATGCGCGTCGTGTGGGCGTTCCAGAAGAGGATGTCGAACGCCGGCGGCGTGCGGCCCAGCAGGTAGTTGTTCTGGACGTAGTTCCAGATCAGGTCGTTGGGGCGCAGCCAGGCGAAGAACGACTGCAGCGCCTCGCCGTCGAGGTAGCCGCGGCCGTCGACCGCCTTGACCGCGAGCTTGGCGACCTCCGGCCCCATGAAGGCGCTCGCGGTGCCCGCCCGGTCGGAGTCGATGACGGTGACGCCGAGCGTGATCGAGCCGAGCCGGTCCTGCTCGCCACGCGCGGCCATGCGGGCGGCGAGCGCGCCGACCAGCGCGCCGCCCGAGCAGTTGCCGGCCAGGTGGAAGCGCTCGGACCCGGTGATCGCGGTGATGGCGTCGGTCGCCTCGAGGACGCCCGCCGCGTACGTGTCGAGCGTCCAGTCGCGGTGCTCCTCGGTCGGGTTGCGCCAGGAGAGCGCGAACACGGTCTGGCCCGCGCGCACGAGCGACTCGACGAGGCTGCGCTCGGGCGCCAGGTCGACGAGGTAGTACTTGTTGACCATCGGCGGCACGAACAGCACGGGCTCGGTGCGCACCATGTCGGTCTGCGGGGCGTACTGCAGGAGCTCGAAGAGCTCCGTGCGCAGGACGACCGAGCCGGGCGTGGCGGCCACGTCGACGCCGACCTCAAACGCGCCCGCGTCGACGCTGGCGGGCAGTCGCGGAGCGGACGTCATGTCGCTCGCGAAGTTGCGCGCGCCCCGCAGGAGGTTGCCGCCGCGCTCCTCCACGGTGGTGCGGAGGGCGACGGGGTTGGTGAGCAGGTAGTTGCTGGGAGCGACGGCGTCGTGCACGTTCTCGAGCGCAAAGCGCACACGGCGCTCGTCCTGGACGTCGAGCCGCGCGTCCCGCAGCAGGCCGTCGAGCGTGCGCCCGGTGGCCAGGTAGCCCTGCACGAGCCGGGAGAACACCGGGTTCTCGGTCCAGGCGGGGTCGGCGAAGCGGCGGTCGCCGCGCGCGGCGCCCTCGCCGGCGCCCGCGGCGGCGCGCGCCAGGCCGCCCGCGAGGCCGGCGGCCCGGCGGGCGACGCGGTCGGGGCGGCGGGCGAGGCCGGCGGCGAAGGCGACGCCGGCGCGGCCGGGAATGAAGCGATCCATCAGGCCGTCACCGCCCTGGGGGTGCCCAACGGGACATCGCTCAACACGGAATGGCCCGTTGGGCGGGGCCCCCACCCCTTCGCGCCGATGAGCCGTAGCGCGGCCTCGGCGGTGAAGCAGCGCAGGTCCTCGAGCGCGACCTCGGACACCCACGCGACGTGCGGCGTGAGGATCAGGTTCGGCGCGTCGAGCAGCGGGCTGGTAGGCGGCAGCGGCTCGACCTCGGTGACGTCGAGCGCCGCGCCCGCCAGGTGCCCGGAGCGCAGCGCGTCCACGAGCGCGTCCTCGTCCACGAGCCCGCCGCGCCCGATGTTGATGAGCAGCGAGCCGGGCTTCATCCGCGGGACGTCGATCATGTGGCGCGTCTCGGGCGTGAGCGGCACGTGCAGCGAGACGCAGTCCGCGCGCCGCAGCAGCGCGTCGAGGTCGAGCAGATCGACCCCAGCGGCCGCCGCGACGTCCGGGCTGGCGTAGGGGTCGTGGGCCACCACGTCGAGGCCGAACGCCTGCGCCTTGCGCGCCACGTGGCGCCCGATGCGGCCGAACCCGACGAGGCCGAGCGTCGTGTGAGAGAGCCGGCGGACCGACTCTGGCGCCGGCACGCCGGCGCCGCCGCGGCGCACGGCGCCGTCGAAGACGAAGAGCTTGCGACCGAGCGCCAGCAGCAGCGCGATCGCGTGGTTGGAGATCTCCTCGTGGCCGTACTCCGGCACGTTGCCGACCGCGATGCCGAGATCCTCGGCGGCCTCGACATCGACGTTGTCGAGGCCGACGCCGTAGCGCACGACCGCGCGGCAGGCGCTGAGGCGCTCGAGGTGGTCGCGGTCGAGCGGGACGATCGGGCCGGCGAGGATGGCGACGGCGTCGCGCTCGACGGCGAGGGCGAAGCCCTCCTCGACGCCGACGCCCAGCTCCTGGGTGTCGACGACGTTGTAGCCGAGCGGCTCGAGGACGCGGCGCTCGACGGCGCGGTCGCCGTGGACGCCGTGGTCGATGACGACGATGGTGCTCATGGTCAGCTCTCCCTTCACGCCGTGGCGAGGTCGGCGTGGATCGTGCGCAGCTCGCGCTTGAGGATCTTGCCGCTGGGGTTCTTGGGCAGGGCGTCCGCGACGACGACGTAGCGCGGCGTCTTGAAGCCGGCCAGCCGCTCGCGGCAGAAGGCGGTGATCTCGTCGGGCTCCAGCTCGGCGCCGGCGCGCGGGACAACGACGGCAGCCACCGCCTCGATCCAGCGCGGGTGCGGGATGCCGAAGACCGCGGCCTCGGCCACCGCCGGGTGCGCGTGGATGACCTCTTCGACCTCGCGCGAGGCGACGTTCTCCCCGCCCGACTTGATCATGTCCTTCATGCGGTCGACGACGTAGAGGTAGCCCTCGTCGTCGAGGCACCCGAGGTCGCCGGTGTGCAGCCAGCCACCGCGGAAGGTCTCGGCGGTCTTCTCCGGGTCCTCCCAGTAGCCGACCATGGCCTGCGGCGAGCGGTGGACGATCTCCCCCACCTCGCCGGCCGGCACGGGCTTGCCGTCGAGATCGACGATCGCCGTCTCGACGCTGAGCGCCGGGCGACCGGCCGATCCGGCCTTGCGGACCTGGTCTTCGGGGCGCAGCACGGTGGCGACCGGCGACATCTCGGTCTGGCCGTAGAAGTTGAACAGCCGCACGCCGGGCAGGCGCTCGCCGAGCTCGGCCAGCACCTCGACCGGCATGATCGAGGCGCCGTAGTAGCCCTTGCGCAGCGACGAGAGGTCGCGGCGGTCGAAGTCCGGGTGGTTCATGAGCGCGATCCACACGGTCGGCGGGCAGAAGAGCTTCGTCGCCCGCTCGGCCTCGACCGCGGCCAGCATCGCCTCCGGGTCGGCCTTCGGCAGGAGCACGTTGACGGCGCCGAGGTGGATGCTCGGCGTGAAGAAGCAGTGCAGCTGCGCGGAGTGGAAGAGCGGCAGCGCGTGCACCTCGACGTCGTCGGGCGTCATCTCGCCGTCGACGAAGCAGCTCGCGTGCTGGGCGATCAGCGAGCGGCTGGTGAGCATCGTGCCCTTGGGGCGGGACTCGGTGCCGCTCGTGTACAGCAGCTCGACGGGGTCGTCGTCGGTGAGGTCGACGACCGGCTCGGCGGCCTCGCGGTGGGTCGTCCAGGCGGCGAGCGGCTCCCAGCCCTCGTGCGGCTCGCCGATCACGCCGCAGACGGCGATCGGCGAGCCGGCGACCTCGATGCCCGCCTCGGCGAGCGGCACGAGCGCGTCCTCGGCGACCATCGCGGTGGCGCCGGAGTGCTCGAGGATGTAGGCGACCTCGGCCGGGCCGAGCATGTAGTTCACCGGCACGCAGATCAGGCCGAGCCTCGCGGAGGCGAAGTAGGTGACGACGAAGCCGTACGAGTTGTGGCCGAGGAGGGCGAGCCGGTCGCCGCGGGCGAGACCGCGGTCGGCGAGGGCGTTGGCGGTCCGGTTGACGGCGTCGTCGAGCTCGCGGTAGGTCCGGCGCAGCTCGCCGTCCACGATTGCGGTGCGGTCGGGGTAGCGGGCGGCGGAGCGGCGCAGCAGGTCGCCGATCGTCTGGCGGCGGGCAATGTGCGGGGTCATGGTTTGTCTCCTCTCTCAGGCGGCGACGGGTGCGGCGAGCCGGCGGTCCGCGATGGCGTGGGCGGCGGCGAGCGGGGTGATGCCGAGGCCGGCCGCCTCCGCGAGGATGCGGCGCATCAGGCCCTCGATGCCGGCGGTGCGGGCGCGCGCGCCCTCGCCGTCGGCGCCCTCGAGCTCGGCGGCGACGCGCATCAGGCCACCGGCGTTGGCCACGAAGTCGGGCGCGAGGTCGATCCCGCGGCGCGCGAGGTCCTCGGCGAGCGCGTCGTGGGCGAGCTGGTTGTTGGCGGCGCCACAGACGATGCCGGCCTGTACCTGAGGGACGGTCGTCTCGTCGAGGATGCCGCCGAGCGCGCAGGGGGCGAGCACGTCGACCCGCGCGCGGAGCGCCTCGTCGGGGGTCATCCAGGCCGCGCGGGGAAGGTCGTGCGCGAGCGCGCGCTTGTCCTCGTCGACGTCGGAGACGATCACGTGCGCGCCCTCGGCGGCGAGCATGCGCGCCAGCGCCTCGCCAACGTGACCCGCGCCGATGACGGCGACGCTGCGGCCGCCGAGGCCAGGCGTGCCGAAGCGGTGCTCGGCGGCGCCCCGCATCGCGGCGAGGACGCCAAGCGCGGTGAACGGGCTCGGGTCGCCGAGCCCGCCGAGGTCCTCGGGAAGGCCGACGAGGTGCTCGGTGCGAGTGGCGACGAGCCGCATGTCGGCCGGGCTCGTCCCGACGTCCTCGGCCGTGATGTACCGCCCGTCGAGCGAGTCGACGGCGTCGCCGAAGTCGAGCAGCATCGCCTGCCGAAGGTCGGTCGTCAGCGACGTGCCGGGCTCGACGCAGATCACGCCCTTGCCGCCGCCGAGCTCGACGCCGGCCACGGCTGCCTTGAGCGTCATGCCCTTCGCCAGCCGGAGGGCGTCGTGGACCGCGTCGGCAGGATGCGCGTAGGTCGTGAGCCGGCACCCGCCGAGCGCCGGCCCCAGCGCGGTCGAATGCACCGCGATGATCGTGTACGCACCGCTGCGCGTACCGCGGCGCACCAGCAGCAGCTCGTGGTCGAGCGCGGACAGGCCCATGTCGTCTCCTCCGAGGTCGTTCAAAGCTGCGATCCAGCTTCGAGCCCCCGGGGCGGGCGTTCTTCCGACATCTGTCGGAAATGCGGCCCGGCGGGTGCGACGGTTCAGGCGAACGTCAACGTCAACGGCGGCTGGGTAGGGAGGCTGGGGAGCCGGCCGCCGCGCGGGGAATAACGTGCATATCCGCGCGCCGCCCGGCACCGGCGTGCACTTTCTCCCCGTCTAGAGGAGAAAAGTGCAGACGGACGATCGGGTGATCACCGAGTTGCACGAAACTCCCCGACCCTGCCGCCTCCTATCCAGCCGCAGTTGACTTTGGCGGCTGCCCACGCAGCCGCGCCAGGTGCAGCCCGAGGTGGAGCGCCAACCGATCCTCCCCCACCTTCAGCCGAGCGCCGGTGATCTCCTCGATCCGCTGGAGCCGGTAGTACAGCGTCGCCCGGTGCAGCGACAGCGCCTCTGCCGTCGCCTTCGCGTCGCCCGCGCGGTCCAGGTACGCCTCCAGCGTCTCGACCAGCGCGTCGTGGTCGCGCAGCAGCTCGACGAGCCCCGGGTGCAGCGCGTCGTCGTCCAGCTCGTCCGGGAACCGGGACAGCGTCCGGTAGACGCCGAGCTCGTCCCATGCCGCCACGCGCCCGAACCGCGGCACCCGCGCCGCGACGCCCACCGCGTCGCACGCCTGCCGGTGCGAGCGCCGGGCGCCCGCGAGCGGCTGGGCGCCACCGATGCCCACGCGCGTCACGCCGGCGGCGCCCTCCTCGTCGGCGAACTCGAGCAGCCGCTCGGCGAGCTCGCGCGGCGACGTCGCGGCCGGGTCGTCGAGTGCGACGAGGAACGCGCCGTGGTCGGCCTGGCGGTGCTCGAGCCCGCGGCGCTGGGGCACCATCCGGCGCAGCCGCTCGAGCGCGGCGCCGATCGCCAGCTCGCTGCGGGACGGCTCGGCGTCCGCCCGCACGGCCAGCACGGCCACCCGCCCGGCCTCGAGGAAGCCCTCGTCGTTGAGCGCCCGCGCCGCCTCCTCCGGGTCGTCGCCGAAGAGGTGCGTGAGCAGCCACCGCTCCCGCTCGCGCTCGAGCTCGCGCAGGCGCCGCTCCCGGTACAGCACGTGCGCCGCCTCTTGCGCCGCATCCTCCGCCCGCGCCAACGGCTCCCCGTCGAGCGTCTGATCCGGATCGACGATGAACATGAAGCCGAGCAGCACGCCGCGGGTGCGCAGCGGGATGCACACGCGCGCCTCGGCGCCGATGTCCGGGTTCGGCGGCAGCCGCACCGGCCCGTCCGCCTCCTCGATCCCGAACGCGCGCGCCCACTGCAGCGCCTCCTCGGAGATGCGGCGGGTGAGGATCGACCGCATCCGGGCCGGATCGGGCGGCGACGCGTGCGGGCTGTGCACGAGCCAGCGGATCTGCCGGTCGTCGATCGCCACGTCACGACCGATGTCCGCGGCCAGCGAGTCGACGATGATCTGCAGCGGCGCGTGCGTGCTCACGCCGTCAGATCATGCCTCACCCCGCGCGACAGTCGGCGCGACGGCCCGCGTGGGGTGTCGACTAGGTTCCACGGGGATGGCCGACCGGACCGCCCTCGTGCGCCGCCCGAGCCCGCGGATGGACGAAGGGCTCGTCACCCACATCGCCCGCACGGCGGTCGACGCCGCGCTCGCTGCCCGCCAGCACGCCGCATACGTCCGAGCCCTGGAGAGGGCTGGCTGGGCGATCCGCGAGGTGGAGCCCGCGGACGAGTTGCCCGACTCGGCCTTCGTCGAGGACACGGTCGTCATGTGCGGCGACCTCGCGGTGCTCGCCCGTCCCGGCGCCCACGAGCGCCAGGCGGAGGTCGCCGGCACCGAGCAGGCGCTGGAGAGCCTCGGCGTCGAGACCGCGCGGATCGAGACGCCCGGGACGCTCGACGGCGGGGACGTGCTGCAGGTCGACGGCACGCTGTACGTCGGCCGCGGCGGCCGCACGAACGGCGAGGGGATCCGCCAGCTGCGCCGCCATGCGGCCACGCGACGCCGTACCGTCGTGCCGGTCCCGCTCCACGCGGTCCTGCACCTGAAGTCGGCGGTCACGGCGCTCCCGGACGGCACCATGGTGGCCGCCAACCCGTCGCTGTGCGACACATCGCCGCTGCCGACGCTGCGGCTCGTGCCCGAGGAGGGCGGCTCCCACGTCGTCCTGCTCGGCGGTGGAACGATCCTCATGGCCGCGTCGGCGCCGCGCACGGCCGAGCTCTTCGACGACTGGGGGTTCGACGTCGTGACCGTCGACATCGGCGAGTTCGAGAAGATGGAGGGCTGCGTGACCTGTCTGTCGGTGCTCGTTCCCTATCCGGGATGAGGGGCGCGGGTTTGGACATCGCACGGTTGCCGCTGGGCTCCCGATCGCAGAGCATCGAGCCGTGACTCCGCATCCGCTGGACCCGCTCTCGGCCGAGGAGATCCGCGCGGCTGCGGCGATCCTCCGGCGCGACCAGGGCGTTACCGAGCGCTGGCGGTTCGCCTCGATCGAGCTGCGCGAGCCGTCGAAGGACGCCGTGCGCGACTTCACGCCCGGCGACCCGATCGCGCGCGAGGCCGTCGTCGTGTGCTGGAACCGCGACGACGGCGCCGTCTACAAGGCGCGCATGAGCCTGACCGAGGACCGCGTCGTCACGTGGGACCACGTGCCGGACGGCCAGCCGAACATGACCGTCGACGAGTTCGCCGAGTGCGACGCGGCGCTGCGCGAGGACGCGCGCGTCGTCGAGGCGCTCGCCAAGCGCGGGATCACGGACATGGACCGGGTCCTGATCGACACCTGGGCCTACGGCGCGCACCTCGTACCCGAGGCGCACCGCGGCGGGCGCATCGGCTGGGCCGACGTCTGGTACCGCTCCCGGCCCGGGTCGAGCCCGTACGCCAACCCGGTGACCGGACTGCACTTCGTGGTCGACCTCAACCGCATGGAGCTGCTCGAGGTCGAGGACGACCACCGGGTCACCGAGCCGCAGACGATGGGCGAGTACGTCCCGCACCTCGTGCCGGGGCTGCGGCAGCGGGAGGACCTCGCGCCGATCGAGATCACGCAGCCCGAGGGCGTATCGTTCACGCTCGACGGCAACCGCCTCACGTGGCAGAAGTGGTCGCTGCGCGTGGGCTTCAACCACCGCGAGGGCATGGTCCTGCACACGGTCGCCTACGAGGACGGCGGCCGCACGCGCCCCGTCGCCCACCGGCTCTCGTTCGCCGAGATGGTGGTCCCCTACCGCGACCCGACGCACGACCACTACCGGCGCACGGCGTTCGACGTCGGCGAGTGGGGGCTCGGGTTCATGACCACCTCGCTCGAGCTCGGCTGCGACTGCCTCGGGGAGATCCGCTACCTCGACGCGGTGATGCACGACACGAAGGGCGAGCCGTACACGATCACGAACGCGATCTGCATCCACGAGGAGGACGACGCGGTGCTGTGGAAGCACGTCGACGCGCAGGCCGGCGCCGAGGTGCGCCGCTCGCGGCGGCTCGTGCTCTCGTTCCACGTCACGGTCGCCAACTACGAGTACCTCGTCTACTGGCGGCTGTACCAGGATGGCAACATCGAGTGCGAGGTCAGGGCCACCGGGATCATGGTCACCACGCACTTCGAGGAGGGCCGCCAGCCGCCCTACGGCACGCTCGTCACCGACCGCACGTACGCCCCCTTCCACCAGCACTTCCTCGTCGCGCGGCTCGACCTCGACGTGGACGGCGAGCGCAACACCGTCTACGCCACCGAGTCCGAGGCGCTGCCCGTCGGCCCGGACAACCCGCACGGCCTCGCGCTCGTCCAGCGCAACACGCCGCTGCGCACCGAGCAGGAGGGCCGACAGGACTACGACTGGAGCACCCAGCGCGCCTGGAAGGTCGTCAACGAGAGCTCGCGGAACGGGCTCGGAACGCCGGTCGGCTACAAGCTCGTGCCGGGCGGCGCCTTCCCGCCGATGATGGACCCGAGCTCCCCCGTGCTGCGCCGGGCCCAGGCGATCGCCCACACGCTGTGGGTCACCGCGTTCCACGAGGACGAGCGCTGGCCGTGCGGCGAGTTCGTCGTCCAGAGCGAGAGCGACCGCGGCCTGCCCGTCTGGACCGCCGCCAACCGCTCGATCGAGGACACGGATGTCGTCCTCTGGTACGTGTTCGGGATCCACCACATCACGCGCCCCGAGGAGTGGCCGGTGATGGCGGTGGACACCGTGTCCTTCTGGCTGAAGCCCACGGGCTTCTTCGACCGCAACCCGGCGCTCGACGTTCCGCCGTCCGCCGCACACTGTGAGGAGAGCCGATGACCGTCGAAATCACGAACTTCATCCACGGCAAGCGCGTCGCCGCGGCCAGCGGCGAGACCACCGAGCTGGTCGATCCCAGCACCGGCGACGTCTACGCCACCGCGCCGCTGTCGCGCGAGGCGGACGTCGACGCGGCGTTCCAGGACTCGGCGCGCGCCTTCGAGAGCTGGCGCGACACGACGCCGTCCGAGCGGCAGCTCGCCCTCTACCGGATCGCCGAGGCGATCGAGCAGCGCGCCGACGAGCTGGTCGACATCGAGTCCCAGAACACCGGGAAGCCGAAGCAGCTCACGGCGGAGGAGGAAGTGCCGCCGATGTGCGACCAGATCCGCTTCTTCGCGGGCGCGGCGCGCATGCTCGAGGGCAAGTCCGCCGGCGAGTACATGGCCGGCTACACGTCCTACGTGCGGCGCGAGCCGATCGGCGTGTGCGCCGCGGTGACGCCCTGGAACTACCCGGCGATGATGGCCGTCTGGAAGTGGGCACCGGCGCTGGCGGCCGGCAACACGATGGTCCTCAAGCCGTCAGACACCACGCCGGCCAGCACGGCCTGGATGGCCGAGGTGATGGCCGAGTTCCTGCCGGAGGGCGTGTTCAACGTCGTCTGCGGCGACCGCGAGACGGGCGCGGCGCTCGTCCGCCATCCGGTCCCGCAGATGGTCTCGATCACCGGCAGCGTGAACGCGGGCATCGCCGTCGCCAAGGCGGCCGCCGACGACGTCAAGAACGTGCACCTCGAGCTGGGCGGCAAGGCGCCGGTGATCGTGTTCGACGACGCCGACCTCGAGCTGGCCGCCGAGAACATCGCCATCGCCGGCTACTTCAACGGCGGTCAGGACTGCACCGCGGCAACGCGCGTGCTGGCCGGCCCGGGCATCCACGACGACTTCGTGGCTGCGCTGAGCGAGCAGGCGAAGAACACCCGGACCGGCCCGCCGGACGACGGCGAGGTCCTCTACGGCCCGCTGAACAACGCCAACCAGCTCACGCACGTCAGCGGCTTCGTCGAGCGCGCGCCGGACCACGCGAGCGTCGTGGCGGGCGGCCGGCGCCAGGGCGACCGCGGCTTCTTCTACGAGCCGACGGTGGTCGACGGCCTGCACCAGGACGACGAGATGATCCAGAACGAGATCTTCGGCCCGATCATCACGGTGCAGCAGTTCGACGACGAGGACAAGGCGGTCGAGTGGGCCAACGGCGTCGACTACGCGCTCGCTTCGAGCGTCTGGACCCAGGACCACGGCCGCGCGCTGCGGATGTCGCGCCGGCTCGACTTCGGCTGCGTGTGGATCAACTGCCACATCCCGCTCGTGGCCGAGATGCCGCACGGCGGCTTCAAGAAGTCGGGCTACGGGAAGGACCTCTCGCTGTATGGCTTCGAGGACTACACCCGGATCAAGCACGTCATGAGCTACCACGGTGGGTGAGCCGGACCTCGAGCACCTGCCCGACTGGGTGAAGTCGCTCGGGCTGCCGCCCGAGGCCAAGGAGGCGATCGACCGCTACTGGAAGCCGGTGTGGGAGGAGGTCAGGCTCCTCCCCCGGCACCACGCGCCCAGCGAGGAGCTGGAGCTCGAGGCGATCGCGGAGGAGCGGCCCGGGCCGCAGTGGAAGGCGCGCTACGAGGACATGTGGCCGGCATACAAGGCCTGGTACCAGCAGGAGGGCGACGCCGCGCGGCCGAGCTGGCGCACCTGCCGCGAGGCGCTGGCGCGGTACATGCCCGAGCTCGTGCCGACGTACGAGCGGCTCGTCGAGCTCGCCGGCGGCGGCGACCTCGCCGCCCGGCTGCTATCGCTCTACCGCCCGCCGGGCTTCATCGTCGGCTGTTCGCAGGGCGTCTGGACGCGCGGCGAGCCGATGCTGGTGCGCAACTACGACTACCCCGCGTCGCGGCTCGAGGGGATCGTGTACCTGACCCGCTGGAACGAGCGGCGCGTGATCGGAATGAGCGACTGCCTGTGGGGGCTGCTCGACGGCGTCAACGACAGCGGGCTGGCGGTGTCGCTGACCTTCGGCGGGCGCCGCGACGTCGGCGACGGCTTCGCGATCTCGCTCGTCATGCGCTGCCTGCTGGAGACGTGCGACACGGTGGCGGAGGCCCGTGCGGTGCTCGAGCGGGTGCCGGTGCACGCCCCACAGAACCTCACGCTGCTCGACCGCACGGGCGAGTACGCGACCGCGTATGTCGGTCCGGGCCGCCCCGTGCGCTTCCGCGACATCCCGGCCACCACGAACCACCAGGGCGAGATCGAGTGGCCCGAGTACGCGCGGGTGATCCGCACCGAGGAGCGCGAGCAGTGCGTGCTGGACCTGCTCACCGACGACGCGATGACCCCCGAGCGCCTGATCGAGTCCTTCCTCGAGCCGCCGCTGCACAACACGCAGTACGTGGAGGGGTTCGGGACGATCTACACGGCCGCCTACCACCCAGCGGAGGGCCGCGTCGAGTATCGCTGGCCGGACCACGAGCCGTGGGAGCTGTCGTTCGACGACTTCACGCCCGGTCGCCGCACGGTGAAGCTGGCGTGAATCCACCGATGACCGGTGGATGACTCGCGTCGTAGGCACGGGCAGCCGTCGATCGGCCGCGCATCGACGTGGCGGGTCACTTGGGTGCTCGGTCGATCGCCGGATGGCCGTGCAAACGGCGGCGAGGCGCCGCGGGGATCGGTGGATCGCGCTACTAGCTCTTAAAGGCCATCGCGTGGACCGGCTCGGCGGGCGCCGGCGCAGGGCCGCTCGTGAACTGCCCGTGCACGGCGTCGATCCACTCTCGTGCGCGGTCGGTGAGCCGGTTGTCGTCGGTCTGCATGCGCGAGCGCGCGACGAGCACGCCGAGATCGGCGCCCGGGTAGCGGTAGTCGCCCGGCGCGAGCACGCGCAGGAAGAACGCCTCTGAGTCGTCCTGCAGGCTGTGCCAGTCGTGCCCCCAGCGGGCGAACTCCATCTCGCTCGAGTCCTCGAGCCGCCAGATCCCGGTCCGCGGCGCCGCCGTCAGCTGCTCGACCTCGTCGCCGGTGTCCTTGAGGATGATCTGGCTCCAGATGTCGTCGCCGGACGCCTCCGCCCACCGGCGGTTGATGTCCTCGACGTCGATCTCGTAGTCGACGTCGAGGTACTCGAGCAGGTGGAAGAGGAAGAGCGGTACGTCGGCGTAGGCGCCGGCCGACACGTTGGTCATCGACGTCACGCCGCTGATGCGCGGGTTGATCTCGCCGAGGTACAGCTCGCCGGTGTCGACGTCAGCCAGGTAGTCGATCTCCAGGAAGCCGCGGTACCCCTCCTCGGCCAGCCGGTCGCCGAGCATGCGCGTCAGGGTGCGCGCGCGCTCGCGGTGCTCGGGTGACAGGGCCTCGGGGAAGACGTCGTTGCCGCACCAGCCGCCCTTGTGCGGCGTCAGCTCGGGGTGGCCGGTCAGGTCGGTCATCAGCGGCCCCACCACCGTGCCGTGGCGCGTGAGCACGGCCTCGACCGCGGCGGCGCGGTTGTTGATCCGCTTCATGACCTTTAGCTCCTGGTCGGCCATGTCGCCGGCGTACCTGTCCCAGTCCCGCTGGCCGCGGATGAAGAACGTCGTCTTGCCCGAGTCGCCGTATGGAGTCTGCACCACGAGGTCGCCGCCGAGGCCCGCGGAGCCGGCAAGCTCCATCAGCTCCTCATAG
This sequence comes from Solirubrobacteraceae bacterium, assembly GCA_036257565.1. GTDB lineage: Bacteria > Actinomycetota > Thermoleophilia > Solirubrobacterales > Solirubrobacteraceae > DASSUW01. The sequence goes on along the minus strand of DATAFH010000009.1, from coordinate 2,462 downwards.
GTGGTCACGCGGCCGAGCGTATTGGGCGCGCTCGGCACCCCGGCCTCGTTCCCCAGCCGGGTGGTGACGATCTTCGAGTCGAGCCGGTGGCGCAGCTCGGCAGAGGGGTGCGCGATCTCGAGCCCGCACTCCGCGGCGGCCTTCTCCGTCTCGTCGTCGAACATCACGAACACGGCCTTCCCGCCCGACCCGGCGCGCTCCACGCGGTCAAGCACCTCCTTGTGGCCGAGGAGGTAGTTGCAGATGTCCTCCATCGACTCGAACTCGCGGTACGGCCGCTCGCGGGGCACGAACACGCGCGGGTGGTTGCCCTCGAACGAGTCGAAGTAGTTGACGTAGAAGAAGTTCCGCAGCCAGCGGTCGACGCCGAGGAGGTTGAACGCCGTGGGCGACACGAAGTACACGGGCGTGCGGTTCGTGCGGAAGAACGCCCGGATCTCCGAGATCCCGTGCAGCATCGCCGGGATCATCGCCTCCTGCGCGCGCGCGGGCAACCGTCTTTGCGACGAAGCGGCCGACCGCATTTTGGATGTGGCACCGAGCGACTCGGTGGCGCATTGCCGGTAGCGTCGGCCCGTGGCTGCACTCCTCGAGCTGTACCCGGCGGGCAGCGAGCTCGACGCGGACGGGATGCTCGTGGTCGGCGGCTGCCGCGCCGCCGATCTGGTCGCAGAGTTCGGGACGCCGGTGATGGTGGTCGCCGAGGCGGCGCTGCGCGCGCGTGCACGCCAGTACGTGGACGGGCTGGCCGCCCGCTGGCCGCGCTCACGGGTGGTCTTCGCGTCGAAGGCGTTCCCGGCCACCGCCGTCCAGCGCGTGATGGTCGAGGAGGGCCTCGGGCTCGACGTCGCGGGCGGAGGGGAGATCCTCACGGCCCTGAAGGCCGGCGCCGATCCGGCCTCGCTCGTGCTGCACGGCAACGCCAAGACCGACGAGGAGATCGCGATGGCCGCCGAGCACGGGATCGGTCTCGTCGTGGTCGACAACGCGAACGACGTCGACCGGCTCGAGGCGACCGGTCGCGAGCACGACGTGCTCGTGCGCGTGATCCCCGGCGTGGATGCCGACACTCACGCGCACGTGCTGACGGGCCACGAGGGTTCCAAGTTCGGGCTCGCGCCGCCGGCCGCGGCCGAGATCATCCGGCGGATCGAGCGCACGCCGCGGCTGAACATGCGCGGCGTGCACGTCCACGTGGGCTCACAGATCCTCGACGTCGAGCCGTTCGCCGCGTCGGTCGCTCCCGTCGCCGCGCTCGGCGAGTTCGAGGTCTACGACCTCGGCGGCGGGCTCGGCGCGCGCTACACGTACGACGACCGCCCGCCGACCGTCGACGCCTACCTCGACGCGCTGATCGGCGCCGCCCGCGAGCACCTGCCGGCCGAGGCCGAGGTCACCATCGAGCCGGGACGCAGCATGGTGGCGTCGACGGGAACGACCCTGTACCGCGTCGTCACGATCAAGCGCGGGGCGGCGACGTTCGTCGCGGTCGACGGCGGCATGGGCGACAACCTCGAGGTCGCGCTCTTCGATCAGCGGTTCGAGGCCGGGATCGCCGACCGGCTCGACGGCTCGGAGGGCGAGCTGGTGACGCTGGTCGGGCGCCACTGCGAGAGCGGCGACGTGCTGGTGGACGGCGTGCAACTCGCCGACCCGCGCGTTGGGGACATCGTCGCGGTGCCCGCGACGGGCGCGTACTGCCACGCGATGGCGAACAACTACAACGGCGCCCGCCGGATCCCGGTGGTCTTCGCCTCGGACGGCGAGGCCCGGCTGGTGGTACGGCGCGAGACCTGGGCGGACCTGCTGGGCCGGGACGTCGACTGAGGAGGAAGACGAGGGGATGGCATCGATACAGACATCGCTGGGACACCAGTTCCTGCGGCGCAAGCCGGTCGAGGCGATGACGGCGGAGACCGGGACCGACACCGAGGGTGGCGAGCTCAAGCGCACGATCAGCCTGTTCCAGCTGACGCTGTTCGGCATCGGCGCAACGATCGGCACCGGCATCTTCATCGTGCTCACCGAGGCGGTGCCGATCGCCGGGCCCGCCTCGGTGTTCTCGTTCATCTTCGCCGGCATCGTGGCGGGCCTGACGGCCATCTGCTACGCCGAGCTGGCGAGCGCGGTGCCGGTCTCCGGCTCGTCCTACTCGTACGCGTACGCGACGCTGGGCGAGGGCATCGCGATGATCGTCGCGGCCTGCCTGCTGCTCGAGTACGGCGTCTCGGCGGCGGCCGTCGCGGTCGGCTGGTCGCAGTACCTCAACGAGCTGCTCGACAACCTGTTCGGCTTCACGATCCCGGACTCGATCTCGAACGCTCCCGAGGCGGACGGCGTGATCAACCTGCCCGCGATCATCCTCATCGTCCTCTGCGCGTCGCTGCTGATCCGGGGCGCGAGCGAGTCGGCGAAGGTCAACGCCGTGATGGTGCTGATCAAGGTCGGCGTGCTGATCCTCT
>DATAFH010000008.1:0-1887 GCA_036257565.1 Solirubrobacteraceae bacterium | reverse complement strand
GGGTCCAAGCTCCATGGCATCCATGAGCTCGGCCTGCACTTCAAGCTCCTCCACCGCCACCCGCCGGATTCGCTCGTCCTCTGAGTTGAGCACGGTGTACTGACCGGGATGACTGGACAGGCGAATGTCGAGCCCGCGCGCGAGCCGGCCGACCTCCGCGAGCTCCGCGGCACACTCGCGCGGCTGCCCGCGAAAGCCAGGAAGGTCCGGATGGCTGGCGTAAGGCGCAAGGGCTGTAGCCATGCGGTACATGCGGATGTCGTGGGCGTCGCAGTATTGGAGCACGCCTCTCAGCCGCCCGAGCGAAACCCGTAGGTGCGGTCCGGACTGCCATCGCCTGGAGTCGTGCGACGGCAGCCCGCCGCCGCCAAGGACCTTGACGGCAAAGCCGAGTCTCATCGAGCTGATCGAGGGCCGAGCCGGGCCGCGTTCGGGGTCGCTGGCCTGAACTCCGCGGGACACGGCGGCACGACGGTTGCCGTGGCGGCGTCGTCGGCGACGGCCCGTCGAAGCGCCTCCTCGAACGGCAGCGGCGCCACGTCGAAGACTTTCGCGCCGGTGGTGTCGGTCACGGTCGTCTTCGTCGAGAGCCCCTCGATCAGCGGCCGGGCGACACCGGCATCGACCGGGGTCACCAGGCCGATCCAGAGCGATGAAAGTCGCGGGGTGAGCAGCGGGACTGGAAGCTTCGGTCGCGGCCGCCGACCAAGCGCCTCGGCCATCCGGTCGAGCATCTCGCCGTAGGCCAGGACGCTCGGGCCGCCGATCTGAATCTCTTGGCCCGCCGTCTTCGGCAGATCCGGGGCGGCTGTCAGGTAGGCGACCACGTCGTCGATGGCGATCGGTTGCGTGGGGACCTTCAGCCACGCGGGCGCGATCATCGCCGGCAGCCGCTCAACGAGGTATCGCAGGGTGCGGTACGACTCGCTTCCCGCACCGACGACCATGCCGGCGCGGAAGTAGGTGAGCGGCGGGCCATGCTCTACGAGCACGCGCGCGGTCTCGTGGCGGCTGCGCAGGTGGCGCGAGTGCGGCTCCCCCAGACCGCCGAGGTAGATCACGCGCTCGACGCCCTCGCGCAGGACCATGCGCGCGAACGCCTCGGCGCCGGCGTGTTCTCGGGCCGCGAAGTCCCCGCGTGCTCCTCGGCCCATCGCGTGGACCAGGTAGTAGGCGACCTCGACGTCGCGGGCCGCCCCCTCGAGGGTCTCAGGGCGGAGGACATCGCCCTCGTGGACCTCGAAGCCGCGCCGCTCGAGCTCGCCCGCGCGCGAGCGGTCGCGCACCATGCAGCGGACGGTCCAGCCGGCGTCGGCGAGCGTCGCGGCGAGCCGCGCGCCGATGAAGCCGGTCGCGCCCGTCACGAGCGCCCGCCGCCTGCGGGCGACTTGCGGCCGGCCGCGATCGGGGCTCTGTTCGAGGGCGCAATGTGGTGGAAAGAAGCTCATGGCGGCAATCGCCCGCGTGGCCCACGTCGCCCAGCGCGGCAAGCCGCACCGGGCGACGAGGCCATCTGGGCTAGCTGGGGATCAGGACCTTGTTGATGACGTGGATGACGCCGTTCGACGCGGTCACGTCCGGTGTGACGACCCGCGCGCCGCCGACGAAGACCTTGCTGCCGCGGACGCGAATCTCGAGCCGCTGCCCGTTGAGCGTCTTCACCGAGCGGCGCTCCGTGACCTTCGCCGCGGAGAGCCTGCCCTTGGCGACATGCAGCAGCAGGACCGAGCGGAGCTTCGCCCGGTTGCGGGCGAGCCCAGCGAGCGTGGCCTTCGGCACCTTGGCGAAGGCCGCGTCCGTCGGCGCGAAGACGGTGTACGGGCCCTTGCCCTCCAGCGTCCTCACGAGCCCGGCCCGCTTGAGCAGCGAGGCGAGCGTCTTGAACTT
>DATAFH010000007.1:0-1857 GCA_036257565.1 Solirubrobacteraceae bacterium | reverse complement strand
CGGCCGGCCGTTCCCGAAGCTCAAGCCGAACGACCGCTTTCGCGAGGCGCCGACGTTCTACGTCGCCAACCATACGTCGGTGCTGGCCGATGGCCAGGAGATGTGGTGGCCCTCGCACACGAAGTTCCTCGACTTCGAGCTCGAGCTCGCATGTGTGCTGGCCAAGCCGCTCGCCGACGCCACGCCCGAGGCGGCGCTGGACGCCGTCGGCGGCTGGTTCGTCCTCAACGACTGGAGCGCGCGCGACGTCCAGGCCGACGACGCGCGGCGCAACATCTTCGGCCCGGTGATCAAGGCCAAGACGTTCGCGAACTCGATCGGCTCCGATGTGGTCACCGCCGACGCCGTCCCCGACTGGACGGCGATGCGCGGCCGCGTCCGGGTGGACGGCGAGCTGTGGTGCGAGGGCACCACCGCCGATCCGCAGCACACGCTGGGCGCGATGCTCGCGTACGCCTCGGCCGGCGAGAAGCTCGACGCTGGCGACGTCATCTCCACCGGCACGATGCCCGGCTGCTGTGGCCTCGAGCTCGACCGCTGGATCCAGCCGGGCCAGACGGTGGAGCTCGAGATCGACGGCATCGGCACGCTCACCAACCGCATCAGCCCGACCGCCGTCCCCGTGTAAGCCATGACCGACTACGACGTGATCATCTGCGGCCTGGGGCCGGTCGGGCAGCTGCTGGCACTGCTGCTCGGCGACCGCGGCGTGCGCACGCTAGCGTTCGACCGCGAGCCCGAGCCCTACCGGCTGCCGCGAGCGGCGGTCATCGACGACGAGGTGCTGCGGATCTTCCAGTCCGTCGGGCTCGACGAGTCGGTGCTCGCCGACGCGCAGATCCAGCCGGGCGCGAGCATCATCACGGCCGCCGGACGCCCCGTCGAGTTCTTCCGCTCGCGGACCGGCCGGCTCGGACACCCGCCGTTTGTCTCGATCAACCAGCCGGCGATGGAGCGCACGATGCTCGCCGCGCTCGAGCAGAGGCCGAGCGTTGACGTCCGGCGTGGACTGACGCTCGAGGCGCTCGACCGGCGGGCCGACCGCGTCGACGCCTTCGTGCGGCCGAGCGAGGGCGGGCGCTCGGAGCGGATCTCCGCGCGCTGGCTGGTCGGCTGCGACGGCGCCACGAGCGCGGTCCGGGCCCGCCTTGAGATCCCGCTCGAGGGGTGCACCAATCCGCAGCGCTGGATCGTCGTCGACGCGCTCGTCGACCGGCCGCTGCGCAAGGTGCCGCACCCGCACTTCGTCGGCGACGCGAAGCGCCCGATGGTGACGCTGCCGATGTCACCCGGCCGCCACCGCTGGGAGTGGATGCTCCACCCCGGCGAGGACGCCGCCCCGCACCTCGAGCCGGCCGCCGTCGCTCGCGCGGTCGAGCGGTGGCTCGACGGCGAGACCGCCGAGATCGAGCGCGCGGTCGTCTACACGTTCCACACGCGCATGGCCGCCCGCTGGCGCCGCGGCCGCGTGCTGCTTGCGGGCGACGCGGCGCACCTGATGCCGCCGTTCGCCGGCCAGGGGTTCTCCTCGGGCGCGCGCGACGCCGCCAACCTGGCCTGGAAGCTCGCCGACGTCCTCGCGGGCGCGCCGGTGGCGCTGCTCGACTCCTACGAGCGCGAGCGCCGCCCGCATGTCGCCGCGATGCAGCGTCTGGCGAAGCTGCTCGGCGCCTTCGTGCAGGCGACGCGCCCGCGTGGCGTGCTCGTCCGCGACGCCTACCTGAATGCGATCGACGGCACGCCCGTGCAGCGGTTGCTGGCCGAGAACGTCAAGCCGCTCCCGACCTACGGTGACGGCGCCTTCGCGACCAGGCCGGCCCGGCTCGCCATGCGCCGGACCGTCGGCTCGCTGTTCCC
>DATAFH010000006.1:0-94871 GCA_036257565.1 Solirubrobacteraceae bacterium | reverse complement strand
CGCGGCTCGCCGCTCGTGGCCTACGAGCTGCTCGTGACCGAGGCCGAGCGCGTGCGCTCGCGCGACCCGCGACGGGCCGCCGGCATGTTCCTCGAGGCCTCGGTCACGCACATGATGACCGGCGATATGCACGCGCTGATCGCCACCGCCGAGCGTGCGCGGGCGCTCGCCACGTCGGCCGACCCTGCGGTCGAGCTGCTGGCCACCGCGGTGATCGGCGAGGCGCACCTCGCGCTCGGCGACGTCGAGCAGGGCGATGCACTGCTCACCGTGTGCGAGCCGTACCTGCTCGAGGGCGACCCGCTGGCGATCGTCGAGGTCGTCGGCATGGCGGCCCACTCGTCGGTCTGGATCGAGAAGTTCGACCGCGCGCAGCGAATCTTCGACCGGCTGCTCGCGGCCGCGCGCGACGCGAGCGCAGTCAGCGCGCTCATCTACCCGCTGGCAGCGCGGTCGCATCTGGACTTTCGCCTCGGGCGCTGGGCGACGGCCCGGGCGCAGGCGGCCGAGTCGGTCGAGCTGGCGCAGGACACGGGGCAGCAGGCGCTGCTGACGCACAGCCTCGCCGCGCTCGCCCACGTGGAGGCGGCCATGGGGCTGCAGGACGAGTGCCGGCGGCACGTCGCCGACGGGCTCGCCCTCGTCTCGCGCTTTCATGGCGACGCGCTCGGGGCCTACCTGCACGGGGCGCTCGGGCTGCTCGAGCTGGGGCTCGGGCGGGTGCCGGAGGCGATCGAGGCGCTCGAGGAGACGCAGCGGATGGCCGACCGGTTGCAGATGCAGCCGTCGCTGGTGATGAGCACGCCGGATCTCGCCGAGGCGTATGCGCGGACCGGCCGGCGCGACGACGCGCTGGCGCTGCTCGGCGACTTCGAGGCGGCGGGCCGCCGCGCGGGCTCGCGGTGGACGGAGGCGGCGACCGGGCGGCTGCGAGCGCTGCTGGGGCCGGACGCGGAGGTGCGCGGGCGGTTCGAGGCGGCGCTGGCGATCCACGACGCCCTGCCGATGCCGTTCGAGCGCGCCCGCACGCTGCTCTGCTTCGGCGAGCGGCTGCGCCGCGGGCGTGCTCGGGCCGAGGCCCGCGAGCCGCTGAAGCAGGCGCTGGAGACGTTCGAGCGGCTCGGCGCACGCGGCTGGACCGAGCGGACGCGGACCGAGCTGCGCGCCACGGGCGAGCAGCAGGCCCGGCGCGCGGAGACGGCGGCGGAGCAGCTCACGCCCCACGAGCTCCAGATCGCCGTCCTCGTCGCCCAGGGCATGACCAACCGCGAGGCGGCCGCCGCCCTATTCCTGTCACCCAAGACGATCGAGTACCACCTCGGCCAGATCTACCGCAAGCTCGACGTCCGGGGCCGGGCACAGCTCGCCCGGCTGATGGCGATGGAGCTGCCTGAGGGCGAGCGCGACCCGTCCGTGCTGGCTTCGGCGATGAACTGACGCGAACGTCAACGGCGCTGGTAGGGAGTCGGCCGCTGTGCATGAATTCCGTGCATCTCGGTGCTCCTGCGGACGCCGGATTGCACGTTTCTCCCCGTCTGGAGGACAAACGTGCAAACCGGCGATGGCACCCACGCCGAATCGCACGAAACTCCCCGGCCCCGCCACCTGCCTACCCAGCCGCCGTTGACATTCGCCGGGGGCACGCGAAGCTAATCGAGCTGCTCCTCGAGCCGAGCCACGTGGTCGCGGGCCTCGTCGGCCGCCTCCCGGGCGGCGCCGAGCTCCGCCGCCGACTCCTCCGCCTGCTCCCGCGCCTCCTCGAGCCGCTCGGCGGCACGGGCCGCCGCCCGCTCGGCCCGGTCGAGCTCGCGGTCGCGTGCGCGGCGCTCGGCGCGGGCCTCGCGCAGCTCGGCCTCGAGCCGCTGGCGCGCCTCGCGCTCCTCTGCCTCGCGGGCCTCGCGCTCCTTGCGCTCGCGCTCCTCGCGCTGGGCCTCCTCGCGATCGGCCTTCGTGTCCGCCGCCCGCCGCGCGGGTTTCTTCGCCCGCCGCGGCTCCCGCGGAGGGAGCGGCGCCGCGTCGAAGCCGGCCAGGCCCCATGCGCCGCCGCCGGTCGCGTCCTCGACGAGGCGGCCCTCGTCGAGCGCCCGGCGCACGTCCTCGTCCGACGCCGCGGCGTGCAGGGTGTTGCGGAGCCGTTCGAGCGTCGCCTCGGTCGGCCGGCGGCCGCTGGGCTTGAGCTCTCGCGCGGCGTCCACGAGCGCGTCGACGGCGGCGCGCTCGGCGGCACCGGCCTCGCGCAGCTCCTCGGCACCCTTCCCCGCCATCGCCGCCTCCTGCGCCTCCCGCAGGCGCTCGCCGGCGGCCAGCAGGTCGTCCACCAGGCCGCGCTGCTCGCGCGCGAGGGTGTTCGCCGACCACGCCGCCTGCGACGGCTTGGGAAGCTTGGCGACCACCGCGGCCGTGTCGCGTTCCTTGGCCTTGCGCAGCTCGCGGGCGGCGGCGTCGCGCTCGCGCGTGAAGTCCTCCAGCGGCAGCCCGTACAGGCGCCCCGCCAGCTCGTCGACCGTCTCAGCCACCCGCGCCGGGCCCGTCCGCCGTCAACGTTCGCACGGACTCACTCCGGCTCGCCGGGTCCGTGCGCCGCGAAGACCGGCCCCTCCCCCACCCGCCACGCGCGGGTCATGGCCGCCGAGTTGAACGTGGCGGCCACCTCGCCATGGGCGCTGACCGCGATCAGCCCGCCGTCCTCGCCCCAGCGGCCGAGCCCTTCGATCGCCCGCGCGCACGCCCCCTGCAGCCCGAGACCGCGGTGGCGGAGGAGCGCGTCGACCTCGTGGGCGAGCGCGGAGCGGATGATCGACTCGCCGTGTCCGGTGCACGACACGGCGACCGTGTCGTCGTCAGCCCAGGTGCCGGCGCCGACCAGCGGGGAGTCGCCGACGCGGCCGAGGCGCTGGCCGGAGACGCCCCCCGTCGACGTCGCCGCGGCCAGGCACCCGTTGACGTCGCGTGCGACGGCGCCCACGGTGCCGCGGGCGCCGGCCGCGCCCGCCGCTGTCAGCGCGCGGCGCTCGCGTTCGGTGACGAACCAGGTCTCGGACTCGAACTGCAGGCCCGCGGTGGCGGCGAAATCGGTCGCGGGCGCGCCGACGAGCAGCACGTGGCGGTTCTCCTCGAGCACGGCGCGGGCGGCGCGGATCGGGTTGCGGACGCCGCGCACGGCGGCCACTGCGCCCGCGCGGCGCGTCGTGCCCTCCATCATCGACGCGTCGAGCTCGACCCGCCCGTACTCGGTCAGCGCCGCCCCGCGGCCGGCGTTGAACTCGGGGTCGTCCTCGAGCACGACCACGGCGGCCTCAACGGCGCCGACCGCCGGGCCGCCCGCCGCGAGCACCGCGTGCCCGGCTGCGACGGCCGCCGCCGCGCCCGCGCGGATGCGGTCGACGCGCTCCGGGTCGCGCGCCAGCGAGCCCGCTCCGCCGTGCACGACGATCGCGATTTCGTCCATCGCGTCGGGAGGGTATTAGCCCTCTACATTGCGTGCCGTGGCGGATCGTGGACGGGCATCGCGACGCGGCCTGGGGTCGCTCGTCGTCGTAGGCGCGGCGGTCGTCGCCGCGCTCCTGCTCCTGCCCGCGCTGATCCCGAGCCTCAACCCGTTCCGCGAGCGGACGATCGACCGCAGCCAGCCCGCGCTGCTCAAGTCGCTCGAGAACCTCAGCGAGTACCGGGCAGCGACCGCGAACCTGCAGGTCGTCGTCGACGTCGAGCAGGACACGTCGCTGCTGCCGTCGTTCATCAAGGGCGAGCGGACGCTGTTCGTGGCCGCCGGCAGCGTGGATGCCGCGGTCGACTTCTCGGGGCTGTCGCGCGACCCGAAGGCGGTCCAGGTGTCCGACGACCGCCGCTCGGCGACGATCACGCTGCCCGCGCCGACGCTCAGCGACCCGCGCATCGAGCCCGACCGCACGCGCGTGTACGACCGCGACCGCGGAGTGCTCGACCGGGTCGAAGACGCCTTGTCCGACCGTCCGGGCGACGAGCAGCCGCTCTACCAGCTCGCCGAGGACAAGCTGCGCGAGGCGGCGGCCGCCGAGCCCGAGCTGCGCGAGACCGCCGAGCGCAACACCCGCGCGATGCTCGAGGGCATGCTGCGCGGCCTCGGCTTCGAGCGGGTCGAGGTGCGGTTCGCTCAGCCGGTCGTCTGAGCCGCCGGCCCGCACGACACCCACACGTCCCAGCCGGGGGCCTGGGCCAGCGGGCGGAATCCGGCCTGCGCCGGCTCCTGGATCGGCTCGATTGACCCGGGATAATGGGGCTGCCAGCGGATGACGACGGCCGGCGGCCGCGGCGCGGCGTCGAGGGCGAGGAGCGGGAGGTCGAGCTCCCACGCCACGAGCGGCCGCACGTCAGCCGCCGTGCGCACGCGCGAACAGCGCACCAGCGCGTCCCGCCCGCCGGCGGCGGCGACGAGCTCCGGCAGCGCCGCCCGCCGGTCGACCCGAACCTTCACCTCGTCGCCCTGCTCGCGAAGGTCGCCAACGGTGACGAGGGCGACGGCGATCACGAGTACAGCGGACACGAGACGTGGAGCGTATGCAGCGGCGCCGACACCGGCCAGCACGCACGCGAGGGCGACGGCCACGACGAGGTAACGCTGGTTCCCGGCGAAGCCGGCCTGGGCCATGACCGCGACGATCGCGACCCAGACGAGCGCCGCCGCGGCGAGCGGGCGGGCGACGCGCGGGCCGGCGAGCGCGCCCGCGACCGCCGCGAGCGCGGCGGGCACGGTGAGCAACGTGACCGCGTCGGCGAGCACGGCGAGCCCGGGCACGTCCTCGAGTGCCGCGCTGCCGGGGCTCGCCTCGCCGCGCGCACCTTCGGACGCGGTCAGCGCCCCGCCGATGCCCGCCACGTCCGGGCCCAGCCAGAGCAGCGGCACGGTCATCGCGATCGCCGCCGCCTCCCGCCGGGCGGCTGGATCCCGCCGCCACAGCCACAGCCCGTACAGGCCGAGGAACGGCCACACCTCCGGCCGCAGCAGCGCCGCCGCGCCGAGCAGCGCGAGCGCCGCGCGCTCGCGCCCGGCGAGGTGTGCGACGACCGCCCATAGGACCGCCGCGACGAGCAGCCCCTCCGAGTTGCCGAGGATCGTGTTGTAGAACCACCACGGGCTCAGCGCCATGACCGCCGCGGCGACGACGCCGGCGGTGCGCCCGGCGAGCCGGGTGGCGAGCACGGCCGCGCCCGCCAGCGCCAGCAGGCCGCCTGTGCGGGCGACGATCATCCACAGCGCGGGCGCCGCGTCGCCGGCCAGCGCGAACGGCGTGGTGAAGAGCACCGGGAGCGGCTTCCACGACGGCCCCGAGCGCGTGTCGAGCGCCAGGTCGAGCGCGTCGCGGCCCCACACGACCCACGCCTGGGGGTCGAAGGCCAGCGACCACGGGATCAGCAGCGACAGCGCCGACACGGCGACCGCCGCCCCCACGAGCAGGAGCGCCGGACGGCGCAACCGTCACGCCACCGCGCTGATGATGAGGACGAGCGCGACGAACAGGGCAGCGACCAGCAGGACGGCAGCGACGCGGGTGAGCCAGATGCCGGCCGGCGAGGCATGCGACTCCGGCACGCGGTGCGCCGCGGCGGCGCGCGCGGCCTCGGCGCGGTGCTGGGCCGCCGCGCGGCCTGCCTCGGTGCGGCGGGCGGCGGCGATCCGGCCGGCCGGGGTCGATGCCACGGGGGCCTCCGTGGTGGTGACGCCGTTGGCCGCCGCGCTCGACGCCTCGCGACGGTGCTGCGCGCTCTCGGCCTGGATGGCGTCGAGCTCGCGGCGCAGGTGCCGCGCCGCCGCCCGCTCGTGCTCGAGCTCGCGCGCGATCCGCTCGTACATGCGCTTCGCCGCCGACTCGGCCTCCCCGGCGTCGTCGCCGTTGAGCTGCGCCGGCCGGGCGGCGAGCTCCTCGCGCAGGCGCGCGGTCTCCTCGCGCTCGCCGCGCAACGTCGTCTCCGTCTCGTCGCGGGCCGCCTGCAGCTCCGCGCGCAGACGCTCGGTCTCCTCCGCCTCCGCCTCGATCGCCTTCTTCGCCTCCCCGCGGGCGGTGGCGAGGCTCTCCCGCACCTCGGTCGCGCCGGCGCGCTCGGCCTCGAGCCGCTGCTCGGCGTCGTCCCGGACTCGCGCCACCGCCTCGCGCGCCTCGGCCAGCTCGCGGTCGCGCTCCGCGAGGCTGGTGCGCAGCCGCTCGACCTCGGCGGCCAGGCCGTCGCGCTCGGCGGTCGCGGACTCGAGCGCAGCCTGTGCCTCGGCGGTCAGGGAGTCGCGCTCGGCTCGGAGGTCCGCCAGCTCGGTGGCCTGCTCCTGGGTGGTGCGCTCGGTCTCGGCGGCGCGCTCGCATAGATGTGCGTGCTCGGCCTTCAGCCGGTCGTGCTCGGCCTTCAGCCGGTCGTGCTCGGCGCGCAGCGGCTTGAGCTCCTCCGCCAGCCGCTGGATCTCGGCATGCAGCTCACGCTCGACGGCGGCCGACTCGCTGCGCGGCGGGCGCGCGTCGGATTCGGGTGCCGCCGCGCGCGACCGCCGACGGCGCGGGCGCGGGAGGTCGACGACGAGCCGGCGGCCGACCTCGAGCTCAGCGCCGGTGATCGCCTCGGGGTCGCCCTCGTAGGCGAACGCGGCGCGCCACTCACCGGTGTCCGACGGGGTGAACTGGCCGCCGGGGAGTGCGGTGACGCGGCGCCGGAAGCCGCTCTCCCGCACGGTGAGCACGGGACGGCCGAGCCGGCGGCCTTCGAGCCCGCTCCAGCGCCCTACCACCTCGAGCCGTCCGGGAGCGGTGAAGCCGAAGCGCTCGAGCTCGAAACCGACGTCGTGCACCGAGGTCATCGCTCCCCCGGGCGCTCCTCGTCGGGCTTGACGGCCACCGTGTCGGTCGTGTCCTGCCGGTGGTCGACCACGGGAACGCGCTCGCGCACGTCGCGATCCTCGAGCGACAGCGCGAACGAGAGCCGGCCGAAGGTCAGCAGGGCGCCCGCGCACATGAGGAACACCGAGCCGAACGCGAACCACGCCCCCGCGGCCAGGTCCTCCCCGTCGGCGATCGGCGGCGGATCGATCACCTCGGCGACCACGAGGATCGTGGCCCCGGCCACGACCGGCGGCAGCCACCGCCGCTCGACGTAGCCGAGGTCGGGCAGCAGCAGGCCGACGGCGATCACGAGCGCGCCGACGGCCAGCACGGCCAGCAGCACCTCCACGACCTCGAAGGCCTCCCACGCCGTGAGCGTGCCGTACCACTCGAGGAACAGGCTCACGAGCAGGATGATCGCTCCGAGGGCGACGAGCAACGGCCCGACTTCAAATCTCCGCGACATGCCACTTCCCCTGGTCGATGCACTGAAGGATCGCAAGCGACGCCGTCGGACCCGGCCCCGTGCCGCCGGTCCGTACGATGACCGCGCAGGTTATCCAGCCGTTCTACCGGGAATAGAGCAAATGAGCGCCGACACCCGCCAAGGGTGCTCCTTCCTCTCTCGGCCGGGCGGGTGGCCGTTCTGTCCTTCTACCGCTATCCGCCCGGCGTGAGGTCCGCCACCGTCTCCAGCGGGTCGCTGCGCTGACGCAGGACGTTGTACGCGGAGGCACGGACGACGACCTCGCCCTCGACATCCGCCTTCAGCGGCACGTCGACCGTGCCCTCGCTCCCCTCGATCTTCTCCGGGCAGCTCGCGAGCACCTGGCGCTCGTGGCCCGGACGGTGCAGCGTGACCAGCAGCCGTGTGGCGCGGCGGCGCCAGGCCGGGTCGAGCCGGTAGTCGACGAGCACGCGGTCGTCCTCCCGCCGGGCGTCGATCGACAGGAGCTTGGGGTACGTGGCGGTGCCGAGCGCGCGGACGACCCGGCGACCCTGCCGCAGGGGCGTCGCCGCGCGTGCGCGCAGGTGCCAGGCATTGGGGCTGTCCCACTTCATGCCCTGGCGCCCGGGGCTGACGGGGCTGCGACCGCCGAACCGGCCGCCGACCACGCCGGTCGAGTTCCCCCAGCGCCCCGTCCAGGCCTCCCAGGGTCCGAAGGACTCGATCTGCGGCAGCACGGGCGGCAGCGAGTCGTCGGGGTTGTCGACCCCGAGTACGTAGGGATGGGCGCCCGGCTCGAAGTAGCAGGCGTGCGAGAGCGGCGCCACGTACACGACCGCATGCTCGCCCTGGCGCTTGACGTCCTCCCAGTCCTTGGCCTCGGCGCCCTCGTGCTGGGAGAAGGTGACAACCTCGGGCTCGCCGCCCTCCCCCAGGCCGATCTGCACAACCTCCCAGTCCCCCTCGTGGCGGCCGAAGCCCAGCAGGTGCTTGGGGTTGTAGTAGCACCAGAGCCAGTACTGGAGCCACACGCGACCGCCGTCCTCCTTCACGCGGCCGTAGACTCGCTCGCGGTAGGCGCCGTCGCCCTGGAAGCGGCGGGCGGCCGCGAGGTGGTCGCCCACCTCGTCGAGGCGGTCGCCGTCCTTGACGTCGTACGACGTGAGCAGCGCGAGCGAGAGCCCGGATCCCGCCCGGGAGATGACCGCGCCGTTGCTCCGCCGCAGCGTGTTCTTCGCGTGGTCCGTGACCGAGGCCGCGGACATCGCCCGGTACCCCTCCTGCGGGTCGTAGACGAGGGCGGGCAGGAAGCGCTCGAGGCGCGGGTCGACGGGGCTCATGCCTCGATCAGGGTCTCGGCCGCGCGGCGCAGGTGGTCGCGCAGGACGCTCGGGCCTTCGGCCTCCAGCCCGCGCACCAGCGCCTCGTGGTCCTCGGCCAGCTCGCGGGGGGCGACGTGCGGGCGCAGCGCGAGCAGGAACAGCTGCATCTCGCCGTTCAGCGCGGCATGGGCGGCGGCGATCCGCGGGCTGCCGGCGGCGGCCACGATCGCCTCGTGCAGGCCGGCGTGAGCCGCATTGACCTCGCTCCACGGTCGGTCGGCCCCGGCGCAGGCGTCCTGTAGGCGCTGCAACGCCTCGTGCACCGCGGGCGGGAGCCGCCCGCCGCCGCGCTCGAGCGCCAGGTGGGCCGCCTCGAGTTCGAGCGCCGCCCGCAGCTCGTAGAGCCAGCGCACCTCGTTCGCACTCAGCAGCGCGACGTGGGCGCCGCGATGGGGCTCGATCCGCACGAGGCCGTCCGCCGCCAGTTGCCGCAGCGCGGCGCGCAGTGAGTGGCGCGCCACGCCGTAGGTCTCGCACAGCTCCCGCTCGCGCAGCCAGGCGCCCGCGGGGAGCGCGCCGTCGAGGATCTCGTGCCGCAATGCGTCGACGAGCGCGTCGACCGTGGACGTGCGCTGGAGCGGGCGGGTGGCGGCGTTCACGGGCGTGATCATGCCGTGGCCTGCCGCGGCGATGCAAGCACCGGCAGCCGCACGGCGAGCGCGAGCAGCCCGGCGAGCACGCAGGCGCCGCCCGCCGCAGACAGGCCGGTGACCGGCTCGGCGAGCACCACGGCACCGAGCACGCCGGCGGTGAGCGGCTCGGCGAGCGTGAGCGTGGCGGTCTCAGAGGCGCTCAGCCGCTCGAGCCCGCGGGCGAAGAGCACGTAGGCGAGCGCGGTCGGGACCACGCCGAGGAACACCGCGAGGCCGATGCCGTCCGCGTGCAGGAGCCAGCCGGGATCGCTGGCCGCGAGCACAGGCATGAGCACGAGCGCACCGAGCCCGAACGCGGCCCCCATCACCGTCTCCGGCGCGTGGCCGGCGGCGAGCAGGCGCTTGGCGGCCAACGTGTACGTCGCGTACGCCCCGCCCGCCGTGACCGCCAGTGCGACGCCCGGCAGCGAGACGCTGGCCTCTCCACCTGCGAGCGCGAGCAGCACCACGCCGGCGCAGGCGAGCGCCGTGGCGACCGTCCAGCGCGCCGGAGGCCGCCGGCGGTCCAGCACCCATTCGAACAGCCCGGCGAGCGTGGGCGCCGAGCCGAGCGCCACGATCGTCCCCACCGCCACGCCGGTGTCGGCGACGGCCGCGAAGAACGCGAGCTGGTAGACGGCGACGCCGGCCACGGCCGCGAGCACCGGGCCCCGCGCCCACGGCCGCGAGCGGAAGCCGCTGCCGCGGAGAAGCACGACGGCCACGAGCAGCGCGCCACCCACGAGGATCCGTGCCCCGCCGACGCCGACCGGGTCAGTGCCGTCGGGGCCGAGCGCCTGAGCGGTACCCGTGGTGCCGAAGCACAGCGCTGCGAGGAGGACCTGGAGGCGAGCGGTGTTCATGTCGGAGAGATCGTTCCACAATTCCACCACAGATGTCAAATACGGAGGGTCGTCAGACTGGCGCCGATGGATCTCGGGCTCAGCGGCAGCGCGGTCCTCGTCACGGGCGCCTCGGGTGGCATCGGCGCGGCCACGGCGCGGCTGCTCGCCGCCGAGGGTGCCCGCGTGGGCGTCCACTACCACACGAGCGTGGCAGCGGCGGAGGCGCTGGCCGGGGAGATCGGCGGCGTCGCCCTGCAGGCCGACCTCCGCGACGAGGCCGCGGCGGACGCCCTGGTCCCGGCCGCCCTCGAGGCGCTCGGGCGGCTCGACGCCTGCGTGGCCAACGCGGGCGTCTGGCCGTCGGAGGACGTGCCGGTCGCCCGGATGCCGCTCGAGCGCTGGCGGGCGACGCTCGACGCCAACCTGACCGCGACGTTCCTCACCGCCCGTGCCTACGGCCGCCACGTCGAGGCGACCGGCGCCGGCTCGCTCGTGCTCGTCGCGTCGACCGCGGGAGTGTTCGGGGAAGCGGGCCACGCCGACTATGCGGCGGCCAAGGCCGCGATCGCCTACGGGCTCGCCCTCTCGCTCAAGAACGAGCTCGTGCGCCAGGCGCCGCTCGCCCGCGTGAACGTGGTCGCGCCGGGCTGGACCGTCTCGCCGATGACCGCGAAGGACCTCACGGACGAGACCCTCCAGACGGTGACGGCCACGATGGCCCTGCGGAAGGTCGCCGAGCCCGAGGACATCGCGCGCACCATCGCGTACCTGTGCTCGCCGCTGGCGTCGGGCCACGTCAGCGGCCAGATCGTCACGGTGGCGGGTGGCATGGAAGGCCGCCTGCTGCACCCGTGACACCATCACGACGTGCTGCTCCGCGACCTCGTCGACGCGTCCGCCGCCGTCCGCGCTACCCGGGCGCGCAACACCAAGGTCGAGGCGCTCGGCGCCGTGCTCCGCGGCGTATCACCGGCCGAGACGCCCGCCGCGGTCGCATGGCTGTCGGGTGAGCTGACCCAGCGGCAGATCGGCGTCGGGTGGGCCGCGCTGCGCGACCTTCCGGCGCCCGCGGCCGAGCCGGCGTTGACCGTCGCGGAGGTCGAGAACGCGTTCACGCGCATCGGCGGGCTGGCCGGGCCGGGCTCGGTGGCTGCGCGGCGCGAGGCGGTGCGCGACCTGCTCTCGCGCGCGACGGAGGCCGAGCAGCGCTTCCTCGTCGCGCTGCTGCTGGGCGAGCTCGGACAGGGCGCGCTGGCCGGCGTCATGACGGACGCGGTGGCCAAGGCGGCAGACGTCCCGCGGGCCGACGTGCGCCGGGCGCTGATGCTGCGCGGCGACCTCGGCGCGGTGGCGGCGACCGCGCTCGCCGAGGGGACCGCGGGCCTCGGCCGCATCACGCTGGAGCTGCTGCGCCCGGTGCAGCCGATGCTCGCGGCGCCCGGGGACGACCTCGACGCGGCGCTCGAGCGGATCAGCCCGGCGGCCGTCGAGTACAAGCTGGACGGCGCGCGCGTGCAGGTCCACCGGCGGGGCGACGAGGTGCGCGTCTTCACGCGCACGCTCGACGACGTCACCGCCAGGGTGCCGGAGGTCGTGCGTGCCGCGCTCGCGCTACCCGCGGAAACCCTCGTGCTCGACGGCGAGGCGATCGCGATGCGGCCCGACGGCCGCCCCGAGCCCTTCCAGGTGACGGCGAGCCGGTTCGGCACGCGGCAGTCGAGCGACACGGCGCCGCTCACCGCGCTGTTCTTCGACGTCCTCCATGCCGGCGGCGAGGACCTGATCGACCGGCCCGGTGCCGACCGCTTCGAGGCGCTGGCGGAGCTGGTGCCCGCGGCAGCGCGCGTGCCCCGCCGGGCCGCGGCCGACCCCGAGGCGGCGCGCGCCGTGCTCGACGAGGCGCTGGCCCTCGGCCACGAGGGCGTGATGGTGAAGTCGCTCGAGGCGCCCTACGCGGCGGGCCGCCGCGGCGCCGGCTGGCTCAAGGTCAAGCCGCGCCACACGCTCGACCTCGTGATCCTCGCGGCCGAGTGGGGCCACGGCCGGCGCCGCGGGTGGCTCAGCAACCTGCACCTCGGCGCCCGCGACCCCGCCGGTCCCGGGCACGTCATGCTCGGCAAGACGTTCAAGGGGCTCACCGACCAGATGCTCGACTGGCAGACCGGGCGGCTGCTCGAGCTCGAGGTCGCGCGCGAGGGACACGTGGTGCACGTGCGCCCTGAGCTCGTCGTCGAGATCGCCTTCGACGGCGTGCAGGCCAGCACGCGGTACCCCGGCGGCGTCGCACTGCGCTTCGCGCGCGTGCTGCGGCACCGGCCGGACAAGCCGGCGGCGGAGGCGGACACGCTCGACGCGGTGCTCGCCGTCCACGGATAGACTCTGGGCCATGCTGGTCGCGCTCAGCGAGGCCTGGACGTTCTCGATCGGCCTCATCGCCATCTTCGGCGTGCTCTTCCCCGCGCTCTTGACCGGCCTCATCGTGTTCGCCGTCGCGCAGGCCTTTGGCGAGCGCCAGGAGAACCTGGCGCGCCAGCACAAGCGCTAGAAGACGCCGGTCAGCAGCAGCGCGACGGCCGCCAGCAGGGCGATCACCATCGCCAGCGCGCTGACGCGCACGAACCACAGGCCGATGCCAGTTGACGGCGGGGCGCTGCGGCTCGGCGCGAACGGCTGCGGCGTCACGCGCACGGTCGCGACGGGGCGATGCTCGGGCTCGGCGCGGCGCGCCAGCTCCCGCTCGAGCCGCTTGCGGTCCGAGCGGGCGGACACCAGCTCGGCCTCGACCCGTTCGCGGCCGTCACGCGCCGCGGCGAGCTCGGCCACCAGCTGCTCGCGATCCGCCCACGCGCCCGCCAGCTCGGCTTCGAGCCGCTGCTGCTCGGCGCGGGCGGCCGCCAGCTCCTCGCTCTGCCCCGGCGGCTCGGGCGCCGGCGGCGGCTCTGTCGGCTCGGCGAGAACGTCGTGCTCCACCGTCGCCCCCGCTAGCCGCTCCCGAAGCTCCGCCACCTCGCGTCGGACCGCGTCGCGCTGGGCGAGCGCCGCCTCGAGGGCGTCGTCGGGCGCGGCCGCCGCACGCGCCTTGTCGCGCTCCGCCCGGGCGACCTTGACCTGCGCTCGCGCCTCGTCGCGCTCCACGCGCGCGGCTTCGACCTTCTCGCGCGTGGCGTCGCGCTCGCTCTCGGCGGCCTTGAGCGCCGCGCGGGCCTGCGCGCGCTCGGCGTCCGTCTGTGTCCGCGCCTCGTCGCGCTCGCCCGCGGCTGCCTCGGTCTGCGCGCGGGCGTCGTCGCGCTCCGCGATGGCCATCTTGACCAGGCGTCGCGCCTGGTCGCGCTCGGTTTCCACGGCCGCATAGCTCTGGCGGGCGGCGGCGAGCTGGCGGCGGGCGAGGTCGAGGGCGGCCTCGGTCTCCCGCGCGCGCTCCGCCGCCCGCTCGGCGGCCTCGACGGCGCCCTGGCGCTGGCGGTACTCGTCGTTGACGAGCCGCTCGCCGTCGGCGCGCGCCTGCTCGGCCGCCTCCATCGCATGGTCGCGCTCCGCCTGCAGCCGCTCGACGTCGCCGGCGTGGCTCGTCGCGGTGTCGAGCGCGGCCTGCAGCGCCCGGCGCTCGCGGGCCGCGGCCGTCAGCTCGTCGCGGACGCGCTCGAGCTCGGAGGGCCGGCGCGGACGCGCCGGGGTGCTCGGCGGCGCCTTGCGACCGGGCAGCGGCAGCTCGACGACGAGCTCGCGGCCGACCTCGAGCTCGACCTTGTCCGCCTCCAGCGCCCCGCCGTCCCAGGCGAACGCGGCCATCCACGGGTCGCCGTCGTCGGCGGCCCACGGCTTGTGGTCGAGCACGGCGACGAGCCGCCGGCGCGCGTCACCCCGATGCAGCCACAGCACCGGGCGCACGAAGCGCCGCCCGCGGATCCCGTGCCAGTGCCCGGCGACCTCGATCCGATCGCCCTTGGGACCGAACCGCTCGACGACGAACGCCGGCTCGGTGACGGTGGTATCGGTGATCGTCGCGCCCAAAGCTCCTGCAGGCTACCGCCCTCTTCGATATACCAGGTTTGAGCAGAACAACAATGGGTCACCACTCACCATCATGTCGCCACTGCTGAGCCTCCGCGCGCCGGTCACGGTGAACGCTCGACTGCTCGGCGCGTGCGCGGTGACGGCCGTCCTCGCCGCCGTCGTGGCGCTCAGCGCCGGCAGCCACGCCCGGCCGTCGGCCGCCGTCCCGGTGACGCTCGCCGTGGGCGGCGTCTGCGCCGCGCTGATGGCGCACCTCCTACACGCCTCGGCGCGCGCGGTGGGCGACCGCCGGCTCGACTGGATGGCCGCAGGGGTGACCGTCGCCCTCGCCGGCATGCTGGCGGCGCTGCTCAGCCACCCGACCGTCTTCCCCGGCGGCGGGCCGCTCGACCAGGGCGCCGACTCCGCCGCCGCGCGCTACCTGGTCTGGCACATCGCCCTCTTCGCTGCCGGGGCACTCGCGGTGGCCGGCGCGTCCGCGCGCCCGCGGCACCTCGTCGCGTTCACGGCGGCCGGCGCCGCCGTGCTCGCCTACGCGTCGCTCTCTCCCACGCCCTTCGGCGACCTCGCGACGGCCGACGGCTACCAGCCCGCCCTGCGCACGGCCGTCGCCGTCTTCGTCGCGGGGCAGCTCGTGGTGGCCGCCGCATGGTGGCGGCGCGCCAGGGGCGCGCCGACCTGGGGCGAGGTGTGCGTGATCGCGCTCACCCTGCTCTCCGCCCTCGACGCGGCCTCGTATCTGCTGGCCTCCGAGCCCTACGCGGGCGCCTGGTGGGCCAGCCTCACGCTGCTGGCCGCGCAGTTCGCCGTGCCGGCCGTCGGACTCGTGATCGGGTTCGTGGCGGCCGCCGACCGGATGCGCGAGCTGCAGGACGAGCTCGGCCGCGGCCTCGAGACAGAGCGGGAGCGGGCCCGCCGTGAGGAGGAGATCGCCGGCCTCGACCGCCGCCGCCGCCGGCAGGCCCGCGAGCGGATCGCGATCCTCGCCGACGGCCGCGGGCTCGACGTCGCGCTGCAGCCGATCTTCGCGCTCGACACCGGCGGCGTCGTCGGCGCCGAGGCGCTCGCCCGCTTCACCGGCGACGACGGCGAGCGGCTGCCGACGGAGGAGACGTTCGTCGACGCACACGCTCTCGGCCTGGGCGTCGAGCTCGAGCTCGCCGTCGTCGAGCTCGCCCTCAGCCGCCAGGACCGGCTGTCCGACGACCTCTACCTCGCCTGCAACGTCTCGCCCACCGTGCTCACACGGCCCGAGCTGGCCGAGAAGCTCGCGGCCCACGACCGTCCGCTGGTCGTCGAGCTCACCGAGCACCAGCCCGTGGAGGACTACGCGGAGCTCGACGCCGCGCTGCGCCGCCTGCGGGACCATGGCGTCCGCGTGGCGGTGGACGATGTCGGCTCCGGCTTCGCCTCCTTCCGCCACGTCACCCGCGTGCGGCCGGAGATCCTCAAGCTCGACCGCACGCTGGTGAGCGGTATCGACGAGGACCCGGTACGGCAATCGCTCGCGGCGGCGATTGTCGCCTTCGCCCGCGACGTCGGCGCCACCGTCGTGTCGGAGGGCATCGAGTCCGAGAGCGAGCTCGCGTGCCTCGTCGACCTCGCCGTCGGCTGCGGGCAGGGCTTCCTGCTCGGCCGCCCAGAGCTCGGGCAGGTCGCGGCGCGCGCCGCGCAGCTCGCCACGCGATAATCCGACTGCCATGATCGTCGACTGCGCCGTGTACGAGAACGGCGGCCGGCGCGAGGGGGACCTGCCGCTGGCCGACGCCGGCGAGGCCGCCCGGAGCGACGGCTCGTTCGTGTGGATCGGCGTGTTCGAGCCGTCCGCCGAGGAGTTCGACGCCGTGCGACGCGAGTTCGACCTCCACGAGCTCGCGGTCGAAGACGCGATCAACGCCCACCAGCGGCCCAAGCTCGAGGTCTACGGCGACACGCTGTTCGTCGTCCTCAAGACCGTCCGCTACGTGGAGGACCGCCACGACGTCGAGACGGGCGAGATCATGCTCTTCGTCAACCGCGACTTCGTCGTCTCCGTGCGCCACGGCGAGAGCCGCCTGCATGACGTACGCCTGCAGATCGAGCAGCGCCCCGACCTCCTGCGCTGTGGCGCCGGCGCCGTGCTGTACGCGATCGTCGACCGCGTGGTTGACGACTACGAGCCGGTCGTGCAGGCCGTGGAGGCAGACATCCAGGACGTCGAGCACGAGGTCTTCGCGCCCACGCGCAGCAACCCCGCCGAGCGGATCTACACGCTCGAGCGCGAGGTGCTCGACCTGCACCGTGCCGTCACCCCCTTCACACCCGCGATCGACAAGCTCGCCCGCGGCCACTACGACCTCGTCGACCCGGAGCTGCGCACGTACTTCCGCGACGTGCACGACCACATCCTGCGCATCAACGGCCGGATCGCCGGCTTCCGCGACCTGCTTTCGAGCGCGCTGCAGGCCAACCTCACGCAGGTCTCCGTGCGCCAGAACGAGGACATGCGCCGCATCTCCGCGTGGGTTGCGATCCTTGCCGTCCCGACCGGCGTGGCGGCGATCTACGGCATGAACTTCAGCCACATGCCGGAGCTGCAGTGGCGCTTCGGCTATCCGCTCGTCCTCGGACTGATCGCGCTGATCTGCGTGATCCTCTACCGGCGCTTCCGGCGCTCGGGATGGCTCTGACCGGGTAGTCCCCTCGCATGACGACCACGACACAACTGGGCCAGGCGGCCCTCCCGAGCTGGCGCGGCAAGGTCGCCGACGCCGTCGCCCAACCCGCCTCCAAGCGCACACCGCTGTCCGAGGACCAGGTGCGGGCCGCGGTCGGGGCGGCGTTCTTCGCGCTCGCGACGTTCTACGTCGTGAGCACCGCGGTGCGCATGATCAAGACGGCGCGCAGCTGACGTCAGGCGGCGGCGCGGGCCGCGCCGCCCGCCCACTCGAGCGCCTCGCCGTAGGCGCCGGCGAGCTCGCCGGTGCCGGCGGCGGGGAACTCCCCCTGCTCGTACGCCATCACGGTGCCGAGCAGCTCGCCCTTGGGTCCCTCGCGCCGAAGCAGCGCGGCACGGATCTCGTCCGAGAACGGCAACGTCTCGAGCACGTCGTCCATCGGCGCGTCGAGCAGCGCGTCGGCGACCGAGAACAGGCCGACCGTGAAGTGCGCCTCCGCGGCATCGCCGCCGAGCTTCTCGCACATGCGGGCGCGTTGGAGGGCGAGCTCGATCAGCTCCTCGGGCGCGCCGGACGCCGAAGCGAGGGTCATGACCGTCGCCCAGCGGCGGACGGTCGCCGTGCCGAGCAGCGTGAGCGCCTCGTGCACGGACTCGACGCTGCGGGGGAGCGCGAAGAAGGCGGAGTTGACGTAGCGCAGCAGCTTGAGCGAGAGGCCGACGTCCGAGCTGATCGCGGCCTCGAGCTGCTCGAACGTGGCGTCGGGGGCGGCGACCTCGGCCAGCGTGCGCAGCGCGCCCACGCCGCCCGTGCCCACGCGGCGCTGGCGCGTGAGGTCGGGTTTCGCGTAGAAGTCGCCCTGGAAGACGCCGAATCCGAGCGCACGGCAGCGCGCGAGCTCGGCGGGGTTGGCGACGCCGGTGGCGACAAGCGTCACGCCCGCCGCGAGCGGCGCCTCGAGGGCGGCCCGCAGCTCCTCGTCGGACCGGCCGGCGACAGGCACCTTGAGCATCCCGCAGAGCGGCGCGAGCGCCTCGGCGTACTCCTCCATGACCAGCGTGTAGCCGCTGAACTGCAGGCGCTGGAGCGCGGCGAGCACCTCGGGGGCCGCGGGGCCGCGAGTGAGCTGGAGCACGACGCGGTCCGGGCGCACGGGCGGCGTGCCGACCTCGAGCAGGAACTCGGGCGTCATCCTCACCCAGGCGGGATGGCGGCCCGAAAGGCGCTCGAGCCCGATGTCGCCGAAGGCGTCGAGCAGCAGCCCGGCGGTCGCCTGCGGCCCGGTCGCCTGCTCGCCGCCGTCGACCACGAGCTCGTAGCCGACGACGGAGCCGTCGGCATCGGTCAGGGGAAGGCGCACGACGGCGATGTCCCGTGGGTCGGGCTGATCGCTCACGACCGCCTCGAAGACCGGCTCCGGCTCGGGCGCGACCGCGTCGATGCCCTGCAGCGCGTACTCGGCGGGGAAGCCGTCGCCTGTCCCCTTGCGCGTGGCCTGGGCGGTGAACGTGCGCTCACCGACGGCAAGCGTGACCGTCACGGCGCCAGCGGCGCCGTCGAGGCCCTCGCCGGTCAGGACGAGCGTGTCCGTGGGAGGCGGCGGGGGCGCCGGATCGCGGCGGCCGAAGAGCGAGCTCAGGAAGGACATGCTTCACCCCGTGGTCGGCCGCCCGGGCCGCGAGCTTGAGCCATACTCGCGCCTTGATCCTCGTCGACGAGCCGCGGGAGTACCCGCACACCCCGCTCCCGTTCAAGCAGTGGAGCCACATGGTCAGCGACGAGAGCTTCGACGAGCTGCACGCGTTCGCCGCGCGGCTCGGCATCCCGCGGCGCCGCTTCCAGGGCGACCACTACGACCTCCCGCCACACCTGCACTCGCGGGCGGTCGAGCTCGGCGCCGTGGAGGTCGGGACCCGTGAGCTGACCGCGCGCATGGCGGGTCCGCGCGGCGACCGGGTGCGCGCGCGCCGCGCCCGCTAGCGGCCCATGCGGCGCAGGCCGCCGACCGCCAGCGCGCCGAGCACCACGGTGAGCCCCACCAGCGCGGCGACGCCCGGCAACGTATGCGCGAGGCTCGGCTCGATCCCCACGACCGTGGCCTGGCGCGCCATCTGCAGGACGTAGGTGACCGGATTGAGGTGGGCGACGTCGGCGAGCCAGCCGCGAAGCAGCACCTCCGGCGTGTAGGCGGTCGAGAGGAACACCGCGAGGAATACCCCCTGCTGCATCAGCGGCCCGGCCTGCTGGGTGCGGAACGTGACCGCCATGAAGATGCCCCACAACGCGGCCACCGCGCAGAACCACGCGGCCGCGACGTAGAGCGCGACAAGGCCGGGCACGCCGCCGGTCAGCTCGGCACCGAGCGCCAGCCCGACCACGAGCACCACGGTGGCGGGCACGAGCGAACGGGTCACCGCGCCGAGGATCGGGCCGATCACGAGCAGCGGGCGCGGCACCGGCGCCACCAGCAGCCGGTCGAACCAGCCCTGCTCGATGTCGCGCGCGAGATTGGAGCCGGTGGCGGCGCCGGCGAAGCCCGCGCCCTGTAGGCACGACAGGGGCACGATCCAGGAGAGGTAGGAGTCGGTCGGGAAGCCCTCGAGGCCGGTGAGCCGCTGGAACTGGCCCGTCATGCCGAGCATGAAGACGAGCGGGGCGACGGTGGCGGGCAGCAGGGCGCCGCGCACGCGCAGCACCTCGTTGAGCGAGCGCCGCCAGAGCGCGAAGGCGACCGCGGCGGTCATGTGCGGCGCAGGCGCTCCCGCATCGCCAGCGTCGCCAGCGCGGTGGTGGCCACCGCCAGGCCGGCGGCGGCCGCGAAGCCGGCTGCCGGGTCGCCCAGCTCGGCGTCTCCCGCCAGCAGCCCGCGCACGCCCTCGACCACGTAGGTCAGCGGGTTGAACACCGACACGTCCTCGAGCACGGGCGCAAGCAGCTCGCGCGGGAAGAATGCCGGCGCCGTGAAGAGCAGGACGAACATGAACGGGAACAGGCTCTGCAGCAGCGACAGCGAGCCCGTGCGGAGCGCGATCGCAGCCGAGATGCCACCGGTGCCGACGGCCGTCAAGCCGGCGAGCGCCACCGTCGCGAGGGCGCCCGGCACCCCGCCGGGGTAGTGCGCGCCGAAGACGAGCGCCACGAGCAGGAAGAGGCTCGATTGCAGGAGCGCGAGGGTGAGCGTCCCGAAGAGGCGTCCCAGCACCAGGCTCGTGCGGTGCACGGGCGCCGCCAGCAGGCGGTCGAAGAACCCGAACTCGATGTCGGAGGCCATGGCGATCCCCGCCGTGAGGCCGGCGAGGATCGTCCCCTGCACGATCGTGCCGGGCACGACGAACGTCAGGTAGGAGGCGACGTCCGGGAAGCCGCGCAGCCCCTGGGCGGCGCTCGTGCCGCTGGCGATCACCGCCAGCAGCATCAGCGGAAGCACGAACGTCGGCATCAGCAGCTGCGCGCGCCGGAACTGGACGCTGGTGGCGCGCCGCCCGAGCGCCATCACCACCCGCCACTCGCGGCCGAGGCTCACGCCGTCGTCTCCTGGGCAGCGGCGCCCTCGAGGTGCGAGCCGGTGACCGCCATGAACACGTCGTCGAGCGTCGGCGTCTCCACCTCGACGCTCTCCACCGCGACCTCGTGCTCGTCGAGCGCCCGGATGATCGGCGCGATCGCCGCCTTGCCGGCCGCCGTGCGCACGGCCACGCGGGCGGGCGCCGCGGGGTTCGGCGGCTCCACCTCGCCGAGGTCGGCCAGCGCCTCGCGCGCCCGCTCGGCGCCCTCGGGGTCGGCGACCTCGACGTGCACGGTCGGCTGACCGACGCGGGCCTTCAGCGACTCGGGAGTCCCCTCGGCCACGAGCGAGCCGCGGGCGATGATCCCCACGCGCCCGGCCAGCTGCTCAGCCTCCTCGAGGTACTGGGTGGTGAGGAAGACGGTCGTCCCCTCCGCGTGCAGGGCGCGGACCTCGCGCCACAGCGCGACGCGGCTCGTGGGGTCGAGGCCGGTGGTCGGCTCGTCGAGGAAGAGCACCTGCGGCCGGTGGACGAGCGCCAGGGCCAGGTCCAGGCGCCGGCGCATGCCGCCCGAGTAGCCCCCGACCCGCCGGTCGCCGGCCTCCGTAAGGCCCACGCGGTCGAGCAGCTCCGCGGCCCGCCGTTTCGCCTCCGCGGCGCGCAGCCCGTGCAGGGCGCCCTGCATGCGCAGCAGCTCGCGGCCGGTCATCAGCGGGTCGATCGCCGCCTCCTGCAGCGCGACGCCGATCGCGCGCCGCACCGCGTCGCCGTCGCGCACGACGTCGTGACCGGCGACCGATGCCTGGCCTGCGGTCGGCCGCAGAAGCGTGGTGAGGATGCGCACGACGGTCGTCTTGCCGGCCCCGTTCGGGCCAAGGAAGCCGTAGATCTCCCCTTCCCTGACCTCGAGGTCGAGCCCGTCGACGGCGCGGATGCCGCCCTTGAACTGACGCACGAGGCCGCGCACCTCCACGGCCGGGGCGCCGCTGAACGCTCCGTCGGTCAGGGCGCCCGCGACCCGTCGTCGTCCGCCGGCTCGTCGGCCGCCTCGGCCAGGCGGCGGCGCAGGCGGTCGCGCAGCTCGTCCGGCGGAAGGTCGCTCTCCGGCCGGCGGTTGCGGGCCACCGCGACCCCGGTGGCGGCCACGCCCGCGAGGCTCGCGGCGCCGATCAGCTTCCAGGGGATGCGCATGGATTGCGTAGGTTACGGCCGTGCCCGTCTCGACGCTCACGGTCGCCGACGCCGTCGCCACGGCGTCCACCGGCGACCTCTGGCTCTTCCGCGGCCGCTCGCTCGCCGACCGCGCGATCCAGACGGTGACCAACAGCCCCGTCAACCACGTCGGGATGGCCGTGGCGCTCGACGGGCTCCCTCCCCTGCTCTGGCATGCCGAGCTCGGCCGCTCGCTGCCCGACGTGTGGACGGGCGAGCGCCAGCGCGGCGTGCAGCTGCACAAGCTCGCCGATGCGGTCCGCACCTGGGACGAGCGGTACGGCCAGCGTGCCTTCCTGCGCCAGCTGCAAGGCACGCTCGAGCGCTCCCACGAGGACGCGCTGATGAAGGTGATCGACCGCTACGACGGCCGCCCCTTCCCCACCACTCCCAGCCTGATGCGCTCGTGGCTGACCGGGCGCATCCGCCGCCGGGCGGCCTCCAGGGAGGCGGTCTACTGCGCCGAGCTCGTGGCAACGACGTATCAGGCGATGGGCCTGCTGCCCGACAAGCGGCCGGCGAGCTGGTACGACCCCGGCCGCTTCTGGAGCGGCGATCGGATCGAGCTGGCGCCGCCGTTCGCGCTCAGCGAGGAGATCGAGATCGTCTAGACGGCCGACGGCGGGGCTATCGTCGCCGCGGTGACGAGGGCGGCGACAGCGGTGGTGCTCGGCGTGCTTGCGGTCGCAGGCTGCGCCGACGCGGCGGGCGTCGAGCGCGCGGCGATCGAGGGCCGGATCACGAGGATCGTCGACGGCGACACGATCAGGGTGACCGGGGGCGGCCGCGAGTACACCGTGCGTCTGCTCGGCATCGACACGCCGGAGACGGTCCACCCCACGCAGCCGGTGGAATGCGGCGGCCGGCGGGCCACGGCGGCGCTCGCCGGCTTCGCAGGGCGCCCCGTGACGCTCGAGACCGACCCGACGCAGGACACCTACGACCGCTTCGACCGCCTGCTCGCCTACGCCTCCTCGCGCGGCGAGTCGCTCCAGGAGCGACAGCTGCGCCGCGGCTGGGCGCGCGTCTACGTGTACGACGGGCGGCCGTTCGAGCGCCTCGGCGCGTTCCGGGCGGTGGAGCAGCGCGCACGAGCCGCCGGTCGCGGCATCTGGGGCCTCTGCTAGCTGCGGCGGGTCGTGCAGGCGGCGTACGTGCGCGATGCCTTGTACGTCTTGCGGTCGGCCGCCTTGACGGTGACGGCGACGGTGGCGCGGCGCTTGGGGAGCTTGCGCAGGGTGATCTTCTTGAGCGCCTTGCGGCCCTTGACCTTGACCTTGCGGTTGACGGCGACGGTCGCCGAGCGCAGGCGGGCGCCGTTGGGCGTGCGCAGCTTGAAGCGCAGCTTGCGAGCGCGCACGCAGGTGGTCGCCCGCGGGAGCCCGAGCGCGTCGGCGAGCGGCGTGGCGGGAGCCGGCGCGATGGGCGGCTTGGGCTTGACGTTGACGGGCGGCTTGGGCTTGACCGGCGGGCGCGTCGGCGTCGCGGCGACCGGCACCGGCGTCGCGCCCCAGTCGAGTCCGAGGCTCGTGGTGGCGCCCTGGAAGCGGTTGTCGTCGCCGGCCGGCGGGACGAGCCTCGCCGCCAGGCGGAACTGGCGGGCACCGCCGCGGGCGACGGTTCCCGCCGCGACCTCGGTGAACGCGGTCAGCGGCCCGGCGTAGAGCGCGGCGGGCGCGGCGGGGTTTGTCACGTCGAAGATGCTGAGCTGCAGCGCGTCAGAGAGCCGGCCGCCGCCCGCGCCCGGCGTGTCGGAGACCGCGCCGCGGCGCAGCACGAGCCGCCCGGCGAGCGCCCCGGTGTTGCCGATCCGCACGGTGCCGCTCACCTCGTCTCCGGGCCGCAGGCGCTCCGCGCCGAGCACGGCCGCTCCGTCGTGCGAGTTGACGAGCTGCACGGCGCCCGCGGCCGCCGCGGTCAGGCGGGCCGCGGTCAGGTCCTCTCGGTCGTCCCCGGGGGCCGCGACCGCCAGCCCGAGGGCCGAGAGGGCCATCCCCAGCGAGGCGAGCAGCGGAAGCAGGGCGCGCATCAGAAGTCCCGGTCGGAGGTGCCGCTCTCGGTGACCAGCGTCGTCGAGGTCGCGTTGCCGGCCAGGTCCGTGGCCGCGGACGACGGGGTCCAGCGCATCGTGCCGGCCGACGCGCGCACCATCGTGCCCGAGACCAGTGAGCCGAGCGTGATCGTGATCGTGTTGCCGCTCTGCACCATCGTCGCGTTCCACGCGCCCGTGGTCGTGCTGAGGAAGTTGCCGCCGAGCGGCAGGCTGGTCGCCGTGTTGAGAAGGTTCAGGCGGGCGCTGTTGGCGGCGTTCCAGAAGTCGATCCGGTCGTTGCTCGCGTTGTTGGTCAGGTTCACGCGGATGGCCTGCGAGCCGCCGGTCCAGCCCGTGAGCACGGACCCCGGGTCGATCGGCTCGCTGAACGTGAGCGCAATGGCGTCGCCGGTCTGCATCTGCCCGGTGATCGACCCCACCACCGGCGTCTGGACGGCGACGCCGCTCGGGGTGGTGTCGTTGTCGACCACCTGCGACCCGACCGTCGCGGACGCCGTCCGGCCGAAGTTGTCGGTGGCGCGGGCGCGCAGGTCGTAGGCGCCGTCGGTGACGGCCGTCGTGTTGAACGAGCAGCTGTACGCCGCGGTCGCATCGGTGCAGACCGTGGTCCACGTGTTGGCACCGGCGGGCGAGCGCTCGAACACGACGGAGGCGACGCCGCCGCCATCGGACGCCGTGGCGTTGAGCGTCACGGTGCCGGTGAGCGGCGAGCCGGGGTCGGTCAGCGCGACGGCCGGGACCACATTGTCGACGCGCTTGTTGGTCTGCGTGGTCGCCGCGCGCTGGTTGCCCGCCATGTCCGTCGCCAACGCGCGCAGCTCGTACACGCCGTCGGCGATGCCCGTGGTGTCCCACGAGCAGGAGTAGGTCGACGTCGTGTCGCTGCAGGCGTCGAGCCACGTCGTGGCGCCGGTGAGCCGGTACTGCGCCGTCCAGGACTGGATGCCCGAGCCGCTCGCGGCCTCGGTGGCCGTGCCGCTGAGCGTGACCGAGCCCTGGAGCGAGGCGCCCGGGTTCGTGAGTGTCGTGGTCGCCGGGATCGTGTTGTCGATGCGGAACGTCGTCGCCGCGCTTGTCGTGCTGAAGCCCGCGTTGTCCTCGACGACCGCCCGCAGCTCGTAGGCGCCGTCCGTGCGCGTCGCCGTGTTCACGCCCGAGCACTCCCACGGCGCGGCGGTGTCGACCGCGCAGAGATTCGCCCACGTCCCGCCCGAGGGCCGGATCTGGATCGTCACCTGCTTGACGCCGCTGCCAGCGCCATCGCTCGCCGTGGCAGGGACCGTGATCGTGCCCTTGACGGCATCGAGGGCGGGGATCGACCCCGACGGCGCCGTGTTGTCGACGGTCCGCGTGAGCACGGTGTCGTGCTCGTTGCCGGCCGCATCGGTGGTGCGGGCGCGCAGCTCGTAGGCCCCGTCGGACAGCGTGGTGCTGTTCAACGCGCATGCGCGTGGCGACGTCGTACCCGTGCACAGCTCCGTCCACGAGCCACCGGCGGCCGGACGGTAGGCGATGCTGAGCCCGGCCAGGCCGGAGAGCACGTCGCCGCCGGTTGCGGTCAGCACCTCCGTGCCGGTGATCACGCCGGGATCGGCGAGGGCCGCGGTGGGCAGCGTGTTGTCGATCACCCGCGCGACGACCGTCGCGGTGCTCTGGTAGCCGGCCTGGTCGACGGCGACCGCGCGCAGATCGCGCGCGCCGTCGGCCACACCGGCCGAGTCCCAGTCGCAGGTGAAGGGTGCCGCGGTGTCCTCGCAGGCGTCGGTCCAGCTGCCGGCGCCCGTCGGCGAGGACTGGAAGCGGACCCGCTCGATGCCCCGCTCGGAGCTCGCGGTGGCCTGCAGTGCAATGGTCCCGCGCTGAGGCGAGCCCGGATCGGTCATCGAGATGGTCACGGTGTTGAAGTCGCTGGCAGCGCCGAACGTGTTGCCGGTGGAGTGCGAGGCGGCCACGAAGTCGGCGCCTGACGCGGTGACGCCGGCGCCGGCGATGACGGCCGCGGCAAGCAGCCCCAGTGGGAGGAGGCGCTTCACGCCGACACCTGCGCCGCCCGGCGGGCGGCTTCGGCACCCAGCCGGCGCCAGAGGCCGGCGAGGCTGATCGCGGCGAGCAGGAGCGCGGGAAGCGTGATCACGGCGGTGCGCACGCCGCTGCGCCCGAGGGCGGACAGCGCGTGGCCGACGTACGGGATCCCGATGCGCGCGCGCGCCTGGGTCGGCTGCTCGAGCCGGAACGTCCAGGGATCGGCGACCGGGTTGGCGTCGCCCTTCGTGCGGAACACCCGCTTGCCGGCGCCGTCGCGGCCCATCGACGCGATGCGGTGGGTGATCAGGTGATCGGGGCCGGCTCCGGGCGGAGGCTGGTACGTGATGACGTCGCCGACGCGCAGGTCGGCGACCGGGACGACCTCGGCGAACACGAGCGACCCGCGGTCGTACGTGCCGGTCATCGAGCCGGAGACGATCGCGTAGCGCTGCCAGCCCCAAAGGCTGGGCGCCAGCACGCCGATCGCGGCGACCACCGCCACGACAAGCGCCGCGCCGGCCGCGAGGCGGCCGGCGCGGAAGATCGTCCCCAGAGCCATCGGTGTCGGTGCCTAGGCGGCGTCGAAGTCGAACTCGACGCTCGACGAGCCGCTCTGATATTCGTTGCCGGCGCTGCCGTCGAGCTGCACGCTGAACTGGTAGCGATGCTTCTCGCCGGCCGCGTAGGTGCCGAGGCCGTCGATCGCGTGACCGCCGGTGCCCATCTGGGCGAGCGTGCCGCCCTCGTACTTGACGACGTCGTCGCCGTTGCCGCACGTCGGCGCGGTCGCGCCGGCGAAGGTGCCGCAGTCGACGACCGTGACGTTGAGCTTGCCGGAGAGCGGGTTGGCGGAGTCGCTGTCGACCGGCGCGGTGCGCGAGAGCGTGAAGGCGCCGCTGAGGCTGCCCGTGTTCTCGATGTCGACGGTGCCGGTGGCCGGCGTGCCGTTCGGCCGCAGGTTGCTCGCGGTGAGCACCGCGGTGCCCTCCTTGGAGTTGGCGATGCTGAGCGTGCCGGCGGCGAAGGTGTTCGAGGGGTTCGCCGACGAGGCCGTGAAATCGGCGCCAGACCCGACGACGGCAGCGGCGGCGAGAAGCAGCGTGAGAAGGGCCCCGAGGGCGAGCTTGGGCTGGCCGGCGAGAACCTGCAGACGGGTCATTGAGATGGCTCCTGGGGGAGGGACGGCGGACTGGAAAGCGCCCACAGGCGCTCGTTGCCGGCGGCCGAGCCATCTCGTCGGACGAGACCTCAAGCTTTGCGTCCCCGCCTCGCGACGGGTTTGCCGTGATCAGCACCCTCCATATCGGGTACTCACCCCATTTCCTTTAGCCCCCCAACGAAATGCTCTCGTCGAGCCGTCGAGGCGTATGCTCGCTCCCTCATGTCCGACGGCGTCGTGATGACCGAGCAGGACCGCCGCGCCCTCCAGGCCGAGCTGCAGGAGCTGGAGAGCGCGGGCCGCGCGGAGATCGCCGAGCGCATCAAGACGGCGCGCGAGTGGGGCGACCTGAAGGAGAACGCCGAGTACCACGACGCGAAGAACTCGCAGGCGCTCCTCGAGACGAAGATCCTTCGCCTGCGCGACCGGCTGCTGCGGGCCGAGGTCGTCGAGGCGCAGCCGGGCTCGACCGTCGCGCGCTTCGGGAGCCGCGTGACGCTACTGGACACCGGTTCGGGCCGCGAGCTGGGCTACACGCTCGTGTCGGCTGTCGACGCCGACGCCGCCGAGGGCAGGCTCTCAGTGGAGTCGCCGGTCGGCAAGGCCCTGCTCGGGACCTCGGCGGGCCAGACGGTCGAGATCGCCACCCCGCGCGGGCAGCGCCGCCTCGAAGTGCTCGAGGTGGCCTAGCCGGTGGAGATGGCCCGCATCCGGCGGGCCATCCCAAGACGAGCTATGGAGGCGGCATCAGCCGTCGAGGCCGGCCTCGTAGCCGTCCCAGAACGCCTGCTGGACCTCCGGCCCGGTCGTCCGGAAGTCCTCGGCCTGACTGCCGAGGTCGTCGACTGGCCGGCGTCGATCTCCTCACGCACGCGGCTGAGGAGGAACACCCGGTGCGGGTAGCACCGAACGTGAGGCACGAGCTCAAGAACGTGAGCGGGCGCACGGCCCACCTGCAGGCCGAGGTCATCCCCGGCGGCGGGCTCGAGGAGTTCCTCACCGAGAGCGCCTACGGGGCTCGGGCCGGCCTCTACAACGGCCGCAACCTGCCGACGAGCGTGCGCGGAGCGGTCTGGATCGCCGAACTCGCGAACCGCTTCCGGCACGAGGCCGTCATGTGCTCCCCTCCCCCGGCGCTGCAGCGTCTGGTTCTGCCGCTGGTGGCGCGCTTCGCGCGCCCGGCGACGTGAGCAGCTCCACCAGCCGGTCGAGCTGCGCGGGCTGCAGCGCCTTGATCCCGGCGGCACGGGCGAGCTGGTGGTGCCCGATGTACAGCGCGTAGACGAGCCAGGCGCGATCGTCCGCGTCGGCGTCCTGAAGCCCGAGGTCGAGGAAGATGCGACGCACGACGTCGAGCCTCGCCTTCGTGACGCGCGCGAAGACCGGCTCGACCAGCGGCTGGTCGCCTGCCGAGGCGAGCGCGATCTCGACGGCGTCGGCGGGCTGCTCGTAGACCTCGCGGAACAGCACCCGCAGCCGCTCGACGGGCTGCGCGATCGCGTCGAGCGCGGGGATCAGCGCCGTCGTGCTCTCCCGCTCCCAGTGCTCGAGCGCCGCCGTCACCAGGGCATCGCGGTCCGCGAAGTGCCAGTAGAAGCTGCCGCGGGTCGCCCCGAGCGTCTTGGCCAGCCGGTCGACGGCGATCGCGTGGACGTCGCCGGTCGCCAGCGCGTGGAGCGCGGCGTC
This sequence comes from Solirubrobacteraceae bacterium, assembly GCA_036257565.1. Taxonomy (GTDB): domain Bacteria; phylum Actinomycetota; class Thermoleophilia; order Solirubrobacterales; family Solirubrobacteraceae; genus DASSUW01. The sequence goes on along the minus strand of DATAFH010000006.1, from coordinate 66,413 downwards.
GATCCAGTCCTGCCTCGTGAGCAGTCGCTTCCCGGCCCGGCTTGCCATCTTCCAGACAGTACTGTACGGTGGCCTTCCGTACACAACTGTATGGAGAGTCGGGTGGAAGCCGAGAACATCCATTCGCGTGACATCCCGGCCCCGGCGGCGGCCGTGGGCGCCGTGCTCGACGGGCTCGGGAGCGAGCACGACCAGTTGTGGCCCTCGAGGCGGTGGCCGACGCTGCGCCTCAAGCTCGCGGGGCCGCTCGCGGTCGGAACCCCCGCCCGGCACGGCCCGATCCGGTACGTGGTCGAGGCCTACGAGCCGGGGCGGCGGCTGATCTTCCGCCTCCCTCCGGGCGTCGGGCTCGCAGGGCATTCATGGGTTCGAGATCGAGCCGCTCGGGGCGCATCGCACGCGCCTCACGCACGTGATCCGCGGACATGTCGGACCCGAGCGGCTGCCGTGGCGGGCCATCATCCGCCGCTATCACGACGAGGTGATCGAGGACCTGCTCGCCCAGGCGGACCGGGCGGCCAGCGGGCGTCGGGTGGAGGACAGGCGGTGCTCTGGCTGGGCGTCGCCAACGGCGTCGAGTTCCGGCTCGCCGGTCTCGAAGTCTCTCAAGCCGGCTCGGGGGAGTGCGCGCATGAACACGCCGAAATCCACCCACCGCGTCGTGGTCGTCGGCGGCGGCTTTCGCCGGGATCCAGACGGTGCGCGCCCTGCCTCGGTGCGCGCGTCGTTACCTGATCATGTCGACGGGATGCGCACCCGGCGGGTGATCTGCCCGTTGCTCTCCCAGTACGTGACCTTCGCGGCGAGGTAGGGGTCGTCCGGCGCGGGTTGGACGTTGCCGTCGACGTCGAACGCCCGCGACGTGACGGTGTGCTCGCCCGCGGCGGGGTGCCCCCAGTGGAATGTCCAGAACGTCCAGGCGAACCGCCGCGAGCGCCTGGCGCGCGCCGGCGCGCGCTTGAGCCGCGCCTCCATCCACGGCCCGTCGTCGATCTTGACCTCCACCCCCGCGATCGGCGCGCCCCAGGCGGCGCCCATGACCGCGTAGCGATCGCCGCGGCGCACGACCTTGGCCGGCGCCGACTTGAGCCGGTCGTGGCGCACGTTGGCGAACGTCCAGACCACCTCGCCGTCGCGGACCTCCTCGCGGATGGTGACGTAGTCGCGCGCCATGAACCGACCGCAGTAGCGCTGGTCCCAAACCTCGATGCGCGTCAGCCACTTGACGTTGGCCACGCCATACCAACCCGGGGCGATCAGGCGCACGGGATAGCCGTGCTCCGGTGGCAACGGGACCCCATTCATCTCGTAGCACAGGAGGTTCTTCGGATCGAGCGCCTCGTCGAGCGTCATGCTGCGCGCGAAGTGCTCGGTGATCGTCAGATCGACCGTCCCAATACCGCCGTCCGGGACGACGCGGCCGGTGCCGCGCGGGCCGGCCCGCCCGTCGCCGTCTGGATCGGCGATGAACCCGAGTACCCCGCCGTTGTCGCGGATCGTCACCTCGCCGGCGTCGGCGCCCCAGAAGACGACCTCGACGCCCTCCTTCGCCACGCGGGCCCGCTCGAGCACCGGCGCCAGCGGCATGCCGGCCCAGCGGGCGTTGCCGATGCCGCCGGTGAAGAACGGCAGGCCGGTGTTGCCCGAGCACTCCATCGTGAACGTCACCTCGCGCCGGGGACCCGCCATGAGGTCAGCCAACGTCAGCGTCTGGGGCCGCGCAACCAGCCCGCCGACGGCGAGCCGCCAGTCCGTCGGGCTGAGCGCGGGCTGGTTGTAGTGGCTGACGACGAAAAAGTCGTCGGCGGGCGTCAGCCAGGAGTCGAGCTCCTCCCACACGAGCTGGTTCGGGAGCGGGATTGGAGGCTCCGGGGGCTGGTCCAGCCACGGGATCACCTCCTCCTTGCCCGGGCGGCCGGGGAACGCGTGCGCCGGTCCGCCCACGCGCAGCACCGTGAGCCCGGCGATGGCCGCGCTCCCGCCCTTCAACAGGGTCCGCCGAGACAGATCCTCGATGCCCATCGCCGGCTCCTCTCGCCTATGTCACTGGCGCGGAGAGCCTCTCACCATGGGGTCGCCGCTGCACAGCGGCGTCCGTTCCCGGACCGCTTGGAGTCTCCTAGAGGATGACGCCGTAGGCCTCGGTGAACGCCTCGTTCGCGTAGGCGTCGGACGCGTAGGCGAAGCCCTTGTCGCCCCAGGCGGTGCCCCAGCTGTTGCGCACGATGAACTGGCCGGCGCGGTAGCCGACGAGCGCGACCGCGTGGCCGCCGTCGGCGCTGTCCTCGTCGTAGACCTCGAGCTTGCCGGCGGTCTTCTTCGCGTTCATCCAGTTGTCGTCGACGTTGAGCCGCGTGAGGATCGGTCCGACCTCGGCGATCCAGCGCCGCCAGGTGCGCACGTTGTTGCCGCTGAAGCCCAGCGTGAGGTTGAAGTAGCTGCGGATCCGCAGCTCGGAGGCGAGCGTGTAGAACCCGCCGACGTCGCCGGGATACAGCGCGCCGCCGGAGAACTTGAGCACGTCCTGGCGCACGGCGCCGTACTTGCGGGCGACGTCGAGCGACGACTTGATGCTCGTCCCGGCGAGCTCGACGAAGGTCGTCGGCCGCTCGATGTACGAGTCGATCTCCTTCGATGCCATCCACGCGAAGCGCACGGAGAGCTGCTCGCTCTGCTTGAGCCGGCCCGCCTTTACGAAGTGCCAGCGCAGGACTGAGTCCGCCGACGCCCAGCCGACGCACGACCCCGTGGCCCGCTGGTCGCCGATCTCCCACCACGACTCGCGTAGGTCCTTGGTGTTCGGCACCGGCCCGGCCGCATCCAGCGTTCCCGCCTCGATCGCCGTCTCCGCCGCCCAGTCACGCTCAGGGCGCGACGAGGGGATCACGTTCAACACGCGCCGCCCGCGCACCGTCGTCTTGAAAGCCTCTTCGCTCACGACTCCCCCGTTCCCGGTCGATGTCTTCGCGACCGTATTCGAGTTCGCGGGGGGCCGCGCCAATAGATAACCAGATGGCTTGGTATGGTCCGGCGTCGAGACCGTGACCGTCGAGCTGCCCGTCCTCTCTCCGCGCGAGCGCAAGGCCGCAGGCTGCTGCACCCCGCTCGCGATGCCTCAGGTCGAGGCGGCGGAGGCGCGCGACCTGGCGGCGGTGTGCAAGGCGCTCGGCGATCCGACGCGGGTGCTGATCGTGGATGCGCTGCGCGCGGCGGCGCCCGAGGCGGTCTGCCAGTGCGAGCTGCTGCCGCTGTTCGAAATGAGCCAGCCGGCGCTCGCGAAGCACCTCAAGGTGCTCGTCGGCGCCGGCGTCGCCGGCACCGAGCGGCGCGGCCTGTGGGCGTACTACTTCCTGCTTCCCGACACGTTGAAGGAGCTGCGCTCATGGCTGAGCTGACCTTGTCCTGTTCGAGCGGCGGCTGCTGCGGACCGGCGATCGAGGCGCCGCCGCCGACGTACTCGTCAGCGCACGGCGGGTCGGCCCCACCTGCCGGGCGAACGGCCTGGACATGATGGCCGCCGTCCTCTTCGTCTGCCTGCACAACGCCGGGCGCTCGCAGATGAGCGCCGCGCTGCTCGAGCGCGCGGCCGGCGGGCGCCATCGCGCCCTCTCGGCCGGTAGCGAGGCTGACCCGGACGGTCGCGTCCACCCGCAGGTCGTCGAGGTCATGCGCGAGCTCGGCATCGACCTGGCGGACCGCCACCCACAGCGCCTCACCTCCGAGCTCATCGAGGCCGCCGACGTCGTCGTCACCATGGGGTGCGGCGACGCCTGCCCCTACATTCCGGGCAAGCGGTACCTCGACTGGGACCTCCCCGACCCGAAGGACCGTCCAGCCGGCGAGGTCCGCGCGATCCGCGACGACATCGCCACCCGCATCGCCGCGCTGGTCGACGACCTCGACGGCGGCCCGCCTAGCGGTCCGACACGGCGCTGAGCGATGCACCAGCTTGCGGCCTGAGCGGATGGACAGTGTCGCCGACTGACGGTCGAACCGCGTCCGCGCAGCAGCGTTTCAGCGGATGAACATCACGGTGTCGCCACAGAACGGCGGCACGCGACCAACAGGAGGTACGGCAGGATGCTGATGGTCAGGCGTAGACTCGTCGCCGCCACGGTCGGAACGGTGCTCGGGCTTGGTGCCCTCGCGCCCGCGGCGCTCGCATGGGACCCGTGCTACCCGCCCCCGCCGCCGACGGAGAAGTCGAAGTGCAACAGCGGCAACGGCAACGGCAGCGAGTCGACGGTCAACACGGGTCACTGCACGAACGGCGATCCGGGCAACTCGTGGAACGCGGGCAACCGCGGCGGAGACGAGACCTCCTTCGCGGGCAGCGTGGAGAACCCGGGCGGCAACAACTCTCCGTAGGGGACGACGCGAAGGGCCCGCCTCCCGGTGGGCCCTTCGCTCGGCATGAGCGACACCCGCCGCTGATGCTGCCCCATAACGACGTCACGCCGTGATCGCCGAAGCGGGCCACCTCGCGCCACTCGAGACCGCAGACGCCTTCCGCAAGCTCGTCCTGGGTTTCCTTCCTGCGCAGCAAGGGCCGCGAGACCGTTCAGCCCTTGGCGTATTCCTCCGCCGCTCGCTGCTCGAACTCGAATCCGACGAACCGCTCGTCGCCGACGACCCATGCATCGTGGCCGGGCTCGATGACGTATGCGTCGCCCGCGCCGATCTCTACCTCGGTTCCGTCCTCGTGCTTGACGGCTATCCGGCCGGAGTGGGCCACCCCGACGTGGCGAGCCTGGCAGCTCTCGGTGCCGGCGACGGGCTTGACGCATTCCGACCACCGCCACCCCGGCTCAAACGCGAACCGCGCGGCCGTCGTCCCGCCGATGCGCACCACATCCACCTGCGTCTTGTCTGGCGTCCGCGTCTCGTCAGGCGCATCGAAGTCGCGTGTCTCCACACCGGCCACGGCCGTCTCCTCTCGTCGATCAACGGTGAGATCGTCGCGCCCTGAGGGGTCGCAATGCAAGCACGATGTCCGTGCGATTCAGCCTGCGGGTGACCGGCGACAGTCCTTGCCGGCTACCTGGACGACCCGCAGCATTTCGGCGCCCGCTTGCTCCGCACCGGGTCCTGGGAACAGGGCGCACTCGGCAGGCGTCGCACAGCCACACTCCTGCGCGACCTCGAGCCAGCCCTTCATCGCCTTGGTCCGCTCGAGCAGGGCCTCGACTTCGCCGAGCTTCTGGCTGGAGAGCGAGCGCATCGGCGCGCCGAGGCCGTCGGCCCCATCGATCAGCTCCTTGATCTCCCGCAGCTTGAAGCCGGCGCTCTGGGCCACGCCGATGAACCCCAGCTTGCCGAGCACCTCCGCGTCGTAGCGCCGCTGGCCCCCCGCGCGCTCGGGCTTGGGGAGCAGGCCGATCCGCTCGTAGTAGCGGATCGAGGACGTCGCCACTCCGGCGCGCCGCGCGACCTCGCCGATCGTCAACTCCGGGAATCGATCCATCTCTGATCTGGCCCCTTGACTTGAACCGCGCTTCAAGGGCCATGGTAGTCCGCGACCGCGTTCCGAACCCACCGACAGGAGGGCGACAATGCCGAAGGCATCGAAGGACACCGCTTCCGAGCACGAGACGCTCGAGGGCTACGAAGGCCACTTCGAGCACTTCACGGACGGCTGGACCGTCGGCTTCGAGACCTACACCCAGGACGCCGACCTGTCCCCCTTGTTCAGGGGGCTTCCCCACGACGAGTGCCAATGCGAGCACATGGGCTACGTGATCAAGGGCAAGCTCGCGTTCCGATCCGGTGACACCGAGGAGGTGTTCGAGGCCGGCGACGCGTACCACGTCGGCCCAGGCCACACGCCGATCCTCTACGCCGGCACCGAGGTCGTCGAGTTCAGCCCCACCGGGGAGCTCAGCCGGACCATGGAGGTCGTGACCAAGAACATGCAGGCAACGGAGTCCGCGTCATCCTGAAGAGCCGCCCGCGTTTGCACGCATCCGCAGGGCACTGGCAGGCTTGGCTCTCGGCAATGGGCCGGGGTGGATTCGAACCACCGCGCGACGGATTATGAGTCCGCTGCTCTAACCCCTGAGCTACCGGCCCGCGTTGCTCACTACAGCACAGAATCCGCGGTGTAGAGCGGGATCTTGGGCCTGGCGCGCCGTTGCGCCCGAACCGCCACGAACCGCACCGGGGATGACATTTCTGGTCAACGTCCCCGGGAACTGAGCGCACTCAACCTAGCCGCAGGCAACGTATTGCCGGCACTCGCCCAAGGTGCAGTCGCGCGTGAGCTTGCGCCAGGCTCGCCACCCCGCCGGGCCCGAATGCTCGTACCGCTTGATCGCGCGCTGGCGTTCGAGACTGCGCCAAACCACCAGCGGACCCCAGGACGCTTTCGTGTTTACGACTTCGAGCGCGACAGCCGGGGCGTGCGACTGGATCCTCCCGTAGCGGGGCAGGCGCCCTTGGTGCCGTGTTGGCGCGCTCGGCGCAGAGCGGAGGCGTGCAGGCGTTCAGGGCGGCCGCGAACATGCCCAGCGCAGCAAGCGGGCTGGCCGTGCTTTGAGATCGGGCCACCGCGGTCGCTGCTGCCGGACCGGATCACCCGCGGGCACAGGGCCTGCAGCCGCCCAGTGTGGGTCACCGTGTGGTCAACGAGCCGCCCCAACGGCCTCTACCCCACGCGATGGCGCGGCACGCGCAGCGATCATGAGTCCTCTGCCTAACCGCTGGGCCACCGGCCTCACCAGAAATCAACGACGGGCCGGGATCCGCTGTGGTTGACACTCCGTTCAAGCCGAGACTAGGGTCGGTCGCACAGCGACCTTGGAGGCGGCGTGGCGCATCACGGTTTCGAGACCTATTGGGTCCAGGGCGAGGGTGTCCTTTCCGAGGCGGGCGAGGGTCGTGTGGTGGCGCCGGTGCCGGTGCTGGCCGACGCGGCGGCGAGCATGGACAGCGCGGTGCCGCCGTTCCGCTTCTCTCGCATGGGTCCGAAGGGCACCGGCAAGCAGCTCGGCGAGCCGAACCATCGCCGGATCGCGCGGGCGATGACGTCGGGCGGCGGCGGCTTCGGGAACGTCCCGGCGGGCTACACGTATCTCGGACAGTTCGTCGACCACGACCTCACGTTCGACAAGACGTCGGTGGCGCTCGGGGAGAACGTGCCGCTCGCGCAGCTGCTGCAGGCGCGCTCCCCGAGCCTGGATCTCGACTCGCTGTACGGCGCCGGCCCGGGAGACCCCAACTCGGCCAAGTTCTACAGCGACGGCATGCACCTGAAGATGGGCAAGACCGACAAGATCGGCCCGCCGCCGCTGCAGGCACGCGACGGGTTCGACCTGCCGCGCGTGGGCGGCTCGGGCTCGAAGAAGAAGCAGCGCGAGGCACTGATCCCGGACCCGCGCAACGACGAGAACCTCGCGGTCGCGCAGACGCACCTCGCGATGATCCGCTTTCACAACCGGGTCGTCGACAGCCTGCCGAACGCGATGCCGGCCACGCAGAAGTTCGCCACGGCGCGCGACATCGTGACCCGCCACTACCAGTGGATGCTGCGCCACGACTACCTGCCGCGGATCGCCGCGCCCGGCGTGGTCAGCAACGTCTTCAACCAGGGCCGGAAGGCGTTCGAGGTCGGTGCGGACGCGATGTCGATCCCGACGATGCCGATCGAGTTCTCGATCGCCGCCTTCCGCCTCGGGCACTCGATGGTCCGCGAGGTCTACGACTGGAACGCCGCGTTCCCGAGCGGCAACGGCACGCTCGACTTCCTGTTCACCTTCTCAGGCCTGAGCGGCGACTTCTTCGGCGGCGTCCGGCTGCCCAGCAACTGGATCGCCGACTGGCGGCGGCTGTACGACTTCAAGAAGGAGCAGAACCGCAACGACCTCGCGCCGCCCGGCTCCGTGAACAAGGCGATGCGGATCGACACCCGGCTCGCCCCCACCCTGCACTTCCTGCGCCAGAGCGCGACCGGCGACCCGACAGGCGGCATCCACGACGACCTCGCGTTCCGAAACCTGCGGCGGGCACGGATGGTGCGGCTCGCGACCGGCCAGCAGATGGTCACGTTCCTCAAGAGCAAGGGCGTCACGGTGACCAAGCTCACGAAGGCGCAACTGCGGGACGGCAAGAACGGTGCCGACCTCAACAACCTGACGCCCGGGCAGCGCGACGGGCTGTTCACCAACACACCGCTGTGGTTCTACATCCTGCGCGAGGCCGAGCTCAACAACGGCAAGCTCGACGGCGTCGGTGCGCGGATCGTCGCCGAGACGTTCCACCGCGCGATGGAGGGCAGCACATCGTCGATCGTTCGCGACCCGGCGTGGCGCCCGAACCTCGGTCCGAACAATACGACGTTCCGCATGACCGACCTGCTGATGTTCGCCTTCGAGGGCAAGAAGAACCTGCTCGCCCCCCTCGGCGATCAGCTCGGCGGGGATATCTAACCGGCGACGAGCCGGCGCAGCTCTTCGGCCGCCGGCTCGTCAAGCGCCTCGAAGCGGACCGCGTAGGAGTCGTGGCCCGACTGGCGCAACACGCGGCCGCGGCCGGCGATCCGGGGGAGCAGCTCGAACGTGAGAACCTCGTCCGTGGCCAGCGGGCGGGAGGTGCACACGCACATGCCGCCCGGGCCGAGGTCGACCGTGTGGCCGGAGATCGGCGAGCCGGTGCGGCGCCGCAGCTTGCACGGCATCTCGACCTTCATACGCGGCGCGCGTCGCTGCTCAGCCATCTGCCACCGGTACTCAATCAGGCGCGAGCCACCACGGGCGGCACGGTCGCAGCGTCACCGCCGGGAGCGCGGCCGGGACGGGGAGCGCGGCGATCGTCCACAGCACGGCCTCCAGGCCTGCAGAGCCGCCGATCACGCCGAGCGAAAGAGCACCAGGGCGCCCAGCGCGGCGTAGGAGTAGCCCGCTCCGCGGCCAGGAACGGCAGCAGCGCCGGGACGGCGCCCTGGCAGAGGTCGACGCACAGATGCCCGCCGCCCAGGAGCGCCAGCTCACGGCGGTCGAGCCGGCTCTCACGCGCCCGCCAGCCGCCCTGCCAGCCCGGCACCGGGCGCGAGCGCGAGCGTGACCGACCCGCCGCGGCGGGCGACCACGGCACCGTCCAGCTTCCTCGCCCACTCGCGCAGCCGCCACGCGAACTGCGCCTCGTCGCGCGCGGTGTCCCAGCGCCAGCGCATGATCAGCGCCGACTCGGAACCTGAGCGCCACAGCTCATACCGGTCGCCGCCCCAGCCCGTCGCGGCGTCACGCGACCCCACCAGCCCGCGCGTCTGCAGCTCGCCCCACGTGCCGGCGCGCGCCCGCGACCACCCCGGCCCCAGCACGGCGCCGGTCCGCAGGCGAACGCGCTGCGGCGCGTCGGCGGAGATGTACGCGCGCGGGTGCAGCACCTGCTCGGTCGACGACGGCGGCCGCAGGCGGAACGCGGTGTCGACGAGCGCCCAGCTTCCGCCACCCCGCCGCCTCAGGTCGGCGACGAAGCGCTCGCCGCCCACGTACGCGAACAGCAGCTGGGCCTGCAGGAACGGCGGCAGGTCGCCGGTGCCCTGGAACGCGGACCCCAACAGGCCGCCCAGCGCCTCCTCGGCGGTGAAGTGCTCCTCCACGTAGGAGTACATGAGCGACGTCGCACTGCCCTCGTGGAGCGCCGCGCGTGCGAGCTCGCGGTCGTCGGTCGCCGCGGTCTCGGTCGGCAGGCCGAATCGCTGGTCCTCAAGGGCGTGCGTGAGCTCGTGGGCGAGCACCATCTCCTCCAGCACGCGCGTACCCGTGCCGGAGCCCTCCACCACCCGCAGGCGGCCGTCCCGCGGGTCGTAGTAGCCCGCCACGCCCTCGCCGAACAGCGAGCGGCTCACCTCGCGCAGGTCGTCGCCCGGCTCGAGCAGACCCAGCCGCCGGTAGATCTCCTCGTCGGCCCGGCGGCGCTCGGGCGGGTACTGGCGATCGAAGTCGGCGAGCCCTTCCTGGACGGCCTGCTGCGGGGTCACGGTCACCGGCGTGGGGAGCCGCGTGAAGCGCAGCGACCGCAGACCCTCGACCCGGTGGGCGATCACGTCGACCGGGGCGGCGGCGGGTGCGGTCGCGGCGCCCTCCTCCTCGCTGGTGAGCGCCCACAGGCCGAGGAGGGCCACGATCAGGATGGCGATGATCGTGAATGGGGTCCGCATCCCTGATTGGATAGCGGATCAGCCGCTGAAAGGACGTTGACTTCATGCCAGATCGCGCCGCCCTCGTCACCGGAGCCTCGAGTGGCATCGGCCTCGCCATCGCGCACGCACTGGGCGAGGAGGGCTACGGCCTGACCGTGGCGGCCCGCCGGCCTGAGAAGCTCGCGGCCGCCGTGGAGGAGCTCCGCGCCGCCGGGCACGAAGTCGAGGAGGTCGCGGCGAACCTCAGGGCCGAGGAGGACGTCCAGCGTGTCGTGGCCGCCCACCGGGACCGCTTCGGCCGTCTCGACATGCTCGTCAACAGCGCGGGCGTCGGCTTCGGCGCTGCCGCCGGGGAGCACCAGACGAAGCGCGTCGACATGCAACTCGACCTCAATCTGCGGGCGATCATCCTCTTCTACCGCGAGACGGTCGACCTGCTGCGGGCCGCGGGGGCGGAGCACCGCAACGCGCTGGTCGTGAACCTCGCCTCGATCGCCGGCAAGTCCGGCCAGCCGTGGCTGTCGGTCTACTCGGCCACCAAGGCCGCCGTGATCGGCTACACGCAGGCGATGAACAAGGAGCTCAACTCCGATGGCGTGAAGTCGGTCGCGCTCTGCCCCGGGTTCGTGGACACGCCGATGAGCGACTTCATCAAGCAGCAGGTCGGGGCCGACGAGATGATCCGCACCGAGGACGTGGCCCACGCGGTGCGGTTCCTGCTGCGCCTCTCCCCCGCCTGCATCGTGCCCGAGATCGTCTTCCAGCGGGCGGGCGAGGGCGTGTGAGAACTTTGCGCAAGTCCTGCGGCGCACGAGCGTTCTCGCCCTCAGTACGGTGGACATCGCGGGACGGGTGACTACATGGACGAAGCCGACACCCTGCTGCAGGAGCGCCTCGATCGGACGGAGCGGGAGGCGCATGCCCGCCAGCAGCAGCTCGAGCGGTACGCCGCCGACCTGCGCGAGGTGTTCAAGCAGGAGCGCAGCCGTGCCCAGGAGCTGCGGCGGTCGTACAAGGCCACGGTGCGGGCGCTGTCGAACGCGGTCGAGGCGCGCGACGCCTACACGGGCAAGCACGCCGAGCGCGTGACCGCCTACGGGATCGCGCTGGCCGAGGCGATCGGGCTGGACACGATCACCGCGCCGGGCCTCGAGTTCGGGTTCCTGCTTCACGACGTGGGCAAGCTGGCCGTCCCGGACGCGATCCTCTTCAAGCCCGAACCGCTGAGCGAGGAGGAGTTCTCGCTCGTCGCCCAGCATCCGGTGATCGGCTCGGAGATCCTGCGCGACGTCGACTTCCTCGGCGACGGCAAGCTCGTCGTCCGCCACCACCACGAGCGTTGGGACGGCGACGGCTACCCGGACCGCCTGGCCGGCGACGCGATCCCGCTCGCCGCCCGCGTCTTCGCGGTCGCCGACGCGCTCGACGCGCTCACCACCGACCGGCCGTACCGCCGCGCCACCCGCTTCTCACGCGCGCGAGAGGAGATCCGGGACAACTCGGGCTCGCAGTTCGACCCCGAGGTGGTCGCCGCCTTCGACACGCTCCCCGACGACCGGCTGACGGAGATCCGGGACACCGTGTCATGACGCGCACGATCCTCATCGTCGACGACGACGCCGCGATCCGCCGGCTGATCGCCACGACGCTGGAGGACGTGTCGGGCTACCGGCTCGAGGAGGCCGCCAACGGCGTGGACGCGGTCGAGCAGGCCGTCGACTCGCGGCCGGAGATCGTGTTCCTCGACGTCGAGATGCCGCGGCTGGACGGGATCGAGGCGTGCCGGCGCCTGCGCTCGGACCCCGCCACGGCCGGCGCGACGATCGTGATGCTGACCGGCGCGTCGGGCCCGCAGGCCGAGAGCGGTGCGCTCGCGGCGGGCGCGGACCTCTTCCTCACGAAGCCGTTCTCCCCGCTCCACCTGCTGCGCCTGGTGGATCGGATCGGCGCGACCGGATGATAGCGTCGCGCCGCGCGTGAAGCTCGGTCTGCACATCGGATACTGGGGGCTCGGCCTGAGCGCGGACGAGCAGCTGCGGCTCGTGCAGGAGGCGGAGCGGCTGGGCTACGACTCGGTGTGGAGCGCGGAGGCCTACGGGTCGGACGCCGCCACCATCCTCGGCTGGCTCGCCCAGGCCACCACGAGGATTCGGCTCGGCTCGGCGATCTTCCAGATGCCGGGGCGCTCGGCGGCGATGACGGCGATGACGGCGGCCACGCTCGACCAGCTCTCCGGCGGCCGGATGATCCTCGGCATCGGGTCGTCCGGGCCGCAGGTCGCTGAGGGCTGGCACGGGCAGCGGTTCGGCCGCCAGCTCCAGCGCACGCGCGAGTACGTCGAGGTCGTGCGGATGGCGCTCTCGCGCCAGCGGGTGGAGTACAAGGGCGAGACGCTCGAGCTCCCGCTGCCGGACGGCCCCGGCCGCGCGCTGAGGCTCACGATCGCGCCCGTGCAGGAGCAGATCCCGGTGTTCTTGGCCGCGATCGGGCCGAAGAACACGACGCTGGCGGCCGAGATCGCCGACGGCTGGATCCCCACGCTGTTCTCGCCCGAGCACGTGGCGGAGTTCCGGCCGCTGCTCGAGGAGGGCTTCGCCCGCGCCGGGAACGGCAAGGGGTTCGGCGACTTCGAGATCGCGCCGACGGTGAACGTGATGGTCTCGGACGATGTCGGCAGTGCGCGGGACGCCATGCGGCCGTACGTGGCGCTGTACGTGGGCGGCATGGGGTCACGGGGCAAGAACTTTTACAACGCGCTCGTGCGCCGCTACGGGTTCGAGGACGCCGCCCAGCGTGTCCAGGACCTCTACCTCGAGGGCAAGCGCGACGAGGCGGCGGCGGCGCTGCCCGAGGAGCTGATCGACACCGTCTCCCTGTGCGGGCCGCCGGACCGCATGCGCGACCGGCTCGCGGTGTTCCGGGACGCCGGCGTCGGCACGCTCATGGTCTCCCCGATGGCGTGGAACCTCGAGGATCGCCTGCAGCAGCTCCGGCACGTCGCCGAGCTCGCGGCTTGAAGATCTTCCTCGGCGCCTTCGGGGACCCCGGGCACGCATTCCCGATGCTGGCCCTCGGCCAGGCGCTGGTCGCCCGCGGGCACGAGGTCACGCTGCAGACCTGGCGGCGCTGGGCGGAGCCGGCCACGGCGGCGGGGATGGCGTTCGCGGCCGCGCCCGAGTATCAGGTGTTCCCCACGCGCGAGCGGCCGCTCAACCCCTACGAGGCGGCAGTCCGCGCCGCGCGGGAGACGCAGCCGGCAGTGCGGGAAGCGGCTCCGGACATCGCGGTCTCGGACATCCTCACGCCGGCGCCGGCGCTCGCCGCCGAGCTCGAGGGCGTTCCGGTCGCGACGCTCGTCCCCCACCTGCACCCACACCTGCCGCCCGGCTTCCCGCCGTACTCGATAGGCGCTCGGCGGCCGCGCACGGCCGCCGGCCGGGCGCTGTGGCGGGCCACCGACGGGCTCATGGCGCGCGGGCTCGAGCAGGGCCGGCGCGAGTACAACACCTGCCGCGCGCGGCTCGGGCTTGCCCCGCTGCCGTGGGTGCACACCGGCGTCTCGCGCTCGCTGGCGCTCGTCGCCACGCTCCCGCAGCTCGAGTACCCGCGCGATTGGCCGCCGTGGCTGCGCATCGTCGGGCCGCTGCTGTGGGAGCCGCCGGCCGAGCGGGTCGCGCCGCCGCCCGGCGACGGCCCGGTCGTGCTCGTGGCCCCCTCGACCGCCCAGGACCCGGAGCACCGGCTGCTGCGCGCGGCGCTCGACGGGCTGGCCGGCGAGCCGGTGCGGGTGATCGCGACGTGGAATGGGCGGCAGCCGTCGCCGCCACTGCGCGTCCCGGGCAACGCGGCCCTCGTGCCCTGGCTCTCCTACTCGGGCACGATGCCGGCCTGCGACCTCGTGGTCACCCACGGCGGCCACGGGACGCTGGTGCGCGCCCTGTCGTGCGGCTGTCCGGTCGTCGTGTCGCCGGCCGGCGGCGACATGGCGGAGAACGCCGCCCGCGTGGACTGGGCCGGGCTCGGCGTGCGCCTGCCGCGACGCTTCGCGACGCCGCGTGGCGTGCGGTTGGCCGTGCAGCGGGCGCTGGCGCAACGCGCGCTGCGGGAGCGCGCGGCGGCGGTCTCGCGCTGGATGGCGGCGCACGACAGCGGGGCGACCGCCGCCGCGGCGCTCGAGGCGTGGTCACACCGCGGCGCGCTCGAGCGAAGAACCTAGTGATGCGCCGCGCCGCCCTCTTCCCCTTCATCCTCCCCGCCGCGCTGGGCGGCGCGGCGCTGGCGCTCGGAGGTCTCGGCGGCTTCCTTCTCGGCTTCATCGCCGCTCTGCTCGGCATCGACCGCGCGCTGGGCTTCGCGGGCGTGAGCCGGATCGAGGCCGAGCGGGCCTACCGGCGGCTGACCCGCGGTCGCTCCGGCACGCTCGCCTACCTGCCCGACGACGCGGGGTGGGCGGCCACGGCGCCGCGCCACCGGCTCGGCGTGCAGACGATCGCTCTCGACTCGATCGCCGGGACGACCGATCGCCACAAGGCCGAGAGCTTCGACGCCGCCTTCCGCCCGCCGGCCTGGAGCCGGGAGCGCTGGATGCAGCTGTGGCTCAGCGCCCGCGGCGGGAACCCGTTCCCGCCGATCTCCGTCTACCGATTCTCCGGCCGCCACTTCGTGCGCGACGGCCACCACCGCGTGTCCGTGGCGCGCGCGCTCGGCGCGAGCGACATCGAGGCGGACGTCGTCGAGCTACGCGCGGCTGGGCAGCGCGCGGCGTAGGCCCCGGACCGCCTCGGCGGCGGTCGTGCGCGCATCGCGGCCGCCGGGCTTGCGGCCGTGGGCGAGCAGGCGCGGCGGCGTGAGCACGGCGGACACCTTCACGTTCTCCATGCCGTCGAAGAACACCTCGCGAACCGCCTGCTCGCTGAAGCGGTAGTAGTCGAACTTGAAGTGGACCTTGTACGTGACGGTCGAGCGGCCATGATCGTCGTCGCGCTTCGTGTAGCCGGGGACGCCGATCACGAGCATGCCGCCGGGCCGCAGGACGCGCTTCATCTCGGCCACCGACAGCCAGAAGTGCTTGTCGTGCTCGAGCGTCGAGGAGCACAGGATGAGGTCGAACGACTCGTCCTGGAACATGTCCATCTTGTTCGCGTTGCCGGTGATCGACGTGATGCCGTCGGCGCTCGGCATCTCGGCGAGGTTGAGGCAGAAGCGCTGGGCGCCGGCCAGCTCCGGGAAGCGCAGGAGCGACCCCTTCCCCATCACACCGCCCACCTCGAGCGCGCGCTGGGGCCTGACACCGGTCCGCCGGATGATGTTGTGGTACCGGCGCATGATCTCTGGGCTCACGGCGGCGCAACCTAGCAGCCGCCGCGCTGAGCCGGTTCCGCGTTCTGCCGGTCGATGTGCTCAGATGTGTTCGTCTGTGCTCGGCTCCGGCGGCACGCGATTCGTTCTCGTCTGCGTGGCGTGGGCCGCGTTGCTCGCGGCTGCCCAGCCGGCGGCCGCGGCGGTGGAGCGTCCGCCGAACATCGTCTACGTGTTGGCGGACGACCTGTCGTGGGACCTCATCCCGGTGATGCCCGAGGTCCGAAAGATGCAGCGCGACGGCATGACGTTCGACCAGTTCGTGGTCGCGGACTCGCTGTGCTGCAGCTCGCGGGCGACGATCCTCAGCGGGCAGTTCCCGCACAACACCCACGTGCTCACCAACTCGCCGCCCGAGGGCGGCTACTCCGCGTTCCGGAACCGGGGCGCGCGGATGCGCAGCGTCGGCATCTCGCTGCAGCAGCTCGGCTACCGGACCGCGCTGGTCGGCAAGTACCTCAACGGGTACATCCCCTCCCGGCACGGCGTGGAGCCCGGCTGGAACGAGTGGTTCGTGACCAACCAGGGCTACTCGGGCTTCGGCTACACGATGTCCGACAAGGGGAAGCTAGTGCGCTTCGGCCACCACCGTCGCGCGTACCTGACCGATGTCCTCGCCCGGCGGGCGGTGAAGTTCATCCACCGCGGCAAGCGCCCGTTCTTCATCAAGGTCTCGAGCTTCGCGCCGCACCGGCCGGCCCGCGCCGCCCCGCGCCACCGGTGGCGGTTCCGTGACATGCCGCTGCCGCTCGGACCGGGCTTCAACGCGCTGACGCAGAACCCGCCGACGTGGCTGGGAGCGCGTCCGCCGCTGACGCCGGAGCAGTACCTGCGCACGCTGCGCAACAGCCGGCAGCGGGCCCGCTCCGTGCAGGCGCTCGACGAGCTGATCGGACAGGTGCGCGCCAAGCTGCGGCGGGAGAAGCTGCTCGACAACACGTACATCGTGTTCGGGTCCGACAACGGCTACCACCTCGGTCAGCACCGGCTGACGTTCGGCAAGCGGACGGCGTTCGACCACGACCTCCGCGTGCCGCTGGTGGTCGTCGGGCCGGACGTGCCGGCGAGCTCGCACACGTCCGCGCTGGCGGGGACGGTCGACCTGGCGCCGACGTTCGAGGACTGGGCGGGCCGGCGGCGCGCGAACGGCCGCCGCAACGGCCGGTCGCTCGTTGGCGTGATCCAGGGGCGGCAGCCGAAGCGCTGGCGCCGTGCCCTGCTCGTCGAGCACGCCCACCCGCGGCTCGTGCCCGGCGACCCCGACATCCAGGGCTGGGCGATGGGGATGCCGAACTCCTACGACGCCCTGCGCACCCCGAACATCACGTACGTCGAGTACGAGAACGGCGACCGCGAGTTCTACGACCGCCGGAGCGACCCCGCCGAGCTCGTCAACCGCGCCGCGACCCTGAGTCCCGAGGCCCAGTCACAGCTCAGCGCGGCCCTCGACCGCTATCGCCGCTGCCGCGGGGCCACCCAATGCTGGGCGGCGGGCCGTGCTCCCGCCATCCCGCCGGGCATGTAGCGCTACGCGGGCACGACGATCGCGCTGGACCCGAAGCCGTAGCCGCCGCGGATGTGGGCGACGATAATGGAGCCGTGGATCGTGCTGTCGCGGAGCTCGAACGGGGCCGCGAGTCCTACGCCATGCGGGCGTGGCTGGAGGCGTACACGGCGCTGACGGCCGCCGACGAAGCGGTGGGCCTGGACGCCGAAGATCTAGAGCTCTTCGCCCGATCGGCGTACATGCTCGGCCGCGATGACGACTACGTGAGCGGCTTGGAGCGGGCACATCTGGCGTACCTGAATATCGGCGAGGCGTTGCGCGCCGTTCACTGCGCATTCTGGATCGGGCACAACATGCTGTTTCGCGGCGAGACGGGTCGCGCGGGCGGATGGTTCGCGCGCGCGCAACGGCTGCTCGAGCAAGACGGGCGCGACTCGGTGGAACGGGGCTGGCTGCTGGTACCTGCGTGGCTCGAGCAGATGGCGCGCGGTGACTGGGAGGCCGGCTGCGCTACGGCGGCCGAGGCGGCCGCGATCGGCGAGCGCTTCGGTGACGCGGATCTGGTCTGGCTGGCCCGGGACGACCAGGGCCGCGCGCTGCTCGCGCAGGGGCGCGTCGAGGACGGACTGCGGCTGATCGACGAGGCCTTGGTGGTCGCGACTGGCGGGCAGCTGTCGCCGGTCGTCACGGGCATCGTCTACTGCAACACGATCGCCTTCTGCCGGAACGCGTACGAAATCCGCCGCGCTCGCGAGTGGACCGACGCGTTGACGCGGTGGTGCGAGAGCCAGCCGGAGATGGTCGCTCACAACGGCCTGTGCCTGGTCCATCGGGCCGAGATCATGCAGCTGCAGGGCGCGTGGGACGAGGCGCTCCAGGAGGCGGGACGCGCCGCCGAACGCTTCACGGAGGGCGTCCTGAATCAGATCGCGTGCGGCGCCGCCCTCTATCGGCAGGGCGAGATCCATCGGCTGCGAGGCGAGCCCGACGCGGCTGAGGCCGCGTACCGCGAGGCGACCAGGTACGGGTCTGAGCCACAGCCGGGACTCGCGCTGCTGCGAATGGCGCAAGGCAATCGCGATGCCGCGGCGGCCGGGATCCGGCGCGCGGTGGGCGAAACCACCTCGCCGCTGAAGCGTGCTGCGCTGCTGTCCGCCTATGTCGAGATCATGCTGGACGCCGAGGACGTCGAGACTGCCCGCAGCGCGTGTCGCCAGCTCGAGGAGATCGCGCAGCGGCAGGGCAGCGACGCGTTGCAGGCGATGTCCGCCTACGCGCGCGCAATCGTGGCGCTGGCCGACGGCGACCCCCAGGCCGGCCTGGCGGCGGCGCGCCGCAGCGCGAAGATGTGGCAGGAGCTGACAGCGCCGTATGAGGCCGCGCGCTGCCGCGTGCTGGTCGGGCTGGCATGCCGCTCGCTCGGCGACGAGGACACGGCCGCGATGGAGCTCGAGGCCGCCCGCGGCGTGTTGGCGCAGCTCGGCGCCGTGCCTGCCCTCGCCCGCGTCGAGGCGCTGATGCCAAGCTCCGGGCTCCCCAGCGCTCACGGGCTGACAGCGCGCGAGCTCGAGGTGCTCAGGCTGGTCGCCGCCGGCAAGACCAACCGCCAGGTCGCATCGGCGCTGGTGATCAGCGAGCGCACGGTCGCGCGCCACATCCAGAACATCTTCGCCAAGCTGCGCGTCTCCTCACGAACCGAGGCGAGCGCATTCGCGTTCGAGCGCGACCTCGTCTGACTGCGCCGCGATGGCGCGAAATGACCACGCCGCGGTCGCCGCGAAGTTGGTCAATCCCGCCGATGCGCGCGGAATTGCGTCCGGCGTAGCGTCGTTGACGTTCCCGATCTCACCGAGAGGAGGCCGCCATGTACGTGGCAGTGCTTCATCAGTTCCAGGACCCGCCGACGGCATTCGCACGCGGCAACAAGCTGATCATGAACGAGGACGCGCCCCCCGGCGTGCGCGGCCTGCAGTTCTATCCGGCCATCGACGGCTCCGTGGCCACCTGCCTCTGGGAGTCCGACTCCGTCGAGGCGATCCAGCAGTACGTCGACTCGACGCTCGAGGACTCCAGCGTGAACACCTGCTGGGAGGTGGATACCGAGAAGGCGTTCGCCGAGCAGCCGCTCGGACTGCAGACGCCAGTGGCGATCCGGGCGTAGGTACCCGTCCACTCCGACCAACGCGCTTCACGCACGGTTCGACCAAGAAGAATGCGGGTCGCGCCCCTCGTGAGCGAGCCGCAGGCCGTGACCGACCACGGTCGCGTCCATCCGTCACGCCTGCACAGCCCCGGCCGCGCCGGAGCTGCCCGAACCATCGATCTGCTGGAGCCGCTCGATCGCAGCGCCGACGTGGGTCAGAAATCGTTGCACCGCCAACTGCACCGGCGGCTCGGCCAGGTGGTCGGGCAGCGCGCGGAGCAAGTTGAGCCGGCTCTCGGCTAGCCAGGCGGCGACGTCGGGCTCGCTCAACCACCGTCGCTCCGTCCTCCACGTGCGGCTCATCATCCGCGGCCAGTCGTGGATGCTGCTGGCGTAGGGGTTGGGTGGGCAGAGCTGGTTCTTCTGGGTGTCGTCGTCCCGGACGGCCTCGACGAAGCCCACAAGCGCTGCGTTGAACGGCGGCGTGTTGTGCCGCACCTGCTGGAGTACGATCCGGCCGGGCTGGAAGATCGGCGTGGCAGGTGCGTTGCGCAGGCCGAGCGCCGTGCAGTCGACGTGCAGGACCTCAGGGCCGGTCCGAGCCTCTCCCCGCTCGAGGACGATCCGGTCGCGCTCGATCCGCCGGACGTGCCCGAGCCTGATGACGTCCTCGATCTGCCGCAGGGCGTCGAGCTCGCGGCCGCTGAGCATCGTGCCGCGGTACATCTTCGCGGGCCGCGCCTGGTCGATGCGGACCAGCCGCCCCGAAGCCTCGAGCCGCTCGAACAGGTCGTCGACGTCCTGTGCCTCGGCGCCGGCCTCGGCATCGAGGGCGAGGCCGTCCATGATGGCACCGACCTGTTCCAGCGGCTGGAAGTCGGCGCGGTGGTGAAACCAGGCGTCCCGGGGCCGGACCCAGCGGATTCGCTCCGGCTCGACGTCGTTGTCCAACAGCCAGGTGCACGCATCGACTGCCGTCTTGCCTGACCCGAGCACGGTGTATGCGGAGGCCGATCGCGCGGCGGTCGGCAGATCGTTGATGGGCACGACGCGAGCGCCCGATGCGACATCGAACGATGGGGTGTGGGTGGCCGGCACAGACGCCTCGAGGTAGCGGGCGTCGACCACCTTGCGACGTACGGCGACATCGTGGAGCGCGCCGGTGCGCAGGTCTCGCACCTGCTCGCCGTCAGCCCCTTGCCCCATGTGCTCGTGCTCGGTGAGGATGCGAACCTGCCCGGTCCGTGTGAGCCGCGAGGCCGCCAGGGCGAAGTAGTCGCAGACCTCCTCGCCCGTCGCCCGTTCGTAGTAGCCCGCGTTCTCGCCGACCTGGTCGATCTGGTCCTCACCGAGCGGCAGCGAGTTCACGCCGTAGTACGCCGAAGGGCTGTGCAGACGGACGAATGGGTACGCGTGGAGCCAGTGCCCGCCCGGGGCGCGCCGGCGGTCGATCAGCGTCACCTCGACATCGGCCTCAGCGACCAGCGCGTCGACGAACGCGAGGCCGCTGGCGCCCGTTCCGACGACCAGATAATCGGTGGTGATCAGCACGCTTCGCTCCGGCGCTGGAAGCACGGTCGTTCTACTCGGTGGTCAGCTTCCCAGCCTCACGGGCGCGCCGCCACCGGGACGAGCACCAAGCGCGCTGGACTCGCGTCCCCTGGCCCCTGCTCCGGCCAGGGCGAAGCAGGTGTCGGCGCGAGATCGATCCGCGCGCTCGGAGGTCGTCCGCAATGAGACTTTGAGCGCTGACCGCCCTATCCGCGCGTCGGCAACAGCTCACCACGGCCCGCCACCTTCCCGACCGCAACGAAGGAGGCGTCCTCAGCCGATCAGACGGGGCGTCGACGCCGTCCGGTTCGCGACGATGAGGACGCGGGTGATTTGCTCGGATTCCATCTGGCTGCTCCCTCGCGCTCGCGCGCTGTTGATGGCGTGAAGACGCCCTCACCTCCCGACCCGCGACGCAAGCGGCCAGGCGGCCAACGCGCTGCTGCTCCCGACGATCAGCGGCGGTGCCGTTGCTGCCGTCAGAGCCGCAAGGCGGCTCCGACTGGTGACGCGCTGCGATAAGCGGGTTCTCGCCGTAGTCGTCCGCGAACGCCTAAGGGATTGAAATGTTCCCGGCGACGCCGCCCACCGGTTGCCGGTCCTCGCGTCCTGGGGTAATGACCTCGACGGGCACACCGAGGTCCTGCACGCGGCGCGGCAGGTCGCGGCGCAGCCACTGAGACACGCGCTTGGGCAGCGTCGAAATCACGATCTGGTCGTAGGACCCCTGTCCAACCGCGCGCCGGATCGCCTCAAACGGCTCTGCCCCCTCCCCCGCGAGCCCCTCGACCGGTCCGCGAGCCGCCCGCTCGAGCAGCGGCAGCGCGAGCTCGAGCGTCCAGTCCGTGTGCTCGACACTGGCCGCGTCCGGGATCAGGAGCGCGAACGTACTCGGTCGCTCACGTGCAAGCTCCTTGATCCGGTCCAGCAGCGTGGGCGTCGCCGCCGTGCGATTGGCAACGATCAGTACTCGTCGCACCTGTGAGAACTCCACGTGCCCCTCCTTCGCGGACGGCATGCTGGTCCTGAGCAAGCCTCTCGCGTACGCGCCGACCGAGTCAAGCTTGATCCGAGATCGACGATCCACGGTCCGCATGGGCCGGATCAACTCGCTTTTGCTTCCGCCTATTGGCGGCGATGCTGGTTCTCCTGAGGTTGTCCCGTAGCTCGTAGAACTTGAAGGCGGCGGTCCTCCCGCCTCGTCCGGTCCTGTTGGGACCGTGGCTAGTGCGAATCGGAAGTCCGAGGACAGGAGGACCAACCGCCATGAGGACCGTATCGGCTGGGTCGGTCGCGGCCGGCCAGGAGCGCGTCGAGGAGCTGCCCGCCTCGGTGCATGAGGCGCTCGGCGAGCTCGCCTGCGCCGCGAAGGAAGGGCCGCTCGCGCTGAGCGTGGGTGTCGGGCTCGGTGTCCTGCACGAGCTGATGGAAGCCGAGGTCGACGAGGTTGTCGGCCCGAAGGGCAGGCATGATCCGGCGCGCTGCGCGGTGCGTCACGGGCACGATCGCGGCGAGGTCACGCTCGGCGGGCGGCGTGTGCCGGTCGAGC
The DNA here is from genome assembly GCA_036257565.1 of Solirubrobacteraceae bacterium. GTDB lineage: Bacteria > Actinomycetota > Thermoleophilia > Solirubrobacterales > Solirubrobacteraceae > DASSUW01. Next base: position 44,167 of record DATAFH010000006.1, on the reverse strand, counting down.
GCCCGCGTGCGCGCACCGCGGACGGCGAGCACGAGGTCGAGCTGGGCACGTACGCGCACTTCGCCGCGCGCGACCGGCTCACCGACGTGATGCTCGAGCGGATGCTGGCCGGCGTGAGCACGCGCCGCTACGCGCGCGATCGCCGAGGCGAAGGTCAAGACCGACAAGGTCGTCGCTGAGGTGCTCGCGCAGTTGCTGCCGGCCGACTACCTGCCGGGCGTGTGGGTGGCCGACGAGGAGACGGCCGCGTTGCGCCGGCAGGTCTCGCGGCGCGCGCATATCGTGCGCCAGCGCACCCGCCTGAAGAACCAGGTGCAGGCGATCCTGCATCGCAACCTGGTGCCGCGCTGCCGGCCGCCGATCTGTTCGGTCACAAGGGCCGCGCGTGGCTGGCAGAGCAGCCGCTGCCGCCAGACGAGGCGGGGGCGGTCGCGGCGCTGTTGCGCCAGCTGGACTTCCACGGCCAGGAGCTGCGGATCATCGACGCCGCGCTGGCGCGCGTCGCGCTCGCGCGCCGGCTGATGACGATCCCGGGCGTTGACGCGACGATCGCGCTGTCGATCGTCGCCGCCGTCGGCGACTTCCGCCGCTTCTCGGCCGCCGCGGCCAGAAGGGCAGGGCCGCCGCCTACTCGCTGCGAGAGGTGCGCCGCCACGAGCGCGAGCTCGCCGAACAGGCCGAGCACGCCTGCCGTCAGCTCGTCGCCGACTGGCAGGCCTAGGCACCCAGCAGAGCCAAGGAGGGCGTGGCCGCCGCCAATGGGGCGCGACTCTCAAGCCCCTCAACGGGGCAAGCTGCGCGGCAGGACTCAGCCCCAGATCCTGCGCTTCGCTCGGGGGTCGACCACGCCCACACGGCAGCCTAGCGCCCGCTGACACCCGACCGCCAGACCACGTCGCCCCGCGACGCTGGTCCCCGGCACCGAATCCGGCCGATCCGGCAACTCGCGCCGGAACCGAGGCCACAGAAGCCGATCTGAGGACCTGCGAGCACCCACCGCTACAGAGCCCGCAAGAGCCGCTACATCGGCACCAGCAAGAGCTGCCTGCAAGGCGCCTGGACCGCCGCACTGGTCAATCTCAACCCCCTCGGCCGCCGCCTGATCACCCAGACCGCCTGACGGCGCCCGAGCACGCGGCAGCCGGAACACCGGCCGGGCGGACACGCGCCGCCGCCTACCCGCATCGCCGCCCTCCGGCGACCGATTTCTTCAGCGGTCTCCTAGGGACGTGACCCTTCCTCGCTAGTAGCGGGAAAGCGGACCTCGTACTCGGGGGGTGGGACTCGAACCCACAACCCTTCGGTTAACAGCCGAATGCTCTGCCATTGAGCTACCCCCGACCGAAACAGCCGTCTCCGCATTGATCGGCCACGGTCGGCCGGAGTGTAGCGGCCGTGACCGTCAGCTCAGGCGGTGTCGGATCTTGTCGAGGACGAGCTGGCGCTCGGTGGCGAGTGGGAGGGTCTCCCGGCCGTCGCTTCGGGCGGCGGCGATGCGGCGGTCGAGGTTGTGGAGGTCGAGCTGGAGGGCCTCGAGCTCGAGCTTGGGCGGGGTGGCCTCGAGCTGGCCGGCGCGGATGACGAGCTCGGCGACGAGGCGGGCGAGCGGCTCGTCACCGGCCGGGAGCTCGCCGGCCGGTGAGCGCAGGCGGCCGCGGAGGTAGTCGGCGGCGCGGCGGGTCGCCGGCGCCGAGAAGAGCTCGTCGAGGTCCGCCGCCGCCAGCCGCTCCTCCCCCTCCTCCGGCAGCGCCAGACACAACGCGAGGAACGCCCGCTCGGACTGCTCGCGCCGGTCCAGCGCGGCCCGAGCGCCGTTCGCCGGTGCAGAGCTTCGCGCCAGCGCGGTGGAGTCCGGCCGGGCGCCGGGCCACCCCGCGGATCCGCGGGGACCCGGTGACCGACTCGCGCTGTCGCGCCGGCCCCCGGTTCGGGGTGCGCCCGCGAGCGCGGAGGCAAGGAGGCTGTCGGTGAGCCCGAGGCGGCCGGCGACGAGCTGCACGAGCTCGTCGCGGAGGACGCTCGGCGGGAGTGGGCGGATGGCGGCGGCGGCCTCCTCGAGCGCCCGGTCGCGGCCCTCGGCCGTTCCGGTCTCGTCGCGTTCGAGCGCGCGCTCGACCTCGAAGCGCGCCAGCGGGACCGCCCCGTCGAGCAGCCGGCGCAGGGCGTCTGCCCCGTCCCGCTGCACGACGTCGGCCGGATCCGAGCCGCCCGGCAGCCGAACGATCTTGAACTCGACGCCCCGCCCCGCGCGCGCCCGGTTGACGTCCCGCAGCGCGCTCACGCTCCGCGATACCGCCTCCTGACCGGCAGTGTCCGGGTCCTGGCAGAACAGCGCCGTCGGGGCGAGCCGGGCCAGCGCCGACACCTGGCGCTCGGTGAGCGCCGTCCCCATCGAGCCGACGACCTCGGCCACGCCCGCCTGCCGCAGCGCGACAGCGTCCGTGTACCCCTCGACCAGGACCACCCGCCCCGCCCGGGCGGCCGCCCCGCGAGCCAGGTCGGCGCCGTAGAGCAGCTCGCCCTTGTGGAAGACCGCGTTGTCGGAGGAGTTCAGGTACTTGGGCCGGTCGTCGGGCCGCAGCGCGCGCGCGCCGAACCCCAGCACACGTCCCCGCTCGTCGCACAGCGGGAACATGATCCGGCCGCGGAAGCGGTCGATCAGCCCGCGGCCGTCGCGCCGCTTGGCGGCGAGCCCGCATGCCAGCAGCTCCTCGTCGCGGTAGCCGGCCCGCGCCGAGGCCGTCAACACCCGGTCGAACGCCGCCGGCGAGAACCCCACCCGGAACTCGCGCAGCGCCCCCTCCTCGAGTCCGCGCGACGCGAGGTACGCGCGCGCGTCCGCCGCCTCCGGGCTCTCCCACAGCACCCGCACGTAGTACGCGGCCGTGCGCTCGAGCAGCGCCCGCAGCCGGTCGTCCCGCTCGCGGCGGGCGGCCGTCGCGGGATCCTCGGCCTCGCGCTCGAGCTTGACTCCGTAGCGGTCGGCCAGAGACTCCAGCGCGCCCGCGAAGTCGAGCCCCTCGGTTCCCATCACGAACGAGAAGACGTCGCCACCAACGCCGCACCCGAAGCAGTGGTAGAGCTTCTCCACCGGATCGATGCCGAACGACGGCGTCCGCTCGTCGTGGAACGGGCACAGCCCCTGCAACCGCCTCACGCCCGCCCGCTTGAGCTCCGTGCGAGCGCCCACGAGCTCCTCGAAGTCGACCGCGTCGCGGACGCGCTCGCGGGAGTCCTGCGTGTAACGCGCCATCAGACCGCGAGGCCGTGCGGCACGAAGCGCTCGGTCCAGTCGCGGATCGCGTAGCGGTCCGTCATCCCGGCCAGGTAGTCGATCACCCGGTCGGCCTCCGACCCCCCGGCCACGGCGGGCGGGAGCTCCGACGGGTGCTCGCAGTACCAGTCGAAGAGCTCGCGCAGCACGCGCTCGATCTTCGAGTGCTCGGCGCGCGCGGTCGGCCCCAGGTAGACGTTCTCGAACATGAACGTGCGCAGCCGGAGCATCGCGCCGCCGACCTCGGGACCCTGGACGATGTCCCCCGCCCGCTCCGAATGCTCGACCAGGTCGTGGACGAGCCGGTCGATCCGTCGCGAGCCGCTGTCACCGAGCACAGCGATCTCCTCGGCCGGGAGCGACGCCACGGAGAGCACGCCGGCCCGCACCGCGTCGTCGATGTCGTGGTTGATGTAGGCGATCCGGTCCACCAGCCGCACGATCTTGCCCTCGAGCGTGGCCGGCTCCCCCGCGCCGCTCGAGTGGCGCAGGATCCCGTCCCGCACGGCCGCGGTGAGGTTGAGCGGCTCGATCTCGGAGACCACCCGCAGCGAGTGCTCGTTGTGCCGGAAGCCGCGGCCGAAGCGCTCCCGCCCGCAGGCGTCGAGCACACCCTCGCCGATATGGCCGAAAGGCGGATGGCCGACGTCATGGCCGAGCCCGATCGCCTCGGTCAGATCCTCGTTGAGCCGCAGCGCCCGGGCGACGGTGCGCGAGATCTGCGTCGCCTCCAGCGTGTGGGTCAGCCGCGTGCGGTAATGGTCGCCCTCGGGCGCCACGAACACCTGCGTCTTGTGCTTGAGCCGCCGGAACGCCTTCGAGTGCACGATCCGGTCGCGGTCGCGCTGGAACGGGGTCCGCAGCCCGCAGTCGGCCTCCTCGCGCTCCCGCTCGGCCGGGTACGAGCGGGCGGCGAGCGGCGAGAGCTGCGACTCCCAGGCGCTGATCCGCGCGGCGTAGTCATCGGCGATGAGCACGGCACCCATTGTGACCGCCTGCGCGGCGCCCGCGGCTAGGCGTTACGAAGAATGTGCAATTTGCGCCTGCGCGGCGGCGACGCGGGCGATCGGCACCCGGTACGGCGAGCAGGAGACGTAGTCGAGCCCGGCCATGTGGAAGAAGTCGATCGACTCCGGGTCGCCGCCGTGCTCGCCGCAGATGCCGAGCTTGAGCCCGGGGTGCGCCTCGCGACCGACCCAGGCGGCGAGCCGCACGAGCCAGCCGACGCCCGGCTTGTCGATCGTCTCGAACGGCGAGCGGTCGATGATCTTGCGCTGCATGTAGGTGGGGACGAACTTGGACTCCACGTCGTCGCGCGAGAACCCGAGCGCCGTCTGCGTGAGGTCGTTGGTCCCGAACGAGAAGAAGTCGGCGTGCTCGGCGATCCGGTTGGCCACGAAGCACGCCCGCGGGAGCTCGATCATGGTGCCGACCGTGTAGTCCTCCCCCACCTCCAAGTCGTGCTCGGAGCCGATCCGCACGACCAGCTCGCGCAGGATCTCCAGCTCCTGCTCGTAGTCGATCAGCGGGATCATGATCTCCGGATGCGGCGCCTCGTCCATGGCCGCCGCCGCGCGCATGATCGCGTGGACCTGCATCTCGTAGATCTCCGGATACAGGATCCCCAGCCGGCACCCGCGCGTCCCGAGCATCGGGTTCTCCTCGGAGATCTCCTCTACCCGCGCCAGCATCGTCTCGAGCTTCTCGAGGTCGTCGGTGCGCTCGATCCGCGCCCGCTCGACCTGGGCGCGCAGCTCCGGCAGGTGGGGCAGGAACTCGTGCAGCGGCGGGTCCAGCAGCCGGATCGTGACCGGCAGGCCGCGCATCGCCTCGAACAACCCCTCGAAGTCCTCCTGCTGGAACGGCAGCAGGTCGGCCAGCGCCTCGCGCCGGCCCTCCTCGTCGGAGGCCATGATCATCGCCCGCATCTTGGGCTGACGGTCCTCGGCCATGAACATGTGCTCGGTCCGGCACAGGCCGATCCCCTCGGCCCCCAGCTCGCGCGCCTTGCGCGCGTCCTCGGGCGTGTCGGCGTTCGTGCGCACGCCCAAGCGCCGGATCTCGTCCGCCCACTCGAGCACCCGCTCGAAGTTCGGGTTGACCTCGGCCTCCACGAGCGGGACATCCTCGAGCGTCACGCAGCCCTTCGTGCCGTCGATCGCGATCCGGTCGCCCTCGTGCACCTTCGTCCCGTCGACGGTGATGCACCGCTGCTCGAGGTCGATTGCCAGCGCCGAGGCGCCGACCACCGCCGGCCGCCCCATGCCGCGCGCGACCAGCGCCGCGTGCGACGCCTTGCCGCCCTCGGACGTGAGGATTCCCTTGGCGGCGTGGAAGCCGGCCACGTCGTCGGCCTCGGTGAACGGGCGCACGAGGATCACGTCCCGCCCCTCCTCCCCCGCCGCGACGGCGTCCGCCGCCGTGAACACCACCTCGCCCTTGGCCGCCCCCGGCGACGCGTTCACGCCGCTGGCCAGCACCTCGAACTCGGCCTTCGGGTCGAACGTCGGGTGCAGCAGCGCGTCGAGCGACGCGGGGTCGATCGTCGCCAGCGCCTCCTCCTTGGACAGCAGCCCCTCGTCCACCGCGTCGCACGCGAACCGCACCGCCGCCTGCGCCGGGCGCTTGGCGTCGCGGGTCTGCAGCATGAACAGCTGCCCCTCCTCGACCGTGAACTCGGTGTCCTGCATGTCCTTGTAATGGGCCTCGAGCGTGCGCAGGATCTCCAGCAGCTGCTCGTGGGCCTCCGGCAGCCACTCCTGCATCTCGGCGATATCGCGCGGATTGCGCACCCCGGAGACCACGTCCTCGCCCTGCGCGTTGGGAAGGAAGTCGCCGCTCGGCTGCGGCGCGCCGGTCACCTCGTCACGGCTGAACGCCACGCCCGAGCCGCTCGTGTCGCCCTTGTTGCCGAACACCATCTGCTGGACGTTCACCGCGGTCCCCCACTCGTCCGGGATCCGGTTGATGCGCCGGTACTCGACCGCCCGCTCGCCCGTCCAGGAGTCAAACACCGCCCGGATCGCCTGGCGAAGCTGCTCCTGCGGGTCCTGCGGGAACTCGTAGAGCTCCTGGAAGCGCCGCGTGAGCTCCTTCAGCGCGTCCGTGTCGAGCTCCGTGTCCTCCTTGACGCCGCGATCGGCCTTGATTCCCTTGATCGCCTGTTCGAACTGCTCGCCACGCACGCCGCGGGAGACGTTGCCGAACATCTGCACGAAGCGCCGGTAAGAATCCCAGGCGAAGCGCTCGTTCTCGGTGGCGTTGGCCAGGCCCTCGACCGAGGTGTCGTTGAGGCCGAGGTTGAGGACCGTGTCCAGCATGCCGGGCATCGACTCGCGGCCGCCCGAGCGCACGGACACCAGCAGCGGGTCCTCGTCGTCACCCAACCGCTTGCCGGCGTGCTCCTGCAGCCGCTCGAGCGCCTCGGCGACCTGCTCCGCCATCCCCTCCGGCTCCTCCTGACCGGCCTGCATGTACACGACGCAGGCCTCCGTGGTGATCGTGAAGCCCGCGGGGACCTTGTCGGCTCCCAGCACGCGGGTCATCTCCGCGACGTTGGCGCCCTTGCCGCCGAGCAGGTCGCGCATGTCCTTCGAGCCCTCGGCGAAGTCGTAGACCCACTGCATGTGCGCGATCCTATCCGCGTCCGACCGCCCGCAGCCGCACGTGCGCGTGGTGCTCGAGCGTCTCGAGGATGGCGCGCTGGGACTGGGCGAGCGCGCGCGGGGACGCGTCGGGCGCCTCGGCCAGCGGCCGCGCGAGCGCCGTGACGAGGAAGTCGTGTGCCTCCTGGTCGAGCGGGAAGGCGCTTGCCTCGCACGCCGCGCAGACGACGCCGCCCGCGGCGCCCGAGAAGCCCGAGAGGTGCTCTCGCTCGCCGCACGACGCGCACGCCGCCAGCTGCGGCGCGAAGCCGGCCGCCAGCAGCAGCTTGAGGCGGAAGGCGAGGGCGTTGGCGCGCCCGGCTCGGCCTGGCTCGCGGTCGAGCAGCGCGAGCTCGTTGGCGAGCAGGTGGAAGACGCCGGCGTGCGGGTCGCCGTCGTCGAACACGCGGGCGACGGCCTCGCAGGCGCGGGCCGCGCCGTCGAGCGCGGCGGCGTCCTCCCGCAGCCGCGGATGAGCGGCGACGGTCTCGGCGCTCGTGACCGTGAGCAGCTCGCTGCGGCCTTCGTAGAGCACGAGCTGGAGGTGGAAGAACGGCTCCAGGCGGCCCCCGAACCGGGAGCGCGCGCGGCGGACGCCCTTGGCGATGGCGCTCACTCTTCCCCGATCCGGGGTATAGAGGTGCAGGATGCGGTCGGCCTCGCCGTAGCGCAGGCTGCGGAGCACGATGCCCTCCGTTTTCAGACTGGAGCCCACGCTATATTTCCTGAAGTAATGAACCGGGTCACGATTTACACGACTGAGCCGTGCGGTTTTTGCCGCGTGGCGAAGTCACTCCTCGACAAGCGGAACATCCTCTACGACGAGATCAACCTCGCGAAGGACGCCCTGGGTCGCACCGAGCTGGTCCGGATGACCGGCATGATGACGTTCCCCCAGGTCGTCATCGACGACCAGGTGGTCGGCGGTTATCAGGAGCTCGTCCAGGTGGACAAGGCCGGCCTCCTGGCCGACCTCGCCGAAGCCGCCGCGTAGCGCGGTCGGGGCTGGCAGCCCTCACATACGTACGTGCCGCGGCCGGCGGCGCGCAGCTTGCGCACGGGCCGGCCGCAGCGCGGGCAGGGCTCGCCCTCGCGCCGGTGGACGAGGAACTGGTCCTGGAAGCTCCCGCTGACGCCGTCGGGGTCGCGGTAGTCGTCGATCGTCGCGCCCTTCGCGGCGATGCCGGCGTCGAGCGACGCGACGACGGCGTCCCTCAGTGCCTGCGCCTGTGGGCGCGTGAGCCGGCTCGCGAGCCTGAGGGGATGCAGGCGCGCGCGGAACAGCGCCTCGTCGGCGTAGATGTTCCCCACGCCCGCGATCCGCTTCTGGTCGAGCAGGAACGCCTTGATGGGCGCGCGGGAGCGCTTGGCCATGGCGTGCAGGTGGGCGGCGGTGAAGTTACGGCTCGCCGGCTCGACCCCGAGGCGGGCGGCGAAGAACGCGTCGCGCTGGTCGGTGCCGAGCGCCAGCTCGCCGGTGCCGAAGCGCCGCGGGTCGGTGAACGCGAGCTGGTGGTCGTCGAGGCGCAGCCACACCCGGGTGTGGGGCGGCGCTCCGGGCGGGTCGAGCAGCAGCGTCCCGGTCATGCGCAGGTGGACGAGCAGGAAGACGTCGTCCTCGAGCTCCCAGACGAGGTACTTGCCGCGCCGGGACAGTCGCTGAAGTCTGCGGCCCTCGACGGCGGCGGCGAGCTCGGCGCCCGCGAGGGGGCGCGACCAGCGCTCGTCGAGGACCTCGAGCCGCTGCAGCGTGCGCCCCTCCACATGCTGCGCGAGGTGGCGGCGGATCGTCTCGACCTCGGGCAGCTCGGGCACTCGGGCTCAGCTTAGGATCTCGTCGAGGCGGACGCCGAGCACCCGCCGGACGGCGCGGTCGGCAAGTCGCGGTCCCGGGCGCCCGCGCAGCGACGGGTCGTTGAAGACGTCGTGGAGCCGCAGCAGGCGCCGGCGGCCGAACCGCTCGGCGATCGCGAACGCGGCCGCGGAGCTGGCGGCGTAGGCGTCGGACTGGGCCGCTCCGGAGAGGCGGCCGATGTCGTGCGGCCGCGAGAGGGCGGTGAGGTCGGCGCCCGGGGGCGCCGCGCGGCGGTCGCCGGAGACGTAGAGGGCGACGCCCTCGCTGAGCCAGGAGGGCGTTCGCCCGGACGTCGTGCCCGCGAGGGCGGCGTGGGTCAGCTCATGGGTGACGACCCGCTCGCGCTCGTCGGGGCCGAGGAGGCCGAACGACTGCCAGACGACCAGCAGCCGCAAGCCGACGACCCGGTCCACCTCGGCGGCGGGACCGGACTGGACGATCGTCGCGTCGGAGATCGCGGCCAGCGTTTCGACGCCCTGGATCCGCGTCGTCAGCGCGCCTGCTTGGGCGGCGTCGGCGGTCACGAGGACGAGGTAGCCGCGCCGGAGGCGGCTGCCGGCGAGCAGCTCCCGCATCGCCCCGTAGCCGGACTCGAGCACCGTCGGCAGGTCGCCGACGTCGAGAGGCGCGGGCGCGAGGATCACGAAATGATGTGTGCCGCGCCGGACGAAGTCCCCGATCTCCCATGGCGGCGCGCCGCGTCTCGCGCGTACCGCAGCGACACGCCACTCGCCGCGCCGTCGGAAGGTCATCCGGCGCTCGACCCGGAACTCGCTGCGGACGCCGGCCAGCCCGTACGAGGTGACGACGCGCGCGGTCGCGCGGTTGCCCTGCACGTCGACCTTGAGCGGCACGAGCTTCACCTCGCTGGGGCGGAGGCGGGCGGCGCGGCGTGCGTGTACCCGGTCGGCGCGGCGCCGGGCGGCGGTCGCCGTCGCCGCGTAGGCCCAAGAGTCGCCGGCCTCGAGCGCCGCGGCGCGCCGCTCGAGCAGCGCGGCGATCGCCTCCTCGGGCGTCGGCTCGACGCGCTCGACCGGCGCCGCGGGCGTGGCGGTCGGCCGCGGAGCGGGCTCGTCGCCGCCGCCGCATCCCCCGACGAGGATGAGGACGGCGACCGCGCCTGCGCGCCAGCTCACGGCACGAACGGCTCGCCCAGCAGCGCGGGGGCGTCCCGGCGCGCGAGCCAGCGGAGCACGGAGGCGCCCACGTCGGCGAACGGGCCGTCGTCGCGGCGTGATCCGTGGCCGGCGAAGCGGGCGAGCAGCGGCGCGTGCTCGCGCGTGTGGTCGGTGCCCGGGTGGGTCGGATCGCACCCGTGGTCGGCGGTGAGGACGAGCAGGTCGCGCTCGGGGTCGAGCCGCTCGAGCCAGTTCCCGACGGCCGCGTCGATCTCGCGCAGCGCCGCATGGAACCCGGGGACGTCGTTGCGGTGGCCGTACACCTGGTCGGTCTCCACGAGGTTCGCGAACACGAGGCCCTCGTCGAGCTCGTCGATCAGCCGTCCCGTCTCGGCGATGCCCGCCGCGTTGGTGGCCGCCTTGTGCTGCTCGTCGACGCCGACGCCGATGAACACCTGGCCGATCTTGCCGACGGTGTGCACGCGCACGCCGGCGGCCTGGAGCTCCTGGAGGTACGACCGGCCGGGCGGGTCGAGCGCGATGTCGCGGCGCCCCTCGGTGCGCCGGAAGGCCCCCGGCTCGCCCTCGAACGGGCGGGCGATCACGCGCCCGACGGCGTGCTCGCCGGTCATGATCCGGCGCGCCGCGGCACAGGCCTCGTACAGCTCGGGCAGCGGCACGACGTGCTCGTGGGCGGCGATCTGCAGCACCGAGTCCGCCGACGTGTAGACGATCAGGTCGCCCGTCTCGAGGTGCCGCCCGCCGAAGTCGTCGATCACCTGCGTGCCGGAGTACGGCCGGTTGCAGAGCACGCCGCGGCCGGTCGCCTCGCGGAGCGTGTCGACGACCTCCTGCGGGAAGCCGTCCGGGTAGGTGCGCAGCGCGACCGGCGTGATCACGCCCATCAGCTCCCAGTGGCCGGTGATCGTGTCCTTCCCCGGGCCGAGCGGGTGGAGGCGGCCGTGCACGACCGGCTCGGCGGCCGGCTCGACGCCGGTGAGCGGCATGATGTTGCCCAGCCCCAGGGCCGCCATCACCGGCAGGTCGAGGCCTCCCGACGCCTCCGCGACGTGGCCCAGCGTGTTGGCCCCGGCGTCGCCGTAGTCGCCGCTGTCGGGCAACTCGCCCGCCCCGCAGGCGTCGATCACCACCACGAAGGCGCGCACGGCGCTGACGATAGCCGCCGGGTGGCGGCTAGCGGTGCGCCCGCGGGTGCGCCTGGTGGTAGACGTCCTTGAGGCGCTCGGCCGAGAGGTGCGTGTAGACCTGGGTCGTGGCGATGTCGGCGTGGCCGAGCATCTCCTGCAGCGAGCGCAGGTCGCAGCCGCCGGCGAGCAGGTGCGTTGCGAACGTGTGGCGGAGGGTGTGCGGGCTCATCTTGCCCTCGAGGCCGGCCGCCCGGGCGTGCCGCTGGACGATCTTGTAGAGCCCCTGGCGGGTCAGCCGCGCGCCGCGATGGTTGACGAACAGGGACGCTTCGAGGCGGTCGCCCACGAGGCGCGGCCGCCCTCTGCCCAGGTACGTGACGAGCGCGCGCGACGCGGTGGCCCCGATCGGGACGAGGCGCTCCTTGGAGCCCTTGCCGCGGGCGCGCAGGATCCCGTCCTCGAGGTCGATGTCGCCGAGCTCGAGCCCGATCGCCTCGGAGGCGCGGAGCCCGCACGCGTACATCAGCTCGAGCAGCGCGCGGTCGCGCAGGGCGGGCGGCTCGGTGCCGCGCGGAGACTCGAGCAGCTTGCCGACCTCGTCGCGGCTGAGCACCTGCGGCAGGCGGCGGTTCTGCTTCGGAGCGCGGAGGTGGACCGTCGGGTCGTCGGCGGTCAGGTCCTGGCGGCGCAGGTGGCGGTAGAACGAGCGCAGGCAAGCGACCTTGCGCTGGAGGGTGGCGGCCGAGGCCGGGGGGCGGCCCTCCCCGCCCGCCGCGAGGTCGGCGACGAAGTCGGCGAGGTCGCTGTGGGTCGCCAGCAGCGCGTCCGTGTCCGTCCGCCGCAGGTGCGCGCCGAGCTGCTGGAGGTCCGAGCGGTAGGCCTCGAGCGTGTTGCGGGAGAGCCCACGCTCGAACTCGAGGTAGGCGAGGAAGTCGAGCACCAGGTGCTCGAACGGCTGCGTGGGCGTGGCGATCGCCATGGACCCGATCTCTTCGCCGCGCGGGCACGACGCCCTGCGGACTGCAACGTGGCTGTCAACGCCCGTTCAGCCGGTCGCGCAGGCGGTAGAGCCCGATCAGGGTCTTCGAGTCCGTCGTCTCCGCGAGGATCGCGTCGAGCTCCGAGAGCGGGCGGACCTCGGCGTCGATGCGCTCGTCCTCGTCGACCTCGGGGCGCTCGTCGAGGTCGGAGATCCCGGTGGCCAGGTAGAGGTGGACCTGCTCGTTCGTGAAGCCCGGCGACGTGAAGAACGCGCCGAGCGGCTCCCAGTCGGACGCCTGCTTGCCCAGCTCCTCGGCGAGCTCGCGCTTCGCGGTATCGAGCGGCGACTCGCCCTCCTCGTCGAGCTTGCCGGCGGGCAGCTCGAGCAGGTCCGGGACGCCGACCGCCTCGCGCGGCTGGCGGACGAACCACAGCCGGTCGCCGTCGAGCACCACGATCCCGACCGCGCCGGGGTGGGTGACGATCTCGCGCTGCACCTCTCCCCCATCCTCGTGGCGGAAGCTTGCGCGCGCGACCGTGAAGAAGTTGCCGTCGTAGACGGTCTCGGTTCCGGTCTTCTCGAATCGGGAGCTCACGTCAGACGGCCGCTGCCTCGTCGAGCAGGGCGAGGGCGACGTCCAGCATCCCCTCCAGCGCGGGCACGGAAACGCGCTCGGTGGGCTCGTGGTTGCGCTCGGTGCCGTTGGCCAGGTTCAGGCACGGAAAGCCGGCGGCCTGCAGGGCATTGGCGTCCGACCCGCCGCCGGTCTGGATGCGCGTCGGCTCGTACCCGCAGGCGCGCAGCGCGGCCTCGGCGGCCGCGAGCTCGGAGGCGCCGGGGCGCACGCGGTAGCCGGTGAACAGCTTCTCGGAGATCACGTCGACGTCGCACTCGGCGTGCGCGGCGCCGTCGTGCAGCGCGTCCACGATCCCGGCCACGACCTGCTCGACGCGGGCGGGATCCAGGGAGCGAGCCTCGGCCAGCAGCCGGCAGCGCTCGGGGACGACGTTGGTCGACCCCACGCCACCCTTGAGGGAGCCGACGTTGGCGGTGGTCTGCGGGTCGATGCGGCCGAGCGGCATCGCGGCGATGGCCAGCGCGGCGGCGAGGATGGCGCTGCGCCCGTCCTCGGGGCGGATGCCGGCGTGTGCGGCCTTGCCCCGGAAGCTCGCCTCGAGCCGGAAGTAGGTCGGTGACGCGACGACGACCTCGCCGATCGGCGTGGCATGGTCGAACACGTAGCCGAACTCGGACGTCAGGCGTGAGACGTCGAACGCCTTGGCGCCCGCCAGCGCGTCCTCCTCGGAGACGGTGAACAGCAGCTCGAGGCCCACCGGCGACCCCTCGACGGTCGCACGGCGGGCGACCTCGAGCATGACGGCCAGCGCCGCCTTGTTGTCGGCGCCCAGGATGCCCTCGTGAGCGTTCTCCCAGCCGCCGTCCACAAGGACGGGCTCGATCGGCGCCTCGGTCTCGACGGTGTCGAGGTGCGCGCACAGCAGCACGGCGCGCTCCGAGCCGGTCTGGCGGGGGGCGGCCTGAAGCGACGGAATCCGCGCGAGCAGGTTCCCCGCCTCGTCCTCCTCCACGCCGATCCCCATGCCGCGCAGCTCGGCGCGCACGCGGTCGGCGCACTCCCGCTCGTGCCCGAACGGGCTCGGGATCCGGCACAGCGCGACGAAGAGGGCGGAGAGCCGGGCCTTCTCGGCCTCGGACGCGGGCCTCACGCTACGTGCGTCGGCTGCTGCGCGGCGATCTCCTGCGGCCGCTGCTCGCGGGCGCGGCCGAGGGCGGCCTCCACGAAGTCACGGAACAGCGGCGCGGGGCGCTCGGGGCGCGACTTGAACTCCGGGTGGAACTGCGAGGCGACGAAGAACGGGTGGTCGTGGATCTCGATGATCTCGACCAGCCGGTCGTCGGGCGAGGTGCCAGAGATCACCAGGCCCGCGGCCTCGAGCCGCTTGCGTAGGAAGTTGTTGACCTCATAGCGGTGGCGGTGGCGCTCGTAGATCACCGGCTCGGCGTACAGCTCGCGAGCCTTCGTGCCCTCGTGCAGCTTCACGGGGTCGGCGCCGAGGCGCATCGTGCCGCCCATGTCGGCGACCTCCTTCTGCTCCGGCAGAAGGTCGATCACCGGATACGGCGTCTCGGGGTCGAACTCCGTGGAGTTCGCGCCGTCCATGCCCACAACGTGGCGCGCGAAGTCGGCCACCGCCATCTGCATGCCGAGGCAGATGCCCAGGAACGGGATGCCCTGCTCGCGGGCGATGCGCGAGGCGGTGATCTTGCCCTCGATCCCGCGCACGCCGAAGCCGCCGGGGATGAGGATGCCGTCCGCCTGCGCGACGCGGGAGCGCACCTCGCCGTCGTCGAGCGTCTCCGAGTCCACCCAGTCGATCTCGATCCGGCAGCCGTGGTGGAAGCCGGCATGGCGCAGCGACTCGGCCACCGACAGGTAGGCGTCCTCGAGCTTGACGTACTTGCCGACGAGCGCGATGCGGACGGGCGCGGAGCTTGCGGCGTCGCTGGCGCGGCGCATGAGGCGCTCCCAGTCGCGCAGCTCGGGCGGCGCCGCCTCCATGGCGAAGTGGTCGAGCACGAAGTCGTCGACCCCTTCCGGGTGGAAGTAAAGCGGGACCTTGTAGATGTTGTCGACGTCGCGCGCCGAGATGATCGCCTCGGGCGGCAGCGACGCGAACAGCGCGATCTTCTTGCGCACGTCCTGCGGCAGGCCGCCTTCGGAGCGGCACACGACCATGTCGGGCTGGATGCCGATGCGGCGCAGCTCGTTGACCGAGTGCTGCGTCGGCTTCGTCTTCAGCTCGCCGGCGTGGCTGATGTAGGGCACGAGCGTGAGGTGGATGTACATGCAGCGGCGCCGCCCGACGTCCACGGGGAACTGGCGGATCGCCTCGAGGAACGGCAGCGACTCGATGTCGCCCACCGTGCCGCCGATCTCCGTGATCACGACGTCGACGTCCTGGCTCTCGGCGATCAGCTTGACCCGGTGCTTGATCTCGTCGGTGATATGGGGCACGACCTGGACCGTGCCGCCGAGGTAGTCGCCGCGCCGCTCCTTGCGGATCACCGAGTTGTAGATCGCTCCGGCCGTGACGTTCGAGCCGCGGGACGTGTTCGCGTCCGTGAACCGCTCGTAGTGGCCGAGGTCGAGATCCGTCTCCGCGCCGTCCTCGGTGACGAAGACCTCGCCGTGCTGGAACGGCGACATCGTCCCGGGGTCGATGTTGATGTACGGGTCGAACTTCTGGAGGGCGACCTTGAGGCCGCGGGCGACGAGCAGCCGGCCGATCGAAGCGGCGGCGATGCCCTTGCCGAGCGAGGAGACGACCCCGCCGGTGACGAAGATGAAACGGGTACGGGGGCGCGATTCAGGCATGCAAGATTCTCCTGCCCGTCCAGTCTAGATGCCGCACCGGCGACTCCCCATCACGCGGCCTTTAGCAGCTCGCGGGCGTGGCGGCGGGCGGCGGCGTCGCCGTCCTCGGCGCCGAGCATGCGCACGAGCTCACCCACCAGGGCGGACTTCTCCAGCCGCGTGACGGTGGTGCTCGCCGTGCCGCCCGAGGTGTCCTTGACGATCGTGAAGTGGCGGTCGGCGAGCGAGGCGATCTGCGGCAGGTGCGTGATGCAGATGACCTGGCGCGCGGCCGCGAGGCGGCGCAGCTGGTCGCCGACGGCGCGTGCGGTCTGGCCGCCGATACCGGCGTCGACCTCGTCGAAGACCAGCGTCTCGGGCCCTGCCTGCGCCGCGACGCCCATGAGCGCGAGCATCACCCGCGACAGCTCGCCGCCCGAGGCGGTCTCTCGCAGCGGGCCGGCGGGGACGCCGGGGTTCGGGGCGATGAGGAACTCGGCCTCGTCGCCGCCGGTGGGGCCGTAGCCGTCCCGGGGCGTGAGCTGGACCTCGAACGTCGCGCCCTCCATGGCCAGACCGGCGAGGCGCTCGCGCACCGCGTCGGCGAGCCCGGCGGCGGCCGCCTCGCGCGCCTGGTGCAGGGCCTGCGCCTGCGAGGCCAGCTCGGCGTGGACCTCCGCCAAGCGCCCCTCGCCCGCCTCGAGCGCGTCCTCGGCGCCCGCCAGCTCGTCGCGGCGGCTCCGACATTCCTCGCCGTACGCGAGCACCGCCTCGATCGTCCCGCCATGCTTGCGCTTGAGCTTGTCGAACAGCGCGAGGCGCTCCTCGACCTCGTCGAGCCGGCCCGGCGAGGCGTCGACCGCCTCGCCGTAGCGGCGCAGCTCGCCGGCCAGGTCGGCCGCGTCGACGGTCAGCGCCCGCGCTCGCTCGGCCAGCGCATCGAGCGCCTCGTCCACCCCCGCGGCGGACTCGAGCGCCGCGACGGCCGCGGCCAGCGCGTCGGCGGCGGGGCCCGAGCCACCGTCGAGCGCGCCGTACGCGCCGCCGGCTTCGGGCGCGCCGGCGTCGCCGGCCAGCGCCGCGGCCCCGCCGGCGGCAGCGCCGAGCAGCGTCGTGACGTGGCGCAGGCGCTCGCGCTCGGCGAGCAGCGACTGCTCCTCGTCGACGCTCGGCTCCGCGCGGTCGATCTCCTCGATCTCCCACTCCAGGAGGTCGAGCTCGCGGTCCCGCGCCCCCGCGCGGGCGCGCAGCGCCTCGAGCTCCTCACGGAGGCCACGCTCGCGAGCGTACGCCGCCGCGAACGCCTCTCGACGCCCGGCTTGCTCGGGCCCACAGAAGCCGTCCAGGATCTCGAGCTGGGCCGAGGCGAGCGTCAGCCGGCGGTGCTCGTGCTGGCCGTAGAACGACAGCAGCGCACCGCCGACCTCCGCGAGGTCCCCTGCCGTGGCGCTGCGGCCGCCGAGGTACGCGCGCGTGCGACCCTCGGCGCTCACGCGCCGCGCAAGCACGAGCTCGTCGGCATCCGGCGGCAGGCGGTCCGCCAAGGCGGCTCGCAGCGCCGCGGGCAGCACGAACACCCCTTCCACGTACGCCTCGCTCGCGCCCGGGCGCACGATCCCCGAGCGCGGCTTGCCCCCGAGCAGGAGGTCGAGCGCGTGGGCGAGGACGGTCTTCCCCGCCCCCGTCTCCCCCGTGAGGACGTTGAGCCCCGGCTCCAGGCTCAGCTCCGCTCGCTCGATCAGCAGGAGGTTCTCCACGCGCAGCTCTTCAAGCACGCGTGAGGGTCTATCAGCGGCACCCGACGGAGCCGCCGCGAATCAGGCCGCTGTGACGATGTCGGCTGAGAGTTGGAACAGAACCGTGACGATCAGCGCGCGAGGCGGCCGAAACGCTCGCGCAGCCGGTGGTAGAAGCTCGCCCCGGGGAGCTGGGCGAGCGTCCCGTAGCTCGTGGCGAACTCGACGTGCAGGTCTTCGCCCGGCGGCAGCTCGCAGCTGGGGCGCCCGTCAACGTGCACCTCCACGGGCTCCTCGCGTGACGCGTTGTTGATCGTCAGCAGGTCGCCGGGGGCGATGACCAGCGCGCGCGCGGTCAGTGAGTGCGGTGCCACGAACGACACGACGTAGCCCTCCACCCCCCAGGCCATGACCGGCCCGCCGTTGGCCAGGTTGTAGCCCGTCGAGCCCTGCGGCGTGGCGACCACGAGGCCGTCGCAGCGCACGCGCCCGATCTCCTCTCCCGCGAGCCCGTACGCGAGGTCGGCGACCCTATAGCCAGGCTTGCGGTGGACCGAGATGTCGTTCATCGCCATCCAAGTGCCCTCGGGGCGGCCGACGGAGATCGTCGGCAGCTCGAGCCGCTCGAAGTCGCCCGCGAATGCGCGGTTGAAGTGCTCGGGGAGGCCCTCGGGGTCCACGGTGGCGAGGAACCCGACCTCGCCGAAGTTGACGGCGAAGACCGGGACGCCCGTGCCCGCGTACACCCGCAGCGCCGTGAGGATGGTGCCGTCGCCGCCCATCACGATGCAGAGGTCGACGTCGTCACGGCGGTCGGAGCCGAGCTCGAGCCCCTCGGCCGGGTCGAGCCCGTGCTTGCGCGCCTCGGCCTCGTCCAGGCGCAGCACCACGCCCGAGCGCCGGGCCGCCGCCATCAGCTCCTGCATCGCATGGGCGGTGTCAGCCACGCGGCGATGGGTGAACACGGATGCCGCTCTCACACGTCCACCTCGGCAAGCGCGGCGCCGAAATCGGCCACCGCCCCCGGCCGGCCCGGCTCGGCCAGCCACACGAACGTCTCGCGGTTGCCGGCCGGGCCGGGGAGCCCGGACGGCGCAAAGCCCATCACGGCGACGCCGGCCGCCCGGGCAACCGACGCGATCGCCTCGCGGCGCAGCGGGGGATCGCGCACCACGCCGCCCTTGCCGACGTTCCCGCGGCCGACCTCGAACTGCGGCTTGACCATCGCGAGGCCGTCGAACCGCTCGGCGGTGCACGCCAGCACCGCCGGGAGCACTTTGGCGAGCGAGATGAACGACACGTCGACGACCACGAGGTCCGGCGCGTAGGGGAGCTGCGACGGCTCCAGCCCGCGGGCGTTGACGCGCTCGATCACGGTCACGCGATCGTCGCCGCGCAGCCGCCAGTCGAGCTCCCCGTAGGCGACGTCGAGCGCGATGACGTGCTCGGCTCCTCGCTGGAGCAGGCAGTCGGTGAACCCGCCGGTTGACGCGCCGACGTCGAGGGCGTGGCGGCCGGTGACGTCGACCTGCAGCGCGTCGAGGGCGTTGGCGAGCTTCACCCCGCCGCGGGAGACGAACGGGGCGGGCGCGTCGACGCCAAGCTCGACGTCGTCGGCCACGAGCTGGCCCGGCTTGCCGGCCCGCGCCCGGCCGGGCCCCACGTGGACCTGCCCGGCGATCACCGCCGCGGCGGCACGGGAGCGGGAAGCGAACAGCCCACGCTCCGCCAGCAGGCTGTCGAGGCGGACCCGGGGCACGGCGCAACACGGTAACGGAGGAGCCCGTGACCCACTTCACAGACGGGCGGCCCGCCCGCGGGGACCATCTACCTCGACATGGTGCGACGCCTCACCCTCGCAGAGCACGCGCTCGTCGAGCTCCTCGGCGGACTGCTGCTGATCGCCGCTCCGCTCGTGCTCGGCTTCGGCCCGGCGGCGTTCGTGGCCGTGCTGACGGCCGGCGCCCTGCTCGCCGGCCTCGGGCTCGCGGATGGTCTCCCGATCTCCACCCACATGGCCGCGGACACGGCGCTGGCGCTCGCGATGGTCGCCGCCGCGGCGTTGCTCGCCGCGGCCGGCGAGGCGCTCCCGGCCGCGCTGCTGGCGGTGATCGCGGCTGGCGAGCTCGCGCTCACCGCCGGCACGCGCTGGACGAGGCGCGCCTAGCGCGCGTTCTCGACCCGTGCCTTGAGCCCGCGGGCGAACTGGTCGAACGAGGGCTGGAAGTCCGGCAGCGAGCGCCCGATGAGCGGCAGCAGCAGCCCGCTGAACTCCTCGCGCATGGTGAAGCGCGTCGCGCCGTTGCCCTCCGAGGCGAGCCGGTACGTGCGCACGCCCGTGAAGAGCCCGAGCGGCATCCCTCCGCGCCAGGTCATCCCGCGTCCGGGAGCGAGCTCGGTGACCTTCACCGGATAGCCCCGTCCGGGGTCGATCTCCGAGAAGACCTTGAGCTTCTCCCCCTGCTCCAATCGGCCCTCGACCTTCTCGACCCCGGAGTCCCAGTCCGGGTAGCTGCCGACATCGGCGAGCACCGCCCATACATCGTCCGGCGCCGCGTTGATGCGTTCCTCGACCTCTGTGATCTTCATGGCGCGGCCGACGGTAACAATTTTGCTACCGTCTCGCAATCTCGTTGCAGGCGCTCACCGGCGATCCGTTCGACGCGCTCGGCGATCCGCATCGGCGTGCCGTTGTCGAACTGCTGCGCAGCGGTGACCGCTCGGTGCGCGAGCTGGCCGACGCGCTGCCGATCAGCCGCCCCGCGGTCTCCCGGCACCTGCGGCTGCTCAAGGACGCCGGCCTCGTGGTCGACCGGGCCGAGGGCACGCGCCGGCTGTACCGGCTGCACGACGAGGGGATCGAGGCCGTCCGCGCCTATCTCGAGCAGGTCTGGGGCGAGGCGGCCGCCCGCTACCGGCTTCTGGCCGACAACTGATGGAGCCCCTGCACCTTGGGTTTCACGGTGGCGTGCGCGCTCCGAGCGGGCGTTCGCGCTGTGGGCGGTGGAGACGAGCCGCTGGTGGCCGCACGGGCATTCGGTGTCGGGGTCGCCCGGGCTGGCCGTGACGTTCGAGCCGCACGTGGGCGGCCGGATCTACGAGCGCACGCCGGAGAGGCTCGAGCACGACTGGGGAGAGGTGCTCGTCTGGGAGCCGCCGCGGCGCCTGGTGTACCTGTGGCACCTGCGGTTCGACCGGGCGGACGCGACGGAGGTCGAGGTCACCTTTACAGCCGACGGTGCGGGCACGGCGGTGGCCATCGAGCATCGGGGGTGGGAGCAGCTCGGCGCGGTGGGGCCGGAGCGGCGGGAGCGGAATGCTCGTGGGTGGGCCGGGTGTTGGAGCGGTACCGCGTCGTGGCTTCGGAAGCTGCGGCTGGGTAGGGAGGTGGTGAGCCGTCAACGCGGCGAGGCAGCATTTCGTCGACCTCGCGACGTTGCCGCGCACGAAGTCGACGTTCTTCCCCTATAGCAAGCATTTCGTCGACCTTCACTAAGCGGCGCACGTCGAAGTCGACGAAATGCTCCCTCGCGACCGCCCCGACCCCGCCGCCTCCCTACCCAGCCGCCGTTGACGTTCGCCGGCGGAGACCTCAGACCAAAGCGTCGCGACCCTCGAACACAGCCGCCTCGATCCGCTCGGCGATCCGCTCGGGCGTGAACCCGACCTCCTCGTGCAGCAACGGCGGCGCCCCGTGGGTCACGTACCGGTCCGGGAGCCCGATCCGCAGCATCCGCGGCGCGCTCCCGCCCTCCGACAGCGACTCCCACACGGCCGTCCCGAAGCCGCCCATGAGCACGCCCTCCTCGACCGTCGCCACGAGGTCGTGCTCGGCGGCCAGCTGGGCGAGCAGCGGCGCATCCAGAGGCTTGGCGAAGCGCGCATCGGCGACCGTCACGTCGAGCCCGCGCTCGCTGAGCAGCTCGGCCGCCCCCAAGGCCTTCCCGACGCCCGTGCCATAGCCCACCACGGCCACCCGCTCACCCTCGCGCAGGATCTCCCCCGTGCCGACCGGGATCGTCAGCGGCGCGGATGGGATCGGAACACCCACGGCCTCGCCGCGGGGATACCGGATCGCCGCCGGCCCGTCGATCTGCAGGGCCGTGTGGAGCATGTGGACGAGCATCGCCTCGTCGCGCGGCGCCATCAGCGTGATGTTGGGCAGCGGCCGCAGGTACGCGATGTCGAAGGCGCCGTGGTGCGTCGGCCCGTCGTCCCCCACCAGGCCCGCGCGGTCCATGCAGAACGTCACGTGGAGGCTCTGCAGGCACACGTCGTGGACGATCTGGTCGAACGCCCGCTGCAGGAAGGTCGAGTAGATCGCCGCCACCGGCCGCATCCCCTGCAGCGCGAGGCCCGCGGCGAAGAGCACGGCCTGCTGCTCGGCGATCCCGACGTCGAAGTAGCGGTCGGGCATCGCCTTCTGGAGGATCGAGAGACCCGTGCCCGAGTTCATGGCGGCCGTGATGCCGACCACCCGCTCGTCGCGCCGGCACTCGCGCACCATCGCCTCGCCGAAGACCTGCGTGTACTGCGGCGGCGCCGAGCCCTTGGGCGACGCCGGCGCCGGGCGCCGGCCCGCGATCGAGTTGGGCTTGGCCGCGTGCCACTTCTCCATGCCCTCGAGGCCGCCCTCCTCGGCGGGGGCGAAGCCCTTGCCCTTGACCGTGGCCGCGTGGATCACCACGGGGCGCTCGGCCTCGAAGGCCGACCGCAGCGCCCGCCGCAGCGAGCGCACGTCGTGGCCGTCGATCACGCCCATGTATGCCCAGTCGAGCTCCTCCCACCAGAGCCCGGGCTGCCACAGGGCCTTAACGGACTCCTTGACCTGCGGGCCGAGGCGCTCGAAGGCCGCGCCGATGCCGCCCGGCAGCCGCGTGAGCTTCTCCTCGACCCCCTCGCGCGCCTTCCACAGCCCCGGCTCGAGCCGCACGCGGTTGAAGTAGCGGGACATGGCGCCGACGTTCGGCGAGATCGACATGCCGTTGTCGTTGAGGATCACGACGAGCGGGGTGCCGAGCCCGCCGGCCTGCTGGACCGCCTCGAACGCGACGCCGCCGGTCATCGCCCCGTCCCCGATCACCGCGACGACCAGGCCGTCCTCCCCCGCACCGTGCCGCATGGCCTCCTTGAGCCCCACCGCGTAGCCGATCGAGGTCGACGCGTGGCCGGCGCCCATGATGTCGTGCTCGGACTCGTGGATCGCGCAAAACGGCGCGAGGCCGCCGTACTTGCGGATCGTCTGGAGCGCGTCCCGGCGGCCGGTGAGCACCTTGTGCGGGTAGGCCTGGTGCCCGACGTCCCAGAGGATCTTGTCGCGCGGCGAGTCGAGCAGCGAGTGCAGCGCGACCGCGATCTCACACGTCCCGAGGTTGGCGCCGAAGTGCCCACCGATCTGCCCCACAGTGTCGATCAGCAGGTCGCGCACCTCCTGCGCGACCTGCTGCAGCTCGTCCTCGGAAAGGCTGTGCAGATCCTGGGGACGGTCGACGCGCTCGAGGATGGTCATGAGGAGCGGGTGTAGATGAAGTCGGTGATCTGCTGGAGCTCTGCCGCCCCGCCCGCCCTCTCCAGGGCCAGCCGGGCGTTCCCGTGCGAGTCGGCGGCCATCTGGCGCGCCCCATCGATTCCATAGTGGCTCACGTACGTGAGCTTGCCGTGTCGTTCGTCGCTCCCTTGTGGCTTTCCCAGCGCGTCCTCCGTGCCCGTCACGTCGAGGATGTCGTCGACGATCTGGAAGAGGAGCCCGAGCTCGGTCGCAAAGTCGCGGAAGTCAGGCAGTCTAGTGGAGGCGTGCGGCCCGCTCGTGAGGAGGAGCACGCACTCGACCGAGGCGCGGATGAGGCGACCGGTCTTGAGCTGGTGCAGGTCGCGCAGCGTCACCTCGCCCTCGGGGACGAGGTTGCGGACGTCGATGTACTGGCCGCCGACCATGCCGTTCACGCCCGTCGCCCCGGCCAGCTCGACGGCGGCGGCGAGCACGCGCGCGGGCTCGCCGGCCTGGTGGCCGAGCACGTGGCGGAACGCCTCGGCGTAGAGGCCGTCGCCCGCGAGGATGGCCACGTCCTCGCCGAACTTGACGTGGCAGGTGGGCCGACCGCGACGCAGACCGTCGTCGTCCATGGCCGGCAGGTCGTCGTGGATCAGCGAGTAGGTGTGGATGAGCTCGAGCGCGGCGGCCAGCGGGAGAACCTCCGCGGGCGGGTGGCCGAGCCCGCTGGCGGTGGCGAGCGCGAGCACCGGGCGGATGCGCTTGCCGCCGGCCAGCAGCGAGTAGCGCATGGCCTCCTCGAGCCCGTGGGTGGCCGGCTCGTGCGAGAACTGGAGGCCCTCCAGGTAGTCCTCGACCTGCTCGCGCAGGGGTTCCGGGTAGCTCACTGCTGCTCGAGCGCGAGCTGCCCTGCCGGGCCCGAGCCGGCCTCGGCGGCGCGGACCTCGCGGTCGAGCTCGGCCCCCGCCTCCGCGGCGAGCCGCGCGCACTCGTCGACGAGGTCAGCCGCCCGCTCGGGCGGGAGGTCGCCGGAGCGCAGCTCGGCGGCGGCGCGCTCGAGTCGCTCGACGATGCGCCCGAGCTGATCAGGCGGCATGCCGCACCTCGCGCAGAACGGCGCCGAGGATGCCGTTCACGAAACCGGGCGCGTCGGCGCCGCAGAAGGCCTTCGTCGTCTCGACCGCCTCGTCGATCGCCCCTTCCGGCGGGATCGGGTGGTCGGCCTCGAGCAGGTCGGGATGCAGCATCTCGAGCAGCGCGGTCCGCAGGATCGCCCGCTCGAGCGGGGCGATGCGGTCGAGCGCCCAGCCCCGGGCGTTGCGCGCGATGTGCTCGTCGAGCTCCTCGGCGTAGTCGGCCGTCGCGTGCGCTAGCGCGCGCGTGAAGCTGCCGGCGTCGCGCACGAAGACGTCGTCGAGCGGTCGGCCCGTGAGGTCGTGCTGATAGAGGGCGAAGACCGCCGCGCGGCGTTGGTCGGACCGGCGCATGGCCGGCTGAGGGTAGCTCAGGACTACGCGCGCGACATGTAGGAGCCTGAGCGCGTGTCGACCTTGATCCGGTCGCCGATGTTCACGAACAGCGGCACCTGGACGGTCGCGCCGGTCTCCAGCGTCGCGGGCTTGTTGCCGCCGCCCGAGGCGGTGTCGCCCTTCACGCCCGGCTCGGTGTGCGTGACCTCGAGCTCGACGGACGCCGAGAGCTGGATGTCCGACGGCTCGTCGTCGATGAACAGCAGGTCGATGCTCTCGTTCGGCCGCACCCACTTGAGCGTGTCCGCGACCGCCTCCTCGGGGATCGCGATCTGCTCGTACGAGCTCTCGTCCATGAAGTGGGCGTCCGAGCCGTCGGCGTAGAGGAACTGCATCTTGCGCGCCTCGGTGCGCACGGGGCGGAACTTCTCCCCCGCCCGGAACGTCCGGTCGATCACGGCACCATCGCTCGCCCGCCGCAGCTTCGTCCGCACGAACGCCCCGCCCTTGCCGGGCTTCACGTGCTGGAAGTCGAGGATCTTGAAGACCGTCCCCTCGACGTCGATGTGGCTGCCGTTCTTGAACTGGTTGGTCGAGATCATCCGCGCGCCAGTGTACGGCGGGGCGGGGAGCCTGGCAGGATCCGCGCGTGGCTCAGGCACTCGACCGAAGCGGATTCGAGCTGGTCTTCGACGAGGACTTCCGCGAGCCCGTGCTGTCGCCCGACCGGTGGGTTCCCGAGTACCTGCCGCACTGGACGACGCCGGAGCGCGCCGCCGCGCGGTACGAGCTGCGACCCGGGCGCCTGCGGCTGCGGATCGACGCCGACCAGCCGGCCTGGCGGGAGGAGGACGGCGAGCTGCGCGTCTCCAACCTCCAGACCGGGACATTCTCCGGGCAGCCCGGCTCGCCGGTCGGCCAGCAGCGCCACCGCCCCGACCTCGCGGTGCGGACGCCGCAGCCCACCCGCCGGCTGTACACGCCGTCGTCGGGCCTCGCCGAGGCCGTCCTGAAGGCGAGCCCGGACCCGACGTGCATGCTGGCGTTCTGGCTCGTCGGGTTCGAGGAGTCGCCTGAGGCGTCCGGGGAGATCTGCGTCTGCGAGCTGTTCGGCAGCGCGATCACGCGGCGACGCTCTGGCGTGAACATCGGTCTCAAAGCCCACCACGACCCGCGGCTGCGCGAGGACATGGAACAGGTGCAGCTCGACCTCGACGCGAGCGACTGGCACAGCTACGCCGCCGAATGGGACGCCGAGCAGATCCGCTTCTTCGTCGACGACCGCCTCGCACGCACGGTGCGGCAGCGGATCGATTACCCGCTGCAGCTGATGGTGGACCTCTTCGAGTTCCCCGACGGGCCCCACCGCGACCCCGCGGACTACCCGAAGGTTGGCGACGTCAGGGCGGTTCGCGGCTACCGGAGAGACTAAGAGAGCGCGACGCCGAGCATGACGAGCGCCAGCGTGAGGATGCCGAGATACCCGATGGCGAGGCCGGCGAGCGCCACTCCCCTGCCGCCCTGGCGGCCGCCCGAGCGGTTGATCTGGCGGAGCGCGACGTGGCCCATGATGACGGCGGCGACCGAGCCCAGCCACCACGCCCACAGCAGCGCGCTGACGAGCGAGGCGATCGCCAGGCCGTTCGTGCTCCTCTCGGGCCGCACGAACGCCGGGCGGACGGCAGGCGCGGCTGCGGGCGGCGGCGTGACGTCCAGCGTCAGCGGCTCGAGCTGGTGGCACCAGCGCGCCGCGTAGGCGGCGTCCAGCCGGGCCTCGAGCTCATCGGCGTCCAGCCGCCCTTCCGTCGCCGCGATCCGCAGGCGCTCCACGGTTGCCTCGCGATCGGCGTCGGAGGCGCGAAGGGAAGGCTGGGTGGGCTCGTTCGGCACCTGAGGCCAAGGGTAATGCCTGCTGGGGGCCACCGGAACGCATGAAAGGCCAGGACGACGGCCGGCGGGCGCGCCAGGCAGCGTGCGCGCCGCCGACCCGTACAGCGCCTGTCAGTCGCCTGACTCGTACTTGAACGAGATCGCGAGGCGCACACGGAATGCGCTGACGCTGCCGTTCTCGATCGTCACGTCCTCGCGCACCACCTCGGCGACGCGCAGGTCGCGCACCGTCTTCGCCGCCGTGTCGACCGCGTTGCGGGCGGCGGCCTCCCACGACTCGCTGCTGACCCCGATCACATCGGTGACGCGATAGACGCTATCGGCCATGTCTCCCCTCCAGGTCGCGGATGGAACCCCGGACTCTCTCACGAAACGACCGAGGCCCGCCGTGCGGCGGGCCTCGATCGGTCTGGAGGAATCTCGCGGAGGCTAGTTCTTTACCCAGTAGTACTCGTCGTCCGGGTTGAAGGGTGCCCACTTGCCGACGCTGCCGCCGATCGTCACGTACTGCTTGCAGGTGCGCGACCGGATGTGCGGGAGGCACGGATTGAAGGGGTTCACGAAGCCCTTCCAGGAGCGGGAGCCGAAGGTGGTCGGGTCGGCGTCGTCGGGGTCTTCGCCGCCGGTCCCGCGGGCCATGGCACGGCTGCACTCCATGACGTTCGGGACGTCGTCGTGGTCCTGGTCGTCAGCGCCGTCGCGAACGCCGTCACCGTCGGTGTCCTCGTCGTCGAGCCGCACGCCGGCGTACCGGAGGTAGTACTTGGTCTCCTTGTCGTAGAGGCCGTCCCAGTAGTTCTGCGTCAGGCAGCCGGTGCTCTCCCACTGGTTCGGGAGCCCGTCGGCGTCCTCGTCGCGCTCGGCGTCGTCGAGACGGGCGTTGCCGTCGCGGTCGTAGTAGGTCGCGGTCTCGACGTTGTTGCCGTCGCGGTCGAAGTCGCGGATGTCGTAAAGCGTGCCCGCGGCCCACCAGACCTCGCCGTTGTACGGGTCGTCGAGGTTGTCGCCAGGGTGCACGAGCTTGACGTTCAGGTAGTCCGCGCCGGCGGCCCACGCCCGGAACTGGTTCTGCTTGTCGTAGTTCGCGGCGGGAAGGTTCGGGGCGCCGTTGACCGCGCGGCGGGAGAACTGCTCGCCCGCGGAGTAGCTCAGCGGCGTCAGCGTCCGCGGCGCGCCCTTGCGGATCGTGTACTTCCAGAGGTCGTACTCGTCCTTCAGGGTGAGCGTGTCGCCGTCGTGATCCGTGTCGAAGTCCGTGCCGTCGAGCGGGTTCGGGTACGGCTTCTTCGCGGGGTACGGCGTCGACTGGTTGGGGCTCTGGTGCTCGTCGTCGTTGAGGTTGAGCGCCGACCGGTACTCGTAGCCGTCCTCGACGTCGTCGCGGTCGGAGTCCACGTGGCACGGGTCGAGCTCGAGGCTCTTCTCGAGCGAGTCGGGGAGCAGGTCGTTGTCGTCATCGCTGTCGACCGAGTTCTTGATCCGGTCGCCGTCGCAGTCCGCGTCGGGGTCGACGCTCGGCGGCTTCGGCGGGGTCGGCGGCTTCTCGGCGCCCACGATCGGGGAGAGTCGGTTGCTCGTGTAGCGCTTGCCGAACTTGCGCGAGAGCACGCGGATCTGGAGGCGGGTCGGGACCGGCGTGCCGTTCCGCACGACCAGCACATCCTCCAGCCGCTTGGGCAGCTTGACCTTGAGCAGCTTGGCGGTGCCCTTCTCCGCCTTCACGAAGACCGCCTTCGCGCCCTTGCGCTTGAACGCCACGGTGTTCTTGTTGAGGCCGCGGACGAAGTTGCGGCCGCGGATGGTCAGCGTCTGGCCGACGAACACGCGCTTCGGCGTGACCTTCTTGACCACGGGAGCGCGGTTCTTGGCGGCATGGGCGTCGGTCGTGCCCGCCACGGCGGGCACCAGCAGCGCGGGAAGCGCAGCCAGAAGGCATGCGCGGCGCAGCGTTGGGCGGGTGCGGGCTCGGAGTTCCATCGACCCCGGTATCGGCCCACCACCCCACTCTCTTGAGCGGGGTCTTGACCCTAGTCGACGCTCACGAGCTCCTTCGTGGTGCTGGAGAACACCCGGCGTCCGTCGTCGGTGACGACCACGAGGTCCTCGATCCGCACGCCCCCGCGGCCCGGCAGGTAGACGCCCGGCTCGACCG
Organism: Solirubrobacteraceae bacterium; assembly: GCA_036257565.1. GTDB lineage: Bacteria > Actinomycetota > Thermoleophilia > Solirubrobacterales > Solirubrobacteraceae > DASSUW01. Next base: position 16,032 of record DATAFH010000006.1, on the reverse strand, counting down.
TGACGACGTTCCCGACCACGAGCGGATCCTCGCCCGTGCGCGAGAGCCGCGGACCCTCGTGGACGTCCATCCCCACCCCGTGGCCGAGCCCGTGCCCGAAGTGCTCGCCGTGCCCCGCGGCGGTGATGATCTCGCGCGCGACCGCGTCGACCTCGCGACCCCGCGAACCCGGACGCACGGCCTCGAGCCCCGCCAGCTGGGCGCGCAGCACGAGCGCGTAGGCCTCGGCGAGGTCGTCCGGCAGCTCGCCGGTCGCCCAGGTGCGCGTGCAGTCCGAGCAGTAGCCGTCGAGGCGGGCGCCGATGTCCAGCGTGACGAGCGTGCCGCGCTCGATCGGCACGTCGGCCGGCACGGCGTGCGGCAGGGCGCCGCGTTCCGCCGACGCGACGATCGATGGGAAGCTCGGCTCCTCCGCGCCGAGGCGCCGCATCTGCTCCTCCAGCGCCACGGCGACCTCGTGCTCGGTCCGCCCCACCAGGCGCTGCTCGCGCAGCCACCCGTACACCTCGTCGGCCAGTGCGGCGGCGGCCGCGATCCGCTCCACCTCGCCCGGCTCCTTGACGGCCCGCAGCCGCTCGACGATCCCGCCCGCCGCGACCAGCTCGACCCGGTCCGGGATCACCTCCCTCAGGCGGCCGTGGCGGCGCACGGATACGTGGTCGTCCTCGAAGCCGAGCCGTAGCTCCCCCTCCGGCCACCCATCGGCCAGCGCGGTGATGAAGTCGTCCGGCCCCTGCTCGCGGTCGAAGTCCCGCACCTGCTCGGCGGCCTGCTCGACGTAGCGGAAGTCGGTGATGAAGCGCCGCACGTCACGGCCGACGACGGCCATCGCGTTCGAGCCGGTGAAGCCCGTGAGGTAGCGGACGTTCACGAGGTTGGTGACGAGCAGCAGGTCGACCTGCCGCTCGGCGAGCGCGTCCGCCACCCGGTCGGCGCGGCTCACAGGAGATCCTTCAGCGCGGCCAGCGCGTCTCGGTAGCCGTCGACGCCGCGCCCGCTGACCCGGCCGCTGCGCACGTCCGCGAGCACGGAGACGCGGCGGAACGGCTCCCGGTTGTCGACGTCGGACAGGTGCACCTCTACAGCGGGCAGCCCGCAGACCTCCACCGCATCGCGCAGCGACCACGCGTAGTGCGTCCACGCGCCGGGGTTGAGCAGCAGCGCGTCGGCGTAATCGGCTGCCTTGTGGATCTCCTCCACGTAGTCGCCCTCGTGGTTGGTCTGGAAGAATCGCGCCTCCAGGCCGAGCTCCTGCGCGAACGCGCCGATGCGCCGCTCGAGCCGGTCGAACGTCAGCCCGCCGTAGTGCTCGGCCGGCCGCCGGTTGAGCGCGTCGAGGTTGACACCGTGGAGCACGGCGACCCGGTTCCTCATACGCCGCGCAACTCTTTCACGGCGGCACGCAGCTCGCCTTCCGGCACGGGGCGCCCGGCTCGTACGTCGCCCGGCGCCTCGACCAGCACGAAGCCGACGCGACCGTGGCGGCGCTTCTTGTCGCGCGCCGCCGCCGCCACGACGGCGTCGGGGTCGACGCCACCGTCGAGCGTCGTCGGCAGCCCGCGCGCGGCGAGCAGGTCGGCGACCTCGCCGCGCAGCTGCGCCTGTCCGGAGAGCCGCAGCGCGGCCAACAGCCCGAGCCCGACCGCCTCCCCGTGGCGGTAGCGGCGGTAGTCGGTCGCCGTCTCGATCGCATGTCCAACCGTGTGGCCGAGGTTGAGGGTCTGGCGGAGGCCCGCGTCGCGCTCGTCGCTCGCGACCACAGCGAGCTTCGTGCGGGCGCAGGCGAGCACGAGGTTCCGGTCGAGCGGGGCACCGGCCCGCACGCGCTCCCAGAGGCGCCCGCCGGCGATCAGCGCGGTCTTGATCACCTCGGCCCAACCGGAGGCGAGCTCGGCCTGCGGGAGCGTCGCCATGGTCGACGGGTCGACGATCACGCCGGCCGGCTGGTGGTAGGCGCCCGCGTAGTTCTTGCCCTCCGGGAGGTCGACACCGGTCTTGCCGCCGTAGGCGGAGTCGACCTGCGCGACGAGCGTGGTCGGCACCTGCACCACGCGCACCCCGCGCTGGTAGAGCGCCGCGCAGAATCCGCCGACGTCCCCCACCACACCGCCGCCGAGGGCCACCACGTGGTCGTCGTGGTCCATGCCGGCGGCGGCGAGGCCGCGCAGCAGCTCCTCGACGCTCGCGAGCGTCTTGTGCTCCTCCCCGGGCGCGATGCGCAGGTCGGCGGCGGACGGCAGGCGGTCGGCGTACAGCGCCCCCACGACCTCGTCGGTGATCAGGAAGCGCCGGCCCGCGAACGGCCAGAAGCCGCTGCCCACCAAACCCTCCCCCACGTGCACCGCGTAGCTGCCGGAGGCGGCCGACGCCCACAGCAGGCGTGTGCCGGCCGGGGCGCGCTCGAGCGCGCGCAGCGCGGGCACGGCCCGCCGGACCTCGTCGCGCGACGAGTCGGTGAGCACCGCGTCGGCGACGGAGTCATAGAGCGGGCTGCGCTCGGCATGCAGGGCCTGGAAGCGGTGGCGGTCCTGGGCCAGCGGGCGCCGCCGGCCGCCGGCTCGCCGCCACGCGGTCTCGACGTCGACGTCGAGCAGCGCGACCGTGTGCCGGCGCAGCAGCTCGCGGACCCGATCGGACGTCACCGCGCCGCCGCCGAGCGAGAGCACGGGCGCGGGCGGGCGCTCGAGCAGTCCGCACACGACCTCCTCCTCGATCGCCCGGAACGCGGCCTCGCCGTGCAAGGCGAAATGCTCCTCGATCGTCGTCCCCAGCCGGTGCTCGATCTCGTGGTCGGCGTCGACCGCCCGCACGCCGATCAGCCCCGCTGCCGCGCGCGCCGCCGACGTCTTGCCGGCCCCCATGAAGCCGATGAAAACTAGTGTCTTGGCTTCCATCCGATGCGCCGCTCGTAGGCCTCGACGGCGGCGCGGACGTCATCGATGTGGTCGCCGCCGAACTTGCAGCGGTACGCGTCCGCGAGGACGATCGCCAGCATCGCCTCCCCCACCACGCCGGCGGCCGGGACCGTGCACGAGTCGGTCCGCTCGCGCAGCGCCTGCGCGGGCTCGCGGGTCGCGATGTCCACTGAACGCAGCGGCTTGGTGAGCGTCGGCAGCGGCTTCATCGCGCACCGCACGACCAGCGGCTCGCCGGTCGTCATGCCGCCCTCGACCCCGCCCGAGCGATTCGTCTCGCGGTAATAGCCGCGCTCGTCGGAGTAGAAGATCTCGTCGTGGGCGGCCGACCCCGGGCGGCCCGCCAGGTCGAACCCGTCGCCGATCCCGCAGCCCTTGATGGCCTGGATCGAGAGCATGGCGAGGCCGATGAGGCCGTCGAGGCGCTCCTCCCAGCTGACGTGTGACCCCAGGCCCGGGACGAGCCCGAAGGCGCGGACTTCGAAGACGCCGCCGAGCGACTCGTTGCGCTTGCGCAGCGCGTTGATCTCCTCGACCATCGCCCGCGAGGTGTCCGGGTCCAGGCACCGGACCGGCGAGGCGTCGACCTCCGCGAAGTCCTCGAGGGCCAGCCCGTTTGATTCGAGCCCACCCACCCGAGCCTGCACCGAGCCGATCTGCGTGACGTGGGAGACGACCTGCACGCCGAGGGCGGCGAGGAACCCCTTGGCGAGCGCGCCGCCCGCCACCCGCGCCGCCGTCTCGCGTGCGCTCGCACGCTCGAGCACGTTGCGCACGTCGGTGAAGCCGAACTTCTGCACGCCGGCGAGATCGGCGTGGCCGGGCCGCGGGAGATGCACCTCCGGCACGTCGGCCTCGACCGGCCAGGGGCTCATCCGCTCCTCCCAGTTTGCGTAGTCGCGGTTGGCCACGCGGACCGCGATCGGGCCGCCCAGCGTGCGGCCGTGGCGCACGCCGGACGTGATCTCCGCGCTGTCGCGCTCGATCTTCATCCGCCCGCCGCGGCCATGGCCGAGCTGGCGACGCGCCATATCGCGGTCGATGACCGCGAGGTCGAGCTCGAGCCCGGCCGGCAGGCCCTCGACGATGCACGTCAGCCCCGGCCCGTGGGACTCCCCGGCAGTGACGACGCGCAGCGGCACGCCGAGCATCCTACGAAGACCCCTGGGGTCCGTAGAGGAATTAGTGGCGCGGCTTGGAGCCCGGATCGTGGATGCCAGGCGTCGCCCGCAAGCGCAGGCGGGCGTCAGCCTGTTGAGCATCGCGGGTGGCGCCTGGCGCCGCGAGACGGGCTCCAAACGCGTCAGTAACTTCCGTACGGGCCCTACTCCGCCGCGGCCCCGGAGGGAGCCGCGGCGGAGGCGGCACGTCCCCCTACTTGTTGATGCGGACGAGGTCGAGCTGGTACTGCGCGCTGGGCTCGCCGGTCTCCGAGTCGATGACGTCGAAGAACTCCGTCTCGCCCGCGGCCAGCTCGATCGTCTCGCACGAGCTCGGATGCGGCTTGCAGGTCCCGTCGCCGGTCGGGGTGAGCGCCGCGTCGACGAGGAACTTCGCCTTCTTCTTGTTCTTGGTCAGGCCCAGGTAGACGAGCAGCGGCTCCTCCGAGGCGTCGGGCGGCAGCGGCTCGAGCTTGCGCACGAGTCCGCCCGGCAGCACGTCGCTGGTGGCGTTGCCGAAGCGAAGCAGCAGCGAGCCGGCCGGGAAATGCGGCTTGGGCGGCGCGGGCGTCGTCGTTGACGGCGCCGGGTCCACGAAGCCACCGCCGCCGCCCGTCGAGGGCGAGGGCGTCGACTCGGTCGTCGACGGCTTCTGGTCGCCGGAGCTCGGCTTGGGCTGCTTCACCGTGCTCTTCGCCTTCTTGGCCTTCTTCGGCGTGGCCGGCCGGAACGGGTCCTTGCGGACGCCGAGCACCCGGCGGCGGCGCGCGCGGTCTCCGGCCGCGACCTTGGCGACGACCGGCTCGGCCAGCTCGTCGCCCTTGCTCAAGGCAGGCAGCGGGTCGGCGGGCGGCGGGAGCTCGGGCTCGGAGGCGAGCACGAACGGGACGGCCGCGAGCGCCGCCAGGAGCAGCAGGGCGACCGGCCACAGCCGGCGGCGCACGAGCTGGCGCCAGGTGTTCGTGACGGCGGTCATTGTGCGGCTCCGGTGGTCGCGCGGGCGGTGGTGGTGGTCTCGGTGGACGGTGCCGTGCCCCCGGCGGGCGGCGTCGGCGCGCCGGCGACGCCCTCGACCGGCGGCACGAGGTACGTGGCCGCGTTGATCTCCGCCTGCATCTTCGGGAAACCGCCCGACGCGGGCTGGAGCGCGACGCTCTCGAGCCGCAGCAGGCGCCCGGTGGCGTCGAGGCGGTCGTTCTGGACCGTCACGAAGTGCTCGAGGCGGGCCAGGAACGTCGACAGGTCGTAGAAGCCGCCGCCGAAGGTGAAGCTGAACGGCATCGCGGAGAGCACGCCACCGGCGACCGGCACGGCGCCCGGCGCGGCAGCCAGCTCGCCTCCGGCGGTCGTCGGCTCCTCGGTGGTCCCGGCGTCGCCGCCGAGGCCCGAGCCGAGCTCGATGCGCTCGAAGTCGACGCCGCTCCGATCGGCGGTCGCCTCGAGCTGCACGAGCAGCGAGCGGACGTCGTCGTCGGCCGGCACGGCCTTGCCGAGGCGGGCCAGCGTGCTGTAGTTGCGCTTGTAGCTGCGCTTGGCCTGCTCGTAGCTGCCGAGCGTGGCGCGCGCCTGCTCCATCTCGGCCGTCTTGGCCGCGATGTCGGTGTCGAGCCTCGTGACCTCCTCGCGCTTGGGCGCGAGCACGAGGAACCAGAACGCGGCGGCCGCGGCGCCGATGGCGACGACGGACAGCAGGATCTTGTTTCGGTGGGTCATCAGGAACCGCCTCCCTGCGGCGTCGAGGCGGAAGCGCTGTCACCGGACTGCGCGGGGTCGGCGGGCGGGGTGGTCACACCGGACTGAGAGTCGGTCGTGCCCGTGCCCTGCTCCCCGGCCGCGGGCTGCGCGCCGGCGGGCGCCACCGTGATGTCCTGCACCGTGGCGGGCACCTTGGAGCGCTCGAAGAACATGACGATCTCGAAGGCCGGCGGACGGCCGGTACCGCACGCCTGGTCCCCGGTCGCCCCGCCGGCCGGGCCGCCATCGGTGGCCGCGGGCTTGAGCGACTTGCCGAGGCTGACGCGGGTGACGCCGTCGACGCCGCGCAGGCGCGAGAGCAGCGTGGCGACGTTCTTCTGGCCCTTGGTGCAGCCGGTGAGCTCGACGGCCGGAGCGGCGATCGCCCCGCGGATCGCGGAGGCGCCGCCTCCCGTGCCCTCCGACATCGAGCCGTTGAGCGTCTTGAGCGTCACGTCGGCCGGGATCGCGCGGGAGATGTCGCGCAGCGCCTGCTCCCAGTCGAAGCGCGAGGACGCGAGGTCCTTGACCGTCTGGATGCGGGTCTCGGCCATCGCCTGGAAGTCGGCGTAGGGCTTGAGCTGGGCGACGCGCTGCGTCGTGGCGGCGGCCTGGGCGGTGGTCGCCTCCAGCTTCGCCTGGCGGTCCTTGACCGTGTTGGTCGTGAGCACGTACGCGGCGAGCGCCACAACGCACGCGGCGAGCGCGCCGAGCACGACGTAGGCGCCGATGCCGCCCGGCTCGTCGGCGACGACGCGCTTGGCCTTCGGCGATTTCGACGGTCCGCGCAGGTCGGGGGGGAGCAGGTTGATGGCCTTCATCTCGCCCGACTTATCGGCACCCCGCAAGCCCCTCTTGAGGCGTCGGGGTGGGGTGAGGAACCTACGCGAAGGTTCCGAGGTACCACTCGACCATCGCGTCGCCCGCGAAGAGGGCGACGACGGCGCCGAGCGCGAGGAACGGGCCGAACGGAACCGCGGTCTTGCGGCCCTCGGCGGCGCCCTTGCGGGCGATCACGGCGGCCCCGATGAGCGTGCCGGCGAGGAGCGCGACGAACAGCGCCGGACCGACGTCCCGCCCGAGGAAGAGACCGAGGACGAACGCCAGCTTGACGTCGCCCATGCCCATCCCTCTCGGGTAGGCGAGCACGGCGACGAGGAAGAAGCCGCCGGCGGCGACCGCGGCGATCCCGTGTTCGAGTAGCGCGTCGGGCGCCGTGACGGCGACGAGCGCCGGAGCGACGACCGCCCCGATCAGCATCAGCCGGTTGGGGATGATCCGGTGGTCGAGGTCGACCAGCGTGACGGGCACGAGCAGGAGCACGAGCGCGAGGCCGAGCAGCGCGTCCTCGTCCGGTCCCCTGGCCAGCACGACCAGCGCGCACAGCGCGCCCGTGCCCGCCTCCACCAGCGGGTAGCGGGCGGAGATCGGCGCCCGGCAGGATCGGCACCTCCCGCGCAGCAGCAGCCACGAGAGGACCGGGACGTTGTCGTAGGGCCGGATCGGCGTCAGGCAGCCCGGGCAGTGCGAGCGGGGGCGCGACAGCGACTCGCCCCGCGGCAGCCGGTAGGCCACCACATTCAGGAACGAGCCGAGGACGGCCCCCAGCACGGCAGCGATCATCACTCCCCCTCTAGGTTCCCGTCAGGAGATCTCTTCGACGGCCAGCCCGGCGGCGACGGTCAGGCGGCTGGCGTCGGCCTCCTCGTCCTCCGTGTCGACCACGGCCGGCTCGAGCGGCAGGCGGAGCTGCTCCGACAGCGCCTCGACGAAGCCCGGGATGGCCACGGCCGCGCCGGTGAGCATCCCGTGCTCGACCTGCTCGGCGCTCTCCTGCATGCGGTAGAAGTTGAGCGAGTTGCGGACCGTGTCGGCGAGCTGGTGGACGCCCTCCTCCAGCACCGTGCGAGCGGCAGCCACGAGGTCCTCATCGCCCTGGACGCCCTCGAGCGGGGCGTGCAGGCCGACGTGTCCCAGCCACTGGCGCGCGTGCTCGGCGGTCAGTCCGCGGCGGTCGGAGAGCGTGTTGACCATCGCGTCGAGCCCGCCCGAGGCGGCGCGGGTGAAGAGGCAGCCGCTGGCGTTGGCCACGGCGACGTTGGTGAGGCCGCCGACGCTGACGTACAACGTGGCGCCCTCGCGCTGCTGGCCGCCGGCGAGCGCGCGGACCATGCCGAACGCGGACAGGTCGATGCCCTCGAGCGTGAGGCCGGCCTCGCGGGCGGCGCCGACGAGGCGGTCGACCATCTCCCGCCGCACGGCCACGACCACCACGCGGGTCTGCGGCTTACCGGCCGGGCCCTGGACGGTCCCGAGGGACTGCCAGTCGATCACGGCCTCGTCCATCGGCATCGGGATGTGGTCGGGCGCCTGGACCTTGACGGCGGCGGCGAGCGCCTTCTCGTCGTCGAGCGGCGGCAGGTCGAGCGTGCGGACGACGATCCGTTGGTTGGCGATGCCCAGGCGCACGTGCGTGGGCAGCTCGTGCTCGGCGAAGAAGGCCTTCAGCGCCTCGGCCAGGGCGGGCACGTCGGCGACCTCGCCGTCGCGCAGGATGCCCGGCCGCAGCGGGGCGACGGCGCCGCGGTTGAGCGACAGCGAGCCGTTGACGGTGACCTCGGCGGCGGCGATGTGCCCGGGATCGAGGTCGAGGCCGACGACCGCGGCCTGGGAGGAGGAAGAGCGCTTCTTGAACACGATCCTGGTATCGGCGCGCGGGTCGCTGGACTTAACGACGAAGCGGGCCCGGAGGCCCGCTTCGCGAGAGTGGATCAGGTGGCGGAGTGGCCTACCAGTTGCCGTTGGACGGGCAGCCGCCCTTGCCGACCGCGGTGCACTTGCGCTCGACGCTCGGCACACCGTTGGCGTCGACGGTCTTCTCGATCGTGAACGTCTGGCCGCCGACGGAGACGACCTGGACCTTCCAGGCGGTCGCCGTGTGGGTCGGGACCGTCAGCGCGGGGCCCTCGGCGAGGGCCGGCTCGATCTTGGCCAGCTCGGTCTGGTCGGTCGCGGACGCGTAGGACTGCTCGTTGACGTACAGCGTCTCGAGCGCGGTCTGCGCGGTGCGGGCCTTGCTCTTGGCCTCGGTGTCCTGCGCCTTGGTGCGCTGGTTGAGGAACGCGGGAAGTGCGATCGCGGCGAGGATGCCGATGATCAGAATGACGACCAGAAGCTCGATCAGGGTGAAACCCTTCTCGCTCTGGGCGCGCTCACGGAGCTTGTGCAGCATGTGGTTGGTCCCTCCTGAGGGGATCGTTGGGCCTGTGGACTTCCGTGCCAGGACCTCGGTCCCAGTCCCACCACTGCGGTGGCAACCCGGCGTGCTCCATCCTGGAGCCCCGTGGCTTTGCGCCTCACCCTCGCGGGCGATTTGCCTTTGACACCTTGGCTGGCATCCCCGTTATCGGCTGCCCGTCGCGGGTCCTTAAGCCCTCGTTAGCCGAATCGGCGAAGTGCCCTCTACCCTCCGGGGGATGCTCGGCCGCCGTTTCATCATCCTCGTGGCCGTGCTCATGGGGCTCACCGCGCTGGCGGCGAGCCTCGCGCCGCGCCAGCCGGTGCCCCGCGATCGGCGGGCGGCCGACGCGACGCCCGTGCCCACGACACCCGCCGAGGGGTCGGTGGTCACCCGCGCCCGCACGATCTCGACCGCCGAGGCGCCCCGTCGCATCAACGTGAGGCGCGGGACGCTGCTCGAGCTGGAGGTGGAGGGCGACGAGCTCGACAGCGTCGAGCTGCTGGACGAGGTGTCGCCGATCACCCCCGAGTCGAACGCGCGGTTCGACATCTACGCGGACAGGGCGGGCATGTACCCGATCAAGCTCGTCGACGAGGAGCGCCTGATCGGGACGCTGGTCGTCCGCTAGCTGGTCTCGCCGCGCCGCGCCGCCTGGGCGTCGTGACCCGGGATGAGCTTGCCGGTGCCCTCGCACCACGGGCACTCGACCGGCTGCGGGGTGCCGCCGAGGCCCGAGATCACGCGGCCGGTGCCGCGGCAGGCGGTGCAGCGCTGGGGGTCATACGGTTCGGCAGGTCCGGTGCTCACGAGCGCGCCACGTTAGCGAGTGGGGCTGCCGGCGAGCGTCAGCTTAGGCCAGGCGGCGCGACCGACGTAGCCGCGCGCGAGTCCTCGGGCACCTGCACGACCGCCGGGTCGGCGGGGCGGTCCGTCGGCAGCGAGCGGCGCAGCGTGGGCGGCACCTCGCGGTCGGTCAGCGGTCGCAGCAGCCCGAAGGCGCGGAAGATCGTCTCGGCCTTGTCCGTGTCCGCCACGCGGAACAGGAGGCCGTAGATGGCCGGCGCGCCGAGCGGCGAGCGGGCGGCGATGAGCTCGGCGGCCGCCGGCTCGAAGCACGCCACGGCGGCGTCGCCCAGCGGCTTGGTGAAGAGCAGCGCCGCGTTCGGGGCGTCCTCGGGATCGCCGAGCACGGTCAGCGCCGAGCCGCCCAGCGACGTCCACAGCCAGCCCTCGATTCCCTGCTCGCGCGGAATCACGGCCGTGGCGCTGAGCCGCTTCAGGATCGGGAAGCGCCCGACCATGCCGCTCGCGTCGGCGCCGCCCGGGTCGACGAGGCCGAGCTGAAGCGTGCCGAGCGGGATCCGGAGCGGCTCGTGCAGCGTGCCGTCGAAGGTCATCGACGCGCCCAGCGCGCTCATCCGCAGGACGTCGAGCTCGCGGCGGCGGCCCCAGCCGCGCGGCCGCTCGAGCTCGAGCGCGTGCTCGCGCTGGCCTGAACCGGCGGGCGGGGGAAGCGACATACCCTCCTAATCGGCGCGCCGGCGCCCGGACTTCAGTCGTCGCGGTGCACGGTCTCCGGCGAGAACGCCGGCAGGCACACGGCGACGTACGAGGCGCCCTCGGGCGTCGAGTACCGCACCCATTCCCCACCCCGCGCGAGCACCGCCTGGCCGGCGCCGACGTCCAGCGCGCCGGCCTCGTGCTCGACGTGCACCCGGCCCTCGAGCACGAGCGTGTACTCATCGAACTCCGGGCGCTGGCCCGGCTCGACCCAACCCGCCGGCGAGCGCATGTGGGCCATGCTCACGCGCTCCTCGCCGCTGTTCACGCGGCCGACGTACTCGTCGATCAGCTTCGGCTTCGTCCCCGCGGCCTGTACGCGCGAGGGGGACTTGATGAGCACGGGCGGCATCCGGGTGGGTATACCAAGAGGCATGTCCGATGAGCTCGTGCCCGCCCTCCGCGGCGTGACGCATGCCTGGGCGTTCTGGTTCGCTCTCGCTGCGACGGTCGTGCTCGTCGCCCTCGCCGAGACCGGCGCCGCCCGCGGGGCCGCGCTCGTCTACGGCGCCGGCCTGTGCCTGATGCTCGCCGGGAGCGCCGTCTACCACCGCTGGAAGTGCGACCCCAACCTGCGGGCGATCCTCCGGCGCGTCGACCACAGCGCGATCTTCGTGTTCATCGCCGCCAGCTACACGCCGATCTGCCTGCTCGTGCTCGACGGCTCGCTGCGCTGGGTGGTGCTCATCGGGGTCTGGGCGGGCGCGCTCGGCGGCGTGGCGCTCAGCGTGGCGTGGATCAGTGCTCCGCGCGTCGTGCAGGCGATCGCGTACATCGGGCTTGGCTGGTTCGCGATCGTCGCCGTCCCCCAGATGGTCGCGCGCCTACCGGTGACGCCGCTGCTCCTGTTCCTCGCCGGTGGCCTGCTGTACTCCGCGGGCGCGGTGATCTACGCGGCCCGCCGGCCCGACCCGTGGCCGCAGACGTTCGGCTTCCACGAGATCTTCCACGTGCTCGTGATCGCCGCCGCCGTGGCGCACTTCGTGGCCATGGCGGGCTGGGTCATCCCCGCGGGCTGACCTCGATCTCGAGCAGGTGGCTTCCGTCGTCGTGGTCGACCTGCAGCGTCGTGTGCTCGATGTGGAACTCGTCGTTGAGCATGGCCTCGATCGCCCGCCGCGCGCCGTGGCAGTCGGTGTCGCGCCCGACAAGGACGTGGGCGGAGAGCGCGGGGAAGCCTGACGTGACCTCCCAGATGTGCAGGTCATGGACCTCCTTGACCCCCCGTTCTCCCGCCATCCGCATGCCGATCGCCTGCGGGTCGAGCCCTCTCGGAGCGGCCTCCAGGAAGACGCGCCCGGAGTCGCGCAGCAGGCCGTACGCGGCGCGCAACATGAGCGCGGCCACAAGCAGCGCCGCGATCCCATCCGCCTCGCGGAAGCCGGTGAGCAGGATGACCGCGCCGGCGACCGCCGTGGCGACGAACGCCGCGAGGTCGGTGAGGATGTGCTGGAAGGCCCCCTCGATGTTCAGCGACTGCCGGTTCGCGCGCGCGAGGATCGCGGTCGCCACCAGGTTCACGACGACGCCCACCAGGGCGACGATCAGCACCGGCAGGCCCTCGACCTCGGGCGGGTCGAGCAGCCGGCGGATGCCCTCGTAGACGATCAGCAGGCCGAGGACGAGCAGCGTCGAGCCGTTGATCGCCGCGGCCAGGATCTCGGTGCGCTTGAGGCCGAAGGTCATCGCCCCGGCCGCGGGCCGCCGCGCGAGCCGGATCGCGACGAGCGAGAGCGCGAGCGCCCCCGCGTCGGTGAGCATGTGCGCGGCGTCGGAGAGCAGCGCCAGCGAGTCGGCGGCGATGCCGACCACCACCTCGACGCACATGAAGCCCGCGATCAGCGCCAGCGCGAGCGCGAGCTTGCGGCTGTCGGCGTCGGCCGAGACGCCGTGGTGGTGGTGATGATCGTGCGCCACCCGATTACCTTGGCAGCCGGCGGCGTACGCTGTCCGCATGTGCCGCAACATCCGTACGCTCCACAACTTCCAGCCGCCCGCCACGCACGAGGAGATCCACGCCTCCGCCCTCCAGTACGTGCGCAAGATCAGCGGGACCACGAAGCCGTCGAAGGCCAACGAGGCCGCGTTCGCGCGGGCGCTCGAGGCGGTCGAGGAGGCGACCGCGCGGCTGCTCGGCGAGCTCGTGACGTCCGCCCCGCCGAAGGACCGCGAGGTCGAGGCCGCGAAGGCGCGCGCCCGCAGCGCCCAGCGCTACGCAGCCTGAGCCGCCGGCGTCAGCGCGAGCTCGAGCTCGACCAGCCCGCCGCTGATCGAGCGGGTGCGGAACCCGACCCGCCGGAGGAGCGTCCGGGCGGCCGGGTTGTAGTGCAGCGTGGTGCCGGTGAGGCGGGAGATGCCGTTGACCTCGGCGCGCGCCACGAGCTCGCGCAGGAGCCGCGTGCCGACGCCGCGGCCCTGCCACGCGTCGGCGATCACGATCGCGACGTCGGCCGTGTCCGTGTCACCGGCGTAGCGCGCGACGCCCACGAAGCGGCCGTCGGACGGGTCGACGGCGACGAGTGCCTCGTGCGTGCGGTGGTCGATGTCGGTCAGGTAGCGCAGCTCGGCCGACGAGAGCCGCGGCTTGGGGCTGAGGAAGCGCTGGTACCGCGACCGGTCGCTGAGCCCGGCGAAGGCGTCCGCCAGACGGGCGGAGTCCTCTGCCGTGATCGCGCGGATATGTAGCGCGCGAGGAACCGGGGCGGGCCCGTGGGGAGCAGGCATGTGGACCTCGGGAAAATGCGGGGAGCGGGGCCCTCAAGGCTCCCGCTCCCGCGCCCGAGGCACATGCGTGCCAGCACCCGAAGGCGGGTGTGGACTACTCGCAGAAGGCGATGAACGGGACGCCGATGAGGGTGACCTTCTTCGTGCCGGCGTCCACGGCGAACTGGAACTTGCCGCCGTCCCGCTTGGGGATCTTCACGAGCCAGATGCCGAAGACCTCCTCCGTGGTCTTGTCGACCCGCGCGTGCGGGAACTTGGCCCTGATGTCGGGGATCGTGTCGCCGCGTCCGACGCCCTTGGCTTTCGCTCCGCGGCGGATGAGGACGCTCGCCGCCACGCGCGGGTTCGTCACGCTGTAGTCGACCTGGCCGCGGAGCGGGGCGAGCAGCCGTGCCGACCGCGTGTTCTCGCCGAGCGGGCAGCCCGGCCGCAGGCGGCCGACCAGGCCCTGCTCGCGGAGCCGGGCGTGGGTCTTGCCGAGCTTGACCTTGCCGACGCCCGCGGCAGTGATCTTGGGAGCGGGAAGCGGCGCGGCCGGGCGGCCGACGGCCGCGGCGGCGAGGAGGCCGAGAGCGGTGAGCGCGGCCACGGCCGCCATCGTGCTGCGAGTGATCATTGGCGCACGCTATCCGGAGTCCCGGCGGCGGCGCTACTTCCAGCGGCGGGCGGTTCCCAGGATGTACTGGAGGTAGCCGCGGAGGGACGCGGACGAGGTCAGCACCTGGTAGCCGAACAGGTAGCCGTAGAAGCCGCGGATGTCCTGCGTCGTGTGGATGTCGAGGCGCCGGAACACATGGCGCTCCTGCCACCGCCGCAGGAGCCCGTAGATCGTCAACGTGATCGGGATCACCAGCATCGACCACCACGAGAAGATCAGCGGGTAGCCGAGGCTGAACAGGATCACGCCGGGGATCCGGAAGAACACGTAGCCGATATCCAGGAACGGCACGAGGTAGTCGATGCCGGCGACGAACTTGGCGAGCACACGCGGCTGGCGGGTCGGCGGGTTCCTGCGCAGGACCTCGAACATCCCTCGCGCCCAGCGCGCGCGCTGGCGCATGAAGTGCCTCACGTTCTCGGGCGCCCGCGGTGAAGCCGAGTGCGCACGGCTCGTACTGCACGATGCCGCGCGAGTCCATCAGCGCCCAGGTAAGCACGATGTCCTCGCCGATCGCATCCGGCCAGCCGCCGGCACGCAGATCCTCGGTCCAGCGGCCCGGCGCATGCTTGCCCGGTGCCGGTCGACGCGCGCGGCGCGAGTCCGCGGCGCGTTGAGGCGCGTCGCGGACCGTGCTCGGCGGCGGCTATAGGGCTAGGGGTGTCCGGCGTGCTGGTGCCCGCCACGGACCATGCCCCAGACCATCGGTACGCAGGTAGCCGCGCACCCGGCGCGGGGACGAGCGCCCACGCACCGGCGCCCCGCAGGCCTCCGACGAGCGGTGCGGCCTCCCGCACCTGCGTCTCGCGCTAGCTGGCGTCTTCCGCAAATCGCTCACTCGGACCCTTGCTATATACCCCCTGGGGGTTTACCGTCGACGCCGTCGTCGCCTGTACCACCGAGACCAAGGACCTAGCTCATGACCGCCATCCAGACACATGACGCGACCAGCTCCCATCGTCACGAGGCCGCGCGACGCGGCCGCTGGCTGAGCTCGTCGACCGGGCACTTCATCCGCCACTACATCGAGATGGTCGTGGCGATGTTCCTCGGCATGGTCGTCCTCGGCGCCCCGGCGGGGTGGGCGCTCGGGGCTGCAGGCAGTAGCTGGTCCGAGCTCAACACCGATGCGCCCGCGTTGATGCTGCTCGGCATGGCGGTCACCATGACCGTGCCGATGGTCGCCTGGATGCGCTACCGCGGCCACGGCTGGCGCGCGAACACCGAGATGGCCGCCTCGATGGTGCTGCCGACGCTCGCCGCCATCGGCGTGCTGGCCGCCGGCCTCGTGAGCATCGACACGCTGCTCGTCGGCGAGCACATCGTGATGCTGCTCGGCATGCTCGCGGCCATGCTGCTGCGCCCCGACGAGTACACGCACCACGTGCACGGCCACAGCGAGCTGGCCGCCGCCTAACTCGGGCGCAGCATCCCTCTCCGCGGCCCCCGGACGCGCCCACGCGAACGGGCGCCCGTCCGCCACCCCCAACCCGAAGTACACCCAGCCGATGCCGGCCAGCTGCGCGCCGACATAGATGTACGCGACCGCGTCGGGCAGGACGGCCGCGAACGCGATGGCTACCACGCCGACCGCAAGCCCGACGGCCATGCCGCGCGCGAACTCGATCGAGCATGCCGCAACGGTAGCCTCGGCCTGGTGTTCGACCACGTCGGCATCGCCGTCTCGGCCCTGGCCGCGTCTGAGCGCTTCTACCGCACCGTCCTCGCCGTGCTGGGTGTCGAGCCCAGCCACGCGGACGCCGAGCTCGTCGAGTGGGAGGACTGGGCCATCGGTCCCACGGACCGCGAGCACCCCGTGACCCGCGGCCTGCACGTCGGGTTCCGCGCGCCGAGCCGCGCGGCCGTAGACGCCTTCTGGCAGGCGGGGATCGACGCCGAGTACCGCGACGACGGCGCGCCCGGGCCGCGCACGGAGTACGGACCCGACTACTACGGCGGGTTCCTGCTCGACCCGGACGGCAACAGCGCCGAGGCCGTGCACGGCGAGCGGGCGCGCCCCGTGCCCGACGGCCGCGTCGA
>DATAFH010000005.1:0-56355 GCA_036257565.1 Solirubrobacteraceae bacterium | reverse complement strand
GGACCCGGACAAGGACATCTCGATCTACATCAACTCGCCGGGCGGCTCGATCTACGCGGGCCTGGCGATCTACGACACGATGCAGTTCATCAAGCCCGACGTGGCGACGATGTGCGTCGGGATCGCGATGTCGATGGGCTCGCTGCTGCTGGCCGGCGGCGCTGAGGGCAAGCGCATGGCGCTCCCGAACTCACGGATCCTCATCCACCAGCCGTCGGCGGGCTTCGAGGGGCAGTCGACCGACATCGAGATCCACGCGGCGGAGATCCTCAAGACCCGTAAGCGGGTGGACGAGATCTACGCGCGCCACACGGGACAGCCCGAGGAGGTCGTGCACCGGGACATGGAGCGGGACCGCTTCTTCACCGCCGACCAGGCCGCCGAATACGGCCTGATCAACCGGGTCATCAGGCAGCACTGACCTCGTGCTCGATCGCGCCGAGGCGCTCGACCTCGACGCGCACCACGTCGCCCGGGCCGATATAGCCCGGGGGGTCCATCGCGTCGCCGACGCCCTCGGGCGTCCCGGTGAGGATGAGGTCGCCCGGCTCGAGCGTGCAGGTCTGCGAGATGAACTCGACGAGCTCCGCGGGGCCGAAGATGAGGTCGTCGGTGGTCGAGTCCTGGCGCTGCTCGCCGTTGACCCAGGAGCCGATGCGCAGCCCGCCGGCGTCAGGCAGCTCGTCGATCGTCGTGACCCACGGGCCCCAAGGGCAGGAGGTGTCGAAGCCCTTGGCGCGCGTCCACTGCGGCTCGGTGCGCTGGAGGTCGCGCGCGGTGGCGTCGTCGGCGACCGCCCAGCCGGCGATGCGCCCACCGCCGCCCATGACGACGACGAGCTCCGCCTCGTAGTCGAGCTGCTCCACGGCCGCCGGCTTCTGGAGCGGCCCGGTGGGCGGGGCGCTGGAGCTCGGGAGCTTCATGAACACGATCGGGCGCTCGGGCAGCTCCTTGCCCTGCTCGCGCGCGTGCGCGGCGTAGTTGAGGCCGATGCCGAAGATCGCCCGCGGGGTCGGGACGGGCGCCAGCAGCCGCACCTCGGCGAGCGGGAACGACCGCCCCGTTGCGGGCGTGAGGTCGCCGGAGGCCAGTCGGTCGCGCACCGTGCCCGCGCCGAAGGCCACGACATCCTCGCCGCGCACCTCGCCCGCCTGCGGGTTGCCGCCGTCGGGCCCTACGAACGTCGCCAGTCGCATGGGACGAGTATGCCCGCGACTTCATCCGGCCGTCGCCTTGATGAAGACGCTCGCCTTCCGGGCTCGACGACACCTAGACAGATTGCCCATTTGAAGGCGCGCCGCTCGGCACGACAATGACCGCGGTGGATGCGAGCGCGATCCAGACGGCGGCAGCGGCGACCTCGGCGACCTACCGGTCGTTCGCCGATGCCACACGCTCGGTGCTCGACCTCGTCGAGCGCCACCTGCCCGACGCCGTGATCTTCATGGCGCACCTCGATCGCGCGCAGTTCCTGCACCGCATCGTCGACTCCCGCAACGGCGCCGAGTACGGCCTGCGCTCGAACACGGCGATCCCGCTCGGCGACGCGTACTGCTCGCACATGGCCGAGGACCGCGCGCCGCGGCTGTGCAACAACGTCGGCCGCCAGCCGGTCTACCGCGACCTCCCGATGCAGGCGCGGATCCGCGCGCGCGCGTACCTCGGCGTCCCGCTCGAGCTCTCCGACGGCACGCGCGTCGGCGCGCTGTCGGCGGTGCGGCTGGCGGGCGGCTTCACCGAGGCGGACGAGCAGCTCTTCCAGATGCTCGCCCGCGTGCTCGCCTCGGAGCTCGAGCGCGAGAGCAACGAGCGCGACCTGCAGCGCTTCAACGACATGCTGCGCGACCAGGCTCGCGGCATGGGCGCCGTCGGGCGGGTGGCGCGAGCCCTGGCCTCCGGCGAGGACGCGCGGACGACCGTCTGCGAGGCCGCCTGCGAGGTTGCCGGAGCGCCGGTCGCCTTCCTGCTCGAGCCCGCCGGCCGCGAGTTCGTCTCGACCGCGATGTCCGGCGTCGAGATCTCGCCCGTGACGATCCAGGCCCGCGGCGAGTCGCCGTCGGGCGCGGCGCGCGTGTTCACGTCGAAGGAGAGCTACTTCATCGCCGACGCCCAGTCGCATCCGGCGCTGGCGCAGCCGCTCGTGGACGCCACGAACGCCCGCTCGGCGGTGTTCGAGCCCGTGCTGCGCGACGGCGAGGTGGCCGGGGTGCTGATCGTCGTCTGGCAGGTGCCGCTCGAGGAGCTGCCGGACACTCCCGCGGGAGTGCTGCGGCTGGTCGCCGCGCAGGCCGCGGTGGCGATCGAGCACGCGACGCTGCGCAGCCGCATGGGCGCGCTCGCGCTCAGTGACTCGCTCACCGGCCTCGGGACGCGGCGGGTGTGGGACGAGGAGGTGCCGCGCGAGCTGGCCCGCGCGCGCCGCGGCGACAGCCCGCTCTCGCTCGCGGTGATCGACCTCGACCACATGGGCGCGTTCAACATGGTGCGGGGCGAGCGGGAGGGCGACCGCCTGATCAAGGAGACCGCCTCGCGCTGGCGCAGCGAGCTCCGCGAGGTCGACCTGCTCGCGCGGCTCGACGGCACCGAGTTCGGCGTGCTGCTCCCGGCCTGCGGGCTCGGCGAGGCGGTCGACGTGCTCGACCGCGTGCGTGCCGCGACGCCTCGCGGCCAGACCGCCTCTGCGGGCGTCGCCCGCTGGGACGGCGAGGAGCCGGCCGAGCTGCTGCTCGCCCGGGCGAAGGACGCGCTGACGGCCGCCAAGGACGCCGGCCGCAACCTCACGATCGCCGCCGACTGATCTCCCGCTCGAGCAGGGCGTTCGCCTTCTCGAGCTGCGCGGCGGTCGCCTTGGCGACGGACGCAGCGCCGACCGCGCGGTTGATGCGCGCGTTGACCATCCGGTGCTCCTCGCCCGTGGCGCGGGCGACGACGGCGACGAGCGCGCGGCGCTCGTCGCGCAGGCGCTCCCGCCGCTCCTGGGGCGCCGGGTCGGTGGTGCTGAAGGCAGCCAGTGCCGGCGGTGCGGCCGGCTCGGCCTCGGCGAACAGCGCCAGCGTCTCGCCCGGCTGCGTGGTCTGCAGGATGTCGTCGTCGCGCCGCGCGCTCGACCACAGGGCCCGGAAGGCCTCCTCGGGCGGCTGCCGCTCGGCGCGCTCCGCCACGGCGTCGCCCTCCGGCTCGAGCGTGAGCGCGTGGGTGCGCTCCTCCTCCACCTGCGCAGCCAGCCGTTTCAGCGTGGGGTCCGAGGGCAGGAAGAGGTGGCTCATCTGCTGCTTCGGAACCGGCGTGCGGCGGATGAAGCGGCCGACGACCTGGCGGAAGAAGAGCTCGGTGCGCGCGCTCGTGGCGTAGACGCCGACCCGCAGGCGCGGGATGTCGACGCCCTCGGAGACCATGAGCACCGACACGAGCCAGCTGCCCGCGCCGGCGGAGAAGCGCGCGATCCGCTGCGACGCGTCGGCCGCGTCGGACGTGACGACGGCCGGCGGCTCGCCCGTGATGCGCCCTAGGCGTGCCGCGAGCCGCTCGGCGTGCTCCTTGTCGATCGCCACCACGAGCCCGCCGGCGTCGGGATGCCCGCCGCCGCGCAGCGCGGCCAGCTCGGCGTGGGCGTCGCGCAGCACGTGCTCGACCCAGTCGCCCTCGGGCTCGAGCGCCGTCCGCAGCCGGCGCGCGGCCTCGGCGGCCGGCAGCGCGACCGAGAAGTCGGCCCTGCGACGGCGCCCGTCGCTCATCCACTCCATGTCGCCGCCGTAGGTGTGGAAGGTCACCGGGCGGCACACGCCGTCGAGCAGCGCGTCGGTGTAGCCGTAGGCGTAGTCGGCCCGCGAGACGCCGTCCTCGTCGTAGACGACCCATGGGATCGGCGTGCTGTCGGAGCGGAACGGCGTGCCGGAGAGGAGCAGGCGGAACCGCGCGCGCTCGAAGGCGGCGACCGTCGAGCGCCCCCACGCGGCCTGCTCGCCCATGTGGTGGGGCTCGTCGGCGATCACCAGCGTCGGCACCTCGGCGCACCGGCGCCGGTGGGTCCCCGGGCCTGCCGCGACCGTGGCGTACGTCACCGCGACGCCGTGGCGGTCGCGCGGCTCGGGCCCCGCGGCGTTCGGCCGGTTGGGCTCGAGGTCGATGCCGTAGCGCGCGGCGTCCAGCGCCCACTGGCGGCAGATGTGAGTGGTCGGCGCGACGACCGCGACCCGCGCGATCCGCCCCTCGGCGAGCATCTGGTGCGCGACGTGCAGGCCGAACGTCGTCTTTCCGGCGGCGGGCGTGGCCGAGGCGAGGAACGACTCGCCCTCATGCGCGGCGACCGCCGCGGCGGCCGCCTGCTGCCAGGCCCGCAACGGCCGGCCGGCGGGCCAGGCGGGCACGGACCGGTCGCGCCGGAGGTCGGATGAGGTGACCGCGGACGACAAGGGCGCCGGAGGCTAGAAAGTGGTGCCGACGGAACGTCATATCCTGGGACCGGTGCGGGTGGCGCACTTCTCCGATCCAGGATGCCCCTGGGCCTGGTCCGCCGGGCCGGCGCTCGCGACCCTGCAGTGGCGCTACGGCGACCAGCTCGAGTGGCGGCACGTGATGATCGGCCTCACCGAGACCGCCGCCCAGTACGAGCGCCGCGGCTACACCGGCGAGGGCATGGCGCTCGGCTATCGCTCGTTCCGCCGCCGCGGGATGCCGTTCGCGACCGAGCCGCGCGAGCGGCCGCACGCCACGTGGCCGATGTGCCGCGTCGTCGTGGCCGCCCGACTACAGGATCCCGCGCTCGAGTGGCCAGTCTTCCGCGCCCTGCAGCTCGCGCAGTTCACGACCACGCTCACGCTCGACGAGCCCGCCGGTCTGGTCGAAGCGCTGTCCTGGCTGCCGGACGTGGACGCCGAGGCGCTCGTCTCCGCCTCCCGCCAGCCGGCCACGGAGGAGGCCTTCCGCGCCGACCTCACGATCGCCCGCACGGCGGCCGGCGGCCCCACGGAATTCCAGGGCAAGTCCGCCACGACGCCGGAGGGCGAGGTGCGGTTCACGGCGCCGAGCGTGAGCTTCGAGACCGACGACGGCCGCCGGCTCGAAGCCGGCGGCTTCCAGTCGATCGAGGCTTACGACGTCTGCGTCGCGAACCTCGACCCGACGCTCGAGCGCCGCCGCCCGGCGGAGAGCGCCGCCGAGGTCGTGGCGGCGTTCCCGTACGGGCTGACGACGGCCGAGGTGGCCGCCGTCATGGCCCCGCCGCTCAACGCGCCCGACCTCGGGGCCGCCGAGGACAGCCTCATCTCCGCGGTAGCGAGCGGCGCCGCCCGCCGGCGAGCGTTCGGCAACGACGCGCTGTGGACGGCCGCCGAGGCGGCCGAGCACGCGCTCGCCGCCTAGCGCGCGCACCGTCCTCACCACGTCCCGCCGGGCTTCACGCGGACGCGGACCGCGAGCGAGTGCGCGCTGCCGAACCGCGCCGGCCGCAGCAGGCGCTGGCCGTTGCCGCCGACCAGGCGGCCCGAGGCGCGGGCGATCGTGCGGCGGCCGGAGCGCGCTACCGCCTTGACGCGGCACGCCGCCGTTGCCGAGGTGAGTGCCGCCGCGCAGCACGGCCAGCCGATCCATCCCGCGCGAGATCTCGCCCGCCCCGATCGGCTTGGCGAACTCCTCGCTCGCCGGCTTCGTCTGCGAGTCGCGGAACCATTGCTGCACGTGGTTGTGGTCCTCGCCGACGCCGGCCGCGACGACCCGCGCCGTGAGCGCCGTTGGTCTCCTCGAACAGCGGCGCGCCGCTCGAGTCCGGAGTCGTCGCCCGGCACGGCCTCGAGCTCGTCGTCGCGCCCACGGCCCGCGTGCGCATCCCCATGCGCGGCGACGGCCCTGCGGGCCGCCTAGCTCATCGAGTCGGAGAGCTCGCTCAGCATCCGCACGCCGTTGGCGACGGCGAGCAGCACGAGCGCGATCGCCGCGATGATGACGATTGCCGTCACGTTGACGGCGATGCCACCCCCGAGCACGGCTCCGGCCAGCACGGTGAGTGTGGTGAGAAACACCCCAACCGAGTATCCCCCTATCCCGGCGATTTGAATATTAAGGTGGCGCATTGTGACCGCCCCGATCGGCGCCGACGCCGTCCTCCCCGAACCGCCGGACAAGCTCAGCCGCCTGCGGCTCGCCCGGCTGCGGCTCGCCGCCCGTGGGCGGCTCGAGGTGCACGGGACCGTCCAGGTCGAGCGCGGCGTCCGCATCACGGTCGCTCGGGGCGCCTACGTCGTGCTCGAGCACGGCTCCCTGCTCGGCGAGAGATGCCGGATCGAGGCGGCGGGCGGGCTGGTGCACGTCGGTCCCGGCGTGCGGATAGGCGCCCGCGCCGTGCTCGCCGCGCACGAGCGCGTGGAGATCGGCGCCGGCGCCGTGATCGGCGAGTGGGCGCTCGTGTCCGACACCGAGCCGACATTCGCGGACCCGGAGCGGCCCACCCGTCACCAGCCCCTGCGGACCGCCGGCGTGCACGTCGGCGAGCACGCCCGCGTCGGGGCGCACGCCGCGATCCTGGCGGGCGCCGCCGTCCCGGCCGGAGCTGTCGTCGGCTCTTACGAGGAGCGCTCGAGCAGCGCGAGCCCGTAGTCGTCGAGCAGCTCGTCGAGGGGTGTGGCGCCGGCCACCTGCCGCTCGCCGCCCGCGAGCACGTCCCGCCACGGTCCCGCGGGAACGTCGACGCCGCCGCCCTCGCCCCGCAGCCGCACCGCCACGAGCACCGCGTCGCCCCGCAGGAACGCCACCGCGTCCGGCCCCGCCTCGAGCGGCGCGTAGCCGCGCTCGAAGGCGTCCGACCGGCGCCGCAGCGTCAGCGTCCGCAGGACGAGCCACAGCTTGCGCGTCTCGTCGGTGGGCGCGGCGCCGCGGCGAAGGTCCTCCAGCAGCTCGCGCCGCCGCGCCCAGTCGACCGGCCGACGGTTGTCGGGATCGACGAGCGACAGGGAGAGCAGCTCGTCGCCCTGGTAGATGTCGGGGACGCCAGGGACGGTGAGCTTGAGCAGCAGCTGGCCGAGCCCGGCGCGCTCGCCGGCCCGCGCGACCTCGGCGGCGAACGGCTCGAAGTCCCGCAGGAACGGCCGCTGCTCGTAGAGCGAGCGGCAAAAGGCCTTCACGCGCTCCTCGTGGGCGGTGTCGGGCTCGATCCAGCTCGTCGTGCGCTTCGCCTCGCGCAGCGCCTTCTCGATGTACGCCTCCAGCCGCTCGGGCTCGATCGGCCACACGCCCACGAGGGTCTGGAAGATGAAGTAGCGCTCGACGTCGTCCGGGCCGACGATCGTCGAGCAGGCCTCGAACCAGCGGCGCACGTGGGCCGCCCACTCGTCCGCCATGCCTGCCAGCGCGCCGATCCGCGCCCGAGCGTCGCCCGAGCGCTTCGTGTCGTGCGTCTGCGTGACCAGCAGGTTGCGGGGGAAGCGCCATGCGCGCTCGAGGTTCCCGGCGTGGAAGGCGTCGACCCCAAGCCCGAAGCGCGACGGGTCGCCGCCCACGTCGTTGAGCGCCAGCAGGCGCGCGTGGCGGTAGAACGCGGTGTCCTCCACGCCCTTGGCCATGATCGCCGGCGTGGTCTGCTGGAAGCGGGTGACGAACGCGTCCCATCCCCGCTCTGAGAGCAGGAGCACCCGCTGCAGCGACTCCGGGAGCGCCGCTTCCCGGATGGCCTCGCGGTCGGCGTCCTCGACCCGCCCCGACCACGGCTCGACGTAGGTGCGGTACACGGGCAGGGAGGCGAGCGTGCGCTCGAGCCCACCGACGTCGCGCGGCGCCTCGCGGCGAAGGCGGTCGACCTCCGGAGTGAACGGCCCGCGCACCTGCTCGAGCTTGGCCTCGAGCGCGACCTCGCCGAACGGCCGTTCGTCGCCGGAGATCTGCGCCCACAGGTCGGTCAGGGGCGCCTCCCCGGCCGGGTCGACGAACAGCGCCGCCACATCGTTGAGGAACTCGTAGCCGACCGTCCCCTCGACCGCCCAGTCGCGCAGCGGCTCGCCGGGGTCGAGGATCTTCTCCACCCACACGTGGCGCGCGCCGCGCTCGCGCAGGCGCCGCAGGTAGCCGGCCGGGTCGGCAAGCCCGTCGGGATGGTCGACCCGCAGACCGTCGACCACGCCCTCGCTCACCAGCCGCAGTGCCAGCCGGTGCGTCTCCTCGAAGACGTGCTCGTCCTCCTGCCGCACGGCGGCCAGGTGGTCGATGTCGAAGAACCGGCGGTGCCGGCCGGTCTCCTCGTCGACGTCGAAGAAGCGGGTTCGCAGCGCGGGGTCGCTCCAGAAGCGGTTGGCGTCGTCCGCGGCCATGTGGTTGGGCACGATGTCGAGGATCAGGCCGAGGCCTTCGCGGCGCGCGGCCTCGGCCAGCGCGTCGAACTCGCGCTCGCCGCCCAGCTCCTCCGAGAAACGGCTCGGGTCGACGACGTCGTAGCCGTGCGCGGAGCCGGCGCGGGCCTGAAACGAGGGCGGGAGGTAGAGGTGGCTGACGCCGAGGTCGCGCAGGTAGGGGACGAGCTCGCGCGCCTGCGCGAAGCCGAAGCCACCGCCGAGCTGGAGCCGGTACGTCGCGCGGAAGGCCGCCATGTCAGTTCTCGCGGCGGAGCAGGATGAGCGACAGCTCGGGAACGGTCACGACCTCGCCCGCACTCGTGGCGCCACCGTTCGACGCCCCGGTCTCGTCGGTGCGCAGCTCGACCGTCCAGCGCCGCCCGAACCGGCTCGGCGGGAGCTTGAACTCGATCTCGTCGTGGCTGCCGTTGAAGAGCAGCAGGAACGAGTCATCGGACACGCGGCGGCCCTGCTCGTCCGGCGCCGCGATCGCGTCGCCGTTGAGGAACATGCCGACCACGTGCGCCTCGTCCCAGTCGCGCTTGGTCATGCGCCGGCCGTCCGGGCGGAACCACCACGCGTCGGGCAGCTCGGACCCCTCGCCCGCTGAGCCGTGCAGGAACTGGCGGCGGCGGAACACCGGGTGCTCGCGCCGCAGGGCGATCAGGCGGCGGGTGAACTCGAGCAGCTCCTCGCCCGTCTCGTCGAGCTCCCAGTCGTACCACGAGATCTCGTTGTCCTGGCACCACGCGTTGTTGCTCCCGCCCTGGGTGCGCGCCAGCTCGTCGCCGCCGAGCAGCATCGGCGTGCCCTGGGAGAGGATCAGGGTGGCGAGGAAGTTGCGGCGCTGGCGGTCGCGAGCCGCGAGGATCGCCGGGTCGTCGGTCGGACCCTCGACGCCCATGTTCCACGAGCGGTTGTCATCGGTGCCGTCGCGGTTGTCCTCGAGGTTCGCCTCGTTGTGCTTGCCGTTGTAGGAGACGAGGTCGTTGAGGGTGAAGCCGTCGTGGGCGGTGATGAAGTTCACCGACGCGAACGGGTGACGACCGTCGGACTCGTAGAGGTCGCTCGAGCCCGTGAAACGCGACGCGAACTGCGCCACGCCCGCCTGCCCGCGCCAGAAGTCGCGCATGACGTCGCGGTACATGCCGTTCCACTCCGACCACAGGACGGGGAAGTTGCCGACCTGGTAACCGCCGGGGCCGACATCCCAGGGCTCGGCGATGAGCTTGACCTGGGACAGGATGGGGTCCTGGTGGATGACGTCGAAGAAGCTCGCCAGGCGGTCGACGTCGTAGAGCTCGCGCGCCAGCGCGCTCGCGAGGTCGAAGCGGAAGCCGTCGACGTGGCACTCGGCGACCCAGTAGCGCAGAGAGTCCATGATCAGGCGCAGCACGCTCGGGTGCATGACGTTGAGCGAGTTGCCCGTGCCGGTGAAGTCCATGTAGTAGTGCGGCGTGTCGGGCATGAGCCGGTAGTAGCTCACGTTGTCGACGCCCTTGAAGGAGAGCATCGGCCCGAGGTGGTTGCCCTCCGCCGTGTGGTTGTAGACCACGTCGAGGATCACCTCGATGCCGGCACGGTGCAGGGCCTTGACCATGCCCTTGAACTCGCGCACCTCCTGGCCGCGGATGCCGGTCGCCGCGTAGCCGGAATGGGGCGCCAGGAAGCCGATCGTCGAGTAGCCCCAGTAGTTCGTCAGGCCCCGCTGGGCGAGGAACGACTCGTCGGCGATGTGGTGGATCGGCAGCAGCTCGACCGCGGTCACGCCCAGCGAGAGCAGGTGCTCGATGGCCGCCTCGGAGGCCAGGCCGGCGTAGGTCCCGCGCAGGTCTTCGCGCACGCCGGGATGGCGCATGGTGAAGCCCTTGACGTGCGTCTCGTAGATCACCGTCTTGTCCATCGGCGTGTCCGGGCGGCGGTCGTCCTGCCAGTCGAAGCGATCGTCGACGACGAGGCTCTTGGGGATCACGGCGGCGTCGTCCTCGGGGTCCATCACGAGGTCGGCGTCGTCGCCGGCGCCGGGATCGGGCACGTATGGCAGCGCGTTGCCGCGGTTCCAGCGGACCTTGCCCTCGATCGACTTCGCGTAGGGGTCGATCAGCAGCTTGTGCGGGTTGAAGCGATGGCCGGCGCGCGGGTCGTACGGGCCGTAGACCCGGTAGCCGTAGCGCTGGCCGGGGCCGACGCCGGGCAGGTACGCGTGCCAGTTGAAGGCGGTCCGCTCGTTGACCGCGACCCGCTCCTCGACGTCATTGTCGTCGAAGAGGCATAGCTCGACGCGCTCCGCATGCTCGGAGAAGAGTGAGAAGTTGGTGCCCTGACCGTCCCAGGACGCACCCAATGGGAACGGCCTGCCCGGCCAGATCTCCCGCACGGCGTTCACGTTAGCCGCACGAGCACGCCGGACAGCGGGGGAAGGATCACGTAGCCGGGCTCGAGCGTGACCCGGTCGGCGGCCACCACGACCTCGCCGGTCCCGTCGAGCGGCACGTGCGAGTCGTTGCGCGAGAAGTTCGCCACGAGCACGAACGGGCCGCGGTGCACGCGCAGCCAGCCGGCGTGCTCGTCGTGCTCGACGAGGTCGGCGTCGCCCGGCGGCAGGTCGCGGCGGGCGCGCAGGAGCGCGGCGTGGAGGTTCTGCAGACCCGGCGGCTCGCCGCGGCGGGTGAGCTTGGAGGCGTGAAACGTGGCCGGGGCCTGCGGGTCGGGCACCTCGCGGCCACGGAACTCGGCGAAGGCGGCGAACTCGCGTCGGCGCCCCTCCCGGGTGGCGGTCGCGATCGGCTCGTCGATGTGGTCGGAGAAGAACTGGAACGGCGCCTCCTCGCCGTACTCCTCGCCCTGGAAGAGCATCGGCGTGAACGGCGACAGCAGCGTGCAGAGCGCCGCCAGCGCGCGGGTCTCGACCGGCAGGCGGTCACCGAACGCCCGGTTGCCGACCTGGTCGTGGTTGGCGGAGAAGACCACGAACCGCTCGGGCGGGACGTCATCGGCGCGCGCACCGAAGCGGCGGTGGCGGAACGTGGAGTACGTACCGTCGTGCACGTGCGGGCGGTGGAACGCCTTTGCGAGGTCGGCGATGGCGCCGAACTCCGCGTAGTAGCCCTCGCGGTCGCCGGTGAGCAGCACGCGCAGCGCGTGGTGGAAGTCGTCGGCCCAGGCGGCGTCGCAGCCGAAGCCGCCGCGCTGGACGTCGCGCATCACGCGCGGGTCGTTGAGCCCGGACTCGGCGATCACGAAGGCGGGCTGTGTGCGGCGGGCGACCGCGGTCACGAGGTGCTCGGGGCTGCCGTCCTTGATGGCGTGGATGGCGTCCAGCCGCAGGCCGTCGAAATGGAAGTCCTTGATCCACTGCTCGGCGCTCTGCAGCACCCACTCGCGCACGGCGCCCGAGTGGGCGTCGTCGAAGTTGATGGCGTCGCCCCACGGGGTCTCGTAGTGGGAGGTGAAGTACGGGCCGTAGGCGGTGAGGGCCTGCGTGCCGGAGGCGCCGACGTGGTTGTAGACGACGTCGAGCAGCACGGCGACGCCCGCGGCGTGGGCGGCGTCGACGAGCCGCTGGAGCCCGAGCGGGCCGCCGTAGGAGGACTGGGCGGCGGACAGGTAGACGCCGTCGTAGCCCCAGCCGTGGCGGCCGGGGAACTCGGCCACCGGCATCAGCTCGATGGCGGTGACCCCGAGCTCGCGCAGACCCTCGAGGTGCGGGATGACCGCCTCGAACGTCCCCTCGGCCGTGAAGGTGCCGACGTGCAGCTCGTAGAGCACGAGGTCGTGGACGGCGGGCGGCACCCACTCGTCGTCGGTCCACTCGAACGTGGCCGTGTCGAGCAGGCGGGAGGGCCCGCGCAGGCCCTCGGGCTGCCAGCGGCTGGCCGGGTCGGGGAGCACGTGGCCGTCGAGCACGAACGCGTAGTCCGTGCCCGGCGGGGCCTCGACTATCGCCTCGCGCACGCCGTACCCCGCGTCCTCCATCGGGAGCTCGCTGCCGTCGATTCGCAGCGCGACCTCGGCCAGCCGCGGCGCCCAGACGCGCAACACGGCGCGGCCGTCCGGCAGCGGATGCGCGCCGAGGCGGCGCTCGAAGGGCAGCGGATCCGGGTGCAACCTACTCCTGGTCTTCGGGCACGAGCCACAGCGTGCCGAGCGGCGGCAGCCGTAGCTCCGCCGAGAACGGTTGGTTCATCCAGCCGAGCGGAGCGGCCTCGATGCCGCCCAGATTTCCGACATCCGAGCCGCCGTAATAGCCCGAGTCGGTGTTGACCGCCTCACGCCAGCGGCCCGCGCGCGGCAGGCCGAGCCGGTAGTTCTCGCGCGGGGTCGGCGAGAGGTTGGCCACGTAGACCACCACCCGCTCGGAGTCGCGCGTGCGCCGGGCGAAGGCAAAGACGTTCGAGTCGGCGTCGTTGGCCTCGATCCACCAGAAGCCCGAGCCGTCGAAGTCGAGCTCCCAGAGCGCCGGCTCGGCGCGGTACGCGTGGTTGAGGTCACGCACGAGCGACTGCACGCCGGCGTGCTGGGGATTCTCGAGCAGGTGCCAGTCGAGCGAGCGCTCGTGGCTCCACTCGGCCTCCTGCGCCAGCTCGCCGCCCATGAACAGCAGCTTCTTCCCCGGGTGCGCCCACATGAACGCGTACAGCGAGCGCAGGTTGGCCAGTTTCTGCCACTTGTCGCCCGGCATCTTGTTGAGCAGCGACCCCTTGCCGTGCACGACCTCGTCGTGTGAGAGCGGGAGGATGAAGTTCTCCGTGAAGGCGTACACGAGGCTGAAGGTCAGCTCGTGGTGGTGCCAGCGGCGGTACACGGGGTCCTGCTGGAAGTACGCGAGCGTGTCGTGCATCCAGCCCATGTTCCATTTGAAGCCGAAGCCCAGCCCGCCGAGATACGTGGGGCGTGAGACGCCCGGCCAGGCGGTGGACTCCTCTGCCGCCGAGATCGACCCTGGCTCGCGCCCGTGGATCACCTCGTTGAGCTCCTTCAGGAAGCCCACCGCGTCGAGGTCCTCGTTGCCGCCGTACTGGTTGGGCACCCATTGGCCCTCCTCGCGCGAGTAGTCGAGGTAGAGCATCGAGGCGACGGCGTCGACGCGGATGCCGTCCACGTGGTACTCGCGCAGCCAATACAGCGCGTTGGAGACGAGGAAATTGCGGACCTCATGGCGGCCGTAGTTGAAGACGAGCGTGCCCCAGTCCGGGTGGGCTCCGCGGCGGGGGTCGGCGTGCTCGTAGAGGGCCGTCCCATCGAAGCGGGCGAGGGCGAAGTCGTCGCGCGGGAAGTGGGCCGGCACCCAGTCGAGGATCACGCCGAGGCCGTTCTGGTGCAGGCGGTCGACGAACACCTTGAGGTCGTCGGGTGAGCCGTAGCGCGGCGTGGGCGCGAAGTAGCCCGTCACCTGGTAGCCCCAGGAGCCGCTGAACGGGTGGGCCATCACGGGCAGCAGCTCGATGTGCGTGAAGCCCATGTCGCGCGCGTAGGCCGACAGCTCGTCGGCCAGCTCGAGGTAGGTGAGCGAGCGGTTCCCCTCGAGCGGGTTGAGCCGCCAGGAGCCGAGGTGGACCTCGTAGACCGACATCGGGCCTTCGAGCGGCTCGCTGCGACTGCGCGCCTCGAGCCACTGCTGGTCGCCCCACTCGTGGGTCGACTCGTGGACGACCGACGCGGTCTTCGGCGGGACCTCGGTGGCGAAGGCCAGCGGGTCGGCCTTCAGGCGGATCTCGCCGTCCGGCGCGAGGATCTCGTACTTGTAGTGCGCGCCGGCCTCGACGCCGGGCAGGAACAGCTCCCAGATGCCGGACGTGCCGAGCGAGCGCATGGGGTGCATGCGCCCGTCCCAGAAGTTGAAGTCGCCGACGACGGAGACGGCGCGGGCGGCGGGCGCCCAGACGCCGAAGGCCGTGCCGCGGACGCCGTCGATCTCCTCCACGTGTGCGCCGAGCTTCCTCCACAGCTCCTCGTGGCGGCCCTCGCCGACGAGGTGCAGGTCGAGCTCGCCGACCGTGGGCAGGAACCGATACGGATCGTCGATGGTGATCGTGCCGGACTCCCCGTAGTCGACCTCGAGCTTGTAGGAGAGAGGCAGCTCGGCGCCGGGGATCACGCCCTCGAACACGCCGCCGGGGTGGACGGGCTGCAGCGCGGTGGTCTCGCCGCTGTCGGCAACCGCGCGGACGGCCGCGGCGGCGGGCCGGAACGCGCGGATGACGACCCCGCCGTCGGCCGGATGGGCGCCCAGAACGCCGTGCGGATTCGCATGCTCGCGCCGGACGAGGCGCTCGAGATCGGGGGCGGCTGCCAGTGCCATCGCGCGGTGTCTCTTCCCGTTTGGGGGCGTCGGTCAACCAGGATCTTGCCGATACTGCAGATCCAGCGCATCCACGCTGCTTCCCCGGCGCAGGGTGAGGCGCCAGCAGCCGGGTGCGGGAAGGTCGATCGTCGATGGTCCAGGCCCGCCCTCGACCACGCGCCGTTGCGACTCCCCGACCGCCTCGGTGCCCTCCATGCGCTGCGCGGCGATGGTCAGGCCGGCGGGTTCGGAGGGCGCCTCGCGCGCGACCCAGAGGATCGTCTCATCATCGCCGCCCGCCGTCGCGAGCGCGACGGCGCCGGCGCCCGTCGCGGCGGCGCGCACGAGCAGGACCACGACGACCGGCCGCATCTCTCGCCGAGCCTACGCCTGCGGCCGCACGCTGGTTCCGCCGCACGTCAACGGCGGCTGGGTGGGGAGGCTGCGGAGGCGCCCGTGGCGAAGGTCATGACGTCGACCTCACCATGCCGATCTCCGCGAAGTCGACGAAATGCACCCTATAGGGGCCACACGCCCACGTCACGAGCCAGAACGTCGCGAAGTCGGCGAAATGCACTCGCGACCGCTCCCAACGTCCGCCGCCTAGCTAGCGTTTGCATCCCCGCTTGGTCTGTCGGACCACGACGTCACCGCCCTCCGCGCGCGCCTTGTCGGGCCCAAGCGCGTGGCCTCTCTTGCACGCCCGGCCCCTCGCCCTCCCTACCCAGCGGCCGTTGACGTTCGCCGGCGCCAACGACGCGGGTGGCGGCAACGCCGGCTCAGCCGGTGCTCACGATCAGGCGGAGTCCGCCGTCGTAGTCGGCGAGGCGGCGCCAGTGGCCGTGGCGCTCGTCCCAGGCGCCGCTCGCCAGATCGGCGGCGAGGGTGGTGACGGCTCGGTCCTCGGCTACGGCCGGCAGGCCGTGCCCCACGTTGACGACGGTCTGCACGTCGCCGAGCGCCTGGTGCAGGCGCGCCTCGATGCGCGGATCCGGCCGGCGCACCTTCGCGTAGCCGTGGCCGATGGTCTCGTAGACAGACACCTCCGGGAGCCTAGACACCTTGCGCCTCATGCGAACATTTGTTCGTGCCAGGCGAAGCGACCATCCTCCATGCGGACCTCGATGCGTTCTTCGCCTCGGTCGAGCAGCGCGACGATCCTCGCCTGCGCTCCAAGCCCGTGATCGTTGGCATGGGCGTCGTGCTCGCGTGCAGCTATGAAGCCAAGGCGCGCGGCGTACACTCGGCGATGGGCGGGCGGGAGGCGAAGCGGCTCTGCCCGGACGCGATCGTCGTCAAGCCGCGGTTCTCCGCGTACGTCGACGCGAGCCGGGCCGTGTTCTCCGTGTTCGAGGACACCACGCCGCTCGTCGAAGGGCTGTCGATCGACGAGGCGTTCCTCGACGTCCGGGGCCTGCAGCGGCTCTCCGGCTCGCCGCGGGAGATCGCAATCAAGCTCCGGCACGAGGTGCGCGAGCGCGTCGGGCTGCCGATCACGGTCGGCGTCGCGCGCACGAAGTTCCTGGCCAAGGTGGCGAGCGGGGTCGCGAAGCCGGACGGCCTGCTCATCGTGCCGCCCGACGAGGAGCTCGCCTTCCTGCACCCCCTGCCGGTCGAGCGGCTGTGGGGCGTCGGCCCGAAGACCGCGGCCAAGCTCCACGACCGCAACATCGCGACGGTGGGACAGGTCGCGCAGCTCGGCGAGCGGACGCTGGTGACGCTCGTCGGCCGTGCCGCGGGGCGGCAGCTGTACGCGCTCGCCCACAACCGCGACCCGCGGCGGGTCCGGAGAGGCCAGCGGCGTCGCTCGATGGGCTCGCAGTGCGCGCTCGGACGCGGGAGGCACCCGCCGGAGCAGGTCCACGCCACGCTGCTCGCGATCGTCGACCGGCTCTCGCGCCGGCTGCGAGCCGCCCACCGCGTGTGCCGGACCGTCACGCTGCGGCTGCGCTTCGACGACTTCACGCGCGCGACGCGCTCGTACACGTTCCCGGAGCGGAGCGCGCGCACGCGGACGATCCTCGAGACGGCCGAGACGCTGCTGGGCAATGCGCAGCCGCTGATCGAGGCCAAGGGCATCACGCTCATCGGGCTCTCGCTCGGCAACCTGGAGAACGACGGCGACGGGCAGCTCGGGCTGCCCGTCGATCGCCAGCACGGGCTCGACGCGGCGCTCGACCGCGTCCGCGACCGGTTCGGGTCCGACGCGATCAAGCGCGCCGTTCTCCTCGGCCGCTACTCCGGCTTCACGATGCCGCATCTGCCCGACTGAGCCGGCTCACAGCAGCTCCGCGATCTGCGCCGCCGCGCGCGCGGCGCCGTCCGTCTCGACCGGCCGGTAGTCGACCTCGCGGCCGATCTCCTCGGCGATCGCGTCGGCGATCGTCGCCGGCGTCGCGGTCTCGAAGTCCATGCGGCGTCCGGCGCTGTAGCGCTCGAGACGGTGGTGGACGTGGAAGTTCTGCTCGAAGTGGTGGCGCAGTGGGAAGTAGAGGAACGGTCGGCGGTTCGCGGTGAGCTCCATCGCCGTCGTCAGACCGCCCTGGACGACCGCGAGGTCGCAAGCGGCAAGCTGGCGGTACAGATCGGGAACGTAGGCGCGCACCTCGAGCCCGTCGTGCTCGGGCAGCGACGCGGGGTCGATCCGCGGTCCGGCGACGACGATCATGCGCAGCGCAGGAACCAGCGAGGCGGCCGCCGGGAACGCCGCGATCACGCGCTCCAGCAAGGCCCGGCCGACGCCCGAACCCCCGACCGTCACGATGCATACCTGCTCGCGGGGCCCGTACCCGAGCTCTGCCCGCAGACGCTCGCGGTCACCGAGCTCAGCGGGGTCGAAGCCGCTGACGTAGCCCGTGAAGTCGTAGTGGCGGTCGGTCCAGTCGGAGATCAGGGGCAGGTCGGGACCGAACGCGTCGGCCACGATGTCATCGCGGTTCCCGACGAAGAGCGCGCGGTCGCGCACGCGCGGGAAGCGCTCGATCTGCTCGATCATCTCCGCGTTGTAGTCGGCGGTCAGGAACGCCTCGTGCTCGCCGCCGTCCGCGAACGGCAGCCAGCCCACGAAGTCGGTCAGCCACACGTAGGCGGCCCGCTTCTCCTCCGGGTTCTCGTGGAGGTAGTAGTCGATCTCCCAGCCCTCGTCGGCGATCCAGAGGTCGTACTGCTGCTCGCGCACGACGTCGTGGAAGACCATGAAGTTCGCCACCAGGATCTCGTCCATGCGCCGGATCGCCTGGAAGCAGTGCAGGTCGTGCTCCGCCGACTCGGACTCGATGTGATGTGACTCGTTGGCCAGCAGCCGGCTGGCGGGATGGACGTGCTCTCCCGCGGTCTCCAGGGCGGCGGTGACCGGGTGTTGCGCCAGCCAGTCGACCTGAAGGTCCGGATGGAGCCGGCGCAGCTCGCGAGCGATGGCGACGTCGCGCCGGGTGTGGCCTAGACCGATCGGCGAGGAGATGTAGAGCGCGCGCTTGGCGCGGTTGCGGGCACGCGTCCAGCGGCGCGGCGGAGGCGGGGGAGCCACGACGTCGCGGAGCAGCAGGTTGACGCGCACAGGGTCGCGCGCATGCGGGAAGTGGCCGGAGCCCTCGAGCGCCACGAGCGCGCCGCCGGTCACCTCCGCGAATGCCTCGGCGGCGACGAACGGCCGGATGGCGTCCTCGGTGCCGTGGACGATCACCACCGGACAGGTGATGCGCTCACACAGGCGCTCGAACTCGTCGCGGTCGTTGAGCACCCGGCCGAGGTACGTCAGCGCCAGCGTCTCCCCGGTGGTGTCCAGACCCCAGCCGACCGCGTCCTCGAACTGCTTGGTGGAGTGCGGCTCGGTGAAGACCTGCGAGAAGAAGAACTCGAGGAAGTCGCGGTAGTCCTCTCGCCAGTGGTAACGGTTGTACTTGGCCCAGCCCTCGTATGACTCGAGCGGTTCGTCGAACGGCGTCGACACGCGCGCAGGGTGATTGCCGAGGGGGGTCGCGGGAGCGACGAACACGGCGGCGGCGACCCGCTCGCCGTGCTCCGCCGCGAGCAGCACGCCCCAGAGCGCGCTGGCGGACAGCCCGACGATGACCGCGCGCTCGGTCGCCGTCGCGTCCATGACCGCGAGCGCGTCGGCCGCGAACTCGCGCTCCGCGTAGGCCTCGGTGGTCTCGGGGCGATCGGAGCGGCCGTTGCCGCGCCCGTCGAACGTGACCACCCGGCAGTGCCGCGCGAGATAGGGAATCTGGGCCTTCCAGTGGCGCGAGTGGACGATCGACCACGTCGGAAGCAGGAGGACGGTCGGCTCGCCCGAGCCGTAGACCTCGTAGAAGAGCTGCACCCCGTCGCGCTCGACGTAGCCTTCCTCGTCCGGGTAGCGAGCCCGTGTCTGCTCGGGCGCGGCGACCATCGTGGTCATCGTCTCTCCTTTCCCTCGATCCAGCCGTCGATCCACTCGAGCAGCTCGGCTTGCCCGGCTTCGACGCCCGAGAGGCGCTCGAGGATGATGCCCTCGTTGAACGTGATGACGAGCGACACCAGCGCGTCGAGCGGCATGTCGATCCCGTAGCGCTCGCGGGGCTCCGCCAGCGCCTCGCTGAGGACGGCCCTCCACTCGGCGTCGACGCGGGCCACAGGCTCGCGCAGCTCGGGCCGGTTCCAGGCCAGCGCCTGCAGCTCGTACCAGA
Organism: Solirubrobacteraceae bacterium; assembly: GCA_036257565.1. Classification (GTDB taxonomy): domain Bacteria; phylum Actinomycetota; class Thermoleophilia; order Solirubrobacterales; family Solirubrobacteraceae; genus DASSUW01. Next base: position 37,090 of record DATAFH010000005.1, on the reverse strand, counting down.
CCTTCTCGTACTCGCGGTCGCTCTCCAGGTAGCGCATCGCAGTGCGCCACTTGTCGATGAACGGCACGTCCGGCGCCGCGTACATGGCCCGTTGGCGCGCGATCAGGCGCGCGGTGAAGCGCTCGAGCACCCGCGCGAGCAGGCTGTCCATCGAGCCGAAGTAGTAGTGCACGAGGCCGTGGTTGGCGCCGGCCTCCTGCGCGAGCGCCCGCGTGGTGATGCCGGCGTGCCCGACGCTGACCAGGAGGCGCTCCGCCGCGTCGAGGAACGCCTCCTCCGTCTGCTGTCGCTCCAACGACGCCGGCGCCATCGCGAACGTACTCCTTAGGCAGTTGACTTAGTCATTTGACCAAGCCGAGCGCCCGGTGTCAAGGGTCTACGTGATCCCGGCGTCGATCAGCATCCGCCAGACGACATCCTGCCCGACCACCTCGACGCCGAGCTTCTCCGCCTTCGCGGTCTTGCTCGCGCCCACGTCCGTGCCGCAGATCAGCAGGTCGGTGTTCGCGGAGACGGACGACGCGGTGGCGGCTCCGGCGCGCTCGGCCAGCCGTTGGAACGCCGGCCGCGGGACCTTCTCGCCGCTGCGGGGATCCGCGATCGTGCCGGTCACGACCACCGTCTTGCCCGCCAACGGCGCGTCGGCGGCGACGCCCGGGGGCAGGTCCTCCTCGCGCACGTCGAGGTCGACGCGGAGCTCGCGCAGCCGGGCCAGCTCCTCGCGCGCGCCGTCGCGGTTGAGGTGCGCGTGCAGGCTGGCGGCCACCTTCGGCCCGATGTCGTCGACCTGCTGCAGCTCCACCTCGGTCGCGTCCGCGACCGCTTCGAGCGTCGCGTACCCCGCGCGGCACAGCCGCGTGGCGGTGGCCTCCGACGCCATCGGGATCGCGAGGCCGATCAGCGCCCGGCGCAGGCCGACGGCGCGGCTGCGGTCGATCGACTCGAGCATCCGGTCGGCCGACACGTCGGCGATCCCCTCGAAGGCCAGCAGCGTGTCGCGCTCGACCGCGTAGAAGTCCGACGGGCGCTCGAGCAGGCCGTGCTCGTTCAGCCGCTCGATCCACACCGGGCCGATGGCGTCGATATCGGCCGCGGCGCGCGAGGCCCAGTGGATCAGGCGGCGGACGGTCTGCGCCGGGCACGCGACGTTCGTGCAGTAGAGCTCGCGGCTGTTGCCCTGCTCGGTCAGCGGCTCGCCGCACGACGGGCACTCCGCGGGCGGCTCGATCTCGCGCTCGGCGCCCGTGCGCTTGGAGGCGTCGAGCACGCCCGCCACGAACGGGATCACGTCGCCGGCGCGGCGCACGAGCACCGTGTCGCCGATCCGCACGTCGCGCGCGCGGATGACCTCCTGGTTCGCCAGCGTGGCCCGCGTGACCGTCGTGCCCCCGACGAAGACGGGCTCGAGCACCGCGACCGGCGCGACCTTGCCGATCTTGCCGACGTCCCACACGACGTCGGCCAGCACCGTGGTCTTCTCCTCCGCGGCGAACTTGAAGGCAAGCGCGCCGCGCGGGCTGCTCGACCGCGTCCCGGCCGCCGCGTAGGCGTTGCGGTCCGCGAGGCGCAGCACGGCCCCGTCGAGGTCGTAGTCGAGCTCGTTGCGCTCCGCCTCGATCGCCGCGATCACCTCCTGCGCCTCGCCGGCGGTGTCGACGTGGCGCATGTCGGCGGCGTCGAACCCGAGCGCCCGCAGCGCCTGCTCGAGGTCGGCGTCGGCCCGGCCAGAGGTGTCGAGGTCGAACGCGAAGAACCGCAGCCGGCGCTCGGCGACGACTGCGGGGTCCTTGGCGCGCACCGTCCCGGCGGCGGCATTGCGCGGGTTGATCAGCGGCTTGTCGGGATGCGCGGCGTTGTAGGCGGCGAACGTCGAGCGCAGCATCACGGCCTCGCCGCGCACCTCGACGCGGCCGCCGGCGTCGATGCGATCCGGCACGCCGTCGGCCAGCGCGCGCACGAGCACGGTCACGTCGTCGCCCGTCGTGCCGTCCCCGCGCGTGACCGCGCGAGCGAGCCGGCCGCCCTCGTAGACCAGCGCCAGCGACAGGCCGTCGAGTTTCGGCATCACGACCACCGGCTGGCCGGGGAAGCGGCCGAAGAACGCGGCGACCTGCTCGGGCGTGCTCGCCTTCTCGAGCGAGAGCATCGGGCGGCTGTGACGCACCGGCGCGTGCAGCGCGGCCGGCGCGCCGACCTGCTCGAGCGGGTTCGGGTCGGGCGCGAGCTCCGGGTTCACGTCGACCAGGCCGCGCAGCTCGTCCTCGAGCGCGTCATAGTCCGCGTCGGCGACGAGCGGCTCGCCCTGGTAGTACGTCTGGCGCAGCTCGACGATCCGAGCCGCCAACTCCTGGATGCGCTCGCGGGTGCTCACGCCCCCAAACGGTACGCGGTTCGGGTACCCGCACCCCGGCAGTGTGGACAGCCTCCGAGCCCATCCGCGGGCCTGCTCGCTGTCGGCCGGAGACCGCCCTTGGAAGCCTCGATGACATGACGTATGAGGTTCACAACGCTCGCAACGAGGCGAGCGACCTGCAGACCGCGATCGCCGGGCGCGTGCACGCCGCCGGCGACGCCGGCTACGACGCTGCCCGCCGGCCGTGGCAGCGCAAGTTCGATCCCCACCCCGCCCTGGTCGTCGAGGCGACGAGCGCCGCGGACGTGCAGGCCGCACTGCGCTTCGCACGCGAGCGCGGGCTCCCGTTCTCGGTCCAGGGCGTCGGCCACGGCGTCGTCCGCCCGCTCGAGGGCGGCGTGCTGGTGAAGCTGACGGCGATTGACGCCGTCGAGGTGAGCGCGGGTGCCCGGACCGCCCGCGTCGGCGGCGGCGCCGTGTGGAGCGACGTGATCGCGGCGGCCGCGCCGCACGGCCTCGCACCGCTGTCGGGCACCTCGCCGGCGGTGAGCGTCGCCGGCTACACAGTCGGCGGCGGCGCCGGATGGCTGTCGCGCGCGTACGGCTACGCCGCCGACAGCGTGCTGCGCGCCGAGGTGGTGACCGCCGAGGGCGAGCTGGTGAGCGCCTCCCCGGACGAGCATCCGGACCTGTTCTGGGCGCTGCGCGGGGGCAGCGGCAACTTCGGCGTCGTGACAGCGCTCGAGTTCCGCCTCTACCCGGTCGCTTCCGTCTACGCCGGCATGGCGATGTTCGACGCCGAGCGCGCGGGCGACGTGTTCACCGCCTACCGCGAGTGGGCGCTCGACGAGCCCGACGACTCGAGCACTGCCGTGGCCGTGGCGCAGCTCCCGCCCGCCCCGGAGCTCCCCGAGCCGGTGCGCGGGCGGCGCGTGCTGGTGCTGCGCGCGATGTACGCCGGGGACCCGGCCGACGCCGAGCGCCTGCTCGCGCCGCTGTACGAGGCCGCCGGCCCGCCCCTGCTGAACGGCATGCGGGCGACAACCTACGCCGACGCAGCGGCGATGCTTCCCTCGCCCCCGCCCAGCGTTGCCGAGATGCGCCTCGAGCTCTTCCACGAGGTGCCCGACGAGGTGGTCGCGGCCGCCGTGGCGGCCAACGGCGCGGTGTCGAGCGTCGAGCTGCGCCACTGGGGCGGCGCGATGGCGCGGCCGCCGGAGGGCGCCGGACCGATCGGCCACCGCGAGGTGCCGTTCTCCGTCGTGGTCGGCGCCCAGTCGCCCGACCCCGAGCAGGCGGAGGCGCTCGAGTCCGCCGTCGAGGCCGTGGTCGCGCGGTTGCGGCCGCACGCGACCGGCGGCTCGTTCCTCAACTTCCTCGGCGACCCGACGAGGACGGCCAGCGCCTACGCGGCGGACGACTTCCGGCGCCTGACCGCGGTCAAGGCTGCGTACGACCCGGACAACGTCTTCCAGGCCAACCACAACATCCCGCCCGACCGGGCGTGAGTCAGCCGAGATCCGCCTCGATCAGGCGCCGGATCCCGGCCACCGGGATCGCGACCCAGTCGGGCCGGTTGTTGAGCTCGTAGCGCAACTCGTAGACCGCCTTCTCGAGCTCGAAGACCGCCAGCAGCTGCCGCGTGGGCCCCGTGCCCGGCGGCAGCAGCGACGGGTCGACCCGGGCGAAGTAGCCCTCGAGGAAGGCGTCGCGCGCCCGGTCCTCCCAGTCCTCGGGCACCTCCGCGCCGCGCAGCAGCTGCGCGCCCGCGGTGACGTACGAGAACGAGCGCAGCATCCCGGCCACGTCCCGCAGCGGCGAGCGCTTGCGCCGCCGCTCGGGCAACGGCCGCGCCGGCTCGCCCTCGAAGTCGAGGATCACCCAGCCGCGGTCGGAGAGCATGGTCTGGCCGAGGTGGTAGTCGCCGTGGGTGCGGATCACGCGGCCGCCGGCGCCGATGTGCGAGAGCGCCTGCAGCGTCTCGCGCACGTCCTGCCCGCGGCCGGCGATCGGCGCCAGCGCGTCGGACTCCGGCAGGTCGCGGAAGATGCGCTCGATCTGCTCGTCCACGTCTGCGGTGAGCAACGAGAGGGACTCGTGGCTCGGTTCATCGGGCGCGAACTCGGGCGCCGTGTTGTCCGAGCCCAGCACGGTGTGCAGGTCGCCGGTGACCTCGCCGAGGCCGCGAAGGTGGTCGATCAGCCCGTCGGGGTCGGTCTCGATCCGCTCGAGCGCCAGCTCCCAGCCGCCGCGCGCCCCCTCGAGGTACTCCTGCAGGATGCCGAGCGTCGCGTCCACGAAGCGACCCTCGAACTCGTACCAGCCCGCCAGCCACGCGATGTTCGGGAACCCGCGCTCGGACAGGAAGCGCAGCAGCTCGAGCTCGGGGTTGACGCCCGGCTCGACGCGCCGGAACGCCTTCAGGATCAGCGCGTCGCCGAAGACGATCGACGAGTTGGACTGCTCGACGCCGACCGGCCGCACGTCCACCGTGCCGCCGAGCCCGGCGCCGGCCGACGACGCCCAGCGGAACCGAAGCACGCCGTCCTCGACCGTCTCCTCATCGCCGCTGCGCATGCGGTGCAGCAGCTCGCGCCCGCAGGCGGGGTCGGCAAGCGCGTCGTAGAAGGTGAGGCCCGGGGCTTCGGCGATCACCCGCTCGCTCCAACCCTCGTCCGCCGGCCTGACCCCGATCGGGACCTGGTAGGTCTCGTGAGTGCCCTCGCCGAACCGGGCCTCGACGAGCGCGAGGGCGAGCAGCGGCGGCTCCCCCTCCCGCACCGGCACGCACTCGGAGATCTCGACCTGGGCGACGTCGCGCGCCTTGGACCCGAACCAGCGCTGCTCGACAATCCACTCCTGGAACGTCTCGGAGTCGAGGAGCGAGAGGTCAATCGCCACTGTCGTCCTCCGTGAGCTGGAACCAGTAGAAGCCGCGCGGGGCGAGCGTGAGCAGGTACGGCAGCTCGCCGACGGGCGGGAAGCGTGAGCGGCCGAACACCTCGACCGGGATGCGCCCCTCGTACTCGGACAGGTCCAGCTCCACGGCCTGGGCCGAGCGCGCGAGGTTGTGCACGCACAGCATCACGTCGTCCTCGTAGACCCGCAGGTGCGCGAACACCTTCAGATTGGAGGGCTTCAGCGGCTCGTAGGTGCCGAGCCCGAACACCGGGTGCTCCTGGCGCAGGGAGATGAACCGGCGCAGCCACCGCAGCAGGGAGGTCGGGGTGCGCAGCTGGGCCTCGACGTTGATGGCCTGGAAGCCGTACACCGGGTCCATCAGCGGCGGCGCGTAGAGCTGCGCGAAATCCGCCCGGCTGAAGCCGCCGTTGCGGTCGCCGGTCCACTGCATCGGCGTGCGCACGCCGTCGCGGTCACCGAGGTACACGTTGTCGCCCATCGCGATCTCGTCGCCGTAGTAGAGGACCGGCGTCCCCGGCAGGGAGAACATGATCGCGTGCATCAGCTCGATCTCGTCGCGCCCGCCGTCGAGCAGCGGGGCGAGCCGGCGGCGGATGCCCACGTTGATCTTCATCCGCGGGTCCTTGGCGTACTCGCCGTACATGTAGTCCCGCTCCTCGTCGGTCACCATCTCGAGCGTCAGCTCGTCGTGGTTGCGCAGGAACAGGCCCCACTGGCAGTTGTCCGGGATGTCAGGGGTCTGTTTGAGGATCTCGTAGATAGGGGTGGCCTCTTCCCGCCGGAGGGCCATGAACATGCGCGGCATGACCGGGAAGTGGAAGGCCATGTGGCACTCGTCGCCGTCGCCGAAGTACTCGACGACGTCGGCCGGCCACTGGTTGGCCTCAGCCAGCAGCACCCGGTCCGGGTACTTCGAGTCGATCTCGGCGCGCACCCGCTTGAGGTACTCGTGCGTCTCGGGGAGGTTCTCCCCGCTCGTGCCCTCGCGCTCGTATAGATAGGGCACGGCGTCGAGCCGGAAGCCGTCCATCCCGAGGTCGAGCCAGAAGCGCAGGACCTCGAGCATCGCCTCCTGGACTTCGGGGCTGTCGTAGTTGAGGTCCGGCTGGTGGGAGAAGAACCGGTGCCAGTAGTAGGCGCCCGCGTCGTCGTCCCACGTCCAGTTCGACGTCTCCGTGTCGGTGAAGATGATCCGCGCGTCCTCGTAGCGGTGCACGGTGTCCGACCACACGTACCACTCGCGCTTGGGGCTGTCGGGCCCCGAACGCGACTCCTGGAACCACGGGTGGTCGCTCGATGTGTGGTTCATCACCAGGTCGGCGATCACGCGGATGCCGCGCTGGTGGGCGGCCTCGATGAAGTCGCGGACGTCGTCGACCGTGCCGTAGTCCGGCTGGATCGTGAAGAAGTCCGAGATGTCGTAGCCGCCGTCGCGCAGCGGGGACCTGTAGAACGGCAGCAGCCAGATGGCGTCGACGCCGAGCCACTGGAGGTAGTCGAGCTTCTCGATCAGGCCGCGGAAGTCCCCGGATCCGTCGCCGTTGGCGTCGAAGAACGCGCGCGTGTGGATCTCGTAGAAGACCGCCGTCTTGAACCAGAGCGGCTCGGCCTCGAACCAGTGGCCCGGGTCGTTCCGACTCACGACAGGACTTTGAATACGTGGGTCTGCGACCCGTGGGGATCCAGCCGCACGTAGTTCGTGCCGATCCGCCAGTCGTAGTGGTCGCCCGTGAACTGGTCCTGGACCGGGAACACCGGCGGGAGGCCGAGGTGCGCGGGGATGAGGACCGCGCCGGCCTGGGCGTTGTGGGGGTCGATGTTCGCCACGACGATGATGCAGTTGCCGGGCGCCGTCTTAGCAAAGGCGATCAGCGCGTCGTTCGCCGTCTCGAGGAAGTGGACGTTGTTGACGACCTGCAGCGCGGGGTTGTCGCGCCGGACCTCGTTCAGGCGGCGGATCATCGGCAGCAGCGGGCCGTCGAAGCTGCGCCGGCGGATCTCGTACTTCTCCGAGTTCAGGTACTCCTCGCTGCCCTCGCGCAGCGGCGTGTTCTCGAAGTGCTCGTAGCCGGAGTAGATGCCGTAGGTCGGGCTCAGCGTGCCCGCGAGCACGAGCCGGGTGACGAAGGCCGGCGGGCCGCCGTGCTGCAGGTACGCGTGGAGGATGTCGTGCGTGTTGACGAAGAAGTTGGGCCGGAAGTACTCGGCCTCCTCGGTCCACGCAAGCTCGTTCACATACTCCGTGAGCTCCCAGCGCGAGTTCTTCCACGTGTAGTAGGTGTACGACTGCGTGAAGCCGAGCTTGGCCAGCTCGCGCATGACCGCCCGCCGCGTGAAGGCCTCCGACAGGAAGATCACGTCGCGGTTGACGGCGTGAACCTCCTTGATCAGCCACTCCCAGAACGGGAACGGCTTCGTGTGCGGGTTGTCGACCCGGAAGGCCGTGATGCCGGCGTCGACCCACTGGAGGACGATCTCCCGCCAGGCGTTCCAGAGCGACTCCCACGCCGGCGTGTCCCAGTTGAAGTTGTAGATGTCCTGGTACTTCTTGGGGGGGTTCTCGGCGTACTTGATCGTGCCGTCGGGGCGCTGCAGGAACCATTCGGGGTGCTCGGTCAGCCAGGGGTGGTCGGCCGAGGCGTTGAGCGCGAGGTCGATCGCCACGTCCACGCCGTGCTCACGGGCCGTCCCGCACAGCGAGCGCAGGTCGCCGATCGTCCCGAGCTCCGGGTGGACGGCCTCGTGCCCGCCCTCGTCGGAGCCGATCGCGTAGGGGACGCCGGGGTCGTCGGGTCCGGCGACCAGCGTGTTGTTGCGGCCCTTGCGGTTCTTGCGGCCGATCGGGTGGATCGGCGTGAAGTAGAGGACGTCGAACCCGTAATCGGCGATCGCGGGGATCAGCGCCTCGACGCCCTTGAAGCCGCCCCACGAGCGGGGGAACAGCTCGTACCAGGCCGAGAAGCGGCCGCGGACGCGGTCGACCTCGAGCGGCAGCTCGGCGTCGAGCACCGTTGCGTCGTGGCGCGTGCCCACTCGCTCGACCGCCTGTGCGAGCTCGGGACTCAGGGCGGCGGCGTGGCGCGCGGCCTCCGGGAGCTTGGCGTCGGTCAGCGTCGTGATCGCGCTCTGGATGATGTTCCGGTCGCCGAGGTCGTCGGCGTTCGCGGCCTCGAGCTCGAGCAGCGCCGCGCCCTCCGAGAGCTCGCCGTCGAGGTCGTGCTGGCCGGCGTCGATCTTGCGGTGCATCTCGTCGCGCCAGGTGCCGAAGAGGTCGTTCCAGGCCTCGATCGTGAACGACCAGCTGCCCGGGGTCTCGACCACGAAGTCGCCCTCCCAGCGCACGCCGCGATGGTGGGCGTCGACGGCGTGCATGGGCGCCTCGAGCCAGTCGTGGACGCCGGGGCCCTTGTAGCGGACGACGGCGCGCAGCATCTCGTGGCCGTCGCGGAAGATGTCGGCGGACACACGGAGGGTGTCGCCGACGCAGCGCTTCGGCGGGTACCGTCCCGCATCGATGGTGGGCGCCGGACGGTTGATCCGCGTCCGCGCCGGTGCTTCGGAGCTCGTGGCCTCGGGCATCGCAGCCGGGAAGTATCCACAACACGCGCCGTCTAACCCCTCTTGGTCACTCTCTCTCGTTCCAGCGGCGTTCAGCTGCATCCCACCTCCCTGCCGGGCGGCCGCCTGGGCGCCGAAGCGCACCGGTTCGTGGACTGGCTGGCGGATGCCGGGCAGTCGTGGTGGCAGATGCTTCCCGTGGGTCCGCCGGACCGGCACGGGTCGCCCTACAAGTCCGCGTCGGCGTTCGCGGCGTGGCGAGGGCTGCTGGCGTCGCCGCGGGCGCCGGTCACGCGAGAGGAGGAGCTCGAGTTCCGCGACCGCAACGCGTACTGGATCGACGACTGGGCGCGCCTCGGCCCGCGCGGGGCGGTCGCCGACCAGGTGCGGTTCGAGCGCGAGTGGGGCGAGCTGCGGCGCCACGCGGCCGATCGTGGCGTGCGGCTGATCGGCGACATCCCGATCTACGTGGCCGCGGGGTCGGTCGACCACCGGGCGCAGCCCGAGCTGTTCCGCTCGGATGCGGTGGCCGGCACGCCGCCCGACGCCTACACGGACAAGGGCCAGCTGTGGGGCAACCCGCTCTACGACTGGGGCGCCCTGCGGCGCCGCGGCTACCGGTGGTGGATCGACCGCCTGCGGCGCACCTTCGACCTCTTCGACCTCGCGCGGATCGACCACTTTCGCGGCTTCGCCGCCTACTGGACGGTGCCCGTGGGAGCGCGCCATGCGCTGGCGGGGCGCTGGAGCCGAGGGCCCGGCCGTGCGCCGTTCGACGCGGCGCGACGCGCGCTGGGCCGCGACCTGCCGCTGATCGCTGAGAACCTGGGGGTCATCACTCCGGCCGTCGAGCGGCTGCGAACGTCGCTCGGCCTGCCCGGCATGGTCGTGCTCCAGTTCGGCTTCGGCTCGGACGATCCGGCGAACGTGCACACGCCGGTCAACCACCGCGAGGACACGGTCGTGTACACGGGGACGCACGACAACGACACGGTGCGCGGGTGGTACTCGGGGCTCGATGCCGCGACCCGGGCGGAGGTCGATGCCGCTGTGGCCGCCGCCGGCGTGCGGGAGCGCTCGCCGCACTGGTCGCTGATCCGCCTCGCGTTCGCGTCACCATCGCGGTTGGCGATGGTGCAGATGCAGGACGTGCTCGGTCTCGGCTCCGAGGGGCGGATGAACCAGCCGGGCCAGGTGGGCGCCTGGCGCTGGCAACTCGACCGCCTCCCGCGCGCCGACCTCGGGCGGCGGCTACGCGCGGCGACGGAGGCCGCGGGACGACTACCCTCCTAGCCGCTCCTATGGCCGCGCCTGTCGCTCCCGACGAGATCCTCGACGTCAACCGCCGTTACCACGACGTCGCGGCGCGCGACTACGACGCCAAGTGGGGGATCTCGTTCGGCGAGGTGGGGCGGCGGCAGGTGCTGGGGAAGGTCACGAAGCTGCTCGGGCCGCGGCCCGAGCCGTTCCCGCGGGCGCTCGAGATCGGCGCCGGGACGGGGTACTTCTCGCTCAACCTGGCCACGGCGGGCGTGATCGGTTCGACGACGTGCACGGACATCTCGCCCGGGATGCTGGAGACGCTCGAGGGCAACGCGCGGTCGTTGGGGCTGGATGTGGACACGGCAGCGTGCGACGCGGCGGAGCTGCCGTTCGAGGATGAGAGCTTCGAGCTCGTCCTGGGCCACGCTGTGCTCCATCACCTGCCGGACCTGGACCGGGCCTTCGCCGAGTTCGAGCGCGTGCTGGCGCCCGGGGGGACGCTGTTCGTCGCGGGCGAGCCGTCGCGGCACGGCGACCGGCTGGCGGCGATCCCGAAGCGGGCGGCGCTGCGCGTCGCGCCGGCGTGGCGGCGGCTGGTCGGCGCTCGTCCGATCCCGCTGCACGGCGGCGGGGAGGAGGACCACGCGCTCGAGGCGCTCGTCGACGTGCACGCGTTCGTCCCCGGTGACCTCTCGCTGCACGCCGAGCGGGCCGGGCTCGTCGACGTGCGGGTGCAGGGCGAGGAACTGCTGGCCAACTGGTTCGGGTGGTTCAACCGGACGCTCGAGGCGACGGCGGATCCGGCCGACATCCCGTGGTTGTGGATCCAGTACGCGTACCGCGGCTACCTGGCGCTGCAGGCGGTCGACCGGCGGCTGCTCGAGCCGCGCCTGCCGCCGCGGCTCTTCTACAACCTCATGCTCGCGGCGCGGAAGCCGCTGCGGTGAGCGCGGCGGAGCAGCCCGAGCGGCCGCCGAGTCCCCTCGACGTCCTGCGCGACCGCCGCGCGCTCGTCGACACCGGGCTCGGGCCGGTCGTCTTCGTCGTCATCAACGCGCTGGCGGGGCTCGACACGGCCGCGATCGTCGCGATGGCCCTGTCCGTGCTCGTCGCGCTGTTCCGCGCCGTGCGCCGGGAGCCGCTGACCAACGCGGTCGGCGGCGTGCTGGGCACGGGCCTCGCGGTGTTCATCGCGCTCCGGATGGGCAGCGCGTCGGGGTACTTCGTGCCGCGGGCGATCCAGAACGCGGGGCTGGCGCTCGGGTTCTGGGGATCGATCGCGTTCCGCCGGCCGCTCGTCGGATTCATCGTTGCGCCGCTCTACCACATCCCCGCGGGGTGGTACCGGGACTGGCGGATCAGGCGTGCGTTCGCCGAGGCGACGGCGGTCTTCGCGGTCGTCTTCACCGTGCGGGCCGTCGTCTACACGATCCTCATCGCGGCGGGCCGCGAGGGCGCGTTGGCCGCCGCGGTCATCGTGCTCGGCTGGCCGGCGTTCCTGGGCGCACTGTGGTTCTGCTACCGCTACGTGCCGCGGCGGCTCACGCAGCTCGGCGTCGACGTCGACGCGCTGACGCGACGGCGCTGAGCGCGGCCGCGCGGGCGGACACCTTGGCGTGGCGGTAGGCGTACGTGAGGTCGCCCCGCAGGCGGCCCTTGCGGCTGGTCTCGTAGCTGACGAGGCTGCTCGGGCGGGTGCGGGGCGGCAGGCCGTGCCGGGCGAGGAGGTCGAGCGCGCGCTCGGCGATGGCGATCTGGCCGAACGCGGTCGGGTGGACGTGGTCGGCCATCATCAGGTTGCGGGCCCTGAAGTCGCTCAGGTCGAGCACGTGCGCTTGGCTAGCGGCGGCTGAGGCGGTGATCGCGGCGTTGGCCTGCTCGACCCTGGCTCCCGCCCGGGGGCGCCCGAGGTCGAGAGGGATGGTGGCCGTCAGCACTCGATCGCAGCGCTCGGCGAGGAACGCCAGCGCGGTGCGGTGATGGTTCTCGAACGCGTGCCGATCCCACGTGGGGAGCCGCACGTCGTTGGCGCCGATGTAGAGGCAGCCGAGGTCGTACCGCGCGTCGGGTCTCGATTGTGGGATCTGGGTCGCGAGGACGTCCTCAATGGTCGCGCCGTCCCGGGCGTGGGGCGTGTACGGGAGCCCGAGGCCTCGCGCCGTCCACAGGGCCCACGACTGCAGCGCGACGCCCCACTGCAGCTCCCCGCCCCCGTTCGTGATCGAGTCCCCGAAGGCGAGGACGCCGAGGCGGCAGGCGGTCACGCCCGGATGCCTACCGGACCTTGAAGTACCGGGTCGCCGACCCGCCCAGGCCGGCGTTGCTGTACACGGCCACCACGATCCGGTGCCGCCCGCGCTTCAGGCGCTTCACGGTCAGCTGCACCCGGTTGCGCTGCGAGGCCAGCGTCCGCCGCTTCACCTTCACCCACTTCCGGCCCTTCTTGCGCTGCAGGAGGATCCGAACCCTCGCCGCCCGGCTCGTGCTCGCCTTCACCACCACCGACCGCCGCACCCCACGCTTCCGGGGCTTTGTCGAGAGGCCGGTCAGCGCCGCCAGCGGGCACCCGTCCTTCGTCAGCGCGTACTCCGTCGGGCAGGCATCGATCGCATCGATTCGCCCATCCCGATCCCGGTTCGGCGGAGGCGGAGGGAGGCAGCCGTTGGCGGTTACCGCGTAGACCGTGGGACAGGCGTCGGACGTGTCCGGGCGACCGTCGTTGTCGCGGTCGCGGTCGCACACATCGCCGCCGTCCGCTCGGCCGTCGGTGTTCTGCTGCCCGGAATTGGCGACCGTCGGGCAGTTGTCGGCAGAGTCCGGAATCCCGTCGTGGTCGGCGTCTGGACAACCGGCGAGGGGCCCCGCCTGGTCAGGGCAAGCGTCGGAGTCATCGCCGAGCCCATCACCGTCGCGGTTCGCGGGCACCGAGGCAAGGGCGGCGCGAGCGTTGACGCGACCGTTCGAAACGGATATCGGGGTCAACGACGAGCGCTGATCAACCGTGTTGATGATGACCGACTTGAGCTGCGTCGTGCTCAGCGAGCGATTGCGAGCCAGAAGTAGGGCGGCGATGCCCGCCACGTGCGGTGTGGCCATCGACGTACCGCTCATCACCGCATAACCACCGGTGTTGGCGGTCGAAAGGATGCCCAAACCCGGGGCGAATACGTCGACCGAGTTCTCTCCGTAGTTCGAGAAAGCCGGCTTCGCGTCGTTGGCGTTGGTCGCGGCGACGCAGAGGACGTTGACCAGCGTGTATGAACATGGGTACTCGGCGACCTCGGCGTCGTCGTTGTCCTCACCGGCGTTCCCAGCTGCTGTCACATAGAGCGTGTTGGGATGGTCGGCGATCACTTGGCGCTCCAGGTCATCAGGGCCGACGAAGCCAAGACTCGCGTTGACCACGCGGATCCCCTGCTCGCCTGCGACTTGGAAAGCATCAACCACGTCGGACGTCCAGCCGAAACCGTTCTCGTCCAGGACCCGAAGGGGCGTCACACTCGCGCGAGGTGCGACGCCAGCAATGCCAAGACCGTTGTCCCGATTGGCAACGATGGTTCCCGTGACGTGGGTGCCGTGGCCGTCTTCGTCTTCCGGTGCGCCCCCATCGACCCAGTCGCGCCCGGAAAGCAGCCGGCCGCTCAAATCCGGGTGATTTGCCTTAACGCCCGAGTCGACGACAGCAACGGTGATCCCTGTGCCCGAGCTCATCGTCCATGCCTCCGGCAGGTCGATGTCTGCGTCACCGGTGCCGGTGTAGGTAGACGTTCCGTTGAAGTTGTAGGCCGGCTGACCGGTGTTGTGCAGGCCCCAGAGCTTGCCGAACTCGGGATCGTTCGACGCGGCGCGCACGGGGCGATCCCGCTGCGCGAGGGCGACGTCCGAATTGTTTCGGAGCTCACGCAACGCAGAGGCCAGCCTCGCGCGCGGCACCTCGATGACCTCGGTGCGCGGGACTGAGAGGATGTCGACCAGTTCGCCTCCCACATCCGCACGGATCCCCGCTCGCTCGGACGCGGAAAGCCCAGAGTCCCGCTGGACGATGATTCGTGCCGTCGTCTCCGCTGCCGCGCCCTGTGGGAGCAGGACGAGGAGGGTGAGCAGGGCGAGCGGGAGGGCGCGGAGGACCACTGAGGTTTGATCGGCCGCCGGGACCGGAACTTGAACGGCGGCGTAAGGGTCTGAACATCCTAGACTCGCGATCGATGCGCAACCCCGGTTATACGGCGGTGGGAACGTGGAGCGGGGGCCGTTTCATGCACTTCGGCGAGCCCCTGGAGGAGGAGCGGCTGACCGCGCTTCTGCGCCCGCGCGGCGGCATCTCGACGGTGATGACGGCCGACGCGTACGGGGCCGGCGAGGCCGATGGGCTGCTGGGACGGGCGTTGCAGGGTGTCGATCGCGACGCGTACTCCCTGGTGGGGGCGATCGGGCATGACTTCTACACGGGCGAGCGCGAGGGGGCGAAGGGGTATCCGCGCTTCACCGATCCTCGCCTGCGCGGGCCGGAGGAATATCGGGACTACGTGCGGATGGCGGTCGAGCGGAGCCTCGAGCGCTGCGGCGTCGACGCCTTCGACCTCTTGCTGCTCCACAACCCCGACCGCATCGGCTACACGAGCGAGGCGGTGTGGGACGCGCTGGAGGCGGTGCGGGACGACGGGCTGGCCGGCCGGCTCGGCGTCGCCCCGGGACCTGCCAACGGCTTCACGCTCGACCTGATCGACTGCTTCGAGCGCTTCGGCGACCGCATCGAGTGGGCGATGGTGATCCTCAACCCGCTCGAGCCGTGGCCGGGAGAGCTGGTGCTCGACGCCGCGCGCCGCCACGACGTGCAGCTCATCACGCGCGTCGTCGACTACGGCGGGCTGTTCCACGACGACGTCCTGCCCGGGCACCCGTTCCCCAAGTGGGATCACCGCTCGTTCCGGCCCGCCGGCTGGGTCGAGCGAGGCCGGGAGCGCATGGACCGCATGCGCCCGATCGCCGAGCGGCACGGGCTCACCATGCTCCAGCTCGCTTGCGCGTGGAACCTGACGCATGAGTCGGTGGCCTGCGTGGCACCGACGCTGATCCAGGAGCCGGGTGAGGGCGCTCGGCCGATCGAGGAGAAGCGGGCGGAGCTGGCCGCGGTGCCGGCGGGGTCCGTGCTGGATGCCGCCGAGGTGGATGAGATCCGGGCGATCGGGGACAACACGGGGTCTATGGCGCTGAAGGGTGCGGCGCCGGACTTCGAGGGTGACGCCTCGGCCGATCGGTGGCCGATCAGTGCCGAGCTGTCCGCGCTTGCGGGGCGGTGGGGGATCGATCCTCGGCGCGATCTGGTGCGCGTGGCTGCCTGAACGTCAACTGCGGCTGGGTAGACAAGCCCGCGGGAGGGTTGGCGCGACCGAACCGCGGCCGCCGTTGACGTTCAGCAACCGAGCGGCCGACTAACCGGGAGGTCATGCGTGCCCTCGTCGCGTCACTGCTGCTCCTCGCCGCCTTCGCCACCCCCGCGGCCGCGCACAGCCCCACGCTGACCCACCGCGACACGCGCGACGAGCTCTCGCCCGTGAGCGTCGCCGCCACCGCCGCGGCCGCCGACGCCCCCGGCGCGCTCCCGTACGCCTGGTGCGGCGACCCGCGCACCACCGACGGCACGACCAACGCCACGCTGTCCCCCGCCTCGCCGCGCTTCAAGCTCATCTACGCGCACCCCGCCGACCGCCCCGACCGCTTCGCCGAGTGGCGCGACGCGCTGCAGGCAAACATCGCGCTCCTGCAGCGCTTCATGGCCGCCCAGAGCGGAGGCGCCAAGGGGCTGCGGATCGACATGGGCACGAAGTGCGGGCCGCAGTATGTGGACCTCCAGGTCGTCCACCTCCCCGGCCCCCGCGCCCGCTACGTCGACGACTTCCAGGCGATCGTGAGAGACGTGGAGCCCAAGCTCGGCGAGAGCGACGCACCGCGCAACGTCGTCGTTCTCGCCGACACGCTCAACGGCGGCGACTACGACTACGGCCTCGGCGAGAACGTCCTCGGGCCGGCGGGAGAGCGGCCCGGGGCCGACAACGTGCACAACTTCGGCGGCTTCGCGTCCGTGCTCTTCTCGCGCGACGGCGTCCGTGCCCCCGGCGCGGCCACCCGCGGCTGGTGGCCGGAGGGACTGCTGCACGAAATGACGCACAACCTCGGGGCCGTCCAGTGGTCGGCGCCGCACACGACTCAGCCCGCCGGCCTCGCGTCACCGAGCTACGGCCACTGCTGGCAGGGCTACGACGTCATGTGCTACGTCGAGGCGCCCGGAGCCGCGCACGCCATGCGCTACGACTGCCCGCGCACAGGCGGCGCGATCCCGCAGGTCTACGACTGCGGCCGCGACGACTACTTCAACCCGTCGCCGCCGCCCGGCAGCTACCTCGCGCGCTCCTGGAACGTCTACGACAGCGCCTTCCTCGCGCCGTGCCGGCAGATCGCCCCCGCCTGTGGGGGCGGCATGGAGGCCGAGGTGCCCGCCCCGCCGGTGAGCACCGCCGCGCCCCGGGTGGCGGGCAGGCCGCGGCGCGGCTTCAAGCTGCTGGCCAAGGCCGGCGGGTGGCGCAACGGCCCGCTGAGCCTCGCCTATCGCTGGCAGCGCCACCTCGGCGGCCAGTGGCGCACGATCGCCGGCGCGCGCCGCGCGACCTACGTGCCGAAGACCGCAGATCGCGGCCGCCGGCTGCGCGTCCAGGTGATCGCCAGCAACCCCGACGGGCGCGCGTCGGCCGCCTCGCCGCCGACGGCGCGGGTCGCCGACGTCAGCGCGTGCCGAGCGCGACGGCCTGCTGCCAGGTGCCGCGGTCGTAGAAGCGCAGCGCGGGCTCGGGAGCAAGGCCGATTGCCGTCACGTCGTACATCCGCCGTGGCTCGCGCCAGCTAGCGGGGTCGGTGGAGCCGAACCGCGCGGCCAGCGTCGCCGCGGCCTGCGCCGCCGCACGCCGCAGCCCGTCGTCCGTGAGGCTGAGGAACGCAGTCACGTCAGCGCCGCCGAAGTCGAACTGGTGCAGCCGGCTGGGCTGCCCGAGCCAGCTCCGCGCCGCGCGCGGCAGGAGATCGACGGCCGCGTCCTTGAGCGCCTCCCACGCCGCCACCCCGGGTCGACGGTGCCCGCCCCGTCCACGCGATCATAGGAGCCGTCCCACGCCAGCACCGTGTCGAGCAGCACGCGCGCGCTGCCCGTGGCGCCCTCGGACACCTCACGCAGCCGCCGCCCGAGCAGCGGCTGCTGCTGCGCGATCGTGCCCGCCCGCCGGTCGACTGCCTTCAGCGCCGCATAGCTCGGCGACCGCGCGAGGCGGCGCACCAGCCGGACGAGGTACTCGCCGCGGTGCAGTGGGCCGCCGATGCGCTCCGTGGCGGGAGCGTCGCCGACCGTCCAGCCGACCGACGGCATGTTGTTCCAGTTCGCGAGCCAGCCGCGCGGCGGGTTGATCACGTGCGGCCGCTGGACGCGGGGTCGAGCCCGAGGGCGACAAGCTCGAGCGGGCGCAACGACGGGTCGCTCCTCAGCCGGGCGAGCCACAGGTTGATGCCCGCGGCGTACGCGTCGAAGCGGGCTGGCAGCTCGGCCGGCAGGCGGCGCAGCATCCGGTGCAGCTCGCCGCGGGTGTAGAAGTCGCGGCGGGCGACGACGTCGCTCTGGAGGCTGCCGGCGCCGAGCACTGCAGCGAGCGTTCCGGGTCGAGCGCCGGAACAGCTCGAGCTGTACCAGCCGTCCTGCGCCAGCGCGTAGCCGACGCCCGTCCACAGCTGCTCGTCGCTCGCCGCGCGGACGCTCGGCACGCCGTAGGCGTCGCGCACAATCGTGATCCCCCGCGCGGGCGACTCGCTCGTGCCGGGCAGGCGGAAGCCCGCGGGCTTGAGGGTGAACGCCTCGAAGAGCGCGAGCTGGTCCTCGAGGTGCGGGTTCGCGCCCGCCTGCGGCACGTGGCCGGACCGGCCGGGAGGCAGCACGCTCTCGGCGCGAATCACGCGGCCGCTGGCCGTGGCCGCGCCGGCCAGAACGATGACGACGACGGCCGCGCTGACCCAGGCGCGCATGGGGCGCCACAATACGGCTCATGGCCGAGTCGTTGCGCGGCAAGCTGATCCTCGCGTCGCCCACCTTGCTGGACCCGAACTTCGTGCGCACGGTGGTGCTGATCGCCGAGCACACCGAGGAGGGCGCGATGGGTCTCGTGCTCAACCGCCCGGCGGCGACGACGGTCGATGAGGCGGTCCCGGACCTCACGTGGCTCGCGGGCGAGGACGCGCAGGTCTACGTCGGCGGCCCGGTCGCCGAGACCGCGGTCATCGTGCTCGCCGAGTTCGAGCGGCCCGAGATGGCGGGAGCGCTGATCGACGACGAGCTCGGCTTCATCGGCACGGAGGCCGACGACCCGGATGCGCTCGACGGCGCCATCCGTCGTGCGCGCGTGTATGCGGGGCACGCCGGCTGGGGGCCCGGGCAGCTCGAGGACGAGCTCCAGGAGGAGTCCTGGATCGTCGAGCCGCCGCGGCGCGAAGAGGTGTTCGCCGAGGACGCCGAGGGGCTGTGGGCGGCGGTGCTCCGCCGCAAGGGGCGCCAGTACGCGCTCCTCGCCACGATGCCGCTCGATCCTTCGCTGAACTAGGCGGTGCGGTTGCGGCGCCGCTGATAGGCGCGGCGGCTGCGCTCGCGCGTACCGCACACGGCGGAGTGGCACCAGCGGCCGTTGCGGTTCTTGGAGGCGTCGTAGAACAGCCAGCGGCAGTCGTCGCACTCGCAGGCCTTCATGCGCTCCCAGCTGCCCTCGGCGATCGAGGCGAAGATCGCGGCCAGCAGGTGCCCGAGCGCGCCGTCGACGCCGCCGGCACGTGGCGCGAGGCGCAGCCCTTCGTCGGCGTCGAGCTCGGGCACGAGCCGGGCGCGCTCGGTCGCCTCGTTCACCAGCGCCATCGCCTGTGCCGTCGCGGCCGGAAGATGGTTGTGGGCAGCCCCCAGCTCGCGGATCGCCTCGCGTAGGGCGATCGCGCGATCGAAGTCGTCGCGGCTCACCGCGGCCCCCTCCGCGAGCAGTTCCTGCTCGACCAGCCAGTCGCGCAGATCGCTCGGTGAGCTGAGCTTCTCCGTGCGCTCCTCGATGTCGTTCGTGTTGACGAACGCCTGCACGGGGGCCAGGAGCGGCGGTGCGGGGTCTCGCCATCCGGGTCGGGACACGACCCGAAGCCTATCACGGGCAAAACGTGTTTGATCGTGTATCCTAACGGGCAAAGTTGTTTTGACCGTGTAGGAGGTGTCCCATGCTGTTGCCGACCACCGAGGTCGTCCGAACCACCGAGGAAGAGCTTCTCCGCCGCGCCGCCGCGCGCCGCTATGCGTCGCGCGCCATCGAGCGACGCCACACCCGGCGACCGAAGCGATGATCGCCCGTATCTGGCGCGGCGCCACGGCAGCGCCCGACGGCGACGCCTACGCCCGCTATCTCGACGAGACCGGCGTGCGCGAGTACCGCGAGACCCCGGGGAACCAGGGTGTGCTCGTGCTGCGCCGCCGCGACGGGGACCTCGAGCGCTTCGAGCTCATCTCCTTCTGGCCCGCCATGGGCGCCGTCCGCGGCTTCTCCGCCGAGCCCGAGCAGGCGGTCTTCTACCCTCGCGACGACGAGTTCCTCGTGGAGCGGGAGCTCACCGTCACCCACCTCGAGGTCGCGCGAGCCAGGGGCCTGCCGCCCGACATTTAGCGGCGACACCGCAACTGTCGGGCCGATCGTGCATTCTTATGTCCTGTCAGGCCGAACCTACGTCCCTCCGGGGACGTGGGCCGGGGGACCCAATGCGGCCAGCATGGCTGCTGGGGCGAATCGCCGTCGGGGGACGGCGTAGCGCGACTCTCAGCGCGAGCCCGTCAGCTCACCTCGGAGGCACAGAGAGAAGGAAGGAGCACGAAGCGTGGACTCACGTCCATCTGAGCTTGACCCGTACCCGCGAGCCGACCGCGACCTCGGCTCTGCTGTCGTCTGGAATCGGTCGCTGCATCGCTCACAGCGTCGCCGCGTCCGCGCGCGCGAGGCTCGACGCAATGCCCCGCGACAGAAGGGCGCGACCCTGGCCGCGGGCGCGGCGATCCTCGCCTCGCCCGTGCTGACCGTTGCCGGGGCCTCGGCGAGCTCGGCCCGGCCTGGCGTCACCAAGGCCGAGATCGCCAAGAAGGCCGTGGTGGTCGGCGGCGACCGCAGCTCGACGGCGCTGCTCTCCTACGGGGACACCGGTGAGGCGGTGTCCGCGGTGCAGGTGCAGCTGCAGATCACCGCGGACGGGATCTTCGGTCCGCAGACCGAGGGCGCCGTGAAGGCGTTCCAGCTGGCGCAGCGCATCGATGCCACGGGCATCGTCGACGCGAAGACCTGGGCCGCGCTGTTCGGCTCGAACGTCCGCTTCTTCGACAGCGCGACGGCGTCCGCCGCCTCTTCGTCGGTCGACGCGGGCGAGGCGGTCAACGTCGTGTTCGTCGAGACCGAGGGCGCGCCGTCGGTCGGCGGCGCGGGCGACGCCGAGCAGCAGGCCGAGCTCGGCGAGGAGATCGCCGAGGCCGCGCCCGGAGACGGCGGGACGCCCCTCGGCGGCGACGGAGCGACCGCGCCCGGCGGCTCGACTGCCCCGGGCGAGGGGCCCGGCGACGCTCCCGAGCCCGCTGCGGCGCCGACTCCCGTTTCGACCCCGAAGCGCGTGCCGGCGAGCGGCAGCGGCTGCACCGCCGACGGCCGGCTCGTCACGCCGGTCAACGGCACGGTCACGAGCGGCTACGGCGACGATCGCGGTGACCACGCCCACAGCGGCGTGGACATCGCGGCCCCGACCGGCACGACCGTCCGCGCGGCGCAGTGCGGCACGGTGAGCATGTCCGGCACCGAGAGCGGCTACGGGTCGATGGTCTGCATCCGCCACGCCGGTGACACGACCACGTGCTACGCCCACCTGTCGGAGCGCGACGTGAGCGTCAACGAGTACGTGCGCGCCGGCCAGAAGATCGGCGAGGTGGGCTGCACCGGCAACTGCACCGGTCCGCACACCCACTTCGAGGTCCGCCGCGGCAGCACCGCGCAGAACCCGTCGCCGTACCTGGCGGGCAGTCGCACGGTCGCGGGCAAGACCGCGGCCCCGCTGCCGGAGGGCACGGGCGGGATCGGCGGCGCGAACGAGGCCGAGCAGACGGCGGCGTTCGGCAAGAGCGGCGGCGTCCAGGCGCCCGCGGCCGCGCCCACCGCCCCGACGGCCCCGGCGGCGGCACCTGCGCCGGCACCGGCGGCCTCGGCTCCGGCGGCCCCGGCACCCGCGCCGGCGGCTCCGGCAGCTGAGGCTCCCGCTCCGGTCGCTGAGGCGCCGGCTCCCGCGGCTCCGGCCCCCGCCCCGGCGGTTGAGGCTCCGGCCCCGGCGGCTCCGGTCGCCGAGGCGCCCGCGCCCGCGCCGGCGGCTCCGGCCCCCGTTCCGGCGGCTCCGGCCCCCGCTCCGGCGGCTCCGGCCCCCGCCCCGGCGGCTCCGGCCCCCGCGCCGGCGGCTCCGGCTCCCGCGCCGGCTCCGGCGCCTGCACCGGTCGCTGAGGCGCCCGCTCCGGCGGCCGCGGCTCCGGCGGCTGAGGCTCCCGCGCCGGCTGCTGAGGCGCCCCCCGCCGCGGAGGCTCCGGCCGTGGAGGCTCCCGCTGCCGAGGCTCCCGCCGCGGAGGCGGAGGCCGCGGTTTCGGGTGGCGCCGCCGCGCCTGTCGGCTGATTCCGAGACTGGCGGAGCGCCCCGGGGGGTGGCGCTCCGCCGGCAGGGGTTACGTGGCGAACATCAACGGCGGCTGGGTAGGGAGGCTGGAGGGTCGGCCGCGATGAGGGAGCATTTCGTCGACTTCGACATGCGGCGGTCCGCGACGTCGACGAAATGCTGGCTATAGGGGACTAACGTCGACCCCGCGAGCCGCAAGCCCGTGAAGTCGCCGAAATGCTGCCTCGCTGCGTTTGACGGCGGAGCCGCCTCCCTATCCAGCCGCAGGTCGCCGGCATCACTCGGGCCCTAGGCCCAGCGCCAGGAAGCCGACCCCGACGACCAAGGCGAGCTGGACGCCCACGCAGACGAACGCCCAGGCGATGGCCTCGAGCGCGCCCTGCCGCCGCGCCACCCAGGCGCTCAGCACCGCCGGTACGAGGAACAGCGCGATCAGCGCGGCAGCGGCCTCCGAAGCGGTCCAGTCCGCGAAGTCGCCTCCCGCGTTCTCCACCAGCACGAGTACCGCCGCCGCCCCCAACGCAGGGAACACGAGCGGCGCGAGCAGCCACGGCACGACGCTCCGCCGCCTGTCCCGCCGCGCGAGCCGCGATCGGCGCTCGTCGCTGCGCGCGACCAGCCGCTCCTCCGTCGCCTCCCAGTCCGAACCCATCGTCAGTCCTCCCGGGCCTCCTGCTCCAATCCCATCTGGATCTTCGCTCCGCGCGCGGTCAGTCCGCCGGCACGCCCGGGATGCGGCCGTTGCGGAACGCGTCGACAAACAGCCGGTGGTCGTCGCGCGCCAGCTCGCCGTACGCCTGCCCGAACGCCACGAGGTCGTCGACGAACTCTGACTCGCGGCCGTCGACCACGTCCAGGATCGCCTCCTCGGTCTGGAATTCGACGAGGGTCTGGTCGCTCCCCGCGTCCGACACGCAGTGGACCTTCGCGGTCGCCTGCCCGAGGTAGTCGAGCAGCGCGAAGACGTCCTCGAGGTCGGAGACCTGGTCCCAGTCGATGTCCTCCTCGTACGGCGACACCTCGGCCACGACCTGCCCGACGCCGCGCAGCTCGCACCATCCCAGCCACGGATCGGCGTGGGCCTGCAGCGCGCGCTGGGACACCGCCGTCCGATGCCCCTGATGCGAGAAGTACTCCCGGATCGCGTCGTCGTCGACCACCCGCGACGGCGCCGGCACGTTGCCCTGCTTCATGGAGAGGATCACGTCGTTCTCGAGTGCCTGTGTCCGCCCCTCGACCAGCAGGCTGTAGGCGGGCAGGCCCGCGGAGCCGATGCCGAACCCGGCCCGCCCCACCACGTCCTTGACCGCGTACGAGACGCTGTGCTGGCGCTTGACGTCCGGGATCGTGTCGAGGTACGTCTCGAACGCCTCGTGGACCTCGTCCCGCTCGCCCTCCTCGAGCCGCCGCACGCCCGAGCCCGCCGCGAAGTGGCGTTCGGCGCCGTCCACGGTCGTACCCCGCGCCAGCAGGTCCACCCGCGTCTGCGTCCGTGCGGCCAGCAGCACCTCGTGCAGCACGCCCTCGGTGTTCTCCAGCGTAAGCCGGAATTCGCTGTCCTTGTCGCCGGTCGCGAACGCTCGCACCTGCTCGAGATACGCCTGGGCGTACGTGCGGATCATGCGCTCGATGGCCTCATCGGACACCGCCTTGGCGAATCCCAGCAACGCCAGCGACGCCGCCATCCGCCGTACGTCCCACGTGAAGTGCCCGAGGAACGCCTCGTCGAAGTCGTTGACGTCGAACACGAGGATGCCCTCGGAGTCCATGTACGTGCCGAAGTTCTCGGCGTGCAGGTCGCCCTGGATCCACACGCGGCTGGTGCGCTCGTTCGCCCACGGGTCCTCGAGCCGCGCCACGTCCGCGTAGAACAGCGGCGCGCTGCCGCGGTAGAACGCGAAGGGCGACGCCGCCATCTTGCGGAACTTGCGGCGGAAGGCGCGCTCGTCGGCCGCGATCAGCTCGCCGAACGCGTCGCCGAACACCGAGACGATCTCCTCCCCGCGCTGCTCTGTCGAACGGGCGAGCTCGGCAGGCGTCGTCACGCCGCAGATCGTTGCACGCGATGGGCGCGGAGCGCCAGCGCGAGCCCGGCGACGACGGCCAGGCCGAAGAGGCCGTGGCTCAGGGCGTCGGTCGCCGCGCCGAACGAGCTGCTGAAGAGGTAGCCCACGAGCGTGAAGGCGGTCGCCCACGCCAGGGTGCCGAGCAGGCTCCACGGCAGGAAGCCCCGCACCCGCATGCCGGACGCGCCGGCCAGGAACGGCGCCACCGCGCGGATGATGCCCACGAACCGACCCACGAGGATCGCCTTGGGGCCGTGGCGGTCGAAGAAGGTGTCCACGCGCTCCAGCCGCGGCGGCGTCACGCCGATCCGCGGCCCGTGGGAGACGAGGAAGCGACGCCCGAGCCTGCGGCCGAGCCAGAACGAGGCGAGGTCGCCGGCCGCCGCCGCGATCCACACCAGCGCGAGCATGAGGCCGAGCTCGACCTCGCCGTGCGCGGCCACCACGCCGCCCAGCACGACAGCGGTCTCGCCCGGCGCCACCAGGCCCACGAACGCGCCGGTCTCCAGGAACGCCAGGCCGCCCACCAGCAGATAGGTCCACGTGCCGAGCGTCTCCGAGAGGTCGGTCAGCGCCTCCTCGAGGTCCGGCAGCTGGACGGTGCCGCTCGTGGTCAGCACCAAGCCGGCGAGCGCGAGGGCCGCGAGGCCGAGCAGGAGAGCGGGCGGGCGCCGGGTCACGCGGCCGCCCCCTCGAGGCGCCAGGCGGGGCGCGGAAGCGGGACGAGCTCCGGCTCGCGCGCAACCGGCGCGGCGACCGGGACCGCCGCGTCGGCGGGGACGACCACGGCCGCGTCCTCGCGCTCCCAGCGCGACATCGTGCGCCGCAGGTGCCCGAGGGCGACGACGCCGATCGGCGCCGGGATCCAGATGGCGACCGCGCGGTAGGCGAGCACGGCGACGATCGCCAGGTCGGCCTCGACGCCGAAGGCGAGCAGCACGCCCACGAGGCCGCCGCTGGCGGCGCCCGGGACAGGCACGGTGTTGGCGACCTGGCCGAGGAAGTACGCGAGCACGACGACCTGGAAGGCGGGCGGCGTGCCGAATGCGTTGAGCATCCCGTAGAGCACGGCCATGTCGAAGCCCCACCAGGCGATCGCGCCGAGTAGCCGCGGGTCGGCCGACCGCACATGGGACAGCGCCCCACGCACCGACCCGCCGAGGACGACCCCGACCGTGTGCAGACGCCCCGCGCCCTCGGCCGGCATCCACCAGGCGGCGGCGAGCGGGAGCACCATGCCGACGAAGGCGAGCGCCGCGGGCAGCGCGGTGAGGACGAGCGGCCCGCCGCCGGTGACGGCCAGCAGGGTCCCGGTGATCGTGATCGACGCCAGGAAGACCGCGTACACGAGGATGAGGAACGTCAGCAGCGTCTTAGTGGCGCCGCGCGTGCCGAGGCCGGAGCGCCGCAGCGCCCACAGCGTCATCGCCGCGCCGCCGACGCCCGCGGTGGGCAGCAGCCGGGTCGCGGCGGCGCCGCCGAGCGTGATCTGCGTCGTCTCGCGCAGTCCGAGCCGGGCAGACTCGCGGCTGCCGACCAGCCACAGCGTCAGGATGTAGCCGCCGAACGAGAGCAGCTCGAAGGCCGCGGCGCCGACCACCCACGCCGGGTCGGCCTCGATCGCCCGCTCGATCGCGTTGGCGAACGTGTGCAATGGCCCGCCGAGGAGCGACACGGCCGCGACCAGCGCAGCGGCGATCGCGGCGGGCACGGCGGCCCGGCGCGCGAGTGCGCGGAGGTCGAGCGAGGGGATCGTGAGGTCCTCGGCGGGCATTGAACCGAGTATCCGGACGTTGGGCCTCGCCCGCATCGGGGATATCACCAGCCTCGTAGTGCGGCTCGCCGTACGCGCCGGATCACTCACCCGTACCACTGCCGAGCCGCCGGGCCTGGCGACGGCTGCGCCGCACGCGCCTGGCAAAGCTCGCGGCGCGCGACGACCGGGTCGTCGCCGAGATGGCTCGCAACCGCCGCCACGGCACCTAGGCAGCGGCCTCCGCAGCCGTCAGGATGCGCCCATGCCGGCCCTCTCGGTCCGGGGCCCCCTGACGCGAACGCGGATCGTCGCACTGACGGCGACGGCGCTCGTCGTCGGGCTCGCCGACGCGCTGCTGCTCGCGACCAGCGACCACTTCGAGGACGGCACGGTGTGGGCGGTGTTCGGCCCCTTCATCAGCTGGGGGTTCGTCGGCACGGGCCTCTATGCCTGGTGGCGGCGGCCGGACTCGCGCTTCGGGGCACTGCTGGTCGCGCTCGGGTACGCGTGGCTGCTCGCCCCGCTGCCGGCGTCTTCAAACCCCGTGATGTTCACGGCCGGGATCGTCGTCGGCTCGCTGTGGGGCCCGCTGCTGGCCCACGCGCTGCTGAGCTTCCCGACCGGCCGTCTGCGCAACCGGCGCGAGCGGGTGCTCGTGATCTTCGCCTACGCGGTCGTCCCGCTCGCGTCGGTTCCTGCGCTGCTCGTGGCCGATGCCGACGTCGTCTACACCTGCGATGGGCCGTGCCCGGAGAACGTGCTCCTCATCGAAAAGGACACGGCGCTCGGCGAGGCGATCGAGGGCGTAGCCTCGGGCGTCGTCATGGCGACCGCGCTGCTCGTGGTCGTGTTTCTCGCCATGAGGTGGCGGGCCGCCGGACGGTCGGAGCGCCGCAGCCTGGCGCCGCTGTTCGCAGCCGGCGGCGGCACGCTGGCGCTCATCGTCCTCCAGGTCGCCATCCCAGTGGAGGCCTTCACCTGGCTCGCGTTCGTGGCCTTCGCGGCCACCCCGTTCGCGTTCCTGGCCGGCCTGGTGCGGGCCGACGTCTCGCAGTCGCGCGGGGTGCGCGCCCTCGTCGCCCGGCTCGGCGACCTCCGCGAGCCCGCCGACCTCCGCGACGCGCTCGCGGACGCCCTCGGCGATCCCACGCTCCGGCTCGCCTTCTGGCTTCCCGAGCAGGCGCGCTACGTCGACGCCGCGGGCGCGCCGATGGCGGCCGACGACCGCCAGATGGTCACGGAGATCGAGCGCGACGGACG
Organism: Solirubrobacteraceae bacterium; assembly: GCA_036257565.1. Classification (GTDB taxonomy): domain Bacteria; phylum Actinomycetota; class Thermoleophilia; order Solirubrobacterales; family Solirubrobacteraceae; genus DASSUW01. The sequence goes on along the minus strand of DATAFH010000005.1, from coordinate 10,167 downwards.
CCGCATCGCCGCCTTCGTCCACGACCGCGAGCTGGCCGAGCACACCGAGACGGTGCGTGCCGCCGGCGCCGCGGCCGCCCTGCTGCTCGAGAACCAGCGCCTGGACGCCGAGCTGCGGGCGCACATCGTCGAGCTGCGCGCCTCGCGGGCGCGGATCGTCGAGGCCGCCGACACCGAGCGCCGCCGGCTCGAGCGCAACCTGCACGACGGCGCGCAGTCACGTCTCGTCACCCTGGCGCTGAACCTGCGGCTCGGGCGGACCGGCCTCGACGCCGCGTCGCCGGCCGCCGCGCTCATCGACGCCTCGATCGAGGAGGTCCGGCAGAGCCTCGCGGAGCTGCGCGAGCTGGCGCGCGGCATCCACCCGCCGGTCCTCTCCGAGCGCGGCCTCGAGCCCGCGCTGCGCGTGCTCGCCGCCCGGGCACCGCTGCCGGTGGAGTTCGTCGGCGGGCTCGCCGGCCGCCTCCCCTCGGCGGTGGAGACCGCGGCGTACTTCGTGGTGTCCGAGGCGCTCACCAACGTCGCCAAGTACGCACAGGCCGAGCACGCCACCGTGCGCGTCGAGCGCGAGGACGGGCGGCTCATGCTCGAGATCTCCGACGACGGAGTCGGCGGCGCCACGCCGGCTGGCGGCTCCGGCCTGCGCGGTCTCGCCGACCGCGTGGCCGCGCTCGACGGCGAGCTCGACATCACGAGCCCGCGCGGCGAGGGCACCTGCCTGCGCGTCAAGCTCCCGTGCCGATGAGTTCTCGCGGCCGGCCGGGTCTGTAGCTCAAAACCCGTCTCAAGGAGACCACCATGCTCGGGAACACGAAGGCGTTCAGCGGCTTCTCGGTCGACGACGTCGAAACCGCCAAGCGCTTCTACGGCGAGACGCTCGGCGTCGAGGTCTCCGAGAACGACGCCGGGCTCACCCTCCACATCGCCGGCGACCACCCGGTCTTCATCTACCCGAAGGACGACCACGAGCCGGCCACGTTCACGATCCTCAACTTCCAGGTCGACGACATCGAGGGCACGGTCGCGGGCCTCACGGAACGGGGCGTGCGGTTCGAGCGCTACGAGGGCACGCCGATCGAGACCGACGAGCAGGGCATCTTCCGCGGCGGCGGGCCGCTGATCGCCTGGTTCAAGGACCCCGCGGGCAACGTGCTGTCGGTGATCAAGGCCGACTGACGCGACGCCGTGTCGCTCCTCGGTGGCCCGCTGCCGTCCGCGTTCGTGCGGCGCGAGGTCGTCCTCGTGCCGTATGCCGAGCGGGCGTACCTGGCGGCCGAGTGGCGCGGTGCGCTCGTGATCGTCGAGCACGGCGCGCTCGAACTCGTGGGGCTCAGCGGCACGCGCCGGCGGCTCGATCCCGGCGCGGTCCTGTGGCTCAGCGGATTGCCGCTGCGGGCGCTGCGGAATCCGGGCCCGGCGAGCACCACGGTGGTGGGGATCTCGCGGCGACCGATGAGTTCTCAGCGCGGCCCCGGTCTTTGAACCATGACTTCGAACACGACGAAACCAGACACCAGGCGCTGGGCCGCGCTCTACGTGCTCTGCGTCGGGATGCTCATGATCGTGCTCGACGCCACGATCGTGAACGTCGCGCTCCCCTCGATCCAGTCGGATCTCGAGTTCTCCCAGAGCAGCCTCGCGTGGGTCGTCAACGCGTATCTGATCGCCTTCGGCGGCCTTCTGCTGCTGTCCGGCCGCCTCGGTGACCTGATCGGCCAGCGCCGCGTCTTCCTGATCGGCCTCGCCGTCTTCACCTTCGCCTCGCTGCTGTGCGCGGTCGCGCAGACGCAGGGCATGCTGATCGGCGCGCGCTTTCTGCAGGGCATCGGCGGCGCGCTCACGTCCGCCGTGATCCTCGGGATGATCGTGACGATGTTCCCGGAGCCGCGCGAGCAGGCGAAGGCGATCGGCGTCTACGGCTTCGTCGCCTCCGCGGGCGGCTCGATCGGCCTGCTGGCGGGCGGCGCGCTCACCGAGGCCATCAACTGGCACTGGATCTTCTTCGTCAACCTGCCGGTCGGCGTGGTGACCGCGCTGCTCGCCGTTCGGCTGATCGACGCGCGGCCGGGGCTGGGTCTGCGGGCGGGCGCCGACCTTCCGGGCGCCGTGCTGCTCACCGGCGGCCTGATGCTGGGCGTGTACACGATCCTCGAGGCCGGCGAGCAGGGTTGGGCGTCCGCCCAGACGCTCGGTCTCGGCGGCGTGTCGCTCGCGCTGCTGGCCTCCTTCGTCGTGCGCCAGGGGCTGATCGAGCAGCCGCTGATGCCGCTCCGGCTGCTGACCTCGCGCTACGTGGCCGGCGCCAACGCCGTCCAGGCGCTGATGGTCGCCGGCATGTTCGGCATGTTCTTCCTCGGCGCGCTCTACCTGCAGGAGATCCTCGGCTACGACGCGCTCGGCGTCGGCCTCGCGTTCCTGCCGGCGACAATCGTCATGGGCGTGATGTCGCTGCGCTTCTCGGGCCCCCTGGCCATGCGCTTCGGCCCCCAGGCGACGCTGCTGCCCAGCCTGCTGTTCATCGGCGCGGGGCTGCTGCTGTTCGCCCGCACGCCGGTCGACGGCAGCTACGTGGCCGACATCCTGCCGCCGATGGTGCTGATCGGCCTCGGCGCCGGGCTCGGCTTCCCGGCCCTGATGACGCTCGCGATGTCGGGCGCCACGCCGACCGACTCGGGGCTGGCCTCCGGGCTCGTCAACACGAGCGTGCAGGTCGGCGGCGCCGTCGGACTCGCGGTCCTCGCCACGCTCGCCACGGAGCGCACGGGCTCGCTGCGGGCGGACGGCGAGCCGGCGGCCACGGCACTCAACGGGGGCTACCACCTCGCGTACCTGATCGGCGCCGGGCTCGTCGGCGTGGCCTTCCTGGTCGCGATCGTCGCGTTCTTCACGCAGCGCCCGGCGAAGCGCCAGGGGGCGCACCGCGCCGAGCCCGCCTACTCGGCGGCGTAGGGTCCCAGGGGTCGGATGACGGTGGGCTCGCGTTCGCGGTCACGCGCGACGCGGGCCCGGCCGTCGCCGGAAGCCGTCGGCTCCTCGCGGCCGTACAGGTACCCGTCAGACCTCCCTTTCCTCATCCGTACCCAGAAAGGCGGGATCGGCGATCAGGAACACGCCCGAGACGATGAACGTGAAGAGCGCCGCGACGCCGAGGATCCGCGTGACGGGCGCCTCGAACAGGAGCATGAGCACCAGGCCGAGCGCCAGGCTGCCGAGCATCAGCGCCACCAGCGGCCGGCGCCGCACCGACGGCTGCGGCGTCACTGCGGGTCCTCGTCCGAGGCCGTGAGGGGGCGGAACCGCTGGTCGAGCGGCTCGTATTCCTGGTCGAGCCGGCCCTGCAGCACGAGGTGGTAGAGGAGCCAGAGCGACGGCGCGAGGATGATCATCCCCAGGCCGACGCCGATCAGCACCGCCGACAGTGTTGCGTCGCTCGCCGCCGCCTCGTCGAGCGTGAGCTCGGGGGGCAGCAGGTACGGGTCCTGGGCGAGCGCCCAGCCGACGACGATGCACACCACGGCGAGCGCCGCGGTGAAGCGCGCGACGCCGAACCGCTCCCGCCACACGAGCGCCAGCGTGGCCGTACCCGCGAGGGCCGACGCGATGACCATGACAAGCCCGCCGCCGGAGGTCAGTCCGTCGTAGAGGTCGGGGGCGTCGTCGCGCAGGACGAGCAGGCCGCCGAGCGCCACCACGCCGGTCAGCGCGCCCATCCCGAGCGCCCGCGCGCGGAACGCGCGCACGAGGTCCGGCTGGTCCGCCCGCTCGGAGTCGCCCGCCAGGAACACGGCGGCGAGGTAGGCGCCGCTGAGCACGGCGATGACGCCGATCAGCACCGACGTCGGGTTCAGCCACGAGCTGACCGGGTCGCCGGCGGCGTTCCCGACCTCCACGCGCCCGGAGGCGATCCCGCCCAGCGCCGCGCCGAGGAAGAACGGGATCAGCACCGACGAGAGCGCGAACAGCGCCCCGAGCACCCGCGCCTCGCGGATCGTTGCCGCCTGTCCGCGCAACACGAACGCCGTGCCCCGGAAGATGATCCCGATGGCGGCCAGGAAGAGCGGGATGTAGAGCGTCGAGAAGATCGAGCCGAACGCCACCGGGAACGCCGTCCACGCGATCACGAGCACGAAGATCAGCCACACGTGGTTGGCCTCCCAGACGGGGCTCATCGAGCGCTGCACCATCCCGCGCAGGCGGCCGCCGCGCCGGTCACCGCCGGCCGTGAGGTCCCAGAACCCGGCCCCGAAGTCCGCGCTCCCCAGCACCGCGTAGGCGGCGAGCCCCAGCATCACGAGCCCGAGGCAGAGCTCGGCCAGCATCAGCTCGGCTCCTCGTCGCGCGCCGGCGCCACGGGCGCGCCGACCTCGGTGGCCGGCGGCCGACGCGTCAGGCGGCGCAACAGCCACACCACGGCCGCCCCCAGGCCGAGGTAGACGCACACGAGAAACACGTAGCCGACCTCGAGGCCGTCCGCTGCGGTGACCGCCTGGTCGGTGCGCATCACCTCGTAGACGATCCACGGCTGACGGCCGACCTCGGTGGTGATCCACCCTGCGATCAGCGCCACGAAGGCGAGCGGGCCGGCGGCCATGACGCCCCGGTAGAACCACCTCGAGCGCGGCAACCGGCGCTTGCGGAACCAGGTCACGATGAAGGTGGTGCCGAGGAGGGCGAGTGCGGTGCCGATCCCGACCATCGTCTGGAACGAGAAGCGGACGATGTTGACCGGCGGGCGGTCGTCGGCCGGCACCGCCTCGAGCCCGACGACGCGCGCGTTCGGGTCGTGGTGGGCGAGCAGCGACAGCAGCTTGGGGATCTCGATGCCCCACTTGACCTCGCCGGTGTCCTTGTCGTAGATGCCCCCGATCGTGAAGGGCGCGCCGTCCTGCGTGCGGTACACGCCCTCGAAGGCGGCGAGCTTGACCGGCTGGCTCTCGGCCACCTGCCGCCCCGCCCAGTCGCCGATCACGACCTGCACCGGCGCCGCCAGCGACGCGAAGGCCAGCGTGACGACGAGCCCCGTGCGGTGGTAGCGGTCGCGGCGGCCCTTGAGCCACGCATAGGCGTAGATGCCGGCGACGATGAAGCCGGCCACGATGTAGCCGGCCAGGTACATGTGGATCAGCTCGTGCCACATGTTCGCGTTGAAGAGCGCGTCCCACGGCTGCGGGTTGACGACGCGCCCGTCGACGACGTCGAACCCCTCGGGGTTGTTCATCCAGCCGTTGACCGCGATCACGTTCAGCGACCCGGTGAAGCCGGAGATCACGATCGGGATGCCGGTGAGGAAGTGCGCGCGGCGGCTGAGGCGGTCCCACCCGTAGACGTAGATCGCGATGAAGATCGCCTCGACGAAGAACGAGATGCCCTCGAGCCCGAACGCGATCCCGAAGACCTCGCCGAACGTCGCCATGAAGTCGGGCCACAGCAGCCCGAACTCGAACGAGAGGATCGTCCCGGTGACGACGCCGACCGCGAACAGGATCAGCGCCACCTTCGACCACCGCTTGGCGAGCGCCTTGTAGGCAAGGTCGCCGGTACGCAGGTAGAGCCCCTCGACGAACACGATCATGGCCGGGAAGGCGATCCCGAAGCAGACGATCGGGATGTGCACGGCCAGCGAGAGCGCCTGCATCTGCCGGGCGAGCACGGTGTCGGGCTGGTGCTCGCCACCGAGCGTCTCGACGACCTGCTGTGCGAACATCGTGAAGGCCGGACCGGCCATGGCGGCCTAGACGCTACTCGTGCAAAGCCGATGACCTCCTACACCCACAGGAACCTCGAGTCCGACGTCGAGGACAGCGCGGTCAAGTTCGGCATGTCCGACGTGCTCGAAGCTCACTTCGCGCGCGAAGATCTCGGCGCGACGCAGTTCGGCCTCAGCCTCCAGCGGCTCAAGCCGGGCGCGCGGATGCCGTTCGGCCACCGCCATGCGGAGCAGGAAGAGGTCTACGTCATCGTCGAGGGCGACGGGCGGCTGAAGATCGACGACGAGGTCGTGGAGGTCACGCGCTGGGACGCGGTGCGACTGGCGCCCGAGACCACGCGGGCGTTCGAGGCCGGCGAGGAGGGCCTCACGCTGATCGCCTTCGGCGCTCCCAACACCGGGATGCGCGACGTCGAGCAGCTGCCCGGCTGGTGGGACTAGCGGATCGCCGGCTCTTCCTCGTGCAGCAGGAAGCCCGCCGCGTCGAGCACGCGGCGCTCGCTCAGGCGCCGGAGCCGCTCCGTGCACGCCGGCTCGGGCTCCCAGGCACCGACCGCTGAGGTGCCCGACAGCGGGCGTAGCCCGTGTGTCTCGGGCTCGTCGAAGGCCTGCCGTAGCCACGCCAGGTCGTCCGCGATGCGCCGCGGGCGGTTCGACTCCTCGGGGTGCCACGGATCCTGGTCGTCACGGCGCTCGGGGACCCCGGGCGGGCGTGTGAGCGCCACGCCGAGGGCGTTGAGCCAGTCTGGGCTTTGGAGGACCAGTTCGAGCATGCTCCACCTCGTTTCCGCTCGTCGGTCGTGACAAACTCGCACCACCGGCCATGACCGCGCTCAACTACACGTCGACGGCGGGCGATCCGGCGCTCGACCGCGCGTTCGAGGCGGCGCTCGCGGCGGCCCGCGCGGGGACGGAAGAGCCACTCTCGCACCTCGTGGGCGGCGAGCCGGTCGCCGAGGGCGAGATCTTCGAGCGCGCCGATCCGTGTGACGCGTCGCGCATCGTCTCGCGGGCCCGTCAAGCGCCCGCGGCAGTGATCGCCCGCGCCGTCGCGGCGGCCCGGGCCGCCCAGCCCGCGTGGGCCGCTACGCCGCTCGCCGAGCGCATCGCCGCACTGCGCGGCATTGCCGGCGGGATCGCCGAGCGCTGGGTCGAGCTCGCCGGGGTCGTGGCGGCCGAGACCGGCAAGGTCCGGATGGAGGCGGTCCCCGAGGTCCAGGAGGGCATCGACCTGATCGAGGCGTACTGCGCGGACATGGAGGCGCCACGACGGCTACCGCATCCCGCTCGGCCGGCTGTCCGAGGACGAGGACAACGTTTCTGCGGTTGGAAGGGCAGCGGGATGTCCGGGAAGGGCGGGCTCGGCCCGCACTACCTGCCGCAGTTCATGCGCGAGCAGAGCCGGACCGTGATGCGGGTGAAGCGCAGGAAGTTCGGGCCGTAGAACGTGGTCCACGGCCCGTGCCTGGCGAGCGACAGGTGCAGCGCCGTGATGTCGCTGAAGCCGCAGAAGATGCGCGGCTCGCCGAGCCGATCCCAGTCGATCCGGTTGTAGAGGCGGGCGGCGCGGTAGCCGCCACAAGGCAGCGGACCATGTCGATGCCCGGCTCGCTCAGGGCCCACTGCAGGTCGGCGGCGCGCTCGGCGTCGGTGCCCGCCAGGTAGCCGTGCACGCGACGGTGGTGGGGGCCGAAGACCACGGTGTGCCCGCGGCCCTCGAAGTAGGCGGTCGCCTGCTCGATCTCCGAGCGGGTCTGGGGCGGGCTGGACGGCGCGACGACGGCGATCGTGGCGCGATCGGGGAGCGCCGGCGGCTTGGCTCTCGCGCCGCGACCCTAACGGTCGTCGCGTAGCGACTTGGCGCCCGCCACCTGGTCGACCACGTCCATCAGCTTGCGCTGGCTGCGGCGCGCCTCGCGGCGGATGCGCTCGAACGCCTCTTGGTCGCCGAGGCCGTGGCGCTCCATGAGCATGCCCTTGGCCTGCTCGATCCGTGCGCGGCGCTCGAAGGCCGCGAGCAGGCTGCGGTACTGGCGGTAGCGCTGGATGGCGACGTCGATGCCGCCCTGGAGCTCGACCTCGTCGATCGAGTCGAGGTGCGCGAACACGCCGCGCTCGGCGGCCGCGGAGACGAACTCGCGGTCGGCGTCCTCGGCCAGCGTGACGACGCAGCAGATCGCCTCGTCGACGATCTCGGTGATCAATTCGAGCGCGTGGCGGGAGTCCTCGTGGAGGGCGACGATCGCGAGGTCGGGACGGTGCTCGTGGGTCGCCTCCCCGACCTTCTCGACCGCGACCTCGTGGGCGATGACCTCGTGGCCGAGCGCCTCGACGGCCCGGGCGATCGGCTCGAGGCGCGTCTGGCGTTCGTCGGCGACGAGGACCCGCAGGTGCCTGGGCTCGTCCATGGCGGGCAACGTACCCCAATCCAGACGATGCCATGATGAGAGGTCATGAGCGATATCGAGCGCCGATCCGGATCCCGCCCCAGCCGTCGCCAGCGTGAGCAGCGGGCGTACAACCTCGTGCTGGCAGCCGGCGGCCTGGGCGTCGTGGCCGTCGTGAGCGCCGTGCTCGCGATCGTCGGCGTGATCGGCTGGAGCATCCCGATCCTGGCCGCGATCCTCGCGGTCATCTGCGGTGTGCTGTTCCGCCGTACCGTCTCGTAGCGGGCTAGGCCGCGAGCATTCGCCGGTCGTCGGCCGGCCGGTACTCGTCGTGCTCGGCCAGGTACTCGTAGCGGCGCCGCGGGCCGCGGGCGCTGAGGTCGGCGAGGGCGCTGGTGAGCCGGGAGAGGTCCGCCGCGGTCGTGCCGAGCCCGAGGCTCGCGCGTACGGCGCCCTGCAGCGGCGGCCGCTCGCCGGCCCGGATCGCGCGGCGCAGGCGCTCGACCTCGGTGCACGGCAGCTCGAGCAGGTGCGTGATCAGCGGGTGGGCGCAGAAGCAGCCGTGGCGCACGCCGATCGCGTGCTCCGCGCTGAGGGCGGCCGCCACCAGCGGGTGCCGGAGGCCGTCGAGGTTGAAGGTGGCGACGCCGACGCGGTCGACGCTGCCCGCGGGCCACAGCGTGTACGAGCGCAGGCCGGGGATCCGCTCGAGCGAGGCCCACAGGCGGCGGGCGAGCGCGCGCTCGTGCGCCGCCACGGTCGTCATGCCGAGCCGGGTCAGTGCGTGGCAGGCGGCGGCGAGGGCGATCACGCCGACGACGTTCGGCGAGCCGGCCTCGTAGCGCTCCGGCGTGCGCTCCCAGATCACGTCGTCGAGCGTGACGAGCCGCACCGCGCCGCCGCCGTGGAGGAGCGGCTCGCCGGCGGTGGGCCGCCCGACGAGCGCGCCGGCGCCGAGCGGCGCGTACAGCTTGTGGCCGGAGAACGCGAGGTGGTCGATCCCGGTCGCGGCCATGTCGATCGGACGGTGCGGGGCGAGCTGGGCGGCGTCCACGAACAGCTCGGCCCCGTGCTCGTGGGCAATCTCCGCGAGCGCGGCGACCGGCCACACCTCGCCGGTGACGTTCGAGGCGCCGGTCACCGCCAGCAGGTCGGCGGGGCGGCGGCGCAGCTCGGCCTCGGTGAGGTCGAGCAGCTCGTCGGCCGAGGTCGGGAACGGCAGCGTGCGCAGGTCGTGCCGACGCCAGGGCAGCATGTTCGCGTGGTGCTCGACCGGCGTGCTCAGGACCTTCGTCCCGGGCGGCAGCGACGCCGACAACACGTTGATCGCCTCGGTGGTGTTGCGCACGAAGACGACGGCGTCGTCCGGGCGGGCGCCGACGAAGGCCGCGACGTCGCCGCGCGCGTCCTCGTACGCCGCGGTCGCGACCTGGGACTTGACGCCGGTGCCGCGGTGCACGCTGCTGTACCACGGCATGAAGGCCTCGACGGCCTCCCATACCGCTCGCAGCATGGGGGCGCTCGCCGCGTAGTCGAGGTTCGCGTACTTGCGCGAGCGCCCGTCGAGACAGGGAACTTCGGTGTCGTCACCGAGGAGTTCGAGCATGTGGCCAACCTTCGCCGACGCGGGTTGGCGAAAGCTTGTGGCGGGCTTGGGGGGATGCGGTTGGATACGCCGACCACCCCGAGCAGGAGGGACGACGGATGGGCCGTGCTCTTCTCCCCTCCAGCTGACGGCCAACCACAAGGTCGCGACCCCGGTGAACTGGAAGAAGGGCGACGACGTGATCATCGCCGGGTCGGTGTCCGACGATGAGGCACGCGAGCGCTACCCGGAGGGCTGGGACGCCCCGCGGCCCTACATCCGGATCGTGCCCGAGCCTGTCTGACGCTGCGGTCTCCGCCGGCGAACGTCAACGGCGGCTGGGTAGGTGACGGCCGCAAGCACATCGTTTACCGCTGGCCGCAAGCGCATCGTTTACGTGGCTGGGGGTTGAGCCGCAAGCAGATCGTTTCCATCCGGGCGGGCTTTGACGCTCGAGCGCTCGTGTTGAGCGAGCGCCGGGGGCGTCG
>DATAFH010000004.1:0-1736 GCA_036257565.1 Solirubrobacteraceae bacterium | reverse complement strand
CGACCCGACCGTCGCATGGCCCGAGGAGCGCGAGAAGGTCGAGCTCGGCCGCCTCGAGCTGTCCGGCCTCGACACCGAGCGCGAGAAGGGCGGCGACATCCTCGTCTTCGATCCCACCCGCGTCACCGACGGCATCGATCTGAGCGACGACGAGATCCTGCGCTTCCGCCCACGCGCGTACTCGGCATCGGTCACGCGCCGCAGCGGCGCCCCCGCGCCGACCGCCGCCTAGACCAGGGCGCGGCCGGCGGCCTCGATCTCGGCGAGCGTTGACGCTTCCGTTACCGAGGCCAGGTCGATGATGCGCTGGCCGAACGGGTCGAGGCTGTTGCGGCCGACGATGGCGTGACAGGTGACGCCGGCCTGGCGGCAGCGGGTGGCCACCTCGCCGACGATCTTGCCCTGAAGGGTCTGCTCGTCGAGACCGCCCTCGCCGGTGACGACGAAGGCGGAGGCGCGCATCAGGTCGTCGAAGCCGATCGCGTCGAGCACGTAGGGAGCGCCCGGGACGAGGCGCGCGCCGAAGGCGGCCCAGAGTCCGCCGGACAGCCCGCCGGCGGCGCCTGTCATGGGCTCGCCGCGCGGGTCGCGGGGCTCGCGCGGGTCGGCGGTGTAGCGCTCGGCCACCTCGTCGAGCCTGCGCTCGAGGCGCTTGACCATGGCGGCGTCGGCGCCCTTCTGTGGCGCGAAGATGCGCGGGGCGTCCTCGAACGGCACACGGACGTCACACAGGACGTCCATCTCCGGCGGGCGCACCCCGGCCTCCTTCAATGCCTCCACGGCGCCAGCGCCGCCGTCCGTCGTGGCCGAGCCGCCCACGGTCACGATCACCCGCTCGGCCCCGGCCTCCACGGCAGCCACGATCAGCTCGCCGGTGCCGCGTGTCGTGGCGGCCCAGGCGTCGCGCTCGCCCTCGTCGACCAAGCCGAGCCCGCTCGCCTGCGCTGTCTCGACCACCGCGGCGCCTCCCGGCAGCAGCGCGAAGCCGGCCTCGATCGGGCGGCCGAGAGGATCCGAGACCCTAGCCGTCCGGATCTCGCCGCCCAGAGCGTTCACGAGCACCTCCATGGTGCCCTCGCCACCGTCGGCCACGGGCAGCTCGACCGCCTCCCGCTCCGCCGAGCGCAGCCCGGCCGCGATGGCGGCGGCCACCTCGCGAGCCGAGAACGTGCCCTTGAACGAGTCGGGTGCTACCAGCGCGGGGAGCGCTGAGCGGCCGCGTTCAACCGCGCTCAAAGCGCGTCCCGGAAGGCGCGCTCCGCTTCGTCGCCGTGCACCGCGAAGATGATCCGCTCCAGGCCACCGGTGTGCTCGCGGGCCACGCCGACCATGATCCCGGCCGCGTCCTCGAGCGGGAAGCCGCCCACGCCGGTGCCGAAGGCCACCAGCGCCAGCGAGCGGGCCTCGAGCTCCTCGGCCTTCGCGAGCGTCGAGCGCGTTGCCCGTTCGATGATTTCCGCTGAGGTCGGCCCGCCGAGCTCCATGGTGGCCGCGTGGATCACCCAGGTGCAAGGCATGTCGCCGGCCGTGGTCTCCACCGCGTCGCCGAGCCCGATCGGCGCGCGCTCGTTCGACTCGCGCTGGATTTCCGGACCGCCAGCCCGCGAGATCGCGCCCGCCACGCCGCCGCCGTGTGCCAGCTGCGTGTTGGCGGCGTTGGCGATGCAGTCCACCTCCATTGCCGTCACGTCGCCGGCGATGACCTCGAGCTTCGCCACGGACATATTTTGACGAAC
>DATAFH010000003.1:0-5484 GCA_036257565.1 Solirubrobacteraceae bacterium | reverse complement strand
GACAACCACCTCGGCGGCGACAACTTCGACAAGGCGGTCGTCGACTGGCTCGCGGCGGAGTTCAAGCGCGACCAGGGCATCGACCTGACCGCCGACAAGATGGCCCTCCAGCGCCTCTACGAGGCCGCCGAGAAGGCCAAGATCGAGCTGTCCTCCGCCCAGGAGACGCAGATCAACCTGCCGTTCATCACGGCCGACGCCTCCGGCCCGAAGCACCTCGACGTGCGGCTCACGCGTGCCAAGCTCAACGAGCTGGTGTCGCCGCTGGTCGAGCGCGTCGTGGCGCCGGTCCGCCAGGCGCTCGACGACGCCAAGGACAAGGGCGTCAAGGAGATCCAGCACGTCGTCCTCGTCGGCGGCATGACCCGCATGCCCGCCGTCCAGGAGAAGGTCAAGGAGCTCACGGGCAAGGAGCCGCACCGCGGCGTCAACCCGGATGAGGTCGTGGCCGTCGGCGCCGCCATCCAGGCGGGCGTCCTGGCCGGCGACGTCAAGGACGTCCTGCTGCTCGACGTCACCCCGCTCACCCTCGGGATCGAGACCAAGGGCGGCGTGATGACCAAGCTGATCGAGCGCAACACGACGATCCCCACGCGCAAGTCCGAGGTGTTCTCCACGGCGGAGGACAACCAGGCGAGCGTGGAGATCCACGTCCTCCAGGGCGAGCGCGAGATGGCGATGTACAACAAGTCGCTGGGCAAGTTCCAGCTCACCGGCATCCCGCCGGCGCCGCGCGGGATCCCGCAGATCGAGGTCGCGTTCGACATCGACGCCAACGGCATCCTTCACGTGTCCGCGAAGGACCTGGGCACTGGCAAGGAGCAGCGGATCGAGATCAGGGCCGGCTCTGGGCTCTCCGACGAGGAGATCAAGCGGATGGTCGGCGACGCCGAGACGCACGCCGAGGAGGACCGCCGGGCGAAGGAGCTCGCCGAGGCCCGCAACGGCGGCGAGAACGCCGTCTACCAGGCCGAGCGCCAGCTCAAGGAGCTCGGCGACAACGTCGACGAGGCCGCGCGGACCGAGATCGAGGCCGCGATGGCCGAGGTCACCGAGGCCGTCAAGGGCGACGACGCCGAGGACATCCGCGCCAAGACCGAGCGCCTGCAGACCGCGTTCCACCGCGTGTCCGAGGCGATGTATGAGCGGGCGCAGGCCTCCCAGCAGGCGGACGCGGCGTCCTCCACGAACGGCGCCTCGTCTGACGACGGTGCCTCCGACGAGGAGGTCGTCGACGCCGAGGTCGTCGACGAGCAGCAGAAGTGAGCACCGACGAGTTCACGGCCGCCGCGCCGCCCGATCCCGACGCCAAGGGCACGGGCGAGACCTCGTTCTCCGACGCCGACGCGCCGCCCGCTTCCGAGCGGGCGGTCGCGGAGGCGGAGGACGAGGCGCAGCGGTACCTCGCGCTCGCCCAGCGCACCCAGGCCGACTTCGAGAACTACCGCAAGCGGATGGCGCGCGAGAACGCCGCCGCGAAGGATCGCGGGGTCGCGAAGGTGGCCAACGAGCTGCTGCCGGCACTCGACCACCTCGAGCACGCGCTGAAGGCGGCGTCCGGCCACGAGGATGTGGTCAAGGGCTTCGCGCTCGTGCGCGACGAGATCGTCGCCGCGCTCGCGCGCGTGGGCATCGAGTCGTTCTCGCCCGACGGCGCCCCGTTCGACCCCAACGAGCACGAGGCGATGGCCGCCCAGCCGGCCGAGGGCGTCGAATCCGGCACCGTGGTCGAGGTCTACCAGCAGGGCTACCGCCTCGGCGGCTCGGTGCTGCGCCCGGCGCGCGTGGTGGTCGCGCAGTAGGAGGCACGGATGGCGCGCGGCGACGACTACTACAAGGTCCTGGGGGTCGACAAGAAGGCCTCCCAGGACGACATCAAGAAGGCGTACCGCAAGCTCGCGCGCCGCTACCACCCGGACACGAACAAGGACGCGGGTGCCGAGGACCGCTTCAAGCGGATCTCCGAGGCCTACGACGTCCTGGGCGACCCGGACAAGCGCAAGAAGTACGACCGCGGGCAGACCGTGTTCGGCGGGACCAACCCGTTCGGCGGCGCGGGCGGCGGCGCGACCACGGGTGACTTCGGCTCGTTCTCCGACATCCTGTCGAACATCTTCAACACGACCGCGGGCCGCGGCGGCGCGCGGACGCGGCCGGCCCCGGAGCGCGGGCGCGATCTGGAGACGACGGTCTCGCTCTCCTTCGACCAGGCGGTCGAGGGGGCGCAGGTGCCGGTGTCCGTCTCAGCCTACGTGGCCTGTACGACGTGCCGCGGGACCGGCGCGCGGCCGGGGACGTCACCCACCGTCTGCCCCGTCTGCCAGGGTCGCGGCGTGGAGTCCGAGGGTCAGGGCGTGTTCTCGATCACCCGGCCGTGCTCGCGCTGCGGCGGCTCGGGGACCGTGATCGAGGACCCGTGCCCGACCTGCCAGGGCGCCGGCCGGCTGCGCGAGCTCAAGAAGTACCGCGTGAACATCCCGGCGGGCGTCAAGGACGGCTCGCGGATCCGGCTGCCCGGCAAGGGCGAGGCCGGCCTGCGCGGCGGCCCGGCCGGCGACTTGTACGTCGTCTGCCACGTCAGCGACTCCCCCGTCTTCCGCCGCAAGGGCGACAACTTCGAGGTCGAGGTGCCGATCACGATCGCCGAGGCGATTCGCGGTGCCGACGTCGAGGTGCCGACCCTGCACGGGACGAAGAAGCTGCGCGTGCCGGGCGGCACCAAGCACGGCACCGTGCAGCGACTGCGCGGCGAGGGGCCACCGGGTCTCGGCGCCGGGAACGCGCGCGGCGACATCCACTACCGCTTCGTGATCGACGTGCCGGAACGGCTCACCGACGAGCAGCGCGCGGCGGTCGATGCGCTGTCGCAGACCATGAACGGCAACCCGCGCGAGCGGCTGCTCCGAGAGGCGCGAGGCTGATGGCGGCGCGGCGAACCACGCGGGTCGCGGCGCGGGTCGAGCGCAGCCGCGGCGTCTTCATGATCTCCGTGGCCGCCGAGCTGGCCGCCATGCATCCGCAGACCCTGCGCATGTACGAGGCGCGCGGGCTCATCGAGCCGCAGCGCTCCCCCAAGGGCACGCGGCTCTACTCGCAGGCCGACGTCGACCGCCTGCGCCGGATCCAGGAGATGACCACCGAGCTGGGCCTGAACCTCGCCGGCGTCGAGCGCGTGCTCGAGCTCGAGGACAAGCTGACCCGGCTCCAGCGCCGCGTCGAGGCGATGGAGCGGCGCTCCGCCGCGCTGGAGGAGGAGATCCGCGCGCGCGAGGAGGAGATCGCGCGGCTCGAGGAGGTCCGCCGGACCGTCCGGGCCGAGATCGTGCGCTACGAGGCGCCGGGCACCGCGATCATCCCGATCCGGCACGTGCGGCGCTAGTCAGTGCACCCAGAACTGATCGAGCAGCGGCCCGAGCTGGCCGTGCTGCTCGACGTTGCCGACGCGGTCGGACACGAGGAGGATGGCGCGACGGCTGATGAGCGGGACCGCCGGAGCGCTTCGCAGGATCTCGCGTTCCACCGCGGTCCAGTCTCCGCCGGGGCCTGCGGCGTACGCACGATCGAACGCGCGATCGACCTTCGCGTCGCAGAACTGCGAGGCGTTCAAGTTCGTGCTGGAGCGCGGGACCAGGCGGCGGCACGTGAACGGCCATTCGATGAAGCTGGACGGCGTCAGGTAGTCGGCGATCCACCCGTAGAAGCCGATCTGCGCATGGTTGCGGGAGTCGTTGACGAACTCGAAGTGGCCGTTGATGTCGGGCATCAGGCGGGCTCTGGCGCGGTAGCCCAGCTCGCGCAGCATGCGCGCCGCGTAGCGGACGACGGGGGCGAGCGGGATGTCGATGCCACGCACGTCGACGCGCATTCCCCGGGTCCCGGACGCCGTGACCAGCCGGCGTGCACGGGCGAGGTCGGCACCTGTCCAGACCCCCGATCTCGGCGAGCGGGTGTAAGGGCAGGTCGGGACGTAGCCCGCGAGGCCCGGCGGGATGATCTGGCAGCTGGAGGCGGCGAACACGGCTCCGCCGACCATCTCCACCACGCGGCTCCGGTCGATGGCCAGGTTCAGTGCCCGGCGGACCTCGACGGCGACCCACACCGCGCCGTCTCCCGCGGCGAGCGCGGAGGGCGCGCCGCCGACGGGGATGGTCTCGGTGACCTTCGTCGTGGTGGGATCGATCCGGCTCACGGTCCCGTCCTCCCGGTTGGCCACCCACACCCCGCCCTCGCCGGCCGCGAGCGCCGCGGGCCCGTTGCCGACAGCGACCGTGCGCACCGGCGTGCCGCTGCGCGGCTCGAGCCGCACCACCGCACCCGCTTCTTCGCCGGCCACCCACACCGATCCGAAGCCGGCTGCCACTGCCGCGGGACCCGCTGGCACGGGGATCGGATGCACGTCGCCGGCGCGAGCGAGGTCGACCCTGTCGACGCGGCCGTCCACCGCCGACGCGACCCAGACCGCGTCATCGGTCGCGACCACGCCCCTCGGCGCGTTGCCCACCGGCCGCTCGTCCACGACGCGGTTCGTGCGCGGGTTGACCTGCACGAGCCGGCGCCCCTCGCCGTCGGCGACCCACAGCGAGCGTGCCCCGAAGGCCATCGCCGTCGGCTCGCCGCCCACGTCGATCGTCGTCACGGGTTCGCGTTGGCCGTCGAGCCGCGAGACGGTCCCGTCGCGCGTGTTCGCGACCCATACCGAGCCCGCGCCGGCAGCGATCGCTACAGGAGCGTGGCCGACCTCGTACTGCGTGGTGATGCGCCCATCGCCGGAATCGATGAGTCCGACCCAATCCGCGTCGATACGCGCGAGGCTGCCGGGCGCGAGCAGGCGGGTAAGCGCGAAGGCGACGACGCCGGCAAGTGCTACCGCGATCGCGCCCAGCACGAGCGCGCGGCGTGCGCGGGGGCTAGGGAGCGCGAGCCTCGTCGCCGGCGCGTCGAGCTCAGGGTCCTGGCGCAGGATCGCCTCGTGCATCTGGCGGAGCTCGGGCCCCGGCTCGATGCCCACCTGCTCCACGAGCGTGCGGTGCGCGTGGCGGTAGACCTCGAGAGCCTCAGCCTGGCGCCCTGACCGGTACAGGGCCAACATGCGCTGGGCGTGCAGGTGCTCGCGCAGCGGATGCTCGGCGACGAGCGCGTCGAGCTCGCCGGCGACCCGGCTGTGCTCGCCGGCCGCGAGCGCGGCGTCGATCGCCAGCTCGCGGGCGCGCATGTGCAGGTCGTCCAGCCGCCGGATCTCGGCGGCGGCGAAGGGCTCGTCGGCGACCTCGTCGAGCGGGGGGCCGCGCCAGAGGGCGAGCGCCTCGGCTCCTTCCCGTTGGCGACGTCCGCCTCCTGGACGAGGCGGCTCAACCGGGGCTTTACCGCCCTATACCGCGGTTCGACCGCGGCCGGAGACCGTGTCGCCGTCCGCCGAACCGCTCCCTCAGGAGGCAGCATGTACCGCCACCGCTCGTTCATCGCCATCGCTCTCGCCGCCGTCGC
>DATAFH010000002.1:0-37527 GCA_036257565.1 Solirubrobacteraceae bacterium | reverse complement strand
TTACCCCACCAACAAGCTAATGCGCCGCGGGCCCGTCCCGATGCGAAGGCCGAAGCTATCTTTCCTCCTTTCCCTCGAGGGAGAGGAGCTCATCCGGTATTAGCCCGAGTTTCCTCGGGTTGTCCCGGTCATCGGGGTGGGTTACCCACGTGTTACTCACCCGTTCGCGGCTTTGCCCCAGGCCGAAGCCTGGTTCGTCGCTCCACTTGCATGTGTTAAGCACGCCGCCAGCGTTCGTCCTGAGCCAGGATCAAACTCTCCATGAAGAACTGCTCACAGAGGTGTCGCGCATCTCACGGGGGCGTGGCCGTACACATGGCCAGCGCCGGATGCGATCGACGAGGTTTTGTTCAGGTGCCGTACGACGCTCGCAAGCGAGCACCGTCGGCGTTGACGAACCTGGACGCACATCGATCATCGCCAAGGCGCGAGGCCATGGCAGATCGGTGCGCATGCTGTTGAGTTTTCAAAGACCGCCGCGCCTCGGAGAGGGGATTCCTCGATCTGGGCGCGCTCAGGGGCAAGCCCCAAGCGGGCCATGGAGTGTAGCGCGTCCGTCAGGGCCTTTCCAAGCCCCCGGAGGCGTCCACCGCGGCGCGGGAGGGTAGCACCGGACCGCTCAGGCGATTCGCAGCCGGCGGAATCGCCGCTTGCCCACCTGGAGCACCCGTCCGTCGAGCTCCTCGGCCGGCAGATCGAAGTCGGCAACCGGCGCCCCGTCGAGCTTCACGCCGCCCTGAGCGATCGCGCGCCGGGCCTCGGACCGGGTGCCGCCGAACAGGTCCGCGATCACCCCCGGGAGGTGCACGATGCCGTTCGACGGCTGCACGGGCGCCTCCTCGATCTCCTCGGGAAGCTCGCGTGAGACGAACACGCGGTCGAACTCCACCTCGGCCGACTGCGCCGCCTCCGGACCGTGGAAGCGCTCCACGAGCGCGCGCGCAAGGGCACGCTTGGCGTCTCGCGGCGACATTCCCTCGGGCACGTCGCGCCCCAGCAGCACGTCCCACCAGGTCGGGAGCACGTCGTCCGGGATCGAGAGGGTCTTGCCGTACATGTCCCCGGGCGGCTCGGTGATGCCGATCTGGTTGTTGAACGACTTCGACATCTTCTGCACGCCGTCGGTCCCGGGCAGCAGCGGCACGGTGAGCACGACCTGCGGCGCTTGGCCGTAGGCGGTCTGCAGCGAGCGGCCCATCAGCAGGTTGAACGTCTGGTCGGTGCCACCGAGCTCGACGCCCGCCCTGGTCGCCACCGAGTCGTAGCCCTGCAGCACCGGGTACAGCAGCTCGAGCAGCGACACGGGCTCGTTGGCGGCGAGCCGGCGGGCGAAGTCGTCACGCTCGATCAGCTGGGCCACAGTCGGGATCCGCGCGAGCCGGAACAGCTCCTGCATCCCCATGTCCAGCCACTCACTGTTATGGCGCAGCTCGAAGCGCTCGTCAGTGTGCAGCACCTTGCCAGCCTGCTCCACGTACGTGCGCGCGTGCGCGTCGATCTCCTCGCCGGAGAGCACGGGCCGCGTCGTAGACCGCCCGCTGGGGTCACCGACGCGCGCCGTGAAGTCGCCGACGATGAGCACGACGGTATGGCCGGCGTCCTGGAACTCGCGCAGCTTCTGGAGCACGACCGTGTGACCCAGGTGCAGGTCGCTGGCCGTCGGGTCGAGGCCGAGCTTGACGCGCAGCGGGCCGCCGCGGCGCAGCCGCTCCTCGAGGGCCCCTGAGGGCAGCACCTCGACCGCGTTGCGCGCCAGATGCGCCGCCGTCCTCGCCGCGTCGTCCATGGGCCCCGATGCTAGCCTCCGAACGGGTCCGGACCGTCCGTGCCATCCCTCACCGTGTGGGTTGCCGGAGGCCTCAGCGCGGAGTGCTGAAGGCGCGTCCCGACCGCCCTCTATGAGCGATCTCGACCGCACTCTCGACCCGTCTGCCTCCGCCAGCAACGGCGGCGGCAACGGAGCGACCGTCGTCCCGCTGCGGCCGGAGCACGGCGACGGGTCGCCGCCGCGTCGCCGGCATGTGCGGATCCGCAAGCTACGCCTGTTCGCGCTGCTCGTCGGGGTCGGCCTCCTGGCCGCCGTCTCGACCGTCTTCGGGATGATGATGGCGGTCGCCTCCGACCTGCCGACGCTCGACCAGCCAGCCACCCGCAACTCGGTGCTGCTGGACCGCGACGGCCACCAGATCGGCGTCCTCACCGGCAACCAGAAGCGCCTGTTCCTGCGCGAGAACGAGATCGCGCCGGTGGTGAAGCACGCGATCATCGCGATCGAGGACCAGCGCTTCTATACCAACGACGGCGTCGACCTGCGCGGCATCGGCCGCGCCCTCTACCAGGACATCGTGCAGCAGCGGGTGGTGCAGGGCGGCTCCACGATCACCCAGCAGTTCGTCAAGAACGCGCTCGCCGCGCAGGACCAGCGGACCGTCTTCCAGAAGCTGCGCGAGGCGGCGATGGCCTACCACCTCACGCGCAAGTGGTCGAAGGAGGCGATCCTCCGCAACTACCTCAACACGATCTACTTCGGCAACGGCGCGTACGGGATCGAGTCGGCCGCGCGCACGTACTTCCAGGCCTCCCACCAGGGCTGCGACGAGAAGGGCGACCGTCCGGTCTGCGCGCGGCTGCTCCAGCCGCACGAGGCGGCGCTGCTGGCCGGCATGGTCTCCTCGCCCAGCGGCTACGACCCGATCGCGAACCCCGAGGCGGCGCGCGCGCGGCGCGACGTCGTGCTCCAGAAGATGCTCGAGCAGGGCTTCCTCACGCAGGAGCAGCACGACTTCGCGGTCCAGCAGCCGATTCCCGATCGCGGCGACCTCCAGCCGCCGGCCGAGGACACCGAGTACCCGTACTTCACCTCCTGGGTCAAGCAGCAGGTCGTCGACCGGCTCGGCGGCGGCCAGGAGGGCGCGCGCCTGGCCTTCGAGGGCGGCCTGAGGGTCCAGACGACGATCGACGCCGAGATGCAGGCGGCCGCCGACAACGCGGTGAACCAGTGGCTTCCGAATCCGGACGGCCCGCGTGCCGCACTCGTCGCGCTCGACAACAGGTCCGGCGAGGTGCGGGCGATGGTCGGCGGCGACGGCTACGACGCCGCGCCGTTCAACCTCGCCACCCAGGGTCAGCGCCAGCCCGGCTCGTCGATCAAGCCGTTCATCCTCGCCGAGGCGTTACGCCAGGGCGTCTCCCCCAACTCCGTCTGGTCGTCACGCAAGCTGGAGATCCCGGTGCCCGGTTCCAAGGAGATCTTCACGGTCAACAACTACGACGGCGCATACGCCGGCATCACCACGCTCGCGCGCGCGACGACGTTCTCGGACAACTCGGTGTTCGCTCAGGTCGGCATCAAGGTCGGGACCAAGAAGATCGCCGGCCTCGCTCGGGAGATGGGCATCCGGACGCCGGTCTCTTCCAACTACGCGATGACGCTCGGCGGGCTCAAGCAGGGCGTCACGCCGCTCGACATGGCGCACGCGTACCAGACGTTCGCGAGCCGCGGCGAGATCGTCTACGGGACGTTGAGCCCGGGAGCCGACAACCGGCGGCGGCAGAAGGCGCCCGGGCCGGTCGGCATCCGGAGGATCAGCCACAGGCAGGGCGACGATTGGAACCCGATCGACCTGCCTGACGGCTCGAAGGCCGTCAACAAGCGCGAGTCGCGCCGGATCCTCGACGACGGGGTCGCCGACCAGGTCGGCTCGCTGCTCCAGGGCGTCGTCCAGTCCGGCACCGGCACCCGCGCACAGGTCCCGGGCGTGACCGTGGCCGGCAAGACTGGCACCACCGAGGGCTACGGCGACGCCTGGTTCGTCGGCTGGACGCCCCAGTTCACCGTCGCCGTGTGGGTCGGCTACCCGGACGGGTTCAAGCCGATGGAGACGGAGTTCCAGGGCCAGCCCGTGGCCGGCGGCACCTTCCCGGCGAGCATCTTCCGTACGTTCGTGTCGGCGGTCGCGGAGCCGGAGGAGGACGAGACGAGCCCGTCGCCCCCGCTCCCCTCCACCACCACGCCCGTCACGCCGGCCCCGGCACCCGAGGCACCGGCACCCGAGGCCCCCGCCCCGACCGATCCTGAGCCGGCGCCCGCCGAGCCGGCACCGGTGCCGGCCGAGCCACCGGCCGACGCGCCGGAGGGTGGCGCGACGGCTCCGGAGGGTGGCGGCGCGGCCGAGCCGTAGCCCGGCACCGGCGCACGATCAGGCGGCGAGCAGGCCCGGGGGCCACGGCCGGGACACGCCGCGCTCTCCGACGGCGCAGAACCGCCACGGCAGCTCTACGCCCTTCGTAATCCCGATCCGTGTGCCGACCGCAGCGGGCAGCGGCCGTGCGGGCGGCTCGATCCGCACCGGCCCGGTCGCCAGGTCGGTGCCGTTCATCTCCAGCCCGATCCCCAGGGCCTGGGTGAGCTTCCCCGGCCCGGAGCAGAGGTCGTCGACCCCTCGCCGCTCCCGCATCTCTCCCAAGCCCGCAATTGGCTCCAAAGCCCGGATCAGGACCGCCGCGCCGACCCCCTCCCGCTCACACACCGCGTTCAGCAGGGCGTGGATCCCGTAAGACCGGTAGACGTACGCCGTCCCCGGTGGCCCGAACAGCACGCTCGTGCGCGACGTCAGCCCCACGTAGGCATGGCATGCGGGCTCCGAGTGGTGATACGCCTCGGTCTCGATGATGATCCCCGCCGTCGAGCCGCACCGCACCACGCCGCCCAGCAGCGCGCGGGCCACGTCGACGACCGGCCGCGAATAGAACTCGCTCACGCCGGCTGCCCGTCAAGCTCCGCCCGAGCGTGTGCGAGCTGCTCCCGAACTCGATCGGAAGCCGTCCCGCCCTCGGACACCTTCGACTCGAGCCACGAGCGGGCCGCCAGCACCGAGTAGTACTCCTCGTCCAGCGCGTCGGAGTGCCGTGCCAGCTCTTCGCGCGTCAGCTCGCTCAAAGACCGCCCCGAATCGATCGCCTCCCGAACCAGAGCTGCCACGATCCCGTGCGACTGCCGGAACGGCACGCCGCGCCGCACGAGCATGTCGGCGACATCGACGGCCGCGATCATCTCGTCGGCCGCGGCACCCGCCAGCCGCTCGCGGTCGAACGACAGGCTGCCCAGCATCCCAGTCGCGGCCCGCAGACACAGATCCAGGGTGTCCGCGGCGTCGAACAGGTGCTCCTTGTCCTCCTGCATGTCCTTGTTGTAGGTCAGCGGCAGCCCGTGCAGCACGCCGTGCAGCGCCGCCAGGTGCGCGACCACGCGCGGCGCCTTCGCGCGCAGCAGCTCGGCGGCGTCCGGGTTCTTCTTCTGCGGCATGATCGAGGAGCCCGACGCCCACGCGTCCGACACCTCGCAGAACGCGAACTCCTCGCTCGACCACAGGACGATCTCCGCTCCCAGACGCGAGAGATGGGTCGCGCACGTGGCCGCCGCCGCCAGGTAGTCGAGCACGAAGTCACGGTTCGAGACGGCATCGATCGAGTTCGGCGCCACGCCCGCGAACCCGAGCTCCCGCGCCACCAGGCCGCGATCGGTCTCGAAGTTGACGCCCGCCAGCGCCCCCGCCCCCAGCGGCAGGTCGCTCGTCGCCCCGAGCACATGCTCGAACCGCCGCGCGTCCCGCCGGAACATCCAGAAGTAGGCCAGCAGATGGTGCGCCAGGTACACGGGCTGCGCGCGCTGGAGGTGCGTGTAGCCGGGCATCGCCCAGTCGAGGTGCCGCTCGGCGAGCTGCATGATCGTGCTCTGGAGCTGCCCCAGCCGCTCGATCGTCACCAGCGCGTGCGCACGGGTGAACATCGCGACGTCGGTCGCCACCTGGTCGTTGCGGGAGCGTGCGGTGTGCAGGCGACCGCCCACCGGCCCGGCGATCTCCGTGAGCCGCCGCTCGATCGCCATGTGGATGTCCTCATCGTCCTCCCGGAACGGGAACTCGCCGGCCTCGAGCTCGGCCTCCACGCGCTCGAGCCCGCTCAGCAGCTCGTCGCGATCGTGCTGGCTGATGATGCCGGCCTCGGCGAGCATCTTCGCGTGCGCCCGCGACTGCTCGACGTCATACGGCCCGAGCCGCCAGTCGAACGCCAGCGAGGAGTTGAGCTGCTGGAAGACCGGATCCTGGGGAAGCGAGAAGCGCGCCATGCCGTCGGCCATGATGACTGACATGACCCTCGCGGTCCGGGCAGCCACGCCGGACGATCCGGTCTTCGACCTGCTGTACCTGTCGGCCAAGCCGTACTACGACGCCTACGCCGGCTCCGAACGGCGCGCCCGGGCCCTGCTGACCGACCTGTACCCCCGCGAGGGCCACGCCGCGAGCTACGAGGTCTGCCATGTGGCGGCGATCGACGGAGCGGTGGTCGGCGTGGTCGCGAGCTTCCCGGTCAGCGAGGGGGAAGCCCGCGCGCGGCGCTTCGTGAGCCTCACCGCCCCGCGCGTCCCGCCGTGGCGCTGGCCCGCTCTGATGCGCCACCTCAAGGCCGCCGGCCTCCTCTCCCCCAACCCGCCGATCGACACCCTGTACGTCGACGGCCTGGCGGTCGACGCCGCGTTCAGGCGCCGCGGCGTGGCGCGCCGGCTGCTCGCGCACGCCGAGCGCGACGCCGCGGCCGCCGGCCTGCGCGGCGTGTCGCTCGACACGGGCCTCCGGAACGACGCCGCCCGCGCGCTCTACGAGGTGGCCGGGTACGAGCAGCGCGAGATCCGCCGCGCGCCGACCCGCGCCGTGGCCGCCGCGGTCGGCGGACCGGGGTTCGTGAGCTACGTCAAGCGCGTATGACGGCGTCGAGCGCCTCGGCCACCTGCGCGACCTGGCCCTCGGTCAGCTCGGGGAAGAACGGCAGCGCGACCGACCGCGCGGCGACGTCCTCGCACACCGGGAACTCACCCTCCCGGTGCCCGAACCGCTCGCGGTAGAAGGACATCAAGTGGATCGCCGGCAGGTACGGCTTGGACTGCACGCCGCGCTCGGCCAGCGCCCGTACCACCCCGTCGCGGTCGTGCCCCCGCGGGAGCTGGACCACGAACACGAACCAGCCGCGCACGTCGCCGCCTGAGTCCTCGCAGGGCAACCCGACGTACGAGCCGGCAAGCGCCTCCCGGTACCACCCCGCCACGCGGGCGCGCGCCTCCAGCATCCCGTCGAGCCGCTCGAGCTGGGCGAGCCCGATCGCCGACGCGACGTCGGTCAGCCGATAGTTGAACCCCAACCGGTCGTGGTCGAGCCAGCCCATGTCGGGCGCCCGGCCCTGGTTGCGCTCGGAGTCGACCCGCTCCTTGTGCTCGGCCGAGCCCATCGTGAGCATCCCGCCCTCGCCCGTGGTGAGCTGCTTGTTGGCGTAGAAGCCGAACGCCGCGGGATGCCCACGCCCGCCCACGACGGACCCGTCGGCGTGCCGCGCGCCGAGCGCCTCGCAGGCATCCTCCACGATCGGCAGGCCGTAGGCCTCGAGCGCGGGCACGTCGGCCGGGTAGCCGAAGATGTGCACCGGGAGCAGCGCCGCCGTGCGCCCCGTGATCGCCGCGGCCGCCGCGTCCGGGTCCAGGTTGAGCGTGACCGGGTCGATGTCGGCGAACACCGGCTTCGCCCGCTCGTAGAGGATCACGTTGGCCGAGGCGACGAACGACAGCGGTGATGTGACGACCTCGTCGCCGTCGCCCACCCCTACCGCGCGCAGCGCGAGGTGGAGCGCGGCGGTCCCCGACGACACCGCGCTGGCGTGAGCCGCCCCCACCCGCACCGCGAACGCGCGCTCGAACGCCGGCACACGAGGCCCCAGCGAGAGCTGGCGGGAGCGGAGCACGTCGAGCACCGCGCGCTCCTCCGCGTCGCCGAGGACAGGCCGCGCGAGCGGGATCACGCCTGCGGCGCGCGCGAGCGCACCATGCCCGCTTCGAGCGAGTCGACCAGCGCGTCCCAGCTCGCCTCGATGACGTTCTCGTGCACGCCGATCGCGCCCCAGGTCCCGGCGCCGTCGGTGGCGTCGAGCAGCACGCGCGTGGTCGCGCCCGTGGCCTTCCACTCGTCGAGGATGCGCACCTTGTAGTTGACGAGCTTGATGTCGCGCAGGTGCGGAAAGCGCTCGCCGATCGCGGCGCGCAAAGCAGCGTCCAGCGCATGCACGGGGCCGTTGCCCTCGGCCACCCGGACATAGCGCTGCCCATCGACCCAGATCTTGATCGTGGCCTCGGTCTGCACGCGGCCGTCCTCGCGCTTCTCGGAGATCACGCGCCAGGACTCGAGGCGGAACAGCGGCTCGTAGTCGCCCGTCTCGCGCCGGATAAGGAGGTCGAACGACCCGTCGGCGGCCTCGAACTGGAAGCCGCGATGCTCGAGCTCCTTCACGCGCTCGACCACCCGCGTGGCGGCGGAGTCGTCGAGCGCGCCGCCGGCGTGCGCAATCACCGTTCCCTTGCCGGACAGCTCGGACACCAGGACCTCGCGGCTGTTGCCGACGGCGGCCGGGTCCATGTGCTCGAACGTCGCCGGGTCGGCGTTCACGCCCGCCACGTGCAGCCCGCCCTTGTGCGCGAACGCGTTCTTGCCCACGTAGGGCTGGTCGGGATCGGGCGTGACGTTGAGCAACTCGTCGAGGTAGTGGGCGGCCTCGGTCCAGCCCTCGAGCGACGGCAGGCAGTCGTGGCCGAGCTTGAGCTGCAGGTTCGGGACGATGCTCGTGAGGTTCGCGTTGCCGCAGCGCTCCCCGTAGCCGTTGAACGTGCCCTGGACGAGCACCGCGCCCTCGCCGACGGCCGCGAGCGAGTTGGCCACGCCGCACTCGGCGTCGTTGTGGCAGTGGATGCCGAGCGCCGCGCCGGGCAGCGCCTCGCCCACGGCGCGCACGGCCTCGGCCACCTGGTGCGGCAGGGAGGCGCCGTTGGTGTCGCACAGCGTGAGGTTCTCGGCTCCCGTGTCGGCCGCCGCTTGCAGGCAGGCGACCGCGTACGCCGGGTCGTCGCGCCAGCCGTCGAAAAAGTGCTCGGCGTCGTACACCACGCGCTTGCCCTGCCTCACGAGGAAGGCGACCGACTCGGCGATCATCGCCAGGTTCTCGTCGCGGTCGACGCGCACGACCTTCTCGAGATGCAGCCCCCAGGTCTTGCCGACGAGCGTGCAGACCGGCGCGAACGAGCCGGCCACCACCTGCAGCGCCGCGTCGTCGTCCGCACGCACGCCGCGCCGGCGGGTCATCCCGAACGCGCACACGTCGGCCCGCAGGCCCTCGTGCTCGAGCCGCGCGAACAGCTCGGCCTCCTTCGGGTTCGAGGCCGGAAAGCCCGCCTCGATGTACGGGATCCCGAGCTGGTCGAGCACATGCGCGACGCGCACCTTCTCGTCGACGGACAGCGACATGCCGTGGCCCTGCATGCCGTCGCGCAGCGTGGTGTCGTAGATCGCGATGCGGGTCACGGAGCGGGTGCCGCCTGGGGCACCACGTCGAGCCAGCCGGCGTAGCGGTCCGAGCGGCCGTGCAGCGCATCCTCGAAGGCGGACTGGATCTCGCGGGTGATCGGACCGGGCTCGCCGCTTCCGACCGGCTGGTCGTCGACCTCGCGCAGCGGCGTCAGCTCGGCGGCCGTGCCGGTCATGAAGATCTCGTCGGCGAGGTAAAGCTCGCCGCGCGCGACGTCGCGCTCGACGACCGTGTAGCCGAGGTCGCGGGCGATCTCGATCGCCGACAGGCGATTGATGCCGCCCAGGATCGAGGAGTTGAAGCCGGGGGTGGCGATCGCGCCGTCCTTGACCAGGAACAGGTTCTCGCCCGTGCCCTCGCAGACCATCCCGCGCTGGTCGAGCAGGATGCCCTCCTCGTAGCCGGCCTTCTCCGACTCGATCTTGGCCAGCACGGAGTTCAGGTACTGCCCGTTGGCCTTGGCGGCCGGGATCAGCGCGTCGGGCCCGATGCGACGCCAGGAGACGACCTTCCCCCGGACGCCGCGCCGCTTGCCCTCGTCGCCGAGGTACGAGCCCCACTCCCAGACCGCGATGAACACGTCGACCGGGCAGTCGAGCGGGTACAGCCCCATCGGTCCCGCTCCCCGGTAGACCACGGGCCGGATGTAGCAGGACTTGAGGCCGTTGCGGGCGATCAGCTCGAGCGTCGCCTCGCGGATCTGCTCCTTGGAGTACGGGACGTCCATGTAGTACATCTGGGCCGACTTGAAGAGCCGGTCGATGTGGTCCTCGTGGCGGAAGACCGCGGTGCCGCGCGGCGTTTCGTACGCGCGGACGCCCTCGAAGACGCCGGTGCCGTAGTGGAGCGCGTGCGTGAGTACGTGAACCTTGGCGTCCTCGTAGGCGACGTATTCGCCGTTCATCCAGATGAGGTCCGCTTGGCTCACGTCAGCTCCTTCATGACCGCACTGGTGGCTTCGGCAGTCGTTGCGGTTCCACCCAGGTCGCCGGTCCGCAGGCCGGCGTCGAGGGCCCGGTCGACGGCCGATTCTATCCGCGCGGCGGGCTCCTCCCGCCCGAGTCCGTGGCGCAGCAGCATCGCCGCGGAGAGGAACATTGCGAGCGGGTTGGCGACGCCGCGGCCCGCGATGTCGGGCGCCGAGCCGTGGACGGGCTCGAACACGCCAGGGCCGCTCTCGCCCAGCGACGCGCTCGGGAGGAGCCCGATCGAGCCGGTGATCATCGCCGCCTCGTCGCTGAGGATGTCGCCGAACATGTTCTCGGTCAGCAGCACCTCGAAGTGCCGGGGGGCGGCGACGAGCTGCATCGCGGCGTTGTCGACCAGCAGGTGCTCGAGCTCGATGTTGGGGAACTCGGTCGCGTGGACGCGCATCACGACCTCGCGCCACAGCCGGCT
Source organism: Solirubrobacteraceae bacterium (assembly GCA_036257565.1). GTDB lineage: Bacteria > Actinomycetota > Thermoleophilia > Solirubrobacterales > Solirubrobacteraceae > DASSUW01. The sequence goes on along the minus strand of DATAFH010000002.1, from coordinate 26,730 downwards.
CGTCTCCAGCACGTTGGCCTTGTCGACGCTCGTCACGCGCGAGCGGGCTGCGCGGAACGCGGTGCGCGCGATCCGCTCGACCTCCGCCTCCGTGTACGCGCACACGTCATGCGCGCGGCCGTCCGTCCGGCCCTTGTCGCCGAAGTAGATGCCGCCGGTCAGCTCCCGCACCACCAGCAGGTTCGTGCGCTCGATCACCTCGCGCTTGAGCGGGCTGGCGTCGTAGAGCGCCGGCAGCGGGCGCACGGGACGGAGGTTGGCAAACAGCCCGAGCCCCTGGCGCAGGCCCAGCAGCCCCTGCTCGGGGCGCGGCTTTCCCGGATCGGTCGTGTCCCACTTGGGGCCGCCGACCGCGGCGAGCAGCACCCCGTCCGACCGCCGCGCCGCCTCGAGCGTCTCCTCGGGCAGCGCAGTGCCCGTGGCGTCGATCGCCGCGCCGCCGATCAGGTGCTCCTCGTAGGTGAGGTCGGGAGCCACCTCGGCCAGGACCCCGAGGGCCGCGGCCAGCACCTCCGGGCCGATGCCGTCGCCGGGGAGCGTGACGATCGTGGGCATGCGGGCGGCACGCTACCGCGTGTGGGACGCTCAGCGGCGTGCTTGTCGGCCGTGAACGCGAGCTGGAGCGCCTCCTGCGCGCGCTGGACACGGCGCGCGGCGGCGGCAGCGAGGTGCTGGTCGTGCGCGGGGAGGCCGGCATGGGCAAGACCGCGCTGCTGCAGGCCCTCGTGGCCTCGGCGGACGGGATGACCGTGCTGCGGGCACGCGGCGTTGAGTCCGAGGTCGGGGTGCCGTTCGCGGCGCTGGCCGAGCTGTGCGAGCCGGTGCTCGCCCTGCGCGAGCGGCTGCCGGGCGCGCAGGCCGCGGCCCTGGCCGGCGCGCTGCAGCTCGAGCCCGTCGCGCCGCAGGCGCGGCTGGCCGTGGGGGCCGCGCTGCTGGGGCTGCTCGGCGCGCTGGCCGCCGCCGGGCTCGACGTGGCGGCGCTCGAGCCGGCCGAGAGCGCCGGCATCGTCTCGCTCGGCCCGGGCGAGATCGCGTTCCACCACCCGCTGCTGCGGGCCGCACTTCCACCGCGCGCTCGAGCTCCACGACGCGGGTCCGGCACCGTTCGAGGTCGCCCGCACGCAGCTCGCCTACGGGGAGTGGCTGCGGTCGGTCGACCGGCGCGACGAGGCGCGCGAGCGCCTGCGCGAGGCGCTCGCCGGCTTCGAGCGCGTCGGCGCGCTGTCGTTCGCCGAGCGGGGCGCGGCGCGAGCTGCGGGCGGCCGGGGCGATCGCCCGGGCGCCGGAGCGCAGCGAGGAGTCCGAGCTCACCCCGCACGAGCTGCGCATCGCCCAGCTCGTGGCGCAGGGGCTCACGAACCGCGAGGCGGCCACCGCCCTGTTCGTGAGCACCAAGACCGTCGAGCAGCACCTGCGCAACGTGTTCCGCAAGCTCGGCCGGCGGCGCGCCGAGCTCGCGCGGCGCGTCGCTACAGGCTCGTTGTGACCGGGCCGGAGCGCTCGCGGTCGCGCTCGTAGGCGTCGATCGCGTCGTCCTGCTGGAGGGTGAGCGCGATGTCGTCGAGCCCGTTGAGCAGCCGGTGGCGCGTGTCGTCGTCGAGCTCGAACGCTACGGACCGGCCGTCGAAGCGCACCTCGCGCGCCTCGAGGTCGATCTCCGCCTCGCCCGCCGCCATGAGCGCGCGCACGTCCTCCTCGGGCAGCCGCACCGGCAGCAGCCCGATCTTCGTGCAGTTGTTGAAGAAGATGTCCGCGAAGCTCGCGGCGACGACCGCCCGGAAGCCGTAGTCCTGCAGCGCCCAGGGTGCGTGCTCCCGCGAGGACCCACAGCCGAAGTTCGGGCCGGTGGCGAGGATGGGGTTGGCGGGCAGGTCCCAGCCGTCCTCCTTCGCCCAGTCGTAGAAGAGGAACTCGCCGAAGCCGGTGCGCTCCACCCGCTTGAGAAACTGCTTCGGGATGATCTGGTCCGTGTCGACGTCGGCGCGGTCGAGCACGCTGACCCCGCCGGTGACGGTGGTGACAGCGTCCACTTAGCTCCACTCCCGGATGTCGACGAAATGGCCCTCGATGGCGGCCGCGGCCGCCATCTGGGGCGAGACGAGGTGGGTGCGCCCGCCGCGGCCCTGACGACCCTCGAAGTTGCGGTTCGAGGTCGAGGCGCAGCGCTCGCCGGGCTGGAGGATGTCCGGGTTCATCCCCAGGCACATCGAGCAGCCGGCGGTGCGCCAGTCGAAGCCGGCGGCGCGGAAGACCTCGTCGAGCCCCTCCGCCTCGGCCTGGGCGGCGACCTGCTGCGAGCCGGGCACGACCATCGCGTCGATGTGCGCCGCCACCCGCCGGCCCTTGACGAGCTCGGCAGCGGCCCGCAGGTCGCCGATCCGCGAGTTGGTGCACGAGCCGATGAACACGCGGTCGAGGCGGATCTCGTCCATGGGGGTGCCGGCCACGAGGCCCATGTACTTGAGCGCGCGCTCGTCGCTGTCGCCGTTCGGTTGCGGGACCGCCTCGGTGACGGGCACGACCATGCCGGGCGTCGTGCCCCAGGTGACGAGCGGCGAGAGCGCGCCGGCGTCGACGTCGATCTGGGTGTCGAAGCTCGCACCCACGTCCGTGCGGAGGTCGCGCCACGCGGGGTCGACCTCGACGGGCGCCGCGGGCCGGCCGACGACCCACTCGAACGTCGTGTCGTCGGGCGCGATCATGCCGGCCCGACCGCCGCCCTCGATCGTCATGTTGCAGATCGTCATCCGGCCCTCCATCGAGAGCCCTTCGATCAGCGGGCCGGCGTACTCGACCACGTGGCCGGCGGCGCCGTTCGTGCCCATCTGGCCGATCGTGCCGAGGATCAGATCCTTGGGCGTGACGCCGAAGCCCAGCTCGCCCGTGTAGTTGATGCGCATGCTCTTCGGCTTGCGCTGGGCGAGGCACTGCGTCGCGAGGACGTGCTCGACTTCGCTGGTGCCGATCCCGAACGCGAGCGCGCCGAACGCGCCGTGCGTGGCGGTGTGGGAATCGCCGCAGACGATCGTCATGCCCGGCTGGGTGACGCCGAGCTCGGGCCCGATCACGTGCACGATCCCCTGGCGGTCGGAGCCGATCGAGTACACCGGGATGCCGAACTCCTCGCAGTTGCGCTCGAGCGTCTCGACCTGGACGCGCGAGAGCTCGTCGCGGATGCGGGCGGCGACCGGCGTCCCGTCCGTGGGGACGTTGTGGTCGGCGGTGGCGAGCGTGCGATCGGGGCGCCGGACGGCGCGGCCCGCGAGGCGGAGGCCGTCGAAGGCCTGTGGGCTCGTGACCTCGTGGACGAGGTGCAGGTCGATGTAGATCAGCCCGGGCGCGACCTCGTGGGCGGCCCAGATCTTGTCGAACAGCGTGCTCGGGGTCATGAGCGGCGCAGCCCCGCCGAGACGACGGCCAGCAGGACGGCCTCCTCCTTTCCGGGGTTCTCGAAGTGGTGCGGCAGGTCGGCGTCGAAGGTGACGGTGTCGCCGGCCGTGAGCCGGTGGCGCGCGCCGTCGACGAGCAGGTCCGCGGTGCCGGACTCGACGACCGACGTCTCGCGGGCACCGGGCTCGTGCATCGGCGGGTCGCCGGGGCCGCCGGTGGCCGCGCCGGGCGCGAGCCGGTGGCGGGAGACCTCGGCGCGTAGGCCGGGCAGCGGGGGCGTGAGGATCTCGTAGCGGTGCCCGTCGGCGCCGCCGCTCCGCCCGTCCCCGGCCTTCACCACGCTCACCGTCCCGCCCTCGTCGAGCCGCAGGAGCTGCGAGAGGCGCAGCTCCAGGCCCTGCGCGATCCGTGCGGCCACCTGCAGCGTCGGGCTCGTCTCGCCGCGCTCGACCTGCGAGAGCATCGGCGCCGAGACGCCCGAGCGGGTCGCGAGGTCGCGCAGCGAGAGGTCCATCGCCTCACGCAGCGCCTTCACCCGGCGCCCGATCGCCGGAACCGTCTCCGCGGTGGCCGCCATACGTGCGTACGTTATCACGTACAGGAGCGGTTGTCCGGAACTGCGCCAGGGCTGCCGCTGGCGTCCGCCCCGCGCAACGAACGCCGCCGACGGCTGCCGCTGACGTCCGCCGGGTCATCATGTGCGGCGTGATCAGCGACCTCCCCGACACGCTGGTGCTCGGCGCCGGTGGGACGCTCGGCGAGGCGTGGATGCGCGGGCTGCTGTCCGGGATCGAGTCGGCGTCGGGGCTCGACTTCCGGCGCTGCGAGTACGTGGTGGGAACGTCGGCGGGCTCGATCATCGGCGCCGCGCTGGCCGGCGGGCGGCGGCCGGAGGCGGGTGACCGCGCCGCGCGCGAGTGGGCCGAGGCGGCCGATCCGCCGCCGGACGGCGCGCTGCGCCGGCTCGGTGGCGCAGCGTCCCGGCTCGGCGCCGCGGTCGCGTCGCCGCTCGCGCCGATGGCGCTCTCCACGCTGGAGCCGGCCGGCCGGGTCGCCCGCGCCGCCGCCCTGGCCGCCGTGCCGCGACCCCGCGGCAGGCTCGAGGGCCTCGCGCACCACCTCCGGGAGCTGGGCGCGCGTTTCGACGGCCGGCTGCGCATCGCCGCGGTCGATCGCCGCAGCGGGCGACGGGTGATGTTCGGCGCGCCGGGTGCTCCGGCGGCGAACGTGACCGACGCTGTGCTCGCCTCCTGCGCGGTGCCGTGGCTCTTCGCGCCGGTCGCGATCGGGGGCCGCGAGTACGTGGACGGCGGCGTGTGGAGCCTGACCAACCTCGACACGGCGCCCGGCGGCCGCGGCGCGAACGTGCTGTGCCTCGCTCCCACCGCCGGCCCGCTCGTCCCGCGCTCAGCTACCGCCGCGTGGCGCACCGTCGCCGCGACGGCTCTCAGAGCCGAGGAGCTCGCGCTCCGCGCGCGCGGCATGCGACCTCACACCGTCGTCCCCGACGCCGCGTCAGCCGAGGCCATGGGCGCCAACCTGATGGCCGCGACGTCGAACGAACGAGTCCTCGATGCCGCATTTGCACAAGGCCGCGCGCTCGCCGCCTGAGCCGCACCTCAGGTCGTGCAGATGGCCCAGGGCGTGACGGACATCGTTTGACCCGTCTGCAGGGTCGCGACGACGATTCCGACCGCGCGCCACGTGGTGCTGTTCTGCGGCGCCGAGGACTGGAGCGCCACCCGCCGGGTCTCAGTGGTGCTCGTGGTCACGTTCGCCCCGCCGCCGAGCAGAAGCTTGGTCGCGGGACAGCTCACGGTTGCCACGACGGTCGTGTTCTGGGCGGCGTTCGGCGCTGACGTGACCGGCGTGCCGGTGATGACTTGCGGCGTGGGCTGAGGGCCGGTGGCACCCGTCGGGCCGGCGGGTCCCTGCGGACCGGTCGCACCCGTCGCGCCGGTCGCACCCTGCGGCCCCGTCGCGCCCTGCGGCCCGGCAGGGCCCTGCGGGCCGGCGGGGCCTTGCGCACCGGTGGCTCCGATCACACCCGCTGGCCCCTGCGCCCCGGTCGCGCCTGTGTCGCCCTTCGGACCCGCAGGCCCTTGAGGTCCTGCCGGCCCGGTGGCCCCGACGGGTCCAGCGGGTCCGGTCTCGCCCTGCGGACCGGCAGGTCCGGCCGGTCCCGTCGCACCCTGAGGCCCGACCTCGCCTTGCGCACCGGTCTCACCCTGCGGACCCTGCGCCCCAGTCGCGCCCGTCTCACCCTGCGGACCCTGCGGCCCGACAGCACCGGTCGCGCCCTGCGGACCGGTCTCGCCCTGGGGGCCAACCGCGCCGGTCGCTCCCTGCGGGCCTTGCGCGCCCGTCGCTCCGGTTTCGCCCTGGGGACCCATTGGGCCCTGCGGACCGGCGGGGCCGGTCTCACCCTGGGGGCCGGCAGGACCGGTCGCTCCCTGGGCACCTGTCGCGCCCTGTGGACCCTCGGGCCCGACCTCTCCCTGTGGCCCGGTCTCTCCCTGTCGCCCGATCTCGCCCTGCGGACCCGGTAGACCCTGAGGCCCTGCTGGACCCGTGGCGCCGCGTGGGCCGGCTGGGCCGGTCGGACCGGCGGGTCCGGGGACTGGGCTGGACTGGAGCAGGCCTCCGCGGCGGAGGAAGAGCCGACGCCTCGCGGTGCCCTCGGCGCCGTGTGCCCGCGCGATCACGTTGACCAGACCCTCGCGACGAGCCTCGGCCCGGCCGGCTCGCCACACGCGGACGAGGAACGTCCTGTCACTGCCTCGCCGCACGGAGTAGCGGCGGCGGCCGAGCGTGTCCCCACTGACCGGAGGCTCGGCGCCCACGAGCTGGAGCACGCCGCGGCAGCGCGCCGCATCCGTCGTCGCGTCGCACCGGAGCGTGACCGGCGCTCGGCCGGCGCTGTCGAGCCGGAGCACCGCTCCCTTGATCGCCACGGCGGCGTGCGCCGGCGCGACCTGCACGCCGGCGTCGAAGAGGGCGGCGACCATCGTGACGCCGCTAATTGCTGCAACCCGAGCAATGCGCATCGTTGACCCCGAGGCGCCACGATAACGGCTTCCACCGACACGACCCAGGAACCGCAACCTCGTTGTCGAATCGGGACGACGGCCATGACCACCCCCCAACGGCTCGACGCTTCGAGGTCCCTGCTCGCTCCGATCGCGGTCGTCGTGCTGCTCGTGTGCGCGATCCTGCTCGTCGGGGAATCGCGCTACCGAAGCTGCATCGCGCGCGCCGAGGCGTCGTTCCCCGCCGTCCCCGTCTCCGCCTTCACCGGCAGGACGACCGGCCCGCTCAAGGTCTCGTACGTGAACGAGCGGACGGCCGCGCTCGACGACTGCGGCCGCTTCTTCTAGGGCGTCGGCGTCAGCTCCCGCGACTCGGCGGCCTCGGCCGCCATCGCCACCTTGCGCTCCGCGTTCGCCAGCGCCCGCACGTAGGCCTGCGCCGCAGCCTCGATGATATCTGTGGAGACGCCCTGGCCGGCGGCCGACTGGCCCGCGACCTCGAGCACGACGCTCGCCTCGCCGAGGGCGTCCTGGCCGGCGGTCACGGAGTCGATGCGGAACTCGCGCAGCCGCGCCTCGCGCCGCACGGCGGTGTTGATCGCGCGGAAGATCGCATCGACCGGGCCGTCACCCGTGAAGTTGCCCTGGACGACCTCCCCGGAGGGCATTCGGATCGCCACCACGGCGTGCGGCGGGCGCCGCGAGGACGCCTCGACGTCGAACCACTCGAGCGTGTAGGACGCCATCTCGGACCGCAGCTCGTCGGTCACGAGCGCCTCGAGGTCCATCGCCGTGACCTGCTTCTTCTTGTCTGCGATCTCCTTGAAGCGCTTGAACGCGGTGTTGAGCGTCTGCCCGTCGACCGTGAACCCGAGCTCCTCCAGGGCCGACTTCAGCGCGTGCCGCCCCGAGTGCTTGCCGAGCACGATCGAGGACACGTCGTCGACCCCGACCGTCGCGGCATCCATGATCTCGTAGGTCGACCGTTCCTTGAGCACGCCGTCCTGGTGGATGCCGGATTCGTGGGCGAACGCGTTGCGGCCGACGATCGCCTTGTTCGGCTGGACGGCGTAGCCGGTGAGCCGGGAGACGAGCCGGCTCGTGCGGGCGATCTCGCGCGTCTGCACGCCGGTCGAGAGCCCCACCGCGTCGGCGCGCGTGTGGAGCAGCATCACGAATTCCTCGAGCGACGCGTTGCCCGCCCGCTCGCCGATCCCGTTGATCGCGCACTCGACCTGCCGCGCGCCGGCCTTCACGCCCGCGAACGAGTTGGCGACCGCCAGCCCCAGGTCGTCGTGGCAGTGGACCGAGAGGACCACGTCTCGGAGCCCGGGCACCAGCTCGTAGAGCCGCCCGAGGAAGGCCGCGTACTCGTCCGGCATCGCATAGCCGACCGTGTCCGGGATGTTGACCGTGGTGGCCCCCTCCTCGACGGCGGCCGCCACCACCTCGGCGGTGAACTCGACGTCGGCGCGCGTCGCGTCCATCGGCGAGAACTCGACGTCGTCGACGAACGACCGCGCGTGCGCGACCGCCGCCCGCGCCTGGCCGAGCACGTCACGGCGCGTCGACTGCAGCTGGTGCTCGATGTGGATGTCCGAAGTGGAGATGAACGTGTGGATCCGCGGCCGGTCAGCGTCTCGTACCGCGTCCGCTGCGCGCTCGATGTCGGCGGCGTGCGCCCGCGCGAGACCGGCGATCACGGGCCCGTGCACCTCCCGGGCGATCGCCTGCACGGCCTCGAAGTCCCCCGGCGAGGCGATCGGGAAGCCCGCCTCGATGACGTCCACGCCGAGCCGCGCGAGCTGGTGCGCGATCTCCAGCTTCTCGGCGGCGTTGAGCGAGATGCCCGGGGATTGCTCCCCGTCTCGCAACGTGGTGTCGAAGATGATTACCCGGTCGTCGTTCATGGCGCGTGCTCCTGTCGGCTTGTCGTTGCTCCTTCGTCGTGCTGGGCTTGCGGCTTCGCGGCCGCCACGCGTTATTCCCCCCGAAGGGGGAGGAGGAGAAGGAGGAGGGAAAGCCCACGACGCGCCATGCGGAGCGAAGCCTAGCTCACGCGTCGATCTCGAACCAGACCCGCGTGCTGCCGCGCTCGACGCCCCAGCGGTCGGCGACGAGGTCGACGAGCCGCAGCCCGTGTCCCCCGCCCTGCTCCGGCGGCGTACTTGACCGCGTTCGTCACCAGCTCGGAGCCGAGCAGCGTGGCGTCGTCGGCCCGGGCGCGGCCGAGCAGCGGCTCCAGCTCGCGCACGTGGGCGCGGCAGGAGCAGCCGCAGTGCGCTCGAAGGTCAGACGGTCTCCGTCATCGCGGGTCGCCGCCCGAGTACCCTCTCGCCCCGACGTGACACCTGGCCCGTCGAAATTCGAACTTCGCGCCGAACGCTTCGGCGCGACGGCGCAGGTGAGCGTCAAGGGCGAGCTCGACATCGCCACGCTGCCGGAGTTCGAGCAGGTGATCACGAGCATGCGCTCGCCGGACCTCGAACGGCTCGTCGTCGACCTCCGCGGCCTCGCGTTCCTGGACTCGATGAGCATCGAGCTGCTCCTGCGGCTGCACGGCGAGCTGACGGCGGCAGGTGCCGAGCTCGTGATCGTGCGCGGGCGGCGCGCCGTGGAACGGCTGTTCGAGCTGATGGAGCTCGACCGGGTGCTGACCGTCGTCGACCAGCCCCCGGCGCGCGTCACGCCCTAGCGAGAGACGTGGATCCCGAGTGCCCGCGGCGCCGCGCAGATCGCCCGGGTGAGCGGGTCGGGGCGCCGGCCCGCGGTGCGCAGGCGCTCGGCGCGTAGGAACGCGCCGCGGACGAGCATGCCCCCGAGCCAGGCGAGCGGCTCCGGCGGCACGACGGCGGGCGCCGGATCGACGAGCGCGAGGCCGTGGTCGCCGTCGCCCAGGGCGAGCCCGGCGAGCACGCCGCCGGCCAGGTGCGACGGGCCTACGCCGTTGCCGGTGAACCCGAACGCGTAGTGCACGGGCCCGTCCGAGACGGTGCCGATCTGTGGCAGGTGGCTCGGCGAGACGTCGATCGGCCCGCCCCATGCGTGCGTGATGCGGCGTCCCCGGAGGACCGGGAACATCTCCACGAGGTGGCGTTGGATCGTCTCCACCACCCCGGCGTCGACCTCCACCCGCCCGTCGAGCCGCGCGCCCCAGGCAAGCTTGCCGCCGCCCCAGCCAAAGGCGATGCGCCCGTCCGGGGTGGTGCGGAAGTAGTGGATGAACAGCGGCGCGTCGGTGATCGCCTCGCCGCCCGTCCAGCCGATCTGCTCGACCACGTCGGGCACCGGCTCGGTGAGCACGATGTGCGACGAGGTGACCGACAGCCGCGAGCGCAGCGGCCGCACGCCGCGCGTGGCGGCGTTGACGGCTAGCACCGCCGCGCCGGCGCGCACGCGCGCCGAGCCCGTCTCCACCTCGACCGAGGTCGGCGCCACCCGCAGCGCCCGCACGCGCGAGCGCTCGTGCACGGTCACGCCACGCTCGAGCAGCCGCCGACGCAGGCCAAGCGCGAGCCGCGCGGGCTGCACGGTCGCGTCCTCGGGCACGAGCAGGCCGCGCCGGAAGCGCGGCGAGTCGCAGCGCTCGCGTAGCGCGGCGCGGTCGAGCGGGAGCACGTGCTCGGGCGCGATGTCGGCGGCCGCGAGGACGCGGTCGACGACCTTGTCCTGCGCCTCGGTCGTCGAGGCGAGGATGAACCCGCCGGACCGGAACCACGCGTCGACACCCTCCGCCTCGCACCACGCGCCGATCGCGCGCACGCTGTCCGACGACGCGCGGCAGGCGGCCAGCGCCCGCTCGTCGCCGAACCGCTCGCGCAGCGACGGGAGGTTCGACCACAGCGTCTCGCAGAAGCCGCCGTTGCGGCCGCTCGGCCCGTGCCCGCAGACCCCGGCCTCGAGCACGACGACGCGCGCCGACGGGTCGCGCTCGAGCACGTGCCAAGCGGTCCACATCCCCGTGTAGCCGCCGCCGATGATCACCACGTCGGCGTCGACGTCCCCGGCCACCGGCGCGGTCGGCTCGGCCCCGCCGGCCTCCGCGAGCCAGTACCCGAGCGCGTCGTGGCGCACTACGCCGCCGCGAAGAAGCGGTCCGACGCGTCGCTGAGCACGGCCTCGGTCTTGGCGACGAGCTCATCGAGCTCGCGCCGGCCGCAGATCAGCGGCGGCGAGAGGTGCAGCACAGCGTCGCCACGGTCGTCCGGCCGGGCGATCAGGCCCTCGTCGAGCAGGCGTCCGGCGAGGAAGCCGCGCAGCAGCCGCTCGCGCGCCTCGGCGTCGAAGCGCGTGTTGTCGGCGTCGCGCACCAGCTCGAGCGCCCAGAAGTAGCCGTCGCCGCGCACGTCGCCGACGATCGGCAGGCGCTCGCACAGGTCCTCGAGGCGCTCACGCAGATAGCTCTCGTGCTCACGGACGTTGTCGAGCACGCCCTCGCGCTCGAAGATCTCGATGTTGCGCAGCGCGATGGCGGCCGCGACGGGGTGCCCGCCGAACGTGATGCCGTGCAGCAGCATGCGTCCGTCGTCGTAGAGCGGCTCCGCGATCCGGTCGGAGACCACGACCGCACCCATCGGCGCGTAGGCCGACGTCATGCCCTTCGCGAGCGTGATCACGTCGGGGGCCGGGCCGTAGCGGGCGGACGCGAACCACTCGCCGAAGCGGCCGAACCCCGTGATCACCTCGTCGGCGACGAGCGCGATCCCGTACCGGTCGGCGATCGTCCGCAGGCCGGCCAGGTAGCCCTCGGGCGGCACGAGCGCCCCGCCGGCGTTCTGCACCGGCTCAGCGATGATCATCGCCACCGTCTCGGGACCCGTCTCGACGATCGTGCGCTCCATCTCGTCCAGCAGGTGGGCGCAGTGCGCGGCGGGGTCGTGCTCGAGCTCGTGGCGGAAGCTGTTCGTGTTCGAGACCCGGACGACGGGAATCGGGGAGGCGCCGAACGGCTCCTTCATCGGCCGCACGCCGGTGAACGACAGCGCGCCGAGCGTCACCCCGTGGTACGCGATCTCGCGCGCGATCGCCTTCGTGCGCTGCGGCTCGCCCTTGGCCAGGTAGAACTGGCGTACGATCTTCCACCCCGCCTCGACCGACTCCGAGCCGCCGCTCGTGAAGAACACGCGGTTGAGATCGCCGGGGGCGCGCTCGGCCAGCGCTTCGGCGAGCCTGATGGCCGGCGGATGCGCGGTTGCCCAGTTCGTGTTGAACGCGAGCGTGGAGAGCTGCTCGCCGGCGACGGCCGCCATCTCCTCGCCGAACGAGTACCCCAGCTGGCAGCAGAAGAGCGAGCTCAGGCCGTCCAGGTACCGCCGCCCGTCGGTGTCGAACACGTAGGCGCCCTCGCCGCGCTCGAGCACCAGCAGCCGGTTTCCGCCCGGCCCGAATGCGCCGTTGCGCGTGAAGTGCATCAGCAGATGGCGATGGGCGAGCTCCTGCAGGTCCTCGGTGCCGACGGCGTCGATCGCGGTCATGACGCGGGATGGTGGTCCGCCCCGGCGGCGCTCACAATGGCCGGAACGTCGCGTCTGGCTCGGCCACGCCGGACGGAACGTCAACGTGGGCACGGACGCGTCAGACTTTGGCCATGGCGGCCACCCTGTACGGCGTCACGGGCTCGCACCCCTCCTACGCCGCGGAGCTGATGCTCCGCGGCAAGGACATCGCCTACGAGCGCAAGGACCTCCCGCTCTATTTCCATCGCGGCCTGCTGCGGGTGCTGCGGTTCCGGGGCGCGACGGTCCCGGCGCTGCGGCTCGACGACGGGCGCCGAGTGCAGACCACGCGCCGGATCGCCCGCGCGCTCGACGCGATCCGCCCCGATCCGCCGCTCGTGCCCGCCGACCCGGCGCGCCGCGCCCGGGTCGAGGAGATCGAGAGCTGGGCGGATGGCGAGTTCCAGCAACTCGCCCGGCGGATGAGCTACTGGGCCCTGCGGCGCGATCCCGCAGCAGTCGACACCTACCTCGAGGACACGCCGCTCATCCTCCCGCGGCCGCTCGTCCGGCCGGCCGCGCCGCTCATCATCCGCATCCTCGCCCACGACCACGACTCGACCGACGCCGCGATCCGCCAGGACCTCGCCGACCTGCCGCGCATGCTCGACCGCGTCGACGGCTGGATCGCCGAGGGCGTCCTCGGCGGCGATCCGCCCAACGTCGCCGACTTCCAGGTCGCGACTACGCTGGCGCTGCTGCGCACCCAGGATGCCCTGCGGCCGGCGATCGACGGCCGGCCGGCCGGCGAGCTTGCCCGGCGGGTCGCGCCGGAGTACGGCGGGCGCGTCGCGGACGTCTACCCGGCCGAGTGGCTGGCGGGGCTTCGGTGACGTGAGCCTCCACCCGGCGACCAGCGGCTTCGAGGACGCCGAGCGCTACGAGCGGGCGCGGCCCGATTACCCGGCGGAGGCGGTGGACCTGCTGCTCGAGGACCTCGGCCTCTCGGGCGGATCGCGCGTGCTCGACGTCGGGGCCGGTACCGGCAAGCTCACCTGCCGGCTGCTCGAGCGCGGGCTCGACGTGATCGCCGTCGAGCCGGTCGCCGGGATGCGGCGCGCGCTCGAGCGCACCGCGACCGCCGCCGACGTACGGGCAGGACAGGCCGAGGCGCTGCCGCTCGCCGACGGCGAGGTCGACGGCGTCGTCGCCGCCCAGGCGTTCCACTGGTTCGCGACCCCCGCCGCCCTGGCCGAGTTCGCCCGCGTGCTGACCCCGGGCGGCAGGCTCGGCCTGACCTGGAACCGCCGCGACCTCGACCAGCCACTGCAGGAGGAGCTCCGCCGGCTCGTCGAGCCCTACCGCGCCGGCACGCCGGAGCACGCCAGCGACACGTGGCGGCGAGTCTTCGTCCCGGGCGCGCCCTTCGCGCTCGTGCGCGAGCACCGGGTGCCGCACGAGCAGGCGCTCGACGCCGACGGGCTCGTCGACCGCGTGCTGTCGATCAGCTTCGTCGCCGGGTTGCCGGAGGCCGAGCGGCGCGAGATCGAAGCTCGGGTGCGGGCGCTGGCGCCCTCGGGTGCGATCAAGCTGCGCTACATCGCCGAGGTCAGCGTGTACTCGGCGAACGTCAACGGCGCTGAGTAGGGAGAGCGAGGGGTCGGGGAGGTTCGTGCAATTCGGCGAGGGTCCGACCGCCCGTTTGCACTTTTCTCCTCTAGACGGGGAGAAATGTGGATATTGGTGACGCCGCCCGCGCCGAGATGCACGTAATTCCCCGAGCGGCGGTCGGCTCCCTCACCTCCCTACCCAGCCGCCGTTGACGGTCGCCGAGAGTGAAAACGGGGTCGGGGCCCACGCGACGGGCCCCGATCGCGCTCACGGCGTCGAACTGAGCGTGTACTCCCGCTCCCGCTCGCGAGCCGGTTCTTCCTCGTCCCCGTCGATCGGCTCGACGGGCTGCTCCGGGTGCCCGCGGTAGCGCTCGAAGAGGAGCCGGATCTCCTCCTGCGCGTCGCGGATGTCGCGTTGGTGCTCAGGCCCCCAACACATGGACGGACCACCTCCTAAGGGGCAGCGGACCATACTCTGATCGCGCCACAATTTGAAGAGGCTCAGGCGGCCGCTCGGCGCCGCCGGAACGCCAGCGCACGGACCGCGAGGTGCAGCCCGAGCACGGCGTCCTCGTCCTCGAGCGATACGTCGAGCAGCTCCTCGATCCGGCGCAGCCGCAGATACAGCGACTGGCGCTCCAGATGCAGCGCCCGCGCCGCCTGCGCCTTCCGGCCGCCGGCCGCCAGGTACGCCTCGAGCGTCTCCAGCAGCGCCCGGTGGCGCGCCGAGCCGGCCGCGACCAGCGGCCCCAGCTGCTCGTCGACGAACGCGTCGAGCGCCGGCGTGTCGCGAAGGTCGTGCAGCAGGTCGCCGACTCCTGGGCGCCGTGCGTCGTGCCACCGGCGGACCGGGAGCGCCGTGGCGGCGCCCGCTGAGCGGCGCACCCGCCGCAGTCCCTGGCCGGCGGCCGCCCACGTCGCCGCCGGGGCGCCGATGGCGAGCGCCGCGTCGTCCGGCCCGGAGCCGACCCGCTCGAGCACCCCGTGGAACAGCGACGCGACGTGCTCGGCCAGCGCCTCGTCGTACTCCCGCGACCCGAGGGCGAGCAGCACGAGCAGGTCCACGTCGCGCGGCCCGAGCAGCACCCCGAGGCCGCTCGAGCCGAGCGCGGCCCGCAGATCGCCGGACAACCGCGTCCACGTCAGGTCCCCCGCCCGCCGCGGCCGCGGCCCGCGCCAGCTCGCGGCGGCCGGGAGCAGCGCGCCGCGCGCCACGAGACCGAGCGCCTCGGCGCGGCGCCGGCCGTCGCCCTCCTCGACCCGCCCGTCGGCCAGGTCCGACAAGAAGGCGCCACGCGAGCGCGCGCGCAGGTGCTCGTCGTGCTGCTGGCCGAGCAGGTCGATGGCGACCGCCAGCGCCGCCCGCTCGCAGGCGACGCGATCGAAGTCGTCGAGCGGCTCGTCGACGGCCAGCGCGATCAGCCGGCCCCACGAGCTGTCCATCAGCCGGACCTCGACCATCAGCGCACCCTCTGGCGTCTCGCCGCGGTCCTCGGCCCGGTGCAGGTCGCCCCACGCCGACAGCGCGACGTCGTCCCCCGACCGGCCCGACACGTAGTAGACGAGCCCGTGCCCGGCATCCTCGAGCACGACCGGGTTGCCGACCGCCACCGCCAGCTCGGCGAGGATCTCGGGCACACCGCGGCCGGCGAGGATGAGCTCCGTGAAGCGCCGGTGGATCTCCTCGCCGCGCCGCAGCAGCTCGAACTGCGTGTTGAGCACCGCAGCGTGCACCGCCTCGGTGATCTCCACGAAGCGCACGCTGCGCCGGAAGGCGATCAGCGGCAAGCCGGCGGCCGCGCACTCCTCGACCACCGCGTGCGGCACCCGCTCGCGCCACGTGGAGCCGAGCTCGACCGCCACCGCCGCCGGGCCCTGGCCGATCAGCGAGCGGATCCAGCGGCGCTGGTCGCGCTCCCGGGCGCCCGCTCCTATCCCGGTGGTGAGCACCAGCTCGCCGCCTTTGAGCACGTCGTCGGGCTCGGCCAGCTCGATCACGTGCGCCCACCGCAGCTCGCGGTCGAGCCCGTCGGAACCCGCCACGACGTCGGGTAGCGCCCGCCGGACGACCGGGAGCTCGAGGATGTCTTGGAGCCGGAGCATACGTTCCGTCAGCCATTGTCGAACAAGACACGCCGCAGTGTCCATTGCGCGGCCTGCGCCGACCCGGAAATGTGCGCGTCGAGGTCGGAGGGTGAACAGTGACTGACGATGCGCAGGCCTATGCGCTGCTGGTCGACGGGCACGACGCCGCGACGACCGCCACGCGCACGGTGCACGATCCGGCGACGGGCGAGCCCATCGCGCAGGTCGCCGACGCCACGGCGGCCGACGCCGAGCGCGCCGTCGCGGCCGCTCGCGCTGCCTTCAGGCGCGGCGACTGGAGCCGCATCACGCCGGGCGAGCGCGCGGCCGTGCTCGACCGGATGGCCGACCTGCTCGAGGCGCGGGCCGACGACTTCGCGCGCACCGAGTCGCGCAACACGGGCAAGCCGCTGAAGTTCTCGAGCGCGTTCGACGTCCCGCTCACCGTCGACAACCTGCGCTTCTTCGCGGCCGCCGCCCGCAACCTCGAGGGCAAGGCGTCGGGCGAGTACCTCGACGGGCTCACGAGCACGATCCGCCGCGAGCCGATCGGCGTCTGCGCGGCGATCGCGCCCTGGAACTACCCACTCAACATGGCGGCCTGGAAGATCGGGCCCGCGCTCGCGGCCGGCAACACCGTGGTCCTCAAGCCGTCCGAGCTCACGCCCCTGACCGCACTGATGCTCGGCCGGCTGGCGCTCGAGGCCGGCCTGCCGCCCGGCGTCCTGAACGTCATCCCCGGCCCCGGCGCCGAGGTCGGCGGCGCGCTCGCGCGGCACCCGGACGTGGCGCTGATCTCGGTCACCGGCTCGACCCGCACCGGCGAGAGCGTGATGCGCGACGCCGCCGGCACCGTCAAGCGCGTGCACCTCGAGCTCGGCGGCAAGGCGCCGTTCGTCGTGTTCGCCGACGCCGACCTCGAGGCGGCCGCCGAGGGCGCCATCGTCGGCGCCTTCGCGAACTGCGGGCAGGACTGCACCGCCGCCACCCGGATCTATGTGCAGCACGGCGTGCGCGACGCGTTCCTCGAGCGCTTCCTGCACAAGGTCGACCGGCTCGTGGTCGGCGACCCCATGGACGACGCGACGAACCTCGGGCCGCTGATCGCGTTGCAGCATCGTGAGCGCGTGCACGGCTTCGTGGAGCGCGCCCTCGCCGCCGGGGCGGCTGCGGCCCGCGGCGCGGAGCCGCTCGACGGCCCCGGCGCGTTCTACCCGCCGACCGTGATCACCGACCCCGCCCAGGACTCCGAGATCGTGCAGAACGAGGTGTTCGGCCCGGTCGTCTGCGTGCTCCGCTTCGGAACCGACGACGAAGGGCTCGCGAAGGCGAACGCCACCCGCTACGGGCTCGCCGCCTCCGCCTGGACGCGCGACGTGTTCCGTGCCCAGCGGGCGGCCCGCGAGCTCGAGGCCGGTACGGTGTGGATCAACGAGCACCTGGCCATCGGCTCGGAGATGCCGCATGGCGGGGTCAAGGGCTCGGGGTTCGGCAAGGATATGTCGATGTACGCGCTCGAGGAGTACACGGCCATCAAACACGTGGTCTTTGAGCTCACCGGCGCGCCGCGCAAGGAGTGGTACGACGCGGTGTCTACCCCCGAGACGCCATGACGACGACCGACGCCGACATCCGCCTCGACGCCGTGACCAAGCGGTTCGGCGAGGCGACGGCGGTCGACGACCTGACGCTCGACATCCCGCGCGGCGCCTTCTTCGCGCTGCTCGGCCCGTCGGGCTGCGGCAAGACGACGACGCTGCGCATGATCGGCGGCTTCGAGGATCCCACCGCGGGCCGCGTCTACCTCGGCGGCCAAGAGGTCACGCAGCTTCCGCCCTACAAGCGCGACGTAAATACGGTGTTCCAGTCCTACGCCCTGTTCCCGCACCTGTCGGTCGAGCGCAACGTCGCGTTCGGGCTCGAGCGCAAGAAGGTCGACCGCGCCGAGGTGCGCCAGCGCGTCGCCGAGACGCTCGACATGGTCCAGCTCGGCCAGTACGGCAAGCGCAAGCCCGCGCAGCTGTCGGGTGGCCAGCAGCAGCGCGTGGCGCTCGCCCGCGCGCTCGTCAACCGGCCGCGTGCGCTGCTCCTCGACGAGCCGCTCGGCGCCCTCGACCTGCGGCTGCGCAAGCAGCTACAGATCGAGCTTAAGCGGATCCAGCAGGACGTCGGCATCACGTTCGTGCACGTGACGCACGACCAAGAGGAGGCCATGACCATGGCCGACACCATCGCCGTGATGAACGAGGGGCGGATCGAGCAGGCAGGGGGCGCCGCGGAGCTCTACGAGACGCCGCGGACCGAGTTCGTCGCCAACTTCCTCGGCGTCTCCAACCTCGTCGACGCGCAATTGCGAGCCTCGAGCAACGGCCTGGCGACAGCCGAGACCCACGACGGAGCCACGCTGCGCGTGCCGTCCGCGCGCGTCGCCCCACACGGCGGCGACGCCGTGCGCATCGGCGTGCGCCCGGAGAAGGTCACGCTCTCCCCCGCCGGCCACGACGTCCCGGGCGGCGCCAACGTGTTGCGCGGCACGGTGGTCGTCGCCTCATTCCTGGGCGTCTCAATCCAGTACGTCGTACGCGCGGCCGGAGGCGAGGAGCTGACCGTATTCGCCCAGAACCTTGACGGCGCCGAGCCAGAGTCGCTTGGTCCCGGCCGGGAGGTCCAGCTGGCCTGGAACCCCCAACACACCTTCGTCGTTCCCAAGGAGACCCAATGACGGACCCCCGCTTCGAGCGCGCACTGGAGGAGTACCTCGAGGCCCAGCGGCTGTCGAGGCGCCGGTTCCTCGGACGGGCGGGGAGCGCCGGCCTGGCCGTCAGCGGGCTCTCGACCCTGCTCGCGGCCTGCGGCGGCGTCGAGGGCACGAGCGAGAAGGCGAGCGAGGACACCGCGAAGAAGGCCGAGTCGGTCAGCCATCCCGAGACGGAGATCGGCAACTGGACCTTCTCCAACTGGCCGCTGTACATGGACAAGAAGGTGCTGCGCGACTTCAACCGCAAGTACGGCGGCAAGGTCCGCTATCTCGAGGACATCAACGACAACTACGAGTTCTTCGGGAAGGTCCGCCAGCAGCTCGAGCAGGGCGACCCGATCGGCCGTGACCTCGTCGCGTTGACGACCTACATGACCCAGCGCTGGATCCGTAACGGCTACGCCGAGCCGATCGACAAGAAGAACGTCCCCAACGCCTCCAACCTGGCCGACAACCTCAAGTCGGTCACCCACGACCCTGAGCGCAAGTTCACGCTTCCCTTCCAGTCCGGCGCGATCGGCCTCGGCTACAACATCAAGAAGACGGGCCGCGAGTTGACTTCGGTCAAGGACTTCTTCGATCCCAAGTTCAAGGGGCAGGTGACGATGCTGTCCGAGCCCTACGACGCGGCCAGCACGGTGCTAGTGGGCGACGGCGTCGACGCATCCAAGGCCACGCTCGACCAGCTGCTGGGGGCGATTGAGAAGATTGACAAAGCGAACCAGGACGGCCAGTTCCGGCGCTTCACCGGCAACGACTACACGACCGACCTGGCGAAGGGCAACGTGGCGGTCTCGATGGCCTACTCGGGCGACGTCGTCTCGCTGCAGAGCGACAATCCCGACCTCCGGTTCGCGTACCCGGAGGAGGGCAACGTGATCTTCACCGATGAGCTGATGATGCCCACCGGCGTGGAGCACGCCTATGCGGCGGAAACGATGATGAACTACCTCTACGAGCCGGCGGTGGCGGCGACCCTGGCCGCCTACATCAACTACATCTCGCCGGTGAAGGGCGCGCAGGAGGTCCTGAGGGAGCGCGACCCGGAGATCGCCGAGAACGAGCTGATCTTCCCGCCGGCGGAGGTGCAGGCGCGGTTCCAGTCGTACCCGGCGCTCGAGCCGGCCGACGAGCGCGAGATGCAGGAGGCGATGGCGAAGGTCGTTGGCGCCTGACCGCCATGCTGCGCCTCTCGCTGCATCGCCGGCGGACGCTCCTGCCGTGGATCTTCCTCGGGCCGGGGCTGGCGTGGCTCATCGTCTTCTTCGCGATCCCGCTCGTCAACCAGCTCAACGTATCGCTGCAGACGGGCGATCCGGAGACGGGCTACACGTTCACCTGGGCGTTCAGCACGTACGCGGACGCGGTCAGCGAGTACAGCACGCAGTTCCTCCGCTCGATCGGCTACGCGGCGACGGCCACAGTGCTGTGCCTGGTGATCGCGTTCCCGCTCGCCTACTTCATCGCGTTCAAGGCCGGGCGCTGGAGGAGCTTCATGCTCCTGCTCATCATCCTGCCGTTCTTCGTCTCGTACGTGCTGCGAACGGTGAGCTGGCAGCTGATCCTCGCCGACGACGGCTTCGTGGTCGACACGCTCAAGACCGTCGGGCTGGTGGGAGACGACGGCCGACTGCTGGCCACGCGGACGGCGGTGATCGCGGGCATCACCTACAACTTCCTGCCGTTCATGGCGCTGCCGCTCTACGTGTCGCTCGAGAAGATCGACAAGCGGCTGATCGAGGCGGCCACGGACCTCTACGCAAGCCGCGCGACGGCCTTCCGAAAAGTGACGCTGCCGCTGGCGCTCCCCGGCATCTTCGCCGGCTCGCTGCTCACGTTCATCCCGGCGTGCGGCGACTTCATCAACGCCGCGCTGCTCGGCACCCCGCGCCAGTTCATGATCGGCAACGTCATCCAGAGCAAGTACCTGGTGATCCAGGACTATCCGGAGGCGGCGGCGCTCTCCTTCATCCTAATGACGTTCATCCTCGTGGGGATCTTGCTCTACGCACGGGTGCTCGGTGCGCGCAACCTGACCGAGGCGGCGCTCTGATGGGCCGCGACGGCGCGCGCACGTGGGCGCTCGGCGTGTGGTCCGCCCTCGCGCTGCTTTACCTCTTCATCCCGATCTTCGTGATCGTGGTCTTCTCTTTCAACGACCCCGCCGGGCGCTTCAACTTCACGTGGGAGGGCTTCACGCTCGACCACTGGAAGGACCCGTTCGAGAACCCCGACCTCGCCACGGCGATGAAGAACTCGTTCCTGATCGCGCTGATCTCGACGCTGATCGCGACCGCGCTCGGCACGTTCATGGCGATGGCGCTCGTGCGCTACGGGTTCCGCGGCCGCTCGCTCGTCGACTTCTTCGTCTTCCTGCCGCTCTCGACGCCCGAGGTGGTGATCGGCGCGGCGCTGCTGGCGCTGTTCCTCACCCTCGCCGTCAACACCGGCTTCGCGACCATCGTGATCGCGCACGTGATGTTCACCGTCTCGTACGTCGTCGTGACCGTTAAGGCCCGATTGGAGGGCATGGACCGCCATATCGAGGAAGCAGCCATGGACCTGGGGGCCACCGAGTGGACGACGTTCCGCAAGGTGACGCTGCCGCTGATCGCCCCAGGCGTCGCAGCCGCCGGACTGCTCGCCGCCGCGATCTCGGTCGACGACTACGTGATCACGAGCTTCAACGCGGGCCAGACGATCACGTTCCCGCTGTTCATCTTCGGCGCCACCCGCCAGGGCGTGCCGCCCGAGGTCAATGTGCTCGCGACCGCGCTGCTGATCATCGTGCTCGTGCTGATGGCCCTCAACGTCATGCTCCAGCGCCGGCTCGCGCGGCGCGACGCCGCGCGCCAGACCGCGGACTGAGGCTCAACCGGCGGCTCGTACCGGCCGATACGAGCGGGGATGCTCGCTCGCTATGCGCTCGCCATCGCCGGACTGGCTCTGCCGATCGTGGCGCTCGCGCTCGGCGGGGAGCGAGAGGTCATGCCCGGCGCGCCGGCGCATTTCTGGGCCGTCATGCTCAGCGCCGGCACCGCTGCGCTAGTGGCGGCCGGCGTCACCGTGATCGGCGTGCGCGCCAGGGATGGACGGGCGATGCTGCTCGGCACCGCGTTCTCGACGACCACCGCGCTGCTCGCCGTCCACGGCATGGCGACGCGGGCGTGCTCGTCGGACCCAACGGCGTGATCGCACTCGCCGGCGGCGCCTCGCTGCCCGTGGGCGCCGGCCTGCTCGCGCTCACGGCGCTCCCAGGCCTCCGGCGGCCGCGGCGGATCGCCCCACTGCTCGTGCTCCAGGCCGTGCTGGCGGTCGGCATCTTCGGCCTCGCCGCCACGGCACTCGCATACCCCTCGCTCGTGCCGCCCGTGCCCCAAGCGGGCACCGCGCCGGCCGTCGTGCTGTTCGCCTTCGGCGCCTCGTGCCTGGCGGTCCTCACGCACCGGGCGCTGCGCACCTTCGCCCTCACCCACCGGCCGACGGACCTGCTGGTCGTCGCCGGCTGCGGGTGGCTGCTGACGTCGCTCTTCACGCAGCTCATCGTCGGCCCCGGCACGGCGGCGTTCTACGGCGGGCACGCGCTCGAGCTGGGCGGCATCGCCCTGATCGGCATCCCGACCGTGCTCGACCTCCTCGGCGGCGGCGCCTCGCGCCCGCTGGTCGGCGACCTCGGCGCCTGCGACCTGGTGGCGGCCGAGGAGGCCTACCTGGGCGGCCGCGTGCGCGGGCTGCTCGTGCGCCTCGCCGAGCGCGACGTGTCGACGGAGCAGCACACCCGCCGCGTGGCGCTGCTCGCCGCTCGTGTCGGCGAGGAGCTGCGGCTGCCTGCGCCGGCGCGCCGCCACCTGCCGTCGGCGGGCTGCTGCACGACATCGGCAAGCTGTCGGTCCCGCTCGCCATCCTGCGCAAGCCGGGCCCGCTCGACGACGACGAGCTCGCCGAGATCCGCCGGCATCCGGCCGCCGGGCGGCGACTGCTCGAGGAGCTCGGTGGCTTCCCCGAGGGCGTGCGCCGGCTCGTCTCCGACCACCACGAGCGGCTCGACGGCACCGGCTACCCGCGGGGCCTGCCGGCCGAGGACCTGCCGATCGAGACGCGGATCCTCGCCGTCTGCGACGTCTACGACGCGCTCGTCTCCGACCGCGTGTACCGGGCGGCGTGGACCTCCGAGCAGGCGCTCGCGCTGCTGCGCGACGAGGCCGGGTACGACGACGCGGTCGTGGCGGCGCTCCAGCGCATCGTCACCGGGGCTGACGCCCAGTCCTGGGTCGCCGGGATCACGGGATCGACACACGGTCCACCCGTGGTCCGGCCATCCTGGACAGCGCACCCGTAGAGCCACACCCAGGGAGGTCGCTAGCGTGACCACCATGACGGAACGCATCATTTCTGCACGCCGCGAGGGAACCGGCGAGCTGCTGGTCACGAGCGGGCTGCTCGTGCTGTACATGAGCCTTCGCGGCACCGCCCGAGCGCTCGGCGCGCTCGAGCACGCGGTAGCCCGCTAGTCCACGAGCGCCACGGCCCGGCCGGCGATGAAGCCGTCCGAGGCGACGATCTCGTCGATCACCTCGACGGGCACCGGAGAGTCCGTGGTCACGGCCATCACCGCGAGGTCGCTCCCGTCCCGGCCGGGAGGCTGGCGACCGACCGCCGCGGACGAGATGTTCACCCCGTGCCCGCCGAACGCCATGCCGACGCGGCCGACCATGCCGGGCACGTCCTGGTAGCGGAACAGCGCGAGGTGGCCGTCGTCCATCTGGAGGTTGAAGCGCTGGCCCCACGCCTCGAGCAGATGCGGGCGGTGCAGCTGGCCCAGGGTGGTGCCGACCACGCGCGTGCGCTCGCCGCCGGCCACGACGGTCACTCGCAGGAGGTCGGTGAAGTCGCGGGCCACCACCTCGGTGCGCTCGGACACCTGGATGCCCCGCTCCTCGGCCAGCGACGGCGCGTTGACGAGGTTGACCTCCTCCTCGGTGTGGCCCGCGAGCAGGCCGTTGAGGACGGCCAGCGTGAGCAGCCGCGTGTCGTGCTCGGCGATCCGGCCGAGGTACTCGATCTCGACGCGCTCCACGCTCGACGAGGCGCCGAGCGCCATGGCTAGGCGGCCGAGGCCACGGGCGAGCGGCAGGAACGGCCCCAGCGCCTCCATGTCCTCGGCGCTGACCGCGGGGATGTTGACCGCCGTGGAGACGACGCCGCCCGTGAGCGCGGCGACGACCTGCTCGGCGGTCTGCATGCCGGCCCGGTCCTGCGCCTCGGTCGTCGAGGCGGCCAGGTGCGGCGTGACCACCACGTTGGGATAGCCGAACAGCGGGTGGTCGGTGACCGGCTCCTTCGTGAAGACGTCGAGCGCCGCGCCCGCGACCTTGCCGGAGTCGAGCGCCGCCTTGAGCGCCTCGTCGTCGACCAGCTCGCCGCGAGCGCAGTTGATGATCCTGACGCCGTCGCGGCACGTTGCGAGCGCCTCGGCGCCGAGGAAGCCCCGGGTCTCCGGCGTCTTGGGCAGGTGGATCGAGATGAAGTCTGCCTGGGCGTACAGGTCGTCCGGCGACTCGGCCTTCTCCACCCCGAGCTCGCGGAAGCGGGCGGCGGAGACGTACGGGTCGAACGCGACAACGCGCATGCCGAAGCCATGCGCGCGGGCCGCCACGAGCTGTCCGATGCGCCCGAAGCCGAGCAGGCCGAGCGTCTTCTCGTACAGCTCGACCCCGCCCCACTTGGAGCGCTCCCAGCTCCCGGCGGTGAGCGCGGCGTGAGCCTGCGGGACGTTGCGGGCGAGCGCGAGCAGCAGCGCGACGGTGTGCTCGGCGGCGGTGATGACGTTGGACTGCGGAGCGTTGGCGACGATGATGCCGCGCTTGGTGGCCGCCTCGACGTCGACGTTGTCGACCCCCACGCCGGCCCGGCCGATCACCTTCAGGCGCTCGGCGCGACCGATCAGGTCGGCCGTCAGCTTGGTGGCCGAGCGGATGAGGATCGCGTCATAGCCGCCGATGCGCTCCGCCAGCTCGGCGTCGTCCCACTCGACGCCGAGGTCGACGTCGAAGCGCTCGCGCAGGAGCGCGACGCCCGAATCGGCGATCGGCTCCTTCACGAGGACGCGGTAGGGCTCGGAGAGGACGGTCACGCGGTGGCCGGGACGCCGGCCTCGAGGAACACGCGCTGGGCCGCGCCGGCGCCAGCGCCGTGCTCGACCTCGCGACCGAGCTGGGCGAGCACCATCTCGACGCCCGACAGCGACGTCAGGATGTCGAAGGCGCCGAAGTAGCCGCAGTGGGCGATGCGCAGGATCTTGCCCTTCAGGTGGTCCTGGCCGCCGTTGGCCGTGATGCCGAGCCGCCGCAGCGCGCCGGGGACCTTGCGGCCGTCGATGTCCTCCGGCAGGTCGATGGCCGTCACCACGGTGGAGCGCTCGTCGGGGTCGCCGAAGAGCTCGAGGCCGAGGGCGGCCGCGCCGGCGCGCGTGGCGCGGGCGAGGATCTGGTGGCGGCCCATGACGTCGTCGAGGCCCTCGCGCTCGATCATCTCGAGCGCCACGTCGAGCCCGAGAAAGAGCGAGACGGCGGGCGTGAACGGGCTCGCGCCCTTGCGCTGGCTCTTCGCCGTGCGGCCCCAGTCGAAGTAGTAGCGGCCGCCGGCGCGCGACCCTGCGTACTCGAGCGCGCGCCCGGAGACCGACGCGAAGGCCAGGCCGGGCGGGCACATCAGCGCCTTCTGGGAGCCGGATACGACCACGTCGATCCCCCACTCGTCCTGGCGGAGCTCGGCGGCGCCGAGGCCGGAGACGGCGTCGACGACGAGGATGACGTCGTGACGGGCGGCGACCTCGGCGATCGCCTGCACGTCGTGCACGATCCCCGTCGACGTCTCGCTGAGCGTCGCGAAGGCGACCTTCACGTCGCCGTTCTCGGTCAGCTGCCGGTCGATCTCCGCGGGATCGAGCCGCTCGCCCCAGCCCGGCTCGTAGCGCACGAGCTCCGCGCCGTAGGCCTCGCCGAGCTGGATCCAGCGCTCGCCGAACTTGCCGGCCGCGCACGCGAGGATGCGGTCCCCGGGGCGCACGAGGTTGGCAACCGCCGACTCCATGGCGCCCGAGCCGCTCGAGGCGAAGGCCAGCACGTCGTTGCCGGTGCGGAAGACGTGCGGGAGGCGGTCCAGGACGCGCTCGTAGAGCTCGTCGAAGGCCGGCGCACGGTGGTAGAGCATCGGCGCGGCCATGGCCTGGGACACCGCCGGCGGGATCGGCGTCGGGCCGGCAGTCATCAGGTACTGCTTCGTGAACGGGTTCGGCGTCATGCGGCCGCTGAGGTTAGCTCGACGAACGACGCTCGAGGTCGCGGCGGAGCTCCTCGAGGTCCACGCCCAGCGCAACGAGCACGATCCACGTGGCCACGACCAGCAGGCCGAGCACGACGCCGGTGATGCCGAGGATCACCCCGCCGCGGGCCGAGCCCTCGCCCTGATCGGTGATCCCGGCGGCCACCCGCTTGCGGCTCTGCGCGCCCGTGATCCAGGCGGCGACGGAGACGGGGATCGACAGCGGGGCGAAGATCACGAGCAGGATCCCTACGATGCCGAGCACGAGCGACGTGGTGGCGAGCCCGTTCGGCTGCGAGGACCTGGCCGCCGGCTGGAACACCGGGCGGTCGCGCGGCGTGCCCCACGCGGCGACCGCCTCGCGCTCGGGTTCCGGCTCAGGCTCGGGCTCGGGGTCGGGCGGCGCCGGCTCGAACTGCGGTGCCGGGCGCGATCCCGGCGCGGACGGGGGCAGCCAGCCCCCGGCGGTCGGCTCGTCGGCCATCACCCGCAAATTGTGACAAGTGCTGCGGCGCCGGCGAGCTCAGAACTCCGTCTCGATCCAGTCCATCATCGAGCGCAGCTCCCTGCCCTCGCGCTCGATCTGGTGGCCGGCCTGCTCCTCGCGCAAGCGCTTGAAGTTCTCCTGGCCAGCGCGGTTCTCCGCGATCCACTCGCGTGCGAAGGCGCCGGACTGGATCTCGCCGAGCACGTCTCGCATGGCCTGGCGCGTCGTCTCGGAGATGATGCGTCGCCCGCGCGTGAGGTCGCCGTACTCGGCCGTGTTCGAGACCGAGTAGCGCATCCCCGTGATGCCCTTCTCGTACATCAGGTCGACGATCAGCTTGAGCTCGTGCAGGCACTCGAAGTAGGCGAGCTTCGGGTCGTAGCCCGCGTCGACGAGCGTCTCGTAGCCCGCGCGCACGAGCTCGGACACGCCGCCGCAGAGCACGGCCTGCTCGCCGAACAGGTCGGTCTCCGTCTCGTCCTTGAACGTGGTCTCGATCACGCCGCCGCGCGTGCAGCCGATGCCCTTCGCGTAGGCCAGCGCGAGCTGCTGCGCGCCGCCGGAGGCGTCGGCGTGCACCGCAATCAGGCCGGGGACGCCGCTGCCCTCG
>DATAFH010000001.1:0-10540 GCA_036257565.1 Solirubrobacteraceae bacterium | reverse complement strand
GGACCACTGAGGCGGTCACCGTGAGCGCCGTGGCGTCGACGATCGTGTTCGAGTGCGGGACGCTCGCTTCGACGACGAGGACCGCGAAGACGATCGACGCCAGGCCGCGGGGACCGAACCAGCCCAGGTAGGCGATGGTCGACAGATCGCGCCGACCTGCTCGTCTCCAGCCAGCTCGCCTACCCCGAGGGGCGCGCCGCGCTGGCCGCGGCAGCTCGCGCACGTCGCATTGGCGAGTCAATTCACAGCGCTGCCATCGCAACGCTCGAGGAGCTCTCTGCCCAGCTGCGCATCATCGCGATCGACGAACCGCTCGCCCTTCAGGCCGGCGACCTCGCCGCCCAACACGCGCTGCGCGGCTACGACGCCGTCCACCTCGCATGCGCCCTGCAGCTCCAAGGCCACGACATTCTTCTTGCCACGTGGGAAGACGCGCTCAACGCCGCCGCTCGCGCGACCGGCCGGCTCATCGCCAACGACATGCCGTGAGCGAGCCACTGAGCATGCACGAGCGCCCGACGCCGTCCGCGCGAGCCACGGATTCGCGACAACCGGGCTCATCCGCGATCGCCGCAGACGTCGCCAAGAAAGTCGCCAGAAAATCAAACCGGGCCTTGCAGATCCCATGAATCGAGGTCTCACGCGCTTGACCTTCGGTGCGCGATCGACGCTCACACCGGCCGAAATCCCAGCTACAGAGCGCGCCCGAGAGGATTCGAACCTCTGACCTTCGGTTCCGTAGACCGACGCTCTATCCAGCTGAGCTACGGGCGCAAAATGGCGGCGGGTCATGTTACCCGCCAGCGGAGAGGGCGGGATTCGAACCCGCGATGGAGCTTTCCGCCCCATACTCGCTTAGCAGGCGAGTGCCTTCAGCCACTCGGCCACCTCTCCAAGCCTGGGCGCAGTGTAGTCGGCCGACGACTAGGCGGCGCCCCGGCGGCGGCCGAGTGCGTCGAGTTCCTCGAGCGACTGGCCGGCTCCCGAGGCGACGCAGGTGAGCGGGGCTTCGGCGATGTGGACCGGCATGCCGGTCTCGCGGTGCACGCGGTCGGCGAAGCCGCGCAGGAGCGCGCCTCCGCCGGCCAGGACGATCCCGTTGGTGGCGATGTCGGCGGCGAGCTCCGGCGGGGTCTCCTCCAGCGTGGCGTGTACGGCGGCGATGATGTCGACGACGGGCGGGTCGATCGCGCGGCGCACCTCGTCGCTCTCGAGCTCGAGCTCGCGCGGGAGCCCGGAGAGCAGGTCGCGGCCGCGGATCGTGGTCGAGAGCGCGTCCGGGAGCTTGAAGGCCGACCCGACGGCGAGCTTGATCGCCTCCGCGCTCTGGGAGCCGATCGCCATCCGGTGCTCGAGCCGGATGTGGTTCGTGATCGCGTCGTCGAGGTCGTAGCCGCCGACCCGGAGCGACTGGGAGACCACGATGCCGCCGAGCGAGATCACCGCGACCTCGCTGGTGCCGCCGCCGACGTCGACCACCATGCGGCCCACCGGCTCGGCGATCGGGAGCCCGGCGCCGATCGCCGCGGCCAGCGACTCCTCGATCAGGTGCACCTCGCGGGCGCCGGCCGACAAGGAGGCCTCCTCGACGGCCCGCCGCTCGACGTCGGTGACTCCGGAGGGCGCGCACATCACGAGCCGCGGGCGGCTGAAGCGGCTCGAGAGCACCTTGTCGACGAACCGGCGCAGCATCGCCTCGGTGACCTCGAAGTCGGCGATCACGCCGTGGCGCAGCGGGCGGTCCGCGGAGATCGTCGCCGGCGTGCGCCCGATCATGAGCTGCGCATCGGCGCCCACCGCGTGGACCTCGCCGGTGCGCTGGTCGATCGCGACGACGGACGGCTCGGAGAGCACGATCCCGCGCCCGCGCACGTAGACGACCGTGTTCGCGGTCCCGAGGTCGATCGCCATGTCGCCGACCGGCCGCAGGGACGCCAGCGACCAGCGGCGTCGCGAGTGCGACCGGAAGACACCGCGCTGAGGCATGGAGGCTCAGCATACGGCCGTGTACGCTCGGCTCATGCCCGATCCGTCGACGTTCGCGCTTTTCGCGGCCGCCAGCTTGGCTTTCCTGGCCATTCCGGGGCCATCGGTCTTCTACATCGTCACCCGCAGCCTCACCCAGGGGCGTCGCGCGGGCGTGACGTCGATGCTCGGCGTGCAGGCGGGCGGGCTCGTGCATGTGCTGGCCGCGGCGGTGGGGGTCTCCGCGCTGCTCGCGTCCTCGGCCGCGGCCTTCACGGTCGTCAAGTACGCGGGCGCCGCCTACCTCGTCTACCTCGGCGTCAAGCGCCTGCTCACGGCCGGGCGGAGCGAGCCCGAGCTGGAGCCCGACGACCGGGCGACGGCCACCCGCCTGTTCGCCCAGGGCGTGGTCGTCAACGTGCTCAACCCCAAGACCGCGCTCTTCTTCCTCGCGTTCCTTCCGCAGTTCGTCGATCCCGACGCCGGCCCCGTCGCACCGCAGATGCTCGTGCTCGGGACGCTGCTCGTCGCCCTTGGCGTGCTGAGCGACGGCACCTACGCCGTGCTCGCGGCCGGCGCCGGAAGGCGCTTGCGCGACGCCGCCGCCTCCCGGAGGGCGCTCGACCGCCTCAGCGGGGGTGTGTTCATCGGCCTCGGCCTCGTCGCCGCGCTGGCCGGCGAGCCGGCGCGGCGGTAGTGTCAAATCCGACGCCGCCCCCGCGAAGAACAAGACATGCGACGCCGCAAGCCCCAGCCCGAGCCCCCCGGCCACCACGCAGACCGCCTCGGGCAGATTCGCAGCCACGTCCACGACGAGGACGACGACCGCCCGAGCCGCGAGGATCGCGCCCCGCAGACCTCGCAGCTCTTCAACGGCCCCGTACCGCTGCCGCGCGTCCTGCAGCCGCGGAAGAAGCGCTGACTCCCGCTGCCATCATCTGCCTCCCGGGAGGGGTGGCAGAGCGGTCGAATGCACCGGTCTTGAAAACCGGAGTCCGTTCACGCGGACCGCGGGTTCGAATCCCGCCCCCTCCGTCGTGTTTCCGAGCGGCCGTCGCGGGTACGCGAGCGAAGCCGTGTGGGCTGAGCCTGAAGAGCACGCGGGGCCGCGTCCCCATGCCTATGACCTGTTCGACGAGGGCCGCCGGATCGGGCGTCTGGAGTGGTGGCTGCGCCCGCGCCGCGACGTCGGCTGGTACCTCATGCTCGAAGGGACGGCGGCCCGCAAGCTCGAGGTCGACCCGGCGGTCGACGAGCTGTCGCGCGACACCACGTCGGCCGACCACGACTGGTTCCTGTACGCCGAGCTCGGCGCCATCCTGAGCACGGCGCTGGCGCTCGACACAGCCGAGGCCGTCCTCCACCCGCGCCCCCAGGCGCAGCGGCGCCGGTTCCGGTCCCGGCTCGAGGCGGGCCACTACGAAATCCACGTCGCCGACGTCGAGCCCATGATCCTCGCCCACACGGTGCCGGAGCTGCACCTCTCCTCCGTCTCGAACGTCAACGTGCTGGAGGGGAACCTGTCCGCCCCCGCGCTGCAGGCGGCCCTGCGGCGGGTCGCGCTGCTCGGCGGCCGCATCGTCGCCGTCTTCCACTCGGGGACCGACGCGGGCTGGCTATCCCAGGATGACGACGAGTAGCACCGCGACGATGATGAACACGCCGAGCACCGCGTACGCGGCGGCCGCCTGCCACTGGTTCTCCCAGAAGCCCGGCCGCGAGCGCGACCGCGGGTAGCGGCCCTCGGGCGGCTCCCCCACCCAGTCGTCGTCGTCGCGGCTCACGAGATCTGTCTACCCGAGATCGCGCGCGCCACCACCAGGCGCTGGATCTCGGACGTGCCCTCGAAGATCGTGTAGATCTTCGCATCGCGGTGCATGCGCTCGACCGGGTACTCGCGCGTGTAGCCGTTGCCGCCGAGGATCTGGATCGCCCGCTCCGTGGCCCACACTGCGACCTCGCCGGCCTTGAGCTTGGACATCGAGCCCTCGGCGTTCTCGAACCGGCGTCCGCTGCGGCCCATCCAGGACGCGCGCCAGACGAGCAGCCGCGCGGCGTCGATCTCGAGCTTCATGTCGGCGAGCGTGAAAGCGATCGCCTGGTTGTCGACGATCGGGCGCCCGAACTGCTTGCGCTCGAGCGCGTAGGACAGCGCGTACTCGTAGGCGGCGCGGGCGATGCCCAGCGCCTGGGCGCCGACGGCAGGGCGCGTGGACTCGAAGGTCTGCATCGCGGCGTGGCCGCGCGACCCGCCGCCCTCGCGGGCGCGCGCCAGCCGCTCGTCGAGCTTCTCCTTGCCACCCAGCAGGCACGAGCCCGGGACACGGCAGTCATCGAGGAAGACGTCCGCCGTGTGCGACGCGCGAAGCCCGTGCTTGCGGACCTTGGCGCCCATCGTCAGGCCCCGGGTGCCCGGCGGCACGACGAACGCCGCCTGCCCGCGGGAGCGGAGCTCGCGGTCGACCGACGCCACGACCACATGCACGCCGGCGATGCCGCCGTTCGTCGCCCACGCCTTCTGGCCGTTGAGAACCCACTCGTCCGCCGCCTCGTCGTAGACCGCGCGCGTACGCAGCGAGGAGACGTCCGATCCGGCGTCGGGCTCGGAGACGCAGAAGGCCGCGACCGCCGGCTCGGCCTCGGTGCCGAAGCACCGGGGGATCCACTCGCCGATCTGCTCGCCTGTGCCCTGGCCGAAGATCGCGGCGACGGCAAGCGACGTGCCCATGATCGCCATCCCGATGCCGGCGTCGCCCCAGAACAACTCCTCGTTGACGATCGGGAGCGTGAGGCCGGACTCGTCGGCCCAGAACGAGGCGAGCGCCTCGTAGCCGTAGAGCCCGATCTTGGTCGCCTCGGCGATGATTGGCCACGGCGTCTCCTCGCGCTCGTCCCACTCGGCCGCCGCCGGGCGCACGACGCCCTCGGCGAACCCGTGGACCCAGTCGCGGACATCGCGCTGGTCCTGCGACAGATCGAGCGAGAAGGGCGCGGCGGTGGCGGCTTCCACGCCGCAATGGTTATCAGCGCTTCCGGGTGGGCGCGCTGGTCAGCCGCACGACGCGCCGGAGCCGCGTCAGGTTGCCCGCGGCGTCGGCGGCCGTCAGCTCGAGCCGCACGCGCACCCGGTGGCGCTCGCGCAGCGCCCGCCGGACACGCGCGGGGAGCCGCAGCCGCACGACCGCGGAGCGCCCGGCCGCCAGGTCGACCCGCGTCTTCCGCGCGCCACGCACGCGGGCGGTGAGCGCGCACGGCTCGTCCGGGCAGACGACCCGCACGTCCAGCCGCCCGCGGCCGAGCCGGAGGCGGCGGGAGAGCAGCCGCAGGCGGGGCCGAGCGGTGTCGCGCGGATCCTTCCCCACGGGCGGCGAGCCGGTCGCCGGCGGGCCTGCGAAGCGCGCGACGAACGTGGTGTCGCGCAGAACCGCCACCGTGTGCCGCACCTCGTGCGAGCCGTCGCTCCAGCCCGCGAAGCGGTACGTGCGGCCGCCCACGACCTGCGGCGTCACGACCGACAGCACGGCCCGCGAGCCCGCGAGCAGCGTCTGGGCGCGCGGCGACGGGCCCACGGCGCCGTTCACGCCCACGACGAGCGACCGCGGGTTGGCCTCGGCGCGCAGGGTGACGGTGGCGGGATCGAGCCGCAGCGTCTGCTCCCCGGTGAGGCCGTGCCGGTCGCGCGCCACGAGCCGCACGAGCAGGTGCGCCGGGTAGTCATGGTCGGGCGCCGTGAAGCTCGCGTGCGGGCCGGTCTGCTGCTCGATCTCATGCGAGTGGCAGCCGCCGCCGGTCTTGCAGTGGCGGATCGTCAGCGTCCATATGAGCGTCATCCCAGCGGGATCGTCGTCGACCGCCGAGCCGTCGAGCTCGAAGCGATCGCCGACGGCCCACGGCCGGACCGGCTCGCGCGGCACGATCCGCACGTCGGACGGCGCGTCGTTGGCGACGCTCACGGTCGTGGCAACCTCGCCCGTCCGCCCGCCGGCGCCCGTCACCTGCAGGCGCGCGGTCACCGTGCCCGGCTCCGTGTAGAGCCAGTGGACCTCGGCCCCGGTCCCGTCGTCGAACGCGCCGTCGCCGTCGAGGTCCCAGGCGTACGTCAGCGTTCCGCCGGCGGGGTCCACCGACCCGGCGGCGCTGAAGTGCACGGACAGCGGCGAGCGGCCCGAGGTCGGGTCGGCCGTGATGACCGCGCGCGGCGCACGGTGGCGGATGCGCCGGATCGCGCCGCCGTCGGCCCCCATGTACGCGTACACGAGGTCGCCGTTAGGCCCCATCTGCAGGTCGACGGCCCCCGACCAATCACCGGCGTCGCGCGCGAAGACCGCCGCCGTCGCCGGATCGGGCCGGCCGCCTGCGCCCGCGCGCATCGACCAGATGCACCCGCGCGCGAAGTCGGTGAAGAACATGGCGCCGTCGTACGCGGACGGGAACGCGTCCGCGGTGTTGAAGGCGATGCCGGAGATCGACGAGCCGGAGTCGGCGCGGCAGCCGTCCGCGGGCGCGGCCTCGTCGCCGTGGTCGTAGGAGAACACCGGCGGCGTGACGTCGCCCGTCCCCAGCGACGCGCAGATCCCGAGGCTCTTGTACTCGGTCGCCTCGTGGCCCTCGGAGCACGGCCAGCCGAGGTTCTCGGCATCCGCGTCGCCGGTGTCGACGCGGTTGATCTCCTCGTGGCGGTACCAGCCCACGTCGCCCACCCACAACTCGGGCGTGCCGGGGCGGAACGCGAACCGGAACGGGTTGCGCATGCCGTACGCGATGACGCGCCGGCGGTTCGCGTCGGCAGCGCCGGCGTGCGGGTTCCCCGGCGCCGCGGCCCCGGTCAGCGGGTCGACGCGGATGATCGTCCCCGAGAGCGTCTGACCATCGGCCGGCGTGCGGGCGTCCTGGGCGCGCAGCGCGCCGCCCTCGCCGGCGGCGTCGTTGCACGGGTTCATCGGGACGCCGCCCTGGCCGCCGAACTGCCCCTCGTCGACCGTCGAGAAGCTCGCGCCGTCGCCCGCGCCCACGTACAGCATCCCGTCGGGCCCGAAGGCGACGGTGCCGATCGTGTGGCTCGGGAACTGCGCGCACCACTCGTTCTCGAGCACGGGGACCGGGTCGCCGGCCACGCCCAGCGCGTCGAGCGTCACGTAGACGAGCCGGGCGGTGATGACGCAGCCGGAGTCGGTGGCGCCCGGGCCGTCGGGCGGGTCGGGGCAGTGGTCGTTCCAGCGCGGCGGCGGGTGCGCGGCGTCGCCGTCGCGCGCGTACAGCAGCCAGATCCGCCGCTTGGCGCCGCCGAGCTCGGCGAACTGCGGGTCGAGCGCCATGCCGAGCAGGCCGCGGTCCCAGAAGTCGTTCACCTCGTCGCTGAGATCGATGACCGGCGTCGGGGTCGGATCCAGCGGCCCGTCGAAGGCCTTGACGGTGCCGCCCTTCTCGGCCACGAAGAGGCGCCCGTCGGGCTCAGGCGCGAAGCGCACGGCGGTCGGGCGCTCGAGGCCGGTGATCAGCGCCGAGTCGTCAAAGGCCGGGTCGACGGGATCGATCCCCGCCGCCGCGGGCGCCGCGGTCCACAGGAACACCACGATCGCCACCAGCCCGCCGTATCGGAGCAGCCTCCGTGCCACCGCGGCCGGTTGTAGTGGCGGTGCTGCGGCGTGGCCCTAGACGGATGGGTAGGGGGGTGGACGAACGTCGACTGCGGCTGGGTAGGGAGGTTGAGGAGCCAGCCGCGAGGAGGGTGCATAACGTCGACCTCGCCATGGCCATTTTCGTGAGGTCGACGAAATGCACCCTATAGGGACCTAACGTCGACCTCGCGAGCGGAAACGTCTCGAAGTCGACGAAATGCACCCTCACGACCGCCCCGACCCCGCCACCTGCCTACCCAGCTGCCCGTGACGTTCGCCGGCGTGAATCAGTCAGCTTGAGGCGGCTCGTTCTCGGGCAGGCCGGGCAACGGCGCCTCGTCGTCGTCGAGCTCGGCCGGCGGGCCGAGCGGCTGGTCGTCGACCTCGGGATCGACGGCGTCCGGGTCGGGCGGCTCGTCCGGGATGTCCGAGTCCTCGGGGGTGATCGGGGTCTCGGTCACGCGGGATCGTCTACCCGCAGGACGGCCGGCGCACCCCATCGCTGGAGCACCTCGGGCACCTCCACGCTCCCGTCCTCGCGCTGGTGGTTCTCGAGCAGCGCGATCAGGTGCCGCCAGGTGACCGCCGTGCCGTTCAGCGTGTGCACGTACCGCGGCCGGCCGTCCTCGTCGCGGTGGCGAATGTTCAGTCTCCGCGCCTGGAAGTCGGTCGTGTTGGAGGTCGACGTGACCTCGCGGTAGCGGCCCTGGCTCGGCATCCAGGCCTCGAGGTCGTACTTCTTGGCGGCCGAGGTGCCGAGGTCGTCCGCGCCGATGTTCACCACGCGGTACGGGATGCCGAGCTGCTGCAGGAGCGACTCCTCGATCGAGAGCAGCAGGTCGTGCTCGTGCGGCGACGCCTCGGGCTCGACGAAGCTGAACATCTCGACCTTGTCGAACTGGTGCACGCGGAAGATGCCGCGGGTGTCGCGCCCGGCCGCGCCCGCCTCGCGCCGGAAGCACGGAGAGACGCCCGCGTAGCGGCGCGGCAGCGAGCCGGCGTCGAGGATCTCGCCGCCGTGGAGGGAGGCGAGCGGGACCTCGCTGGTGCCAACGAGGTAGAGGTCGTCGTCGGGCAGCCGGTAGATCTGCTGCTCGGTGTCGGGCAGGAACCCGGTCCCGTAGAGCGCCTCCTCGCGCACGAGGACGGGTGGGACGACCGGCTCGAAGCCACGCTCGACGAGCTGCGCCAGCGCCCACTGCACGAGCGCCAGCTCGACGAGCACGAGGTCGCCGCGCAGGTAGGCGAACCGCGAGCCGGCCACCCGTGAGCCGGCCTCCATGTCGATCATGCGGCCCGCGAGGTCGAGGTGGTCGCGGCCGCCCTCGCGGACGGTGCCCACCTCCCGCAGCGTGGTGTCGGCATCTGCGGCCGTCGGGTCGGGCGGGTTGGGGAGCGTCTCGAGCGCGGCCTGCAGCTCCGCGTCGGCCTCCGCCAGCTCCTGGCCGAGCTCTCGCACCCGCTGGGCGACCTCCTGCATCTCGGCGATCTCGCCGGCGGCGTCGCGGCCCTCCTGCTTGGCGCGCCCGATCGCCTTCGAGGCCTCGTTCTGGCGCGCCCGCAGTGCCTCGGTCTCCGGGCGCAGCGCGCGCGTGCGCTCGTCGAGCTCGAGCACGCGGTCGAGCCGGGCCTCGGAGCCGTCGCGACGCCGTGCCAGCGCGGCCCGCGCGGGCTCCGGGTCACGGCGCAGCTGCTTGAGGTCGAGCACCCCTAGCGGGAGGAGTTGCTCGGGGTGGCGGGCCGATCGGCCCCGCCCCCGGAGTACTCGGCCACGAACGCGGCCACCTTCTCGGCCTGCTCGCCGGTCACGATGTTCTGGGGCATCGGCCCGGAGGAGAACCCGCCGTTGCGGATCGCGTAGAGCACGTCCTCCTCGGTCTCCACGCGCTCATTGAAGCTCGGCCCGTCCTTGATCTCGCGCGTCTTGACGGTCGTGTTCGAGCCGTGGGCGCCTGCCGCCTCGAGCGAGTGGCAGCCCGCGCAGTTCTCGTTGAAGATCTGGGCGCCCTCGTAGTTCGGGTCGTCCTGGGCGAGCTGGATCCCCTCCTCGCCGCACGCGCCGAGGGCCAGCGCGGCGGTCACCGTCACGGCGGCGGTCACGAGTCGGCGGCGAGAGCGAGCCATGAAGGTGGCAAGCATACGGAACAATCGGCCGCCGATGAGGAACGTCGACCCCGTCCGCTTCCGCTCCGTGATGGGCCACTTCGCCACCGGCGTGACGGTGGTGACCGCCACCACGCCCGAAGGGCCGGTCGGCATGACGGCCAACGCGGTCGCCTCGCTGTCGCTCGACCCCCTGCTGCTGCTCGTCGCGTTCGACAACGAGGCCCGCACGCTGCCGGCCATCCGCGAGACCGGGCGCTTCGGCGTCAACGTCCTCCACGCGGGCCAGGAAGAGCTGGCGCGGCTGTTCGCCTCCAAGCGGCCCGAGAGCGAGAAGTTCGCCGGCGTCCCCCACACCGTGCACGACGGCATCCCGGTGATCGAGGACGCGCTGGCGTGGGTCGGCTGCCGGCTCGAGCGCCTGATCCCCGGTGGCGACCACACGATCGGCATCGGCGCCGTCGAGGCCGCGGAGGCCGGCGACGGCCGGCCGCTGCTGTGGTTTCGCGGGGGCTACCGCACGTGACCACCGTCCATGTCGGACTCGCGGTCGCGCTGATCGCCGTCAACGCGGCGGCCGGCACCTGGGGCGCGTGGTGCTGGTGGCACGGGCGCGACGCACCCGGCTTCTGGCCGCTGCTGCGCGCCGGCCAGGCGCTCGTCGTCCTGCAGGCGGCGGACGGCGGGATCCTCCTGCTCGCCGGCCGCGACCTGCCCGAGCTGCACCTCGTCTATGGCCTCGTGCCGCTCGGCGTGTCGTTCATCGCCGAGCAGCTCCGCCTGACCGCGGCGGAGACGGTCCTGGCTCAGCAGGGCCTCGAGGGGAGGGCCGACGTGGAAGCGCTTCCAAGCGC